>JBCCLL010000016.1:0-70313 GCA_039026855.1 Pseudomonadota bacterium | reverse complement strand
CGACGTTGTTCATGGTGCTCGAAAAACTGCCGCAGATCGGGCACCATGTGACCAAGCCGATGGGTGTGATCCTGACGGCCGCTGGCATCGCGCTGATCGCGTATCCGTATCTCACAGGAGGCTGACATGGCTTTGAAACGACGTCCCAATTCCGACAAGCTGCCGATCAGCCAGCGCATCGACAGCCGCATGCCGAACCCCGGGCGGCGCCAGATGCGGGCCACGGAATGGGCGATCAAGGGCGAGCTGTTTTTGAACTGCTCGTGCACCGTGTTTTGCCCCTGCGTGGTCAGCCTGGGCGCGCACCCACCGACCGAGGGGCACTGCTATGCCTGGATGGCAATTGCCATTGATGAGGGGCATTTCGAGGGCGAGGACCTGTCGGGCCTGAATGTCGGCCTGATGGTCGAGATCCCGGGCCGGATGGGCGAGGGCGGTTGGAAAGTCGCCGCTTATGTGGACGAACGTGCCAGCGGGAAGGCCTACAATGGCATTCTGCAGATTTTTTCGGGTGCTGCGGGCGGGACCACCGGCCTGTTCACCATGCTGGTCAGCGACATCGTGGGGGCAGAGCGCGAAAAGGTCGAGATCGTGCGCGACGGCAAAAAGCGCGGGCTATACATCGGGCGCAAGATCCAGGGTGAGATAGAGATGATCACCGGCAAGTCCGAGGATCACCCGGTGATGATCACCAACTCGAAATACTGGATGGGGCCGGACATCATCGCCGCGCGCGGGGTGAAATCAAAGGTGCGCGACTATGGCCGCATCTGGGATTTTGGCGGCAAATCGGCTGAGATCTGCCCGATCGACTGGAAAGGGCCCAAGCCGTGACAGGAGGCGGGCGGTGATTGATCCCGACTATGTGCGGACGATGGCGCGCTACAATGCGTGGCAGAACCGGCAGTTGACCGAACTGATGACCGGGGTCAGCGACGATGTGCTGCGCGAAGATCGTGGCGCGTTCTTTGGGTCGATCTTTGAGACGCTCAACCACATCCTGTGGGGCGACACGATCTGGATGAGCCGGTTTAGCGATGCGGTGGCTCCGCCGTCGGTGCCGGCCGAAGAGCATCGCAGCTATACCCCGACCTTTGCCGTCTGGAGCGCCGAGCGGTTTCGCATGGACGGTGCAATTGTCAAATGGGCGGGCGCGCTGCGCGCGGTCGAGTTGCAGGGGCCGTTGCGCTGGCGCTCGGGCATCATGAAGCGCGAGTTCGAACGGCCGCTGGCCTTGTGTGTGACGCAGCTGTTCAATCACCAGACGCACCATCGTGGGCAGGTGCACGCGATGATGACTGCGGCGGGGCTGCAAGCGCCTGTCAGCGACGTTGTTTTCATGCCGGAGGACGCGACTTGAACGCAATGATTTCCCCGTCGCGCAGGTTGCGGCGGACGCCCTTTTCCGCCGGGGTCGAGCGGGCAGGGGTGAAGGCCTACACGGTGTATAACCGCATGCTCTTGCCCACCGTGTTTGAAAGCGTGGAGGCCGATTACCGGCACCTCAAGACCCATGTGCAGCTCTGGGACGTCGCGGCCGAACGGCAGGTGGAGTTGCGCGGACCCGATGCGAGCCGGTTGATGCAGATGCTGACGCCGCGTGATCTGCGCTCGATGCTGCCGGGGCAGTGTTACTACGTGCCCATCGTGGATGAGACCGGCGGCATGCTGAACGATCCGGTTGCGGTCAAGTTGGCCGATGACCGGTGGTGGATTTCGATTGCCGACAGCGATCTGCTGCTCTGGGTCAAGGGGATTGCCAGCGGGTTCCGCCTAGATGTGCTGGTGGATGAGCCGGATGTGTCACCTTTGGCGGTGCAGGGGCCCAAGGCCGACGACCTCCTGGAGCGGGTCTTTGGCCCGCGGGTGCGCGACATCCGGTTTTTCCGCTTTGACATGTTCCAATACGAGGGCATGGACCTGCCCATCGCCCGCTCCGGCTATTCGAAACAGGGCGGGTTCGAGATTTACCTGACCGACAGTGCCAAGGGCATGACGCTGTGGGACGAGTTGATGGCGGAGGGCGCCGATCTACAGGTGCGGGCGGGCTGTCCCAACCTGATCGAGCGGATCGAGGGCGGGCTGCTGAGCTACGGCAATGACATGACCGACGACAACACGCCCCATGAATGCGGGTTGCAGCGGTTTTGCGACATCGAAACCGCGATTGGCTGTGTCGGGCGCGACGCGCTTTTGCGGGTGGCCAAAGAGGGCCCGGTGCAGCAAGTGCGCCCCATTGCCATTCACGGCGATGCGGTGCCGCCCTGCGACCGGCTGTGGCCGATCTATGGCGGCGGCAAGCGGGTGGGGCAGGTGACCTCGGCCGCGTGGAGCCCGGATTACCATGTCAATGTGGCCATCGGCATGGTGCGCATGACCCATTGGGACGCGGGCACCGAGCTGGAGGTTGAGACGCCGGATGGCATGCGGACGGCGCATGTCCAGGAGGCGTTCTGGCTGTGAGTGCGGGACTGAGGGGCCAGCCCCTCAGACACCCCGGAGTTTATTTTGCAAGATGAAGGGCCGAGACCCTTTGGAAAGGAATTGAGATGTTCAACGCGCTGGTGGTGACCAAAGACGAAGAGAGCGGCAAGACCGCGGCAGGCGTGCAGGAGATCGGTGTCGATGATCTGCCCAGCGGTGATGTCACGGTGGCGGTAGAGTATTCCACGGTCAATTACAAAGACGGGTTGTGCATCGGTCCAGGCGGTGGGCTGGTGCGCACCTATCCGCATGTGCCGGGCATTGATTTTGCCGGGACCGTCGAGGCGTCCGAGGATGACCGGTACAAGGTCGGCGACAAGGTTGTGCTGACCGGCTGGCGCGTTGGCGAGGCGCATTGGGGCGGCTACGCGCAAAAGGCGCGGGTCAAAGCCGATTGGCTGGTGCCGTTGCCCGAGGGCCTCGACACGCGCGCAGCGATGGCGGTGGGCACCGCCGGGTTCACCGCAATGCTGGCGGTGATGGCGCTGGAAGATCACGGGCTGACCGGCGGGCCGGTGCTGGTCACTGGTGCGGCAGGCGGCGTGGGGTCGGTGGCCACGGCGATCCTGGCCAATCTGGGGCATGATGTGGCTGGGGTCACCGGGCGGCCGGAGACGGCGGATTATTTGACCGGATTGGGTGCCACGCAGATCGTGGCGCGCGAAGAGATCAACGAGACGGTGAAACGCCCGCTGGAAAGCGAGACCTGGGGCGGCTGTGTCGATGCGGTAGGCGGCGCGATGCTGGCCCGCGTGCTGGGGCAGATGCAATACGGCGCGTCGGTGGCTGCGGTGGGTTTGGCCGGGGGCGCGGGCCTGCCGGCAACGGTCATTCCGTTCCTGCTGCGCGGTGTCAATCTGCTTGGCATCGACAGTGTGATGCAGCCCTATGACAACCGTGTGCGTGCCTGGCAGCGCATTGCCAACGACCTGCCGATGGACAAGCTGGAGGCGATGGTGCAGCCCGCGACGCTGTCCGATTTGCCGGGCTTGGGCGCCGACATCCTGAAAGGTCAGGTCAAGGGCCGCGTCGTGGTGGATGTGAACGCCTGATAATTTCGGCGCTAGGTGTAGAACTGCGCTGCATTTTTGTCGGCGCCGATTGGGCGTAGGCGCGCGCTGGTCGCGCGCGCCCTCGGCTTCCTTGGGCTGTCCCGGCTTTTTTACGACGGCAGCATCAGCTGCGGTCGCGTGATCAGCCCGACGCCGCCACCCAGGATCAGTCCGGCGGCTGCCGGCAGCGCGCCAAACATCATCAGCAAGGTGTATCCCAAGCTGTCCCATCCGATGGCGACTTCGGCCACCAGATAGAGCAGGGCGGCCCCCGCTAGAATCAGCATCAGACCGAGCATATAAAGCCCGGCCGCACGGCGGTGCACGCTAAACCAGCCAAACAGGCCTGCGGCGCTGACGCTGACAATTGGGATGGCGAAAACAAGTACCTCTTCCATGGCTTACTCCACAAAGCGGCGCGCATCCTGTGTGTCCCTCATGCACGCCATGCGGGCATATTACACCAATGCGCAGAATATTGCACCAGGTTTGGGCCGCGCAAATCGCGGGCGCGGCGATCCGGTTGACATCGCTGGCACGCATCGGCACCCATTCCGCCTGCACAAACGCCGCAGGAGAGCCGCGCATGACCGCCTATGACAACCAGAATATCTTTGCCAAGATCCTGCGGGGCGAGATCCCGTCAACGCGGGTGTTCGAAGATGACGACACGCTGTGTTTCATGGACATCATGCCGCGGGCGGATGGTCATTGCCTAGTGATCCCCAAAACGCCGTGTCGCAATGTGCTTGATGCGTCGGGCGACCAGTTGGCGGCTGTGATGCGCACCACGCAGCGGGTGGCGCGGGCAGCGATGGCGGGGCTAGATGCCGACGGCATCACGCTGCAGCAGTTCAACGAAGCGCCGGGCGGGCAAGAAGTGTTCCATTTGCACATGCACATTCTACCGCGACATGACGGCGTGCCGCTGCGCGCGCCGGGCACAATGGGTGACATGGACCTGATTGCGGCGCTTGCGGAAAAGATTCGCTCTGCGCTGTGACGGCGCCACTTTTAGTGGCATAAATATCATCTCGAACGCCATAAAGTTGTAAATTCTCGCCCAGGTAGCACAAAAGGCCTGCCAAATCACTTTTGTGTTTCGCGACCGGCGGTTGGTCGTGCTTTGGTGAACGGGTAGCCAACGCCCAAACGTGCGCAGCAAAATCAAATGCGCGCTGCGGGAACCATAACGTGCCCTCGCCAGGCGCGATACAACAGGAAGGAAGCAGATGTCTGACAAACCCCCGTTGATGGAATTGCCCATCAAAACGGCCGATACCGGATTCTACTCCGGCTTTTCGGTCAACGTGGCCGTCGTGTCTAAACTCATTGTGGCCATGCTGGTCATATGGGCCGTGGTGTTCCCCGAACAAGCGGGCGCGGTTCTCAATACGATTAACACATTCATCCTCGCCAATACGGCATACTGGTACGTCTATATTGTGACGCTCTTTGTGTTGCTGTGCGCGGCGCTGGCGGTTTGGCCAGCGGCGGGTCGGCTCAAGCTGGGCTTGGAAAACGACACGCCGGAATTTTCCAATTTCTCATGGTTTTCCATGATGTTTGGTGCCGGTATCGGGGTTGGCATGCTGACCTGGGCGGTGGCTGAGCCGGTGTATCACTACCAGAACAACCCGGATGTGATCATGGGGCTGGTGCCGGGCGAAAGCGCCGAGACCATCCGCAGCGCCTATAAGTGGTCGTTCTTGCACTGGGGCTTTGGCGCCTGGGCAAGCTATGCGGTCGCGGGCCTTGCACTGGGCTTTTTCTGCTATCGCCGCGGTCTGCCACTGACTATGCGGTCGTCGCTGACGCCGCTTTTTGGCAAATCTTTGTCCGGCCCGTTGGGCAGCATCATCGACATCGTGGCGGTGGTTGCGACGATCCTCGGTGTGGCGCAAACGCTGGGCTTTGGTGTCGAACAGTTTGTCGCCGGTCTGACGCGGATTGGCATTGGCGGTCTGACCAATGAAGGCGGCACAGCCAATACCATGGGCGTGCTCGTGGCGATCTCTGTGATCATGGCGGCGTCGACGGCGTCGGCGCTGTCCGGTGTCGGCAAGGGCATCAAATGGCTGTCGAACCTGAATATGGGGCTGTCGATCTTCCTTTTGGCGTTCTTCCTGCTCTTTGGGTCGACGTTCTTTGGGTTGCAGGCGCTCATTCTGGGCATCTGGGATTACCTGATCGCGTTGCCGTCGATGCTGGTGACGGTCTGGACCTCGGACGGGGTTGAGGGATCAACCGCCTCACAGCTTGCTGGCTGGCAAGGTGGCTGGTCGGTGTTCTACTGGGCCTGGTGGATCGCCTTTGCACCCTTTGTGGGCCTGTTTTTGGCGCGCATCTCCAAGGGCCGCACGATCCGCGAATTTGTGATCGGCGCAATCCTGGTGCCGTCGCTGATGTGCTTTGTCTGGTTCACCTGGGCTGGCGGCACGGCCATTGACCTTGAGCTGAACGGCGGCGCCAATGGCACGATCCTGGGCGCACCGGACGGTGACAAGATCTTTGCCGCCGTGGTGCACATGCTGGGCGCAGCGCTTGGATGGGCTATGTCCATCATTATCGTGGTACTGCTGATGACCTATCTGGTGACCACCGCTGACTCGGCTGTGCTGATCGTGAACACGATCAATGCGGCCGGTGATGAGGGGCCAAAGGCCAAGCCGCACATCTACTTCTGGGGCATTGCCCTGGGCGGAGTTGTGGCTGCGCTGCTGATTGCCGGCGGGCCAGGCGGCGGTGGCCTCAAAGCGATCCAGACCGCGATGGTGATCGGCGCGTTCCCGTTCTCGATCGTGATGGTGTTGCAGTGCTTTGCGCTGGTCAAAGCGATCTTTAATGACAGCCGCCGCGAGAAGAAGGGCGTCCAGACGACTACATCGGACGAACCTATCGCTGCACCTGCTGAGTAAGTCAGTAGGGTTACAGTGCGCAGGGGCCCCGCGTGATGACGCGGGGCCCTTTTTGTTGCGTTAGCGGGACTGGGACGTGGCGCCGGAACCGATGCGCCAGCGGACCACCAGGCCCACGACCGCACCGGACAGCACAAACTGGCCGGCGCTGAGCCCAAGGATTCACCACCCGTAGGGCGTCAGAATGCCGTCGATAGACCGGACAAAATCACCACCGCCAATTTGCGAAGATGTGCTCGGATCAAGTGATTGCTGCCATCCGCGCAACTGCGAGAATGCGATCCAGAGGCTAGCAATGAGCGCCGCAATCAACGCGCCCCAGACGACAGCGGCGCGCCAGGTGACGGATTGGCGCATGACGTGCCGCAACACTGGTGCGCCGATGACCCAACGCGCAATCAGCGCAATCGGCAAGCCGAAGAGGGCAAGCCATGGCAGGACCGCCGGATTGCCAGCCACCAACGGCGCGCAAAAGGAAAGCCAGCCGAGGAAGGCCGCTAAATTGACGGCGCGCCGGTGGTCGCGGGCGGTGTAAGGCGAATTGGGATGCATATCAGCAGGCGGACCGTTGCCGTGTTGATAGAACGGTCCAGTGATTTCGCGAGGCGTGCAATCGGTTTGGGACGGACTGTTTTTTGAGCGCGTGAAGACGACCGCCGCGGCCGGGTTCACCGCATAAGTTAATCCTTTCTTGATCTCACACGCCGCGCCCTACGTATCTGCGATACAAAAAGGAATACGGCCGTTGAGCAGCTCCCCCATACTCGTTTGGTTCCGCCGCGATCTGCGGTTGTCTGACCATCCCGCGCTTGCCGCCGCGTGTGCTGCGGGCAGACCGGTGATCCCTGTGGTCATCCGAGATGACAGCGTCGACGATCTGGGTGCCGCGCCGAAATGGCGCTGGGGGTTGGGGGTTGAGACCCTTGGCCAGGCGCTGGCGGCACACGGGTCGCGGATCATCTACCGGTCGGGTGATGCCTTGGGCGTGCTGCAGGCGCTGATCGAAGAGACTGGCGCCGACGCGGTCTACTGGTCGCGGCTCTACGATCCGCAGGCGGTGGCGCGTGACGCCACAATCAAATCGACGCTGAAAGAGGCGGGCATAAACGCCCGCAGCTATGGCGGCCATCTGATGTTCGAGCCGTGGACGGCTGAGACCAAGACCGGCGGGTTTTACAAGGTCTACACCCCGTTTTGGCGTTCGGTGAAAGACCGCGAGGTGGATGAGCCGCTTGCCACCCCCGGCACGATCCCCGCACCCGAACACTGGCCCGCCTCCGAAGACATCGCCGATTGGACCCTCGGCGCGGCGATGGACCGTGGGGCGGCGGTCGTGCGTCCGCACCTGCGTCTGGGGGCTGATGCGGCGATGGAGCGGTTACACTATTTCTGCGACAGCCTGGTGGCGAGCTATGACGCAGGCCGTGACCTGCCTGCCGAAGACCGCACCTCGAACCTCAGCGAGAACCTCGCCCTGGGTGAGATCAGCCCGCACCAGTGCTGGCACGCGGGCGACCGCGCGTTGCAAGAAGGCAAGGCAGGGGCAGAGACGTTTCTCAAGGAACTGGTATGGCGCGAGTTTGCCTACCACCTGATGCACCACACGCCGCACATCACCACCGAAAACTGGAAACCCGATTGGGACGCGTTCCCATGGAATGCCGATGAGCGCAGCGAAGAGGCCACCGCCTGGCTGCGCGCCCGCACGGGCATACAGTTTGTCGATGCCGCCCTGCGCGAGATGTACGTCACCGGACGGATGCACAATCGCGGGCGCATGATCGTGGCCAGTTACCTGACCAAACACTTGCTCACCCACTGGCGCATCGGCCAAAAGTGGTTTGAGGATTGCCTGATCGACTGGGACCCGGCCTCCAACGCCATGGGTTGGCAGTGGTCTGCCGGTTCGGGCCCGGATGCGACACCGTATTTCCGGGTGTTCAACCCGGTCACGCAGCTCGATAAGTTCGACAAAAATCGCGATTATGTCGGTCGCTGGATCGCCGAAGGTCGCAGCCGTCCGCACGCGGATGCGCTGAGCTATTTTGACGCCATCCCGCGCAGCTGGGACATGTCCGCAAGCGATGTCTATCCCGCCCCAATTGTACCTGCCGATCAGGGCCGCACCCGGGCGCTAACCGCCTATGAAAACCGGGATTTCTGAGATTGGCTGTGCAGATGTGCTTGCCGTGTCAGCTATGTCAATTTAGGTTGACACTAAGGAGAGGGGAGATCACATGATCCTGACCACGACCGACGGGCAAACGGGCCTGCCGCGATACTTTGCGCGGGTGTTTTCCATGGCGCAGGGTATGAACACCGGGCGGGTGGATTTTGTCCTGCCCGACGGGCGCGTCTTTCGCGCGACGGGGCCGCGACCCGGGCCGGTGGCCGAGGTGCACATCCACAATCCTGACATCTTTGCCCGTTTGATCCGCGAGGGGGATCTGGGGTTTTGCGATGCATACCTGGACGAATGGTGGAGCACACCGGACCTGCAGGCCTTTATGGATTGGGTGCATGCCGACAATGAGAGCCTCTATGACGGCTTTCCCGGTCTCGGACTGGTGCGGCAGTTTGAAAAGTTCCGCTTCTGGCTGCAGCGCAATCACCGCGAACAGGCGCGCAAAAACATCAGCTACCACTACGATCTGGGCAACGAGTTTTACGGCCTTTGGCTTGACGACACCATGACCTATTCATCGGCCCTATTTGAGACCGGGCAAGAAAGCCACGAAGCCGCGCAGATCGCCAAATATGCCAGCATGATCGATCAGATGGGCGCGCAGCCCGGCGATCATATCCTTGAGATCGGCTGCGGCTGGGGCGGATTTGCCGAATATGCCGCGCGCGAGCGTGGGCTCAAAGTCACCGGGCTGACCATCAGCGAAGAGCAGTTCAAGTACGCCCAGCAACGCATTCAAACCGCTGGACTTTCCGAGATGGTCGAGTTCAAGCTGCAGGATTACCGTGACGAACGCGGCACCTATGACGGGATCGCCAGCATCGAGATGTTCGAAGCCGTAGGCGAAAAGTACTGGCCCGCCTATTTCGACACAGTGCGCGAGCGGCTCAAACCCGGCAAGAACGCCACTTTGCAGATCATTACCGTCACCGACCGGCGCTGGAAGGTCTACCGCCGCGGCGTTGATTTCATTCAGAAATACATCTTTCCCGGCGGCATGCTGCCCAGCCCGACAGTGCTGCGCCAGCAGGTCGCCAAGGCCGGGCTGGCAGTGGAAAAATCCATCGAGTTCGGGCAAAGCTACAACCTGTCGTTGCGGCGCTGGCACGAGACGTTCAACGAACGTTGGGACCAGATCGCCGAAATGGGCTTTGACGCGCGGTTTCGCCGGATGTGGAATTTTTACCTGACCTCTTGCGCGGCCACGTTTGAAAGTGCCAACTGCGACGTAACGCAGATCACGATCAGACGCCCCGGATAAATCCATGAAGCACCAGCGCAATGCCTAATGCCGCAAAACTGACCGCGGCTGTCGGGCTGGCTGTGCTGGGTGTGGTGCTGTCGGTCATCGTGATGGGGCAGTTCGAGGAAGACACCAATTTCGGCTATTTTGTGCACGTCAACGTGGCGATCGGGCTGGCGGTCGGCTGGGTTTTTATCGGCACGCGCGCCGGCCGCGGCACCACCTCTGCGATCAATGTGGGCTTTACCGGATCGGTGCTGCTGATCTTGTGGGGGCTGTTTCTCCAGGCCTGTTACAAGATGTTCGATCTGTCGATGAAAGGCCGGATTGACAGCGTGTCCGAAGCGCTCATCGAGGTGATGGAGATCATGGCCGAATGGGCGCTGTTGATGTCCACGGTGCCGTTTTGGGCGTCGGTGGCGATTGGCGGCGCGCTGGTGGGCATCTGTGCCGAAATGGCCTGGCGCGTCTGGAAGTGATCGCACCGTGACGGCCCTGTTTTTCTTTGGCACGCTGCGCCACGTGCCGCTGCTCGAGATTGTGCTGGCGCGTGCCGCGGCAGATCTTGACCTGCGTGCCGATGTCTTGCCCGGGCACCGGGTGTGCGCGGCTGCCGAGGGTCCGTTTCCGATGATAGTGCCGGATGCCAGCGCTCAGGCGCAGGGCATCGTGGTGGCCGGGCTGTCAGATGACGATATCGCGCGGCTGAGATACTATGAGGCGGGCTATGACTTTGATCTGGTGCCGCATGTGACGCGCGATGGCGCCCGGGTGCGGGTGTTTTTCCCGCGGGGCAACGCATGCACACCGGATGGTCCGTGGGACCTGAACGCATGGATCGCGCGCTGGGGTGAGATGACCGAACACGCCGCGCACGAGGTCATGGGCGTTTACGGCCGGGTGCCCGCCGCGCAGATCGCACAGCGCTATCCGCGCATCCGCGCGCGCGCCTGGAGCAAGGTTCTGGCGCAGCGCGGGCAGCACGGCGCGGGCACGTTCCCGGGCCGGGTTGAGGTTGCAGCGCATGCCCAGGCCTATGCCGGATTTTTTGCGGTGGACGAGTTCACATTTCGCCACGAAAGGTTTGACGGCAGCATGTCGCCCGCCTTGGCGCGGTCTGTGTTTGTGGTGTCGGATGCGGCCTTTGTCCTGCCCTATGACCCGGCGCGCGACCGGGTGCTTTTGATCGAACAGGTGCGCACCGGGCCGATCATCCGGGGCGACCGGCATCTGTGGCAGTTCGAGGGGATCGCTGGCCTGATCGATCCGGGCGAGACACCCGAAGAGACCGTGCGCCGCGAGGCGATGGAAGAGGCCGGGCTGACGCTGGGACGGCTGGAGCCGGTGGGCGAAAGCTATGCCTCATCTGGCTCAAGTACCGATTTTTTTCACATGTTTGTCGGCCTGTGCGATCTGCCCGATGGCATTACCGGAGTGGGTGGCGCACCCGGCGAGGGGGAGAATATCCGCTCGCTCCTGATGCCGTTCACAGACCTCATGGCTATGGCCGAGGAGCGTCGTTGCGGCAATCTGGTGCTGGCGCACTTTGCCTATTGGCTGGCCTTTCACCGCGACAGGTTGCGCCGCGCGGGTTGAGGTCGGCCCACCGCGCCGTTACATCTGAGCGCGCACTCGTTTTTGAAAGTTGGACCTCATGCACATCGCCTCTGACCTCGCCGCTGCCGTGGGCAACACGCCGCTGATCAAACTGCGCCGCGCCAGCGAAGAGACGGGCTGCACCATTCTTGGCAAGGCCGAGTTCATGAACCCCGGCCAGTCGGTCAAGGATCGCGCCGCCCTGTCGATCATCAACCACGCGGTCGCCAGCGGCGCCCTGCGCCCCGGTGGCACCATCGTGGAGGGCACGGCGGGCAACACCGGCATCGGCTTGGCGCTGGTGGGCGCGTCGATGGGCTTTAAGACGGTGATCGTGATCCCGGAAACGCAGAGCCAAGAGAAAAAGGACATGCTGCGCGTGGCCGGTGCGGAACTGGTCGAGGTACCGGCAAAGCCCTATGCCAACCCCAACAATTACGTGCGCTATTCCGGGCGGCTGGCCGAGGCGCTGGCCAAGACCGAGCCGAACGGCGCGATCTGGGCCAACCAGTTTGACAACGTGGCGAACCGTCAGGCGCATGTGGACACCACTGGACCTGAAATTTGGGAACAAACCGGCGGCAAGGTCGACGGGTTCACCTGCGCCATCGGGTCTGGCGGCACGCTCGCGGGCGTGGCCGAGGTGCTGCAACCCAAGGGCGTCAAGGTCGGCCTGACCGACCCTGAAGGCGCAGGTATGTTCAAGATTTACACCGGCGAAGACAATCCTGGCAGTTCCATCACCGAAGGCATCGGCCAAGGCCGGATCACCGCCAATCTCGACGGGTTCACGCCCGATTTCGCCTACCGCGTGCCGGATGTTGAAGCCTGCCAGATCGTGTTTGATCTGTTGGCCGAAGAGGGCCTGTGCATGGGCGGGTCGACCGGCGTCAATATCGGTGGGGCGGTGCGCCTCGCGCGCGAGTTGGGGCCGGGGCATACCATCGTCACGATCCTGTGCGACTTTGGCACACGCTATCAGACCAAGCTTTATAACCCCGCATTCTTGCGGGAAAAGGGGTTGCCGGTGCCGGCATGGTTGGAACGCGGCGCGTCCGATCTGCCCCAGATGTTTGAGGAGGCGTAATGCGCCTCAGACCTGTGACCGCAATGCTGCGCACGCTTGCAACCGTCGTGCTGTTGCTTGCGGCCACGCTTGGGCAGGCGCAAGACACCGGCCCGGATTACACAGCCTGGAGCGAGGTGGCCAGCCGTGCAGAAGTAGCGGTTGAAGCGGCGCGCGCTTCGGACGCGGCACTTGCCGATTTGCGTGCGCAGGTGGCGGACTGGCGCAGACAGTTTCAGGCCCAGCTCGACGCCAATACCAGCCGCATCCAGACGTTGAACGACCAGATCGGCACGTTGGGGCCCGCACCAGAAGAGGGCGCGGTTGAACCCGAAGAGATCGCCGCCCGACGGGCCGAACTGAACGCGCAACTGCAACGGTTGAGCACCCCGCGCCGCACCGCCGAAGAGGCGTTCAGCCGGGCCAATGGCATCATCGGTGAGATCGACGAGATCCTGCGCCAACGCCAGACCGAAGAGTTGCTGAACATGGGGCCCTGGCCCGTCAATGTCCGGCTCTGGCCCGATGCGGTGCGCGATGTTAGCGAGACGGTGCAGTCGACCGTCTCCGGCGTCGGTCGGGAGTGGAGCAATCCGTCGACCCGGGCGCAGGCGCGCGACAACCTGCCCTTGGTGCTGGCACTGGCGGCGCTGGGGCTGGCATTGCTGGCGCGCTCGCGCGCTTGGTCCGAAGCGGTGGCGGTCCGGATCACCCGGTCTGCGGCGTCCTCAAGCGGCGGGGTGGCGGCGTTTTTCGTATCCTTGGGGCAGATCGCGTTGCCTATGCTGGGGCTGTTTGCGCTGGTGCGCGCGGTGGCGGCAACCGGGCTATATGGCCAGCGCGCCAACCTGATCCTCGACACGCTGGAGCCGATGGGCCTGACCGTGTTTTTTGCCCTGTGGTTGGGTGGCCGGGTCTTTCCGCGCGCCGCCGAACAGTGGTCGCCGCTCAACCTGCCGCATGAACGCCATACCGAGGGGCGGATCTATGTGACGGCGTTGGGCGCCGTGCTCGCCCTGCAGTTCCTGTTTGAGCGGTTTGCCGCCTTTGAGCGCTACACGATTGAGACCATCGCGGTGATCGATTTCCCGTTGATCGTGCTGGCTTCGATTTTGGTGCTGCGCATGGGCTGGCTGATCCGGCGCACCAAGGCCGAAGACGAGGAGAGCGCCGAAAAACCTTTTGCCATGCGGGTCATTCGCACGCTGGGACGCGGCGCGGTGCTGGCCGGTCTGGGTGCGCCGGTGCTTGCAGCGGCAGGCTACGGTGTCGCGGCCAAGGCGTTGATCTATCCGGCGATGCTGACCCTGGCGCTGTTTGGCGTTTTGGCCCTGCTGCAGCAATTGGTGCGCGACATCTATTCCACGCTGCGCCCCGGCCACAATGCCGCCGAAAGCTTGGTGCCGACCCTTGTTGGCTTTGCGCTGATCCTGGCCTCTTGCATTCCGCTGTCGCTGATCTGGGGCGCGCGGGTCACCGACCTGACCGAGCTGTGGGACACGTTGCGCACCGGGCTGACCATTGGCGAAGTCACGGTGAGCCCTGGCAGCTTTATCACGCTGATCTTGGTGTTCACGCTGGGTTATGTGCTGACCCGCGGCGCGCAGTCTGCGATGCGGTCGTCGGTCTTGCCCAAGACCAAGGTCGACCCGGGCGGGCAGACGGCGATTGTGTCGGGTCTGGGCTATATCGGCATTTTTCTGGCGGCACTTGTGGCGATCACCGCGGCGGGCATCGATCTGTCGAACATCGCGCTGGTCGCTGGCGCCTTATCGGTGGGCATCGGCTTTGGCTTGCAGACCGTCGTGTCGAACTTTGTGTCCGGTATCATCCTGCTGATCGAACGGCCGATTTCCGAAGGTGACTGGATCGAAGTGGGTGGGCAGATGGGTTATGTGCGGCGCATCTCGGTCCGCTCGACGCGGATCGAAACCTTTGACCGCACGGATGTCATTGTGCCCAATGCCGATCTGATCTCGGGCACTGTCACAAACTACACGCGCGGCAATACGGTGGGCCGGGTGATCATACCCGTGGGCGTGGCCTATGGCACAGACACCAAGCGGGTTGAGGGCATCCTGCGCGAGATTGCCGAAGCCCATCCCATGGCCCTGTTGAACCCGCCGCCCACGATCCTGTTTGCCGGTTTTGGCGCCGACAGCCTGGATTTTGAGGTACGCATCATCTTGCGCGACGTGAACTGGAGTTTGAGCGTGCGCAACGACATCAACCACAAGATCGCTGCGCGGTTCAAAGAAGAAGGGATCGAAATCCCGTTTGCTCAGCGCGATCTGTGGCTGCGCAATCCCGAAGCCTTGCGGGGTGAGACATGACCGAGATGCTGTTTCGTGCCGATGCCTATCTGCGCGATGCAGAGGCCGAAGTGCGCGGGCACACGGCAGAAGGCGGCGTGATCCTGGATCGGACGGTGTTCTATCCCACCGGCGGCGGCCAACCCGGCGACGCGGGACAACTGGTGTGGCCGGGTGGCGCGCTTGGCATCGCCACAGCGGTCAAAGGGCAGGGCGATGAGATCGTGCTGGTCCCGTCTGAACCGCGGCCCCTGCCGCCTGTGGGCACACAAGTCACGCAGCACCTCGATTGGGACCGCCGTTACGCGCATATGCGCGTGCACACGGCGCTGCATCTTTTGTCGGTGGCGATGCCCTTTGGCGTGACCGGCGGTTCGATCAGCGCCGCGCGCGGGCGGCTTGATTTCGACATGGAAGACGCGCCCGAGGACCGCGACGCCATCGCTGGTGCGCTGGCCAAACTGGTGGCCGATGACCATGTGGTGTCCGAGACGTGGATCACCGAGGCCGAGCTTGACGCCAATCCCGGACTGGTCAAGACGCTGTCGGTGCAGCCGCCGCGCGGCGCGGGCCGGATCCGGCTGGTGCGCATCGGGTCCGAGGCGGCGCCGGTTGATCTGCAACCCTGTGGCGGCACGCATGTGGCGCGCACGGGCGAGATTGGCGGTTTGCGCCTGGGCAAGATCGAAAAGAAAGGGCGGCGCAATCGCCGCGTCTACCTGCATCTGGAGGGGGCCTGATGCCATTTGAAAAAATCGCCACGCTGGTGGCGGCGCTGTTTGCCATTCTGGCGATGTCGTTTTTTGTCTTTCCCGATCTGATCACTGCCGCCTGGGGGATGCAGCTCGAAGGGGATGCCGCGTTTATGGGCCAGCGGCTGGCGGCCTATTTCGCGGGCGGCGCGGTGATGCTGTTTCTGGCCCGCAATGCGCCACCATCGCCGGCGCGTCGCGCCATCGCCGTGGGCGTCGCGGTCAGCCTGTTTGCGGTCGCGGTGGTTGGGGCGCTGGCGCTGATCCGTGGCGAAGTGGCGGGCGGCATCCTGCTGGCAATCGCGGTCGAAGTGGTCTTTGGCACTGTGCTGTTGATCACCGGTCGTCACACGGCCTAATGCGCCCAATCAGTTCAGATCGACCCTTGCGCCCGACACCCCGTTTCCGCTATTCCCGCCAGCGGACAGGTGGCCGAGTGGTCGAAGGCGCGCGCCTGGAAAGTGCGTAGGCGGGAAACCGTCTCGAGGGTTCGAATCCCTTCCTGTCCGCCACGCTTTTTCGCTCTGTTGTCTCCGTCGGTTTGGCTAGCGCTTCTGGCGTCCGCAATCATTGGCATCAATCGGAGAGACGCGCTGCAACAGTAGTTCTGCGCACTCTACGCTCTGTACGCCGGAAGCGGTGCGCGGTCTTGCAGGGCGATGAGGCGTCGCAACATCAGCTCTGTCATGACCTGACGCACCCCGGCGGCTGTTTCGCAGTCGAACAGGTTTTCCGTCTCTCCCGGATCGGCGGACAGGTCGTAAAGCTCGTTCCAGTCTTCGCCTTCGCGCAGCGACATGCGGTGCGTATTTGTCACCACGGTGCGCACGCGCTGCGGGCGGTCAAAGCCGGTCATGCTGCGTTGGCTGTCTTCCTCGATGATCACAGCTTCGGGGGGCGAAGAGTGCAGCAGGTCTCGCCCTTGCATGCCATTGAACGGCTGAATGCCCGCGCGCGCCAGAATGGTTGGGGCGATATCGATTGATGAGGCAAGATCGTCGCGACTTTGCCCCGCGCCCGGGGCGTGCGGATCGTGCCAGATGAACGGGACGCGGATGATGCCCTGAAAGTGCATCAGCAATTTCAGCATCAAGCCGTGGTCGCCCATGTAGTCGCCATGGTCCGAGGTGAAAATGACCACCGTGTCATCGGCCAGCCCCAAATCGGTCAGTTTTTGCAACACGCGCCCGATCGCATCGTCGATCATCGTGATCATGCCGTAGGTCAGGGCGATGATGGCGCGGGCCTCATCCTCGGTGACGACAAAGGGGCTTTGATTGTCGCGCGGGTCGGTGCCCTGTGCCAGCGCCGCCTTCATGGCGCGGATCGGCGGCAGGTCGCCTTTGCCAAATGTGTCGGGCAGTTTGATCTGGGCGGGATCGTACATGTCCCAGTATTTGCCCGGCGGCGTAAACGGATGGTGCGGGTCCGGAAAGGACATCTGCAGGAAAAACGGGGCGTCGTCCTGCGCGCGCTGTTCGAGGTAGTCCACCGAACGGTCGGCGATCCACGAGGTCGAGTACAGCTCCTCGGGCACCGCGGTGCGCCAGGCTTGCGGCGCATTGATGCGATTGTCGGGCAGGGCGTTTGCGGGCCCCACCAAATCGTCAAAGCGTGGATGTTGTTGCCGCGCCCAGAGCAAGTAGTCGCCAGACGCTTGGTCAGCGTGATCTGCGGCGATTTCCACGTGATCAAAGCCATAAAAGTCCCGGCCCATCCGGTCCGCCAGTGGACGATCCCATTTCGGGGTAAGTTCCAGGTCGTATTCCGGGCCGTGGCGGTTGTTTTTTTGCGCGTCGCGCAGATGGGGGCTGGGCGTGTGCAACCCTTCGGCGGGTTGGAACGTGTTGGTTGCGGGCAGGCCGGTAAAGCTTTGCAGATGCGACTTGCCAATCAGCCCGGTGCGGTAGCCTGCATCTTTGAGCAGTTCCACAAAGGTTGTATGATCTTTCGACAGCGGGATGCCGTTGTGCCGCGCACCGTGGGCCGAACACATCCGACCGGTCATAATTGACGCTCGATTTGGCATGCAAATGGGGTTGGCGACATAGCACCGGTTCCAGCGCGTGCCTTTGGCGGCAATGGCATCGATGTTGGGGGTCTGCACCACCGGGTTGCCGCCGCAGCCCAGATGGTCCGCCCGATGCTGATCTGTGATGATGAATAGAAAGTTCGGGCGCTTGGTCATGTCGACGTGCCTGTATTCGGTTGGGCGTGCCGGGCGGCGCGGGTGTCCCACATCATCAGCGCCAGGCCAATCGCCACGGCTGGCACGTGGATCATCGGATCGGTGGCCAACATGGTGAATGCGATGCCAAAGCGGAACACGATTTCGATCACCGTCAGTTTGCGGCGGTCATAGCCGGAGAGCGCCGATGAAAAGAGCCAGATGCAAAAGCAGGTGCGCGCCACGATCCACAGGAACGGGAACAGGCTGAACTCTTCAATGATCAGGATGGTCGGGTAGAAGGCAAAGACAAAGGGGATGATGAACTTGGCCATCCCCAGCCGGAACGACATAAACGCGGTCATCAGCGGGTTTGATCCGGCAATGGGCGCAGCCGCATAGGCCGCAATCGCCACGGGCGGGGTCAGCGATGAGGCCACACCATAATAGAACACAAACATGTGCGCCGTCAGCATCGAGACACCGAGCGCCTGAATGGCCGGGCCCATGACCAAGATGATGATAAGGTAAGCGGGCAGCGTCGGCATCCCCATGCCAAGGATCAATGCCCCTGCCATGGCCACCAAGAGTGCGGAGAACAGGCTTTCCCCCCGAACGGCGGCAATCACATTGGCCAGTTTCAGACCGAGACCGGTTGAATCGAGCGATCCCACCAGAATGCCGATGGCCGCAATGGCAATCAGCAGCGTGGCGCCCGATTGCGCGCCTTTCAGGAACGAATACCAGACCCGCATCGGATCGCGGCGCACCTGCGGATTGATCACCGACAGGGCGAGCAGCACGACAACCGCGTAAAACCCCGCAGCAGAGGTGGAAAAGCCGGCAATCAGCAGACCGATGATGGTTGCAATTGGGCCAATGAAGAGGATCGAATTGATCAGGTCGAGGCGGGTGATCTGGTCACTCACCGACAGCGCCTGCACTTCGATGCCCTGGCGCCGCGCCTCCACTGTGACAGCCGAAAACAGGCTGAAATAGTAAAACAGGGCCGGGAACAGCGCGGCGACAATGATGTTGAGGTACCCCACACCTGTCAGGTCGGCCATGACCAGTGCCGCAGCCCCCATGATCGGCGGCATGATCTGCCCGCCCGAGGAGGCTGTGGCCTCGATCCCCGCTGCAAATGTGGGCGTGAACCCGCGTTTCTTGATCATCGGGATGGTGAAGGTACCGGTTCCGACAATGTTGGCCACGGTAGATCCCGACATGGTGCCGAACATGGAAGACGCCAGGATGGCAGCATGGGCCGGTCCGCCGCGCGTGCGCCGGGTGGCGAGAAATGCGAATTTGAGCAACGTGTCGCCCGCCCCGGTGCCCTCCAGCAAGACACCAAAGACGATAAAGATAAACACCGTCGACAGAACGATGTTGGTGATCGAGCCAAAGACACCCTTGTTGGTATTGTACCACAGCGCCTCGGCTACTTCTTTCAGCGAAAATCCGGTATGCGCCATGATCCCGGGCAAATCTTGACCAAAAAGCAGGTACAGCACACCGAACGCGCCCACCGCAAAAAGGCCCCAGCCCCACAGCCTGCGGCACAGCTCAAGAAACACGATCAGGCCGGCAAGCGCCGGCCAGGCATCCGCCGTGGTGACGTCATAAAGCGCAGTCTCCATCTGCGACTGGACCGAGTAAAAGGACCAGATCGACCACAGACCACCGACCAGCAGCAACGCGTCGACCACCAGATGCGCGGCGGCATGCGCGCCGGTCGCGGGGCCCGCCTCTTGCCGCCTCGTGCGCGATACCGCGATGCCGGCAACCAGGGCCAGCGCGAACCCCACGGCGCGATGGAACTTGGGTTCGACCAAGTCCACGCCTGAACTGTAGAGCGCGATAGCGCCCAGCAAGAAACACGCGACAGCAGAGAGCAGCAGATACAGCTGATCAGTGCCGGTTTTTGCGTCGGCGGATGCGGTCATGACGTGCCTACCTGTGCCAAAAGGTTCGGGTGGGGCGGTCCGGTGATCGGCCGCCCCGACATTTGGCCCTAGGGGCGCAATTCGGCAGGGATCGCGATGCCGACCTCGTCATAGTATTTGGCGGCACCGGGGTGCAGCGGCACATTGACGGAGGTAAACGCCGTCTCCGGTGTCACCTCTTTGAGGAAAAAGGCCGTTGCGTGCACCTCGTCCAGATTGTCCCAAAACGCCTTGGTGGCGTTGTAGACAACGTCGTCGGACACATTGCTGTGGGTGCCGATGAATTGAGTGAACCCAAGTGCGGTGATTTCACCCGATGTCACCTGTCCTTTGTAGACGCCGCCGTCGAACTGGATCATGCCACGCCCGGGACGCCCAAAGAGCGCCTGCATCGCCTCGGACCCGACAACAGCCTCGGGGATGGAAAGCACGCGAAATTCGCCCGACAGACCAAATTGTTCGATGTTTGACGATCCGATTTCAGCCGGGCGCACCATCATGTCGATCTTGCCATCGGCCAGGGCTGCGTAGCCTTCGCCCCAGCTTAGCCGGACCGCGTTATAGTCGGTGCCCGCCTCATAGCCGGTGATGATCTTGATCAGCGCCTCGGACGTGGCCGACGCGGAGCCGGCAGGCGGACCGGTGAAAACGGTTTTGCCCTTCAGGTCCTCCCAGCTTACGATACCTGATCCAGACAGCGTGACCGGATGATAGGCGCCGGCTTTGAACCCAAGGATTGAGCGCAGTTCACCCGCGGCAGCGGCGGCATCCTCCACCTTTTCATACATCCGTTTCTGGCCCTTCATCAGGTTCACCAGCGATGGCACGGTTGAGAAAAAGTCGATCTCTTGTCGGCCGCCTTTGAGCATGGATTTGGTCAGTGTTTGCCCCGCATTGACCTGAATTTGCACGCCGCTTTTTCCGGCTTGGTTGGCAAATGTCACAAACATGGTGTGGACCGGATCGCCGACACCGGCGGTTTCGCCTTTATAGATTTGGGCAGTTGCCGCAGGGGCAAACAGCACCGCTGCAAGGCTCGCCGCGGCGGCCATTTTCTTGAATTTGAACATGAGTTCCCTCCCTGAATTCGGAAGGAGACTAGCAGGCCGGTCACATTTAAGATAATCAAACATAAAGCGCGATACATAACGAAATGCTATGAAGCTTGACCCCAAACACCTGGCCCAACTTTCTTTCATCGTCGAAGCGGGGTCGTTCCAAAATGCCGCCGACCGCATTGGGCTGACGCAACCTGCGCTAAGCCGGAACATGAAAGCCCTGGAGCGACGGCTGGGTGCCGCTCTTTTCAATCGGGATGGGCGCAAGTCTGTGCCAAATGCTTTGGCGCGCCGGCTCGCGCGCAACGGGCAGGCCATTCGCCGGGCCGAGGAACAGGCCAGCGTGCTGGCCGACCAATCGGCCCGCGGTGCCGTAGGGGAATTGCGCATCGGCGCCCCGCCCATTGTCGCAGGCCGTTTTCTGAGCACGTCGTTGGCCAAATTCATGCGCGACAACCCCAATTGCGTGATCGAGCTGCGCACCGGGCTGGTGCACGAGTTGCGCACCATGGTCGAGCGCGGGCAGGTGGATGCCGTCTTTGGCCCGCAAAGCCTTGCAGAACCGTCCGAAGGGTTGGCATTTCATCCGATCATCGACGACCGCGTCGGCATTCTGTGCCGCGTGGGGCATCCGTTGGCCCGGTTAAAACGCGTTATGCCATCGGATCTGCAGGACAGCCTCTGGTTGGCGCATTCGCGCGGATCGCTGCTGCGGCAACAAACCGAGGCGGCGATGGTTGCATCTGGCGTTGGCACGATGCGCATCGTGTGCGAGACGGATAGCATTCGGTCCGTGCTCGAGATCATTGCCGCAACGGATCTGATCACCACGATGCCGCGCGCAACGACGCAACCCTATTTGGAAGAAAGACTGTCGTTCCTGGATTTTGACCACCCGCGGTTTCATCGCCCCCTTGGCGCGATCATGCGCGCCAAGGCGCAGCGCAATCCGGTGATCGATCGCTTTCTTGCCACGCTCACCTGATGCCGCATGGAAGGGACTTGCCCGCGATTGCCGCATCGTCGCCGGGGCCCGTGCAGCAGAATTGTGGTTATGGTGCGCGGCTTTGCCCTGTGCCGCCTTTGCGTGCGAAGTGTCGGGTTTGATGGGTTGAACAAACTCAACGCTATTCATCTTCGTGTAGCTACATTTAACTATGCATCTGTTGATATGCATTTGCATGCAGAGGAGTGACAGCTTGAAAACATCAGGCAAAGACCAGGGCGATCCGTTGAACTGCGCGCTGACCAAGACGCTCTTGGACATGGATTTTAGCTCGGTCAGTGATCTCTTTGCTGAAAACGGGACCGGCGCGCCGGCCGTTTTGTGGAATCCATCGATCTATGATTTGTCGCACCTGGTCATCAAAGGCTTTTCCGAATTCATGCGCGCCGAAGACGGATTGGCGAAATGGGCCAAAAAGGGTGACGTCGATGACCTCGACATCCATCCCTTTTCCCCGTGGGTCATGGTGCTTGAGCCGGTTCCGGAACAATCCGATTTCAGGTATTTGAAATACGGCACCGAAATCGCCGCCATGTTTGGTCGTGATATGACGGGCCACTGCACCTCCGAGATCGGTGGCCATATCTCAGACTTCTTCGTGGCGCTGTATGCGGCTGTCATCATCCGAAAACAAAGCGTTCTAAGCGTGCATGAACCGCCGTCGGGTGTTTTTGCCACCGTGTGGCGCAGGTTGATTTACCCGTTGTTGGACGAAAATGGCGAGGTGCACATGATCGCTGCGGTAAACGTGCCGGACAATGAGCTGAGCGCCGGATTAGAAGCGCTGCCCGACCCCGCCTTGGTGACGCGACAAGACGGCGTTTTGATGTACGCGAATGCATCGGCCCGGCGTCTTTTTGGTGAACCCGTGCTGCCGCGAGGCCATATTTCCGACTATTGCGACATGAATATCGAACTGCCCGCCGACGCAGAAGGATTTGCGCGGGCGGAGGGGCTCAACATCAGCCAAACGATGGGTTCGCGCAATCAGGTGTTGGTGCATTTCGAACTGCTGACCAGCGCCACGTTCTTTCGCGGGCTGCAATATTACATCGTGCAGATGAAGCCAAACTGACGGCCGCCCTAGCCACCGATTGATGGGCGTTCATTTTGTCGCCATGACGCTATCCGGCAGCGTGTCAGGCGAGGCGAAATGGTACTGCACGTAATCGGGCAGGGCCTCGAGGGCCCAAAACCCCTGCAACCGGGCAGATGTCAGTATCGACGCCTCTTTGGGGATCAGCTCGATGACATGACGCCCGGCCACCGGACCGAGACCGGACAAGCGACCCGGGGTCATAACAACGCCGGTGCGCACCTTGTCTGCAACTGAAAATAAGGACGACGGGCGGAATGCGCTGATCACCAGATCGCCGGCCACGGCATCGGTTTCAAACAAAACCAAGTTGCCAAGGTTCTTGATGAATACGCCGTAGGATGTGTGCCAAACGTTTACGCCTGGAATCTCACGCGCCACGAGCGCCGAGTAGCGCCGCTTGCACCGGACAACGCCGCGGCTGTTTCGATAGATTTTCGACAGCATACAGACCACTTTGTCGGGCTGTGTGAAGGATTGCTTGTATTGCATGTAAAACCCGGTTGGCAGGTCGATCTCGGTCACCACCTCCTGTTCAAACCGTGCAACCCCTTCGAGCAATGCATCCGCAACCGGATGCCGTTTGTCGTCTGGTTCATCGTCACTGTGCCCAAGCGTTTCCGTTTGGAAAAAAGTGCCAATCTCTACTTGGAAATACGCGGCCATTTTCCGCACCAATGCATCGCGCGGGCGCGAAGAGCCATTTAGATAGCGCGCAAATTGCTGTCGGTTGATGCCAAGATCGCGCGCGATCTGTGCGTATGACCCTTTGGTGTCGCTCAACTCGCGCAACCGGTGGCCAAACACCTGCGTGACATTCTCTGATTGATTCGCCTTGCTCAAGCACACACCCACCCTTGCTAAATTAGCGAACTCCCTCCCTGAGCAGCGTTAATGTAGCGAAGCCTTCGCGTTTTGTCATCTGAGAGAGCTGCAGCACAGCCGGACGGTGGCGTGGTGTTAACGCTTTTGGATACCGAGTGGCGCGAATTTCGAGAATTTTGCCCCCAAAGCCCTTTGGGTATGCGCAGCCAATGCAATTTGCGGCGCGATATCGCTGCGTCTTTTCTTGAATCGGAGTTCAGTCATGGCGAAGTCACGGCGTTTTGGCCAGCAAAACGGCTTTGGTGCGGATACGGATAATGGCGACGCGTCCAATCCCTTTATCGATTTGACCGATGAAACCGCGCTTTTGGCCGCGGCCTATCTGGTGGAAATTGCAGCCTTAAATTTGGCCGCGCGACTTTTGCCCGAGGACACCGCCGAACTGATCGATGTGTCAGCGCGCCTGTCCGCTGTTGTGGCACGGCTACCGGGCGGATTGACCGAGACCCTCAAACGCCACTGAACACCAAACAAACAGAAAATCCTGCGTGACGCGTCCCTAGCGGACGGCACTCGCGCGTTTACACGCAGAAAATGCGAGCCGAAACATGTCAAATGAGTTTGAGAAAGCGACCACGCCGCGTCGCCGCCTGAACCGGAGCAAGGCGCTTCTGATCGGGTTCCCACCGCAGGCGGTGGCTGATATCACCGAAGCGCTGGAAACGATCGGCTGGGCTGCTGTGTCTTCCGAAGACAGCGACCACGCCGCACGCGAATGCGCCACCGAACAGTTCGACTTTGTGTTGATCGATGTGGACGGCGTTGATCAATTTGCGCCGGAACTGATCACCGCGATCCGCGACAGCACGTCAATGAGCGCGAGATCAACCATCGTCGCGTTCAGCAACTACATACCGCCCGCGTTCAAAGATCGTTTGGTGGCTGTGGGTGTTGATGGATTTTGTGCGCTGCCGCTCAAGGACGGGGTGTTGGTGGCCTCGTTAACGCAAGCATCGGTCAATCGCGCGCGGTCGGCAAATCTGTCGGGGATGACCTAGCATATGTGTGCGGACCGCGTGGCACGGCGGCCAATTTCGACGCTTGTGAAGCGTTGAAAACGGCGGCGACATTTAGCGTGTTCTAAGTCAGTCGCAAAGCAAGACAGCAAAGCGCGCAAGAGTGCCGTGTCGCAAGCCTCATGTCTCGGACCAGACATCCACAACCATGGTTTCGGCTAGATGTTTCGGCGCGCCTGTTCCTATAGTGCCGGGGTAGTGAGCAGAGCGGGGGCAGGGGATGGAAAAGCGAGAAATTGGGCGCACGGGCCTGAAGATTGACACGCTTGGCCTCGGC
Organism: Pseudomonadota bacterium; assembly: GCA_039026855.1. Classification (GTDB taxonomy): domain Bacteria; phylum Pseudomonadota; class Alphaproteobacteria; order Rhodobacterales; family Rhodobacteraceae; genus Tateyamaria. The sequence continues at coordinate 45,254 of JBCCLL010000016.1, read as the reverse complement.
AGCGCGCCCCTTGGTGGTAATTTCGTCGATCTGACCGACACAGAGGCCTCTGACATCCTAAAGGCCGCGCAACGCGCCGGGATGCGCTATTTTGATACGGCCCCGTGGTACGGCTTTGGCCGGTCTGAGCGGGTGGTGGGGGATGCCCTGCGCGGCACCGACTATGTGCTGTCGGACAAGGTGGGTCGCCTGTTGCGGCCCGGTGGCGTCGCCGATCCCAGCGTGTTTGGCATGGTCAACCCGCTGCCGTTCCACGTGATTTACGACTACAGCTACGACGGCATTATGCGCGCCTTTGAGGATAACCTGCACATGCTGGGCCTCGACCGGATCGACATTTTGTTTGTGCATGACATTGGCGAGATGACCCATGGGGCCGACAACGCCCGCCACTTTGAGGCGCTCAAGACCTCGGGCTACCGGGCCATGGACGAATTGCGACGCTCTGGCGCTGTTCGGGCCATCGGCATCGGCGTGAACGAAAATGCCGCGTGCATGGACGCCCTCGCGATTGGCGATTGGGATGTATTCTTGCTGGCCGGACGCTACACCCTGCTCGAGCAGACCGCCCTGGATGAGCTTTTTCCAGCCTGCGAGGCTGCGGGAACGTCGATCATTTGCGGTGGGCCGTTCAACTCTGGCATTCTGGTGGGGCGCGATACGTGGAACTACGCCAAAGCACCGCCAGAGGTGATGGCCAAGGCCAAGCGGCTAGCCGAAATTGCAGACGCGCATGATGTGCCATTGGCTGCGGCGGCTCTGCAATTTCCCCTGGGCCATCCCCTGGTTACCTCGGTCATTCCCGGCCCTCGAAACCCTAAAGAGCTTGCTGAGATCATTGCGTGGTTCTCGATGCGCATTCCGCAGGCATTCTGGCAGGCGCTGCAGGCCGACGGCATCCTCGCCGACGGGGCACCCGTGCCGGGCGCGCGTTAGCAGCAGGCAGATCAACCCGCGCCCAATCTTCGCCTACGGCATGCTTTTACGGTGTCGGCGGCGCCATGGCACACTGACACGCGTGCCAAATCGCGGGCAAGCCTGCGATGGCCATCGTGCTTCCAACCCCAACTTAGATGATCGCTGTTGCTATGGATCACAGCAGCCTGCGTGCACAGCAAGACCGCACCGCGACACTCCTGTCCTAGACTTCTCTCGTCGAACACCGGCATATGGTGCTGAGTTTGACACTGGATTGTCAGCCTGATCGGCATCTCGCCGCGTCGCCAACTGTCCCACAACATGGACCCGGGCGTCGCCTCGTCTGGGGGCGCACGATGCTGATACGCCATCTTCACTACATTACTGTGCTGGCACGCGAGGGGCATTTCGCCCGGGCCGCCGAGATCTGCAACATCACGCAACCCACCTTGTCCGCTGCCTTGCGCAAACTGGAAGAGGATTTTGCGGTACGCCTGGTGGAGCGTGATCACGCCTTTGTCGGGCTTACCGCCGAAGGCAAACGCGTGCTGGCCTGGGCCACGCAAATCTCGTCTGATTTCGAAAGTCTGAAACTGGACCTGGCCGAAGCCGCTGCCGATCTGCGCGGCACGCTCAAGATCGGGGTCATCCCCGCTGCGATGCCGATCACAGGCCTGTTTACGCTGTATTTTTTGGCCGCGCACCCCTTGGCCAAGATTGACCTGCAGGCCATCACGTCGCGGCAGATTCAGATCGGTCTGGACAGTTTGGAATTGCACGGTGCGATCACATACCTGGACAATGAACCGCTGCAGCGGGTGATCCAGTTTCCGCTCTATGTCGAACGCTACGTCGTGATCAGCAAGCGCGGCCATTTCCGCGACCAAGGGACCGTGCCCTGGCAAAGGTTGGAAAACGAACCACTGTGCCTGTTGAACGCGGACATGCAGAACCGTCGCATTTTAGATGCGGCTGCGCGGCGCAATCAGGTGTCGCTGGATGCGCAGGTCACGGCCAATTCCTTTCTGACCGTGTGCGCCCACATTCGCCACGGCGGTTGGGTCAGCATCGTTCCGGAAACCTTGCTGCCGCTTTACGGGCTGGAAGAGCAGTTCGATGTGCATCGCATAGCGGGCGACAGCACACGGCATACGATTGGTCTGGCCCTGCTCGACAGGCAGCCCATGGCCAAGATGACGCGCGCCGTTTTTGACGCGGTGTTTGCCTCTGACCTAGCCGACAGCTTTGCCAAGGCCAACGCCGCGATCCGATAAATTCCCTCTATCGCGCCGCAAGATTTTCAATTGGACGGGCGTGTCGGTGGTGGCGACACTTGTCGCATGGCCACCTGATGCGATCAGGCAGCGCTCCGGCCCTCTCGCTCAGAATCTCGCGACCTTCTAACCTTGGTCGCTTTCCCCGAGGGCCTCTTTCAAATCCAAGCGGAGGATGAGCCATGGCAAAAGTGGTATGCGTTTTGTACGAAGACCCCGAAGACGGGTTCCCCACATCATATTCGCGCGACGATATCCCGGAGATTACAAGCTATCCTGACGGGCAAACTGCGCCGAGCCCAAAGGCAATCGATTTCACCCCGGGTGCGCTGCTGGGCAGCAAATCTGGTGAGCTGGGGTTGCGCAAATACCTGGAAGCGAACGGTCACGAATATGTCGTGACCACCAGCAAGGACGGCCCAAATTCCGTGCTGGAAAAAGAGATCAAAGACGCCGAAGTGGTGATCTCACAACCATTCTGGCCCGCCTACATCACCGCGGAGCGGATGGCCAAGGCGCCCAATCTGAAGCTCGCGCTGACCGCTGGGATTGGATCGGACCACGTCGATCTCAGCGCAGCGATGGAACGCGGTGTGACCGTCGCCGAGGTGACATTCTGCAACTCGATCAGTGTGGCCGAACACGTCGTCATGCAGATCCTCGGGTTGGTGCGCAATTACATCCCGTCTTATCAGTGGGTTATGAAGGGCGGTTGGAACATCGCCGATTGCGTGGCGCGCTCCTATGATCTCGAAGGCATGCATGTGGGCACGGTTGCGGCGGGCCGGATCGGTCTGGCCGTGCTGCGCCGTCTGCATCCTTTTGACGTCAAGCTGCACTACTATGATCGCCACCGTTTGCCTGCGGCGGTCGAAGACGAGCTGAACCTTGTCTGGCATGACACGGTCGAGGACATGGTGCCGCACTGCGACGTGATCACCATCAACTGCCCGCTGCACCCGGAAACAGAACACCTGTTTGACGCGCAGATGCTCAAGCGGATGAAGCGCGGCAGCTATCTGATCAACACCGCGCGCGGCAAGATCTGTGACCGCCAAGCGATTGTAGATGCACTAGAATCTGGGCAACTTGCCGGTTACGCGGGCGACGTCTGGTTCCCACAGCCGCCGGAGCGGGATCACCCGTGGCGGTCGATGCCCAACCACGGGATGACGCCGCACATCTCGGGCACCTCGCTGTCGGCGCAAACGCGATATGCGGCGGGGGTTCGGGAGATCCTGGAGTGTTATTTTGAAGGTCGGCCGATACGGGAGGAGTATCTGATTGTTGACGGCGGTAAGCTTGCCGGTACGGGCGCGAAGTCCTACTCCGAAGGCAACGCCACCGGCGGTTCAGAGGATGCGGCGAAGTTTTCGGAACCTGCGGAGTAACGCGATTTCGCTAGTCGTTGGTGACGACGCGGCGGGCGGTTTGGATCGCGCTGAGGCGACGCGCCTTGGGCACAAAGGTAGTGCAGGGGCGGGTGGCCTTGGCGCGGTTAATCCACCGTACGGTGCACCGGAGGGGGCGAAGTGTTCAAATAGGGTGTGGTTTTGTACAATTGGGCGGTGCCTCATCGGTCCCCTTTCGGGGCCTCTTCGGCGTTTTGTTCAAAATCGACCGTGTTTTGTACAAATCACTGGCAACGGGGGCGTTTACGTCCTGTTAGCATTTGGCGCGCGTTAAGATTTGCGGCGCGGCGTTTACCTTCGCTTTACGATTGCGGTGCGGCGGATGTGGATGAGCGGCAGGTCGCCAGGTAGTCCGCGAACGCATCAAAGGGCATGGGGCGCGAGAACAGGAAGCCTTGCAGTTGATCGACGCCCATGGCAGCGAGCAAGGCGGCCTCTTCTTCGAATTCGACGCCCTCGGCCACGGTTTCGATGTTTAGGCCGTTGACCATGGTCAGCACCGATTGCAGCACCGAGCGGTTCATCTCGCATTCGGTCACCGAGACGATCATCTGGCGGTCGATCTTGAGCTTGTCGGGTAGGATTTGCGTGAGCGCCACAATCGAGGCGTGCCCGGTGCCAAAATCATCGATGGCCACGCCGATGCCCTTTTCGCGCATCGCGTCGAGCATCATGTTTTGTTCGGTCGACATCTCGTCGAGGATAACGGTTTCGACAATCTCAAACACCAGCCGCGCGCGCATCGCGGGCAGGGCGTCAATCTCGGCCTTGAGGTTGGGATCGTGCAAGCGTGAAAAGCTGACATTGACGCTGAGCTCGCGGATGTCGAACCCGGCCTGTTCCAGCCGGCGCACGTCGGCGCAGGCGCGTTGCAGGATCGCATTGTCCAGATCCGCCATGCGACCCATAGCGTCGATGACCGGCATAAACGCGTCCGGACCGAGCATTCCGCGTTCGGGGTGCTGCCAGCGGGCCAATGCCTCAACCCCGGCGAGGCGACCGGTTTGGGCGTTGTGCTGGGTTTGATAGGCCGGCACAAATTCGCCCGCCTCAAGTCCGCGTCGCACGTCATCTTCGAGCGCTTTGGCGCTGAGCGTTTCGGCGCGCATCTCGGTGTTAAAGAACTTCACGCAATTTTTGTTGTGGTTTTTGGCGGCGTAGAGCGCGATGTCAGCATCCACGAGCAGTGCGTCGACATCACCGGGCGCCCCGCTGCCCAGGGCCACGCCGATGGAGGCGCCAAAGCGCACCTCCCGCCCGTCGATGGTGCAGGGCTGGCGGGTCCATTCGAGGAACGGCTCAACCAGCGCCAGCGCTTGCGCCTTGTCCCAGCCGGGCAGGGCGAGGACAAATTCATCGCCGCCCATGCGCGCCACGATGGAGTGTTCGGGGGCCAGCTCGACCAACCTTTGGGCCACCTTTTGCAGCAATTGGTCACCCACTGCGTGGCCTGCGGTGTCGTTGATCTGCTTGAACCCGTCGAGGTCGATGGCGATGATGGCAAGCCGCGCCGTGTCATGACCGGTGCGGTAAAGCTGTTCCAGACCTCCGAAAAAACCGCGCCGGTTCAACAGGTTGGTGAGCGGTTCGTTGATCGAGATTTGGCGCATATTGGCCGCGTCCGTTTGCGACCGGGTGATCACGGATTTGAGCGAGACGGCGATGAGGCAGCCGCCAAAGCAATTCAGCACACCCAGCACCGCGTGGTTAAAGAGGTGGATCCACGGATAATTACCACCCGGCCACACCAGACCGGGCTGCAGCATTGAGAACACGAGGTGATGCAGCAAAGCGGCGGCGGTTGTCAGCACAACCGACCGCCAGCAGGCAAAGGCCAGGATCACCGCCGTGTTGATAAAGTAGAACATGTGCACTTCGACCATAAACGCGCCGCCAAGATACTGGGCGGCGACAAACAGGCCGAACATCCATGTGGCATTGATCGCGATGGTCAGTGTGAGGCGCGTTTGCAGCCGACCGGGGCGGCGTTGGACGGTGTAGCTGGTCAGCAAGCCGATGATCATCAGCGGCATCACCAGCGGCAACAGCGGCACCGACAGCAGGAGCGCGCAGATCAGGACAATCGCCGCGCATATCCAATAGTACACCAGGATCGGAAAGCACATCATGGCGCGCAGATCATTGAGCGTGCCGGTTTGCAACGCGGCATGCAGCCGGCCGATTGGGGCGTCAAAGACCTGTAGAACTGCAAATGCCAAACGCCTACCCTCCGACAGCGCGGTCAACCGGTGCGTCGGCCGCAGATTTGCGCGACCGCTGCGTTGAGCAGCAAAACGGCGCCATTGGCCTGCAATCGGTCGGCAAAGTCAGGGTCAGGCGCGTTCACCACCAAGAGCCAGTCAGCCGGTCCAAAGCGCACCACGTCGGCCCCGGCCTGTGCTGCGGCGGCAAAGCTGCGGCGTGCGTCCCAGGTGGGCGGGAACAGGGCGAGCACTGGCGTGTTGGGCGCGCGCGCACCCACGGTCATCACCAGCAGGACCGAGCACAGCACAACCGCCTGCAGCCCGATCAGCGGCAGCAGCCATGCCGCGACAGATGGCGCATCCTCGTCAGCCAGCAGCGGAGAGTGTCGGGCGGTGTCGCAATTCATGCGGCACTTATGATCAGCAAACCTTAAACAACGACGAATTGCGGCCGCTTTTGCCAGCCTTTTGGGGTCATGTGCTGCGGCCCGTGGCGATAGCGGCGCGTAAGACATCACAGTCGCACGACGCCTCGCGTTTTTTGGCTGCCGCATTTTGCGCCGATATCACGCGGCAAAATCTCACTGGCGCGCCGTCGCGTGGGCTGGCATATGGGCCAGGAAACAGCGTGGGGAGGCGGGCGTGACGGATCTCTGGCAGGGGCTGGCGCAGGCCTTCTGGCTGGTCGTGACGCTGGATGCCGAACTGGCTGAGATCGCGCTGCGGTCGCTGCGCGTCACCTTTACCGCACTGGCGATTGCCTGCCTGATCGCCTTTCCCCTGGCTGCCATCCTGGCGGTGCGCCGGTTCCGGTTCCGGCGCACGGTGATTGCGGTGCTGAATGCGCTGATGGGGCTACCGCCGGTGGTGGTGGGCCTCGTGGTCTACGTGCTCGTGTCGCGTTCGGGGCCGTTTGGGGCGCTGGGGCTGCTGTTTACACCGCGGGCGATGATCATCGCGCAGGTTATCATCATCGTGCCGCTGATCGCCTCGATCGCGCATCAGTCGCTGCGTGACATCTGGGCGGAATACCATGATCTGCTGATTTCGATGAATGTGACGCAGATGCAAAAGATGCGCACGCTAATGTGGGACGCGCGCCGGGCGTTGTTGACCGCGGCGTTGGCCGGGTTTGGTCGCGGCATTGGCGAGGTGGGCGCGATCATGATTGTGGGCGGCAACATTGATCAGGTGACACGCGTGCTGACCACTGCCATCGCGCTGGAAACCGGCAAGGGCGATTTTGCGCTGGCGCTGGCGCTGGGGTTTGTGCTGATCGGGTTGGCGGTGTCGGTCAATCTGATGATCCACGGGCTGGGCCAGACCGAGCGGGAGGGGCGCTGGTGAGCGCGCTGTTCCCCTTGCGGGTGCGCGGGGCGGAAACCTCGCGCAATGGGGTGCATCTGGTGGGGCCGGTGGATCTGGATCTGGACGGGCAGGGGCTGTGCGTGGTGCTGGGGCCAAACGGGTCGGGCAAGACCACGCTCTTGCGCCTGTTACACGGCATTGCGCGGTTGCGGCGCGGGCAGATCGCCTGGGCCTGTGACGCCGATACCGCGCGCAATGCGCAGACCTTTGTGTTTCAGCGCCCGGTGATGCTGCGCCGCTCTGTGCTGGACAACATCGCCTTTCCCTTGCAGGTGCGCGGCACGGGCCGAGGCGCGGCGCGTGCGACTGCGCGAGACTGGGCCGAGCGCATGGGGCTGGGCGATCTGCTGGAGTGTCAGGCGTCGGTCCTGTCCGGGGGTGAGCAGCAGAAGCTGGCGCTGGCGCGCGCGCTGATCACCGCGCCAGAACTGGTGTTTTTGGACGAGCCGACCGCGTCGCTGGATGGCCGCGCCACGCGCGAGATCGAGGCGATCCTGCGCGATGCGCAAGCCGGTGGTACGCATCTGATCCTGTCGACCCATGATCTGGGACAGGCGCGACGGCTGGCGGCGCAGGTGGTGTTTATGCTGCACGGGCGGGTGCACGAGGCCGGACCGGCGCAGGCGTTTTTTGACGCGCCGCAGACGCCCGAAGCGGCGGCGTTTTTGCAAGGGGACATTGTCGAATGATGCGCGTGCTTGCCGTGCTGGTGACGCTGATCTGGGGCACCGCCCCGGTGCGCGCCGACGTGTTGCGGCTGGCGGTGACCACGTCGTTTCAGAACTCTGGGCTGGCGGACGTGCTGGTGCCGCAGGCTGAGGCCGACCTTGCCATCGACGTGCAGTTGCTCGTCGTGGGCACCGGGCAGGCGTTGCGGTTGGGGCGGTCGGGCGATGTCGACGCGATCCTGGTGCACGCGCGCGCCGCTGAAGAAGCCTTTGTCGCCGAGGGGCACGGCACGCATCGGCGCGAGATCATGTATAATGACTTTGTGCTGGTCGGTCCCGCGGACGATCCGGCGGGCGTCGCCGGGGCAACGACGGCGCCGGGCGCATTGCAAGCGATCGCCGCAGCGCAGGTCGGCTTTGTCAGTCGCGGTGACGACAGCGGCACCCATATGCGCGAGCAGAGCCTTTGGGACATGGCCGGGATCACCCCCGAGGGGTCATGGTACAAATCGGTCGGCGCGGGCATGGGCGCCGCGCTCAACACCGCGTCGGGCCTGGGCGGCTACATCCTGTCGGACCGGGCAAGCTGGCTGAACTTTGGCAACAAGGGCGGGCTGGTGCTGCTGTTTGCCGGCGATCCGATGCTATTTAACCAATACGCCTTTTTGCCGGTCAGTGCGGCGCGGCATCCGCATGTGAACGCGGATGCGGTGGCGCGGTTCGAGGCGTGGCTGACTTCGGATGCGGCGCGGCTGCTGATCGACGGCTACCAGGTGGAGGGTGAGCAGCTTTTTACCTTTAACGCTGCGCCGGAGGGTTAGGCGCAGGGCGGGGGCGTTTTTCCTGTTTAGATCGCGGACCGCAACTATTTGGCCAAAACTTTGGGGGACGTGCCTTTGGCGTCACGCAGTGCTTGCCACTGCCGGGTAGCCCGAACCAGAGCAGAACTATCCGCTGCGGATCGTCGCGCTGATACGTGCACTGTCAGGCGTGCAACCTGCGCTGCGCCTAGTCGTCGAGGAGGATCGCGTGGCTGAGCTGGCTGGCGGCCTGTTGTAGCATGTCGAGGCGGGCCACCGCGCTGTCGCGGCTGACGCGTTGGGTGGGGCCGTGAAACGCCAGCGCGGCGAGGAACCGCCCTTCGGTATCGACCACGGGCACGGCGATGGCGACCATGCCTTGCATAAACTCCTCTTGATCGAGCGCGTAGCCGCGTTCGGCGGTGAGGTGCAGCTCATCCAGCACCTTGGCCGGATCGGTCAGCGTGGCTTCGGTATGCGCATCAAGCGAGAGGTTGCGCACAAAGGTGTCGCGGCTGGCGGCGGGCAGGCTGGCCAAAAATGTCTTGCCCGATGCGGTGCAGTGGAACGGCACATGGCTGCCCACCGGCAGTTGGATGCGAAAGGCCCAGTCGGTTTCGACCCGGTCCAGATAGCTCATCCCGTCATCGGCGGGGACCACGAAATTCACCGTCTCGCGCACGGTTGCAGCGACATCCATCAGGATCTGGTGGCGGATGATGTGGGTGCGCGCGCTGTGCAACAGTCCCGCACCCAGCAGACGCAAGCGCCGGGCGGGGTAGAACCGTTTCGAATTGCCCTGCCGCGCAATAAACCCGTCGCGCTCCAGCGTGGCGCAGAGCCGGTGCACAGTTTGCTTGGGCAAACCGAGCTGGGCGTTGATCTCGGTCGCGGTCATCGCGCGGTTGCCCTGGCCCAGAATTTCAAGGATCATCAGCGTGCGCAGATTGGTCGGGATGCGGCCGCCATCGGGCATGGTGCAGATAATCCTTGTTTTGTGTGCGAATCCTTGTAGCGTGAAACATGTCGGAAAATCGAGACAAAAAGTCTCATTTTTTGACAGGGGAGGACGCCGCATCGAATTCGACTTCGTCATAATTGGCGCGGGCTCTGCCGGGTGTGCGATGGCAAACCGGCTGAGCGAGAACGGACAATACAGTGTCGCGGTGCTGGAAGCGGGACCGCGCGATCTGAACCCGTGGATCCACATACCGGTTGGGTATTTCCGCACCATGGGCAACCCGCGCAGCGATTGGCGCTATGAGACGCAGGCCGATCCGGGCAGCGCGATGCGGCGGCACAAATGGCCGCGCGGACGCGTGCTGGGCGGGTCATCATCGATTAACGGTCTGCTCTATGTGCGCGGACAGCCGCAAGACTTTGACGGTTGGGCGCAGATGGGGTGCAGCGGCTGGTCGTGGGACGACGTGCTGCCCTATTTCAAGAAATCCGAGACTTGGCGCGGACCCAACGGCACCGAATTGCGCGGCACAGACGGGCCGCTGTCGGTGCAACCGTCGCGCCTGCGCCGCGACATTGTCGACCGCTGGGTCGATGCGGCGGTGACCGCGGGGTACAAGCGCAACCCTGACTACAATGACTATGATCAGGAAGGGGTTGGCCATTTCCAGCTAACCATGCAGGGCGGGCGGCGCTGTTCGTCGGCCAAGGCCTATCTGACACCGGCGCGCGGGCGCGCCAATCTGACCATCCTGACCAATGCCCAGACCGAGCGTTTGATCCTGTCCGAAGGGCGCGTTACCGGGGTGCGCGCGCGGCTCAAGGGGCAGATGACCGACATCACCGCGCGGCGCGAAGTGGTGCTGAGCGCCGGTGCTATCGGATCGCCGCAGATCCTGATGCTGTCAGGCATCGGCGATCCGGCAAATATCAAACCGCACGGCATCGAGATGCAGACCGAGTTGCGCGGTGTGGGCAAGAACCTGCAGGACCACCTGCAGGCGCGCCCGGTGTTCAAGACCGACCTCAGCACCATCAACATCGAGACCAGCAACATTTTCAAACAGGCGATGATCGCGCTGCAGTACATGCTGACCCAAAAGGGGCCGATGACCATGGCGGCGAGCCTGGGCACCGGGTTTCTCAAGACCGAGGATCATCTGGAAACGCCCGACATTCAGTTCCACATTCAGCCCTTTAGCGCCGACAACCCGGCGGATGGACCGCACCCGTTTTCGGCCTTTACCGCGTCGGTGTTGCAACTGCGGCCCGAAAGCGCGGGGCATCTGACGCTGAAATCGGCCAACATGGATGACCACCCGGACATCCATCCCAACTATCTGGCGACCGACACCGACTGTCGGACCATCGTCAAGGGCATCCAGATCGCGCGCCGCATTGCCCAGCACGAGCCGCTGAAATCGCACGTCACCGAAGAGCATGCGCCCGGCGCTGATGTCGCGATGGAGGACGAAGACGCCACGCTCGATTGGGCGCGGCGCACGGCGGTGACCATCTACCACCCCACCGGCACGTGCAAGATGGGCACGGACCCCATGGCAGTCGTTGATCCGCGTGCGCGGGTACACGGTGTGGCGGGTCTGCGTGTCGCGGATGCCTCGATCATGCCGCGGATTGTCAGCGGCAACACCAATGCGCCTGCCATCATGATCGGCGAAAAGGTCAGCGCGATGATCCTTGAGGATGCGCGCGCATGAGCGGGACACGAACCATATCAGGGGGCGCGCCCCCCTGACCCGAACCGGACCCGGGGCCACGCCTTCGTCCCCGGATCTGACATAAAACTGCGAGGGCAATGAACATAGGGAGGAAAGCATGTTCAACCTGAAGACAATTGCAACCGGCGCTGCCGTGTTGGCAATGACCGCCTCGGTGGCAATGGCCGAAAAGGTCTTGCGCATCCAGTCGGTGCTGCCGAACACCGCGGACGAGGTGTTTATGCTCAATGAGTTTGGCAAGGACGTGGCCGAGCTGACCGGCGGGTCGCTGACCATCGAAGTGCTGCCTGCGGGCGCCGTGGTTGGTCCGCGCGACATCATGGACGCGGTGGACGCGGGCCTGGTCGAAGGTGGCTTTGCCTGGACGCACTATTGGGGCGGCAAGCACGTGGCGGCCAACCTCTTTGGTGCGCCTGTGGCGGGTGCCGGTGTCGGCCTCGACAACATCGCTTTCCTGAGCTGGTTCCAGTACGGCGGCGGCAAGGAGCTCTATGATCGTCTCTGGGACGAGATGGGCGTGAACGTCAAAGGCTTTATGCTGCAGCCGGTAGGGCCCGAGGCCCTGGGCTGGTTCCCCGAGCCGATCACTTCGATGGATGACTTCCGCCAGATGCGCTTCCGCGCGCCTCCGGGCATGGTGGGTGCGGCCTATGCTGACATCGGTGTGCCTGCGGTTGCCATGGGCGGCGGCGACATCCTGCCTGCGCTGGAAAAAGGCACAATCGACGCGGCCGAGTGGTGCTGCCCGAAGCCTGATTCTGTGTTCGGCTTCCAGAAAGTGCTCAAGCACTACTACCTGCAGGGTTTGCACCAGGTCACCGTGAACGCCGACATGTATGTGAACGGCGATTTCTATGACAGCCTGACCGACCTTGAGAAAAAGGCGTTGGAAGTTGCATCGACCGCATCGCTGTCCAAGTCGCTGTCCTACCGGATCTACGAGAACGGCAAGGCGCTCAAGGACCTGACCGAGAACCACGGCGTGATCCTCGAGGACACACCGGCGGATTACTTCTCTGAGTATTCGGCGGCAGCCTCGACGGCGCTGCAGGCTGCGGCAGACGAGAATGAGTTCTTTGCCGAAGTGTGGGCATCCCAGCGTGCATTTGCTGAGATTGCCGTGCCGTTCTGGTCCGGTGCACAGACGTCGAACGCCAACCTGGGCCGCGCGTTTGCCGACACTCTGAAGTAAGCCGTCAGAGCTTATCACGCCCCGGGCTTGACCCGGGTGCCCGCCCCGGGCTTGACCCGGGGCCTCCTGGTTCGGCGCCGTGGCCGGTGGCGAACCAATCCAGGGGTGGACTCTTGCCAGAGGTCCTGGGTCACGCCCGGGACGCGGCGCATAGAACAACAAAACCTGCGCCACCCATTTGCACAGTGAGACGTCATAGGGACAGGGAGCGACCATGGCCGAAGAGGTGAACCCAGCCGAGCTGGAGATCGCAGACGAGTTGATTGCCGAGCGGCGCGCCGAAGCGCCCGGCGAAACACCCGAGGACATGACCGCCTGGCAGAGGCCGATCACCGCGGTGATCGACGTCGTCAATTACCGCGCAGGCCAACTGATTTCGCTTTTGATCGTGCCGCTGATCGTGGTTGTCGTCTACGAGGTCTTTTCACGTAACTCCTTTGTCATCATGCAAGATGCGGGCTTCGAGGATTTGGCCCGATCGCTCGGTCTGGGGCCGACCCTGTGGGTCTATGACACCTCGCGCATGCTGGCCGGTGTCCTGTTTATGGCTGCTGCGGGCTACGGCCTGATGCGCGGCGTGCACATTCGCGCCGATTTCCTTTACCGCAACTGGTCATCCAAGACGCAGGCGACCGTGGACGCACTGCTGTATCTGTTTTTCTTCATCCCCTCGATGATCTTTTTCACCGTAGTGTCAGCGCAGTTCTGGTGGCTGGCTTATTCCACGTCCGAGACCATGCAGATCGACAGCGCCTGGGGGCCACTGCTGTGGCCCGCGCGCACCGCGATGCCGGTGGGTGGGTTCCTGTTGATGATCCAGGGTGTGCCGGAGATTTTCCGCGCCTTCCACAAGATGGGCAAAGAACGCGAGCGGCTGTTTGTGCGTGCGCTGCCGGTCTATCTCATCGCGCTGATCTGGCTGGTACTGGCGGTCTTTGCGCCCGACATCGTGCCGGGTGGTGCGGCCTTCTCGGACCTGATGAGCCAACGACCGAGCCTGTCCAAGCCCATGATCGGGCTGATCATGCTGGGGTCGATGCTGTTTGTGATCTTTATCGGTTTCCCGATCTCGTTCACGCTGATCTTTCTGGCCTTTGTGTTTGGCATCTGGGGCGCAAACTTCAAGCTCACCACGCTGCTTATGACGCTCAACACCAACTCCACCATGTTGAACGACCAGTTGATGGCGATCCCGCTCTTTGTGCTGATGGGCATCGTGATGGAGCAGGCGGGGCTGATGGAGCGGCTGTTTGCATCGATCCAGATGATTATGGCGCGCATCCGCGGGGCTCTGTTCATCGCCGTTTTGATCGTGTCGACAATCTTTGCTGCGGCCACGGGCATCGTGGGGGCCTCGGTCACAATCCTCGGCATCATGGCGGGTGCCACAATGAGCCGGTCCGGCTATAATGTGCAGATCGCCGCTGGAACGATCACAGCCGGCGGCACGCTGGGCATCCTGATCCCGCCGTCGATCATGCTGATCGTGATGGGGCCGGTGCTGGAAGTGTCGGTGCTCGATCTCTTCCGCGCGGCTTTTGTGCCGGGCGCGCTCCTGGCGACGCTATACCTCGTTTACACGCTGGGGCGCTGCTGGCTCGACCCGTCGCTCGGCCCGATCCTGTCGGAAGAGGACCAGCCCGTAACCTCGAACCGCTACGGCGTCGAGGTGGTGCTGATCTCGGTCGGGGTGCTGGCGATCTGCCGGGTCTTTGGCCTGGGCATCGGCGGGAGCTTTGCCGGCCTCTTTCCGTTTGCGGGGCTTTTGGCGGTCGCGGCCACGCTGGGCGTGGCCTACCTGGCGTACAAAAATTTGTCAGTTCTGCGCATCGTGGCACCGATCGTGATCCTTGGACAAATGGCGATATCCGCCAACGCGATCCTGGGCGGCTCCCTGTCGAGCGTCGGCATGGGCGTGAGCGTTGGTTGGTTGCTGTTGATGGCGGTAGCAGGCTACCTGATCTTGCCGATCTACCGGGCTGACGCGCAGGAAAATTTCTATTTCTCAGACCTTTGGGATGAGTTCTTCAAAGGCCTCATGCCGCCGACCATTCTGATCAGCTTTGCACTCGGATCGATCCTGCTGGGCTTTGCCACACCGGCAGAGGCGGCGGCCATGGGCGCCTTTGGCGCGATCCTGCTGTCGGTTGCCTATCGCAAGTTCACGCTGCCCAGCTTTGCCGACAGCCTGGTCAAAACGCTGGAACTGACCGTGTTGATCATGTTCCTGGTGGCGGCCTCGAACTTTTTCGGCGCGCAGTTTTCATCGCTGGGCACGCCCAAGATGATGACCGACGTGCTGCTGGGCCTCGACATGTCGCCCTACATGATCCTGTTCATGGTGATGGCGCTGATCTTTTTACTCGGTTGGCCGCTGGAGTGGGTGCCCATTGTGCTGATCGTGGTGCCGATTTTGCTGCCAACGGTTATCGCGCTCGATCTCGGGTTTGAGCGGACCTATGACATGTTGGTCTGGTTCGGCATCCTGGTGGCGGTGAACCTGCAGACCGCGTGGCTGTCGCCGCCGGTGGCGCTGTCGGCCTATTTCCTCAAAGGCGTGGTGCCGGAGTGGGATCTCAAGGACATCTACCTGGGCATGATGCAGTTCATGTGCATCCAGCTTGTGGGTCTGGCGCTGATCTTCAGCTTTCCGCAACTGGCGCTGTGGTTGCCGTCGTTCCTGTCGAGCAACTAGCCATGACGCGGTCCACGCTATCCTACCTGAAATGGCCGCTTGTGGTGACGGTTGTGGGGTTGGCCCTGTCGGCCTGGCTGGGGTGGGAAACGGAGCAGACGGCGCGTGCTGTCTTCTCCTTTTTCCTGGTGGGCGCGGTGCTGGCGGTGCTGGAAATATCGCTGAGTTTCGACAACGCGATTGTCAACGCCAACAAGCTCGAAGAGATGACGCCGGTCTGGCAGCGGCGGTTCCTGACCTGGGGCATCCTGATCGCCGTGTTTGGCATGCGCATTGTGTTTCCGCTGGCGATTGTGGCGATCTTTGCCTGGGTCAACCCGATTGAGGCGATGCGGCTGGCGCTGGCAGAACCCGACGAGTATTCGCGCATCATCTCGGGCGCGCACGGTCCCATCGCCGCCTTTGGCGGGACGTTCCTGATGATGGTGGCGCTGAAGTTTTTCGTGGACGAGGACAAGTCGATCCACTGGCTGAACTGGCTAGAGCGGCGGCTGACCAAATGCGGGTCGATCCGCGGCTTTGAGATTGCCTTTGTGCTGCTGATCGTGGTGGTGATTTCGCAATATCTGGCAGAGGGTTACCGCTCGTCCTTCTTGTTCTCGGCGATCATGGGGATGCTGGTGTTTATCATGGTCGACGGGCTGGGCACCTTCCTCGACCAATCCTCGAAAGCGATGGCGCAAGTTGGGGCACGGGGCGGGCTAGGCGCGTTTCTCTACCTTGAGGTTTTGGACGCGAGTTTCAGTTTTGACGGGGTCATTGGCGCCTTTGCGCTGACCACGAACATCCTGCTGATTGCCATTGGCCTGGGCATCGGCGCGATGTATGTGCGGTCCATGACCATTATGCTGGTGGAAAAGGAGACGCTGCAGGAATTTCGATATCTTGAGCACGGCGCATTCTATTCGATCTTTGCGCTGGCGGTGATCATGTTCCTGCAGTCGCTGTTTCACGTGCCAGAGACGCTGACCGGCACCATCGGCGTGTGCCTGATCGGCTATGCGCTGGTGTCGTCGATCCGCCATAACAAACGTGTCGCGAGGGGGTAGGGGATGTACAATAAACTGTTGGTTGCCATGGCCTTGGACCACGAAGTTTCTGCAAAAACGCTGGCCTTTGCCAAAGCGATGTGCGCCGAGGGTGGCACCATCTTGGCGCTGCACGTGATGGAAGAGCCGAGCGGTACCGCAAGTGCGCGGCTGCGCGAAGATCTGCTGGCCGAGGGGTCGTCGCGGGCAGCAACGCTCTTTCGCGACAAGCTGGCAGACCATCCGCAGGTGGAGCCGATCATGGCGCACGGCCATCCCTCGCGTGTGATCCTCGAAACCGCCGCCGAGCGCGGTGTCGACTGCATCGTGATGGGTTCGCACAAGCCCGGCCTGGCGGATTATTTCATCGGCTCAACGGCGGCACGTGTGGTGCGGCACGCGGAGTGTTCGGTGCACGTTTACCGCGGCTGAGCGGGCCGTGTTGATCAAAATCACAGGCGTTTTGTACAAAAATATTGCGCCCGTCCCGCGCCGCTCGTCCGTTTTGATGAAAACCGGGCGCGTTTTGTACAAATCAACCGCTTAAAGGCTTACCTTGTCCAGCCAGATTTTGGGCGCGGCGTGCAGCAGGCTGTGACCGGCGTCGGGCAGATCGCAGATTTCGGCCGCCACCTGGCTGGCCAGCCGGGTGATGCCGCAGCGCGGGACGTTGCGGTCCTGGGCGCCAAGCAAGAAACGCGGTGTCGTGCGCAGCGGCGACAGGCCGTCGTGCCAGGCGGTCGAAGACAGTGTGGCGTCGGCCAAAAATCCGTGCGGGCCGCGTTCCACGTGCCAGGCGTGACCGTGCCAGAACATCCGCTGTGCGCCGGTGTCATCGTCGACCTGTTTGCGGTCGAAATGCGAATTGGCAAAGACGATCTTGCCAAAGCCCGCCGGTCCCTGGCGCAAGATCCGTTGTCCGCCCAGCAGCGCGAGGTAGCGCGCCGCAGACGGGTTCACCCGGGAAAGGACCGAGAACACCCGGGTTTCAACCGGCAGGGTCCAGATGTCTTTCCAATCGATGAGCGGCGGCACCGGCGCGAGGCAGTCGAGCGAGGTTACCCGGTCGGGTGCAAGTGCCGCCATCCACAGCCCGTAGGGCGCGCCGAGGTCGTAGGTCAGCACGTCAATTGCGCCGACGCCGAAATGGTCGAGCACGGCAAAAAGATCCGCCACCACGTCACGCAGGCCCAGGCCGCTATCCGCGGGCGTTTGGCCGTGGCCGGGCCGGCCCGGGGCGATGATGCGTCGGTTTCCAAAGCGGCGCAATGCGGCCTCGGGCAGGCGGCGACCGGCCAGACAGCCGTGCAAAAACAAGAGCGGCTTGCCAGTGTCGGGGCCGGTACACTCGACGTCCATGCGCCGCCCACTGGCAAGTTTGAGGCTGAAGCTGCCCTGTGCCGCGGCCATCTGGTCGGCCTGGATCGATTGGGTCGTGGCGATAAGGCCGTAGACCAGATGCACAATGTCGACCTGTCCGTGGGTGTCGGTCTTGCGGCAGATGTTGCGCACCTGGGTGCGCACGGTTTCCAGCGACCGGCCACGGCTGCTGGCGATATCCTTGGGCTGGTGGCCGCGAAACAGCAGTTCGAGCACGTCAATTTCGGCGTCGGTCAGGTCATAGCCCGCGCGCAGCAGCGGGGCGATGGCACTGCTCCAACGCAGGCTGATGGCGATGGCCTGAAAGGCACCGTCGGCCACTGCCTGCGCCAGCACCGGCACGGGCCGCAGTTGCGGGTAGGTGAACAGCGTGAATGACGCCTGCGAGCGCCGACCGGCAAGCATGTCGCGCACCATGGCGTGGCCGCTTTCGCCGACCCGGTCGAGCAGGTTTTGGCCCGGTTCCAGCCCAAACATCGACACCGAAGAGGCGGTGCCCGTGGTCACGCAGCCTTTGGCGTCGAACTCGAACCTGATGTCGGTGTCACCCTTGCCGTAGGCGCCGGTGCGCAGCATCGTTTCGGCGGCCACGTCAAACTCGGCCGCCAGCGCCTGCAGGCCCTGGTTGGTTTCGCGCCGCATCGCGCTGTCGGTTTGTGCGATCAGATCACCAAAGGTGTCGGACCGCGCGATTGATTCAAAGATCAGGCTGCGCAAGCGAGGATGATCGGTGGGGCCGTTCTGCATAGCGAGATGGTTTGCCTTGGCTCCTGAGCTGTTTTGCGGCGGCAACAGGGGTCATCGGGTGCACATCATTTGGCACCACGGCACGGGTAACTTCGCAACTCCGCGGGTTATCCCTGTCTAGCGCGTGACATATGCTGTCGCAACCGGTGGCGCGGTGGCCGGGCGTGTCGCCGCCTGAAACGGTCCGTTTCGGCTTTGGAAACGACGCCGCAACCGCTGCGGGAAGTACCGTAAAAGATGTGGAAAAAGTCAGAAAAATTGACTGTTTTTGTATGTCTATACCGCATTCGGAGTATGGAGCGTGCGGTGCGCCTGTTTGATAGTTGAGACTGGTTGTGAGGGGTTTGCAGTCCTTGCGGCTTGGGGGTGCGCCGAGTGGGTGCCAAAAGGGGACAGATCATGTCCGTGATCTGTTTTGGGTTTCGATGAGCCTGTGTTCATTGTCCGCTGTATTTGGCGTGTTTCCCAAACTTTTATGACGGTCACGGCGTCTGGCGACGTGCGTGCAGACAGTGTTTGCGCCATGTTGTCGGACGCCGTTTTTTCATTCTGGCGACCGCTCAACCGGAGGTAGCGCCCAGGTGGCCGCTGACCAGGCTTTACGCTTTCGGGGTGCTCTTTTTGCAAAGGCGCGTATCTGTGGCACGGCGACCGGACGGGTGCGTCTTGGTGCGTGCTGCAGCGGTTGCACGCCTACGTGGCGCGTGGCCCGTTCTGCGTGAACGTCGCGCTGCATCTTTCCCTTGCGGCAGTAAAGCTGAGCAAGGCCGTGCCGCGCTGCCCTTGCATGGATGCAGTGCGAGTTTGCTGGGCGCATCCGCGATGGAAACATGCGCTGGCGCCGGGTTTTAACGGTTGCAGTTCAATGCGTTAGTCCCGGTCAATACCCGTTTTGCGAGAAATTCTTTTGCACAATTATGCAATCACGGGTAGCATCCAACACAAGGGTGACGAGAGTTTCCAGACAAGCAGCTTTTGATTGGTGACATTATGTGCGCGAAAAAACCGGTGTCCGAGGATGCAACACCAGAGCCCACCGCGCCGGATGAGACGGCAGTGATTATCGCCGATCTGGCCCTGCGTGCGCGTCAGGACCCCGACTACCTCACAAAACTTGAAACTGCGAAAGTGGCCGACCTCAAGGAGCTTGGCCTTGGGGACATGAAGCTCGCTGAGTTCAAGGAAAAACTTCATGCAACGATAGATCAACTGGGAGCGATTGATATGGCTATGACACAATCCACAAGCGCGGGGGGTACGGCTGCGTCCGTTGGCACCGTGGGCAGCGTTGGCAGCGTCTGCGGGACGGCGGCATCCTTTGCCACGGCGGGCACCGCAGGGACGGCGGGGGCCGCGTCGACACCGCTTGGTGGGGGACCAACCGCAGGGCCCGCGACTATGGGCACAATCGCATGTGGGGCGACGCAGGTCACCATCGCATCGGTCCCGTGCCTTGCGGCAAGTGACGCGGGCGGCACCCAGTCGGGCGCCACGGCCGGAACGGCGGGCACGGGCGGCTGTCTGGGCAGCGTGTGCGGCACAGCCGGATCAGCGTTCACCGTCGGATCTGTCGGTTCGGCCGGGGCGGCGTCCACGCCGCTTGGCGGTGGTGCGCCGGGCGGGTCGATGACCAACGCGGGCGGCACGGCCGGATCGGCGGGCAGCGTGGGCAGCGTGGGCTGTTTTTGCGGCTGCGCGGGCACCTTTGCCTGTGCCGGATCGGTGGGATCGGCGGGCGCGGCCTCAACCCCGCTGAGCGGGCCGATGGGATCCACCGAATCCGGTGCCACATTTGGCAGTGCCGCCAGCGCGGGATCGGTGGGCACGTTCTGCGGCACCGCCGGTTCGGTGGGCACAGCGGGTACCGCAGGCACCAAGAGCTAAGCCACACCCAAGCACATGCCGACGGCGCGGCCGGGCGGCCCGCCGTCGGCATGCGCCCGTGTTTCAGCGCAGCCAACGTACGAGGTGATCCCCCGTGAACATGCAGCCGATCGAGCGCCCTGTGATCAAATCCAAATACCTCGTCGTGCCGGTGGCGGGCGAGGGGATTTACCTGCTGGGCGAAAACGAAAAGCACGTGCTCGAAGGCAACACCATGATGCAGATGGTGCCGCTGCTCGATGGGCAGCGGGGCTGGCAGGACATTCACGCAGCGCTTGCCCCGTCGCTGGGCGACGCAGCGGTGGGCGAGGGGATCAACATCCTGCTGAGCCACGCCCATGTCGAGGAAGCGGTGCCGCAAGAGCGGCAAGCCTCGCAAATCTTTTGGACCGAGCTGGGGCTTAGCGCGCAGGCCACGGCGGCCTTTCTGGCGCAGACAAACATCCATGTGCTGAGCCTGGGGCAGGTCGATGCGCGCATCGCCTATCAGGGGCTGGCGTCGCTGGGGTTGCGGTCGGATCCGGGGCGGGTTGCCAGCTTTACCCTGGTGCTGACAGACGATTACGAGAACCCCGAACTGGCGCAGATCAACACCCGCATGCTGGCGTCGGGTGCGGCGTGGATGCTGGTCAAACCCGGTGGGCTGTTGCCGCTGGCCGGTCCGATCTTTCGCCCCTATGCCGGGCCGTGCTGGTCCTGTCTGGCCACCTGGTTGCGGCACAATCGCGAGGTCGAAGGCTATGTAAGGCGGCGCACGCAGCACGCCACGCCGTTCAAAACCTCGCGCGCGCACATTCCGCTGGGTGAAACGCAGGCGGTGTCGCTGGCGCTGCTGCAGATGGCCCGGATGCTGGTGCGCGCCGAAAGCCCGTTGATGGACAGCCGCTTGGTGGCCATCGACACGCTGAGCGGTGAGCAGACCTATCACTATGTCCCGCGGCGGCCGCAATGCCCCGATTGCGGCGATCCGGCGCTGGCGCAGGTGGCAGGACGCCCCGTGGTGCTGAACGATGATCTGGGCCGGGTGGCCAATGAAAACGGGTTCCGGCCCGAGGCACCCGAGACAACCTTTGCCCGCTACCAGCACCTGGTGTCACCGCTGACCGGCGTGATCAAGGGCGTCTACCCGGTGCCGACGCTAACCGAGACGCCGATCCGGTCCTATATGGCGGGGCATAACTTTGCGCTCAAGAACGATCACATCGCGTTTCTCAAGGATGGGCTGCGGTCAAATTCCTCGGGCAAGGGCAAGACGGACGCGCAGGCGCGCACCTCGGCCCTGTGCGAAGCGCTGGAGCGGTATTCCGGCACCTTCCGGCACGAGGAAGAGACGATCACCGCCAGTCTGAACGCGCTGGGGGATGAGGCAGTCGATCCGCGCACGGTCATGCTCTATTCCGAGCGGCAATACGCGACGCGGGACGAATGGAACGCCACCGGGTCGCGGTTTTCAGTGGTGCCGCAAGCCTTTGACCCGGATGCGGAGATCCTATGGTCGCCGGTGTGGTCGTGGACGCAGGAGCGGCGGCGGCTGATCCCCACCTCGCTGGCCTATTACAACGTGTCGGACGTCGACAACGCATTCTACTGCTGGGGCGATTCCAACGGCGCCGCAGCGGGTGGCAACCTGGAGGATGCGCTGCTGCAAGGCGCGCTGGAGGTGATCGAGCGGGACGGGGTGGCGATCTGGTGGATGAACCGGCTGTCGCGGCCTGCCGTCGATCTGGACAGTTTTGACGACCCCTATATCGACGAGATGCACGCGTTCTATGGCGCGCGGGGGCGCGAGTTTTGGGTGCTGGACCTGACCAATGACGTGGGCGTGCCCTGTATGGCGGCGGTGAACCGGCGCACCTCTGGCCCGACCGAGGATATCGTCATGGGCTTTGGCGCGCATCTCGATCCGCGCATCGCGCTGTCGCGCTGCATCACCGAGATGAACCAGTTCATGCCTGCGGTGTTGCAGGTGGGCGCGGACGGGGTGACGCAATACGCCTTTGACGATCCGGATACGCTGAACTGGTGGCGCACCGCGACGCTGGAAAACCAGCCTTACATCGGACCGTCGGATGCACCGGCCATGACGCCCGGCGACTACGATTTCCGCGCCGAGGGGTCGGTGTCAGACAATGTGCGCCATGTCTTTGGCCGGTTCGAAGATCTGGGCCACGAGGTGCTGATCCTCGATCAGACGCGGCCTGACATTGGCCTGCCGGTGGCCAAGGTCATCGTGCCCGGCATGCGCCATTTCTGGGCGCGGCATGCGCCCGGGCGGCTATACGACGTGCCGGTCAAGATGGGCTGGCTTGAGCACGCGCTGACAGAGGACGACCTGAACCCGGTCGCCATGTTCATTTGAGCGGCGCGGGCCTGCGCGCCGTGCTGCGGCGAGACGGGTACGAGGGCAACGTGCCCGCCGCTATCGCCGCGCGCGGGTTGCTGGGCGAACGTCAGAGCAAGGCGCTGCAAGCCGATCTGGATGGGGACGGCATTGGTGTGGACGGGTTGGCGCCGCCGGTCTTTGACACGGTGGAGCATCTGGGCCGGGTGGGCCTAGTGGCGCTGGCCGATGAGGGCGGCACGGCACGGTTGGAGCCGGTGTCAGAAAGCTTTGCGCTGGGGGCGGATCACGATCTGAACGGGCGCTCGACCTGGAAACTGTCGAAATTTCAGTATGTTCAGACCGAAAATGGAACCCCCACCGTGCGCTCGCCTCTGGGTGCAGCGAAGGTCAAGGTGCACGCGCCCGAGGCGCTGTCGTTGCTGGGGCGGTTTGCGGAACCCACCACGGTGAAACGCGCGCTGTCGCATGGCGATCTGGGCAACCGGGCGGCGGGTTTTGTCGATATGCTGGCGCGGGCCGAGGTGATCCTGCCCTGCGACGCGGACGGGCAGACGGCGGATGATCTGCACGATGACCGGCGCATGTGGGATTTTCACGAGCTGCTGTACCACAGCCAAAGCCGGATGGGCCGCAATGGATTGCGCATCGGGGCGACGTGGGAGTTTCAGGACGACATCCCCAAGCCCCCGGTTCTGGACACCGACAAATGGGCGGACCGGCCGACCATCCCGCTTTACCGGCCCATGCAGCTGTCGCGCGACCTGCCGCTGTTTGAGGCGATGGAAACGCGCCGATCGGTGCGGACCTATAGCCCGGCGCCCGTCGCGGGCTGGGAGCTGGGCGAATTTCTGTGGCGCACCATGCGCGTGCGGTCGCTGACCAATCACGACGGGTTCGAGATGGCCGCGCGGCCCTATCCCAATGGCGGCGGTATCTACGAACAGGAACTATATGTGACCATTGAGGCCTGCGCCGACCTGCCGCGCGGGTTTTACCACTATGACCCGGTGGCGCACGCGCTGCGCCACATCTCGGAGCCCGATGACAACATGGCGCGGCTGGTGGACGAGGCTGTGAGTGCCACCGCCGGACTGGGGCGGCCGCAGATCCTGTTTACCATCGCCAGCCGCTTTGGCGCGTTCAATTGGAAATATTCTTCAATGTGTTACGCGGCGCAGTTGAAAAATGTCGGGGTGATTTATCAGACCATGTATCTGGTCGCCACAGCCATGGGGCTGGGCGGCTGCGGTCTGGGTCTGGGCAATGCGGATCGGTTCGCGGCGATGACTGGGCTGGACTACGAGACCGAGGGGTCCATCGGCGAGTTCATGATCGGGCGCCCGCGCTAGCGCCGCAATACCATCCGGGGAGGAACAAGACATGGTGTCGTATACGCAAAGCCCGCTTCTTGCCTCGCTTCGGTATCGCATCCCTGGACCGGATGTCGCGGTCAAACGGGCGCTCTGTGATCAGCTTGAGCTGGGGTTGCGCGAGTTTTACACCCATTTGCCGCAGAAGATGTCGGCCTTTGGCATCGACCCGATTGCGCAGCTGCGGCGGCTCAAAGCGAACCCGGAGCAGAACTTTACCCGCCAGCTGATCCGCACGATCACCGCGCTCAAGGACCGGCATACGACGCTGCGGTTGCCGCAGCCTTGGACAAACCTGGTAGCCTATGTGCCGTTTGTGATCGAACAGGTCTATGAAAACGATCTGCCGGTCTATGTGGTGACCAAGCAGCTTTATGGCTTTGACGAGATCCCGGTGGGGTCGGTGGTCACGCATTGGAACGGATCGCCCATCCACCTGTATATGAACGCGATTGCGCGCGAGACGCAGGGTGCGAACTGGCCGGCGTGCGTTCGGTTGGGGGTGGCGAACCTGACAATCCGACCGCTGGCCTATGTGCTGATGCCGGGCGAGGATTGGGTGACCTTGAATTTCATCGACCCGGACGGCACTGCACAGGCGGTCACCACGCCCTGGCGGTTTTACACCAACGCGCCGCCACCCGCGACCCGAGGCGCTGCCAGCGGTGGGGCGTCGGCGACGGGCTACATGCTGGGGCTGGATGAGCAGACCCACGTGATCAACAAGTTCCGCGCCGAGGCCACCAAAGAACCGGACGGCACAAAAGACGCGCTGACCACCGACGGCATCCTGCGCTACGGCGTGATCCACACGCCCACGGGGCGCTGCGGCTATCTGCGCATCTTCAGTTTTGAGGTGCCGGATGTGGACGCGTTTTTGCAAAAGCTGGCGACGATCCTGCCAAACCTGCCTCAGAACCGGTTGATCATCGATGTGCGCAGCAATCCGGGTGGGCAGATCCCGGCCGGGCAGGGGCTGGTGCGGATGCTGACAACCAAGCCGCTGCAACCCGCGCCGATTGCCTTTCGCGCCACCCCGTCGACGCTGCAACTGGCGCAGAACCAGATGTTTGCGGAGTGGCAGCGGTCGCTGCAATTGCAAAGCGCTACGTCAAACGTCTGGGCGCAGGCGTTCCCGATCTCGGCCTACTATGACGCCGTGCCGGACTATCGCTATCCGGGCAAAGTGGCGCTGATCATTGACGCGCTGTGCTATTCCACCACCGATTTCTTTGCTGCCGATTTTGTCGACAATGATGTCGGCGTGATCGTGGGCGTTGATGCCTCAACCGGGGCCGGGGGCGCCAATGTTTGGCCGTGGTCGGTGCTGGTGAATTTTGCCAAATACCAAGGGATCAGCGGACCTCAGACACTGCCGGGCGGCTATGACCTAAATATCTCGATGCGGCGGGCCTATCGGACGGGGCCAAGCGTCGGGTTGCCCATTGAGGACCTGGGCGTGCCCGCGCATGTGGTGCACCGGCTGACCAAGCGTGACCTGCTGGAACAAAACGCCGATCTGCTGGCCTTTACCGCCGCGCAAATGGGGTAGCAGGCTGTTGCTGCTTGGCGCGAGGCGCGGCGGCTGGCCTGCTGCGCAACGCAGGCGATGATATGCGGAGTTCGCAGGCTGGGCGGTGAAGAGATCGCCGTATCGCGGAAAGCGGACCCGGTCGATCTGGGCTGTGAGGCGTGCGGGCAACGAGCGTCTGTGGATGCTTGCGCACTTAGCACAAGGTCCGCATTGCGGCGTGCCGACCTCACATAAATCACATGAATTGCGCTGCTTAATTCATTGCTATTATTCGGTATTTAATCATTGATCAGCGTGTCTGCGACCAACAACCGCGATCACATCGTGTGCCGGAACCACACTTTTTGATAAAACACCCCGTCGTTTTCTCGGCCCTTCAAAGATCGGTGCAAACGCGGCACATAAGGGCACGTGCATTTTAGCCAAGGATTTGAGCGTTGCCATTTGAGATATCGGCATGAGCTATAGCCCTGAGATTGACGGTTTGCGCGCCGTTGCCGTGGTCCCGGTCATCCTGTTTCACGCGGGTGTGACGGGATTTTCCGGCGGTTTTGTCGGGGTCGATGTTTTTGCGTCATATCGGGGTCTTGATCACCGGGATCTTGCTGGCGGATTTGGATGCAGATCGCTTTAGCCTCTTGCATTTTTATGAGCGCCGGGCGCGGCGCATCCTGCCGGCGCTGTTCACCGTCATGTTGGTGTGCTTGCCGTTTGCCTGGGCCTGGTTGGTGCCGCGCGATTTGATGGACTTTGCGCAAAGTCTGGTCGCGGTCGCAACGTTTTCATCCAACGTCCTGTTTTGGACTGAAAGCGGCTATTTCGACAGCGCGACAGAGCTGAAACCGCTGCTGCACACCTGGTCACTCGCCGTCGAAGAGCAGTATTACATCCTGTTTCCGCTCTACCTGATGGCGACGTGGCGCTTTGGCTGGCGGGCAATTACCGGCGGCCTCATGGTGATTTTTGTCCTGAGTTTGGGATTGGCGGACTGGGGTGCGCGGGCGCATCCTTCGGCTGCGTTTTACCTATTACCGACGCGGGCATGGGAACTGCTGGTGGGTGGCTTTTGTGCGCTGTGGATGCATCGACACGGCGCGCCATCGGTTCCAAAGCGGCTGGCTGAAATCGCCGGTGGCGTCGGGATTGGGTTGATTGTGGTGTCAGTTGTCAGCTTCGACGCGCAGACGCCGTTTCCCGGGCGGCACGCCCTGGTTCCGACGATGGGGACCGCGCTCGTGCTTTTGTTTGCTGTGGGCACCCGGGTCGGCGCGGTTTTGTCGCTGCGACCTATCGTGGGCATCGGTTTGGTCAGCTATTCTGCGTATTTGTGGCACCAACCGATCTTTGCCTTTACCCGATATCAAAGCCTTGAGCATCCGTCACAGGGCCTGATGCTGGCGCTTAGCCTCGCTGTGTTTCCGTTGGCCTGGCTGACCTGGCGCTATGTCGAAGCGCCGTTTCGGCGTCCCGGCGGTGTCGGACGCGGCCCGATCTTTGCGCTTTCTGGCGGTGCTTTGGCGGCGTTTGCCACCCTGGGGATGGTGGGACACCTGCAAAACGGGTTTGATCATCGTCTGGTGCGCAGCGCCCAAGTGCCCTTTGGCGACGTCGATCATGTTGAATTTCACCAATATCTTAACCAGAATTTTGCATCCTGCACGCCAGACGCGGTGTTCGAAACCGCGCTGCGGTGGAAGACGTTTTTGCGCTGCCCGCAATCGAAACCTAATGGCGCGCGCACGGTTGCCGTGCTGGGCGATTCGGTTGCCGAACATTTGTTCATCGGTCTGGCAGAGGCGCTGCCGGACGAGAATGTCGTGGGATATGTGCAAAATGGCACGCCGCTGTTGGGTGAGCCGGTGTTTGACCCCATGCTGCCGCAAACTGCGATCGATCCCGACATAGAAGTGGTTGTGTGGAGCATGTATTTTTTGGGCAAGGTGGACGTGCTGGTGTCGCTCTCTGAGCTTGAGCCGCGTCTGGCGGAGACGCTCGACTATTTGCTCAGCGCCAACAAGAAAGTGGTGCTGGCAGCCGGCTTGCCCACGTTTCCGTTTGATCCCTATCGGTGTGCCTATGCGCTGCATCAAAGCCGCGTGGGCAAGTGCACCATGGATGCCGACCGTGCGCGTCAGATGGAAGCCCGCTGGATGGCCATGCTGCAACGGCTGGTTTCAGGGCGCGCAGGTGTCGAATTGGTCGATCTGCAGAGCACGGTGTGCGGGCTGCAAGACTGTTCGATGCGACGCGGCGACACGCTGCTGTTTCGCGACCCCTATCATTTGTCGATCCCCGGCTCGCAGCACGTAGGCGGTGCTCTGGTAGAACAATCAAAGATATTGCGTGATTTGCACAAGAAGGGGCTGTGAGCCTTCGTCAACATCCAGGGAGGGTCGGGCAAGGCATGTATATGCGCGCCATTTTTTCATGGGTTCGATCAGGCGACCGGGTGTTGGCGGTATGAACTGTGGGTGAAGGTCGGCGCGGTTTTGCAGCACAAGCGCGATAAATTTAGGCATATTGCAAAACCGGACCAAACGAATTGGCCGGGGTGCGATAAGAATGCTTGCCTTTTTGCCTCAACGGTAGATTTTAGCGATCAGCAACGTTGCTCACGCGGTTCTGCGCGACCCTGAAGCCCATCGATGAGCTTCCACACCTTAAAGTTATGCCGCGGCGAATATCTTCGTCGCAGACAGCCCTGGGGTTATGGAATGTCGTCTCACCACTCTGGCTTTACGCGCGAGCAACAGGCGTATCTTGCCAAAGTCATCATGCAGATGAACCTGCACAAGGCGTTTGCGCCCGCGGCGCAGCCTGCGGCCGATGCAGCACCCGCACCCGCCAGTTTGTACGGCGTGCCGGTTGAGGATTTGTGCAAGGAAGAAGCGCGCAAGCACGAGATCCACCCGCTCGACATCTGGCGGCAGCTCGAAGAATGGACCGCCCGCGACGAGATGGCCGAAGGGTTGGATCAGTTCCTGCTGCGGCATCTGGGGTTCTTCAATGTCACGCCCAACAGCCCCGGCTACATGATGCGGCTGCGCGCGCCGGCCTGTGTGCTGAGCGCGGAACAGATGCGCGTGCTGGCCGCGTGCGCCGAAGATTTCGCGGGCGGTTACAGCCACGTGACCACGCGCGGATCACTGCAACTGCGCGAGATACAGCCGCGGTCGGTGATTGACCTGATCGCGCGCATGGAAAAAGCGGCTTTGACAGCACAAGGGACGGGTGCTGACAGTGCGCGCAACCTGACCGTGACACCGTCAGCCGGGTTTGACCCGGACGAGTTGGTGGACATGACACCGCAGGCGATGCGGCTGTCCACGCGTATTCTGCGCACGCGCGAGTTGCAGGGCATTCCGCGCAAGTTCAACATCTCTTTTGACAACGCGGGCCGCTTGTCGTGCCTGTCGGACACCAACGACATCGGGTTTCTGGCGGTCATCGTGGAACCCAATGATGCCGGCGTCGAACCCGGACTGTGGTGCCGCATCGCGTTGGGTGGGATCACCGGGCACAAGGACTTTGCCCGCGACACCGGCCTAATTTGCCGCCCCGAAGAGACGGTCGACGTGGCCGAGGCGATGCTGCGGGTCTTTGTCGAACATGGCGACCGGACCAATCGCAAGAAAGCGCGGTTAAAATATCTGTTGGAAAAAGAGGGCGTTGAGTGGTTCCTCGAGCGGTCGCAGGAAAAGCTGGACAGCTTTGGCTCGGGCATCACGCTGACGCGGCTCGACATCGCGCATGACCGGCCGCGCACGCCAATTGACCGGCAGGGCCATATCGGTGTGCACCCGCAGCGCCAGCCGGGGTTGAACTATATCGGCGTCGCCCTGGAGCTGGGGCGATTGTCGAGCGAGCAGATGCGCGTCTTGGCCGATTTGGCTGCGCGCTACGGTACCGGCGACATCCGTCTGACCGTCTGGCAAAACCCGCTGATCCCGCACATCCCCGATGCCGATATCGACGCGGCCTGTCGCGAGATTGAGGCGGCCGGCATGTTCACCCGTGCCTCGGCCTTTGCTGCAGGCGCGGTGGCCTGCACCGGCAAATGGGGTTGCAAGTTCGCCGCCGCTTACACCAAACAGGACGCGCTGGATCTGGTGCGCCATCTGGAGGCGCGGCACACGCTCGACAGCCCCATCAACATCCATCTGACGGGATGCAAAAACTCCTGTGCGCAGCACTATATCGGCGACATTGGCCTGATGGGTGCAGCCGCCCCGGGCGGTGGCGAGGGCTATCAAATTGTCATCGGCGGCGGATCGGATCTGGATCAAGGGCTGGCCCGTCCGCTGATCGGCCCGGTGCCTGCGGCAGAAATCCACCCGATCTTGGATCATGTCATCGGCCAGTACCTGGCCCGGCGCGAGGCGGGCGAGACGTTCCTCGCCTTTTCGCGGAGGCTGAGCGATGCCGATCTGCTGACACTCTTGCCACACAACCTGCAACACGCTGCCTAAGGGAGCACGGCCATGAACGCGCCAACGCCACTGATTGCCAAGACTATCGAAGCGGCCGTCGCCGCCACCGAACCGCAGGTCGACCTGGTGCCTGCCGACGCGCCATTTGACGAGGCGCAGCGACAATGGCTGAACGGTCTTTTGACCGGGCTGTCGGCCATTGCCGCCTCGGCCGCGGCAGGCGCAGGCGCCGACGCGGCGCCGCTGGCCCCGGTCAACGTGCTATACGGTTCGCAATCGGGCAATTGCGAGGGGCTGTCGAAAGACCTGCGCAAGTTTGCGCCCTCGCAGGGCTTTGAGGCCAAGGTGCAGGTGCTTGACGACATCACACCGGCTGATTTGGCAGTTATGGATCACGTGACAATTGTCGTCTCCACCTTTGGCGAGGGCGAAGCGCCGGACAACGCGTCAAAATTCTTTGCAGCCCTGATGGCTGACGGCTGTCCGGCAATGCCGGCGAGCCTGAACTACGCGGTGTGCGGGTTGGGTGACACGAGCTATGCCGATTTCAACAAATGCGCCACAGACATCGACGCGCGCCTGGCCGCGTTGGGGGCCACGCGGGCGGCAGAGGCGGTGCTGTGTGACGTAGATTACGACGATGATTACGGCGCGTGGAAGACGGCTGTTTTTGCGTCCGAACCGTTTGCAAATGCCAGCGCAGGCAGCGCAGCACCTGCCATTATCGACGCCGAACCGGCGCCGGCCTTTGACAAAAACCGCCCGTTTATGGCGTCGCTGATTGCCAGCGACCGGTTGAGCGGGCCGGACAGCGCCAAATGCGTCAACCACATCGAGATTTCGCTGGCCGGGGGCGGCGTCGATCTAGAGTATGATGCAGGGGACGCGCTGGGTGTGTGGCCGGTCAACTGTCCCGACGATGTGGCCGACATTTTGGGGGCAACGGGACTGACGGGCAAAGAGCCGGTGACCCTTAAATCCGGCCCGGCGCGGTTGCGCTCAGCGTTGTCGACGCGTCTCGATATCGCGACGGTCACGCCCAAAACCCTCGAAGCACTGGGGCTGTCCGAGGCGCCGCAAGACGCACAGGTGCTGGACGTGCTCCGCGCCGTTGGCAGTGTGAGCGCACAGACCCTCGCGGACGCGCTGCGCCCGTTGCAGCCACGGCTTTATTCCATCGCCTCCAGCCCCAAGGCGCACCCCGGTGAGGTGCATCTGACCGTGGGCGAGGTGCGCTATGACCTGCATGATCGCGCCTGCAAAGGGGTTGCGTCGACTTATTTGGGCGACCGGCTGGCCGAAGGTGGGATGGTCGGCATCTACGTGCAAAAATCGGCGCATTTCCACCTGCCCGCCGACGATGCCAAGCCGCTGATCATGATCGGGCCGGGCACCGGCATCGCCCCGTTCCGCGCGTTTCTCGAAGAACGTGAGGCGCGTGGGGCCACGGGCAAAAACTGGCTCTTATTCGGCGATCAGCATGCGGCCTGCGACTACCTCTACCGCGATGAGATCGAGGGTTGGGCCGAGCGCGGCGTGCTGGATCACCTGTCGCTGGCGTGGTCGCGCGATGGCGCGGACAAGGTCTATGTCCAAACATTGCTGGAACAGCGCAGCGATGAGGTCTTTGCCTGGCTCGAAGAGGGCGCGGCGATCTACATCTGCGGGGATGCCTCGCGCATGGCGTCAGATGTCGAAAAAGCGCTGCTTGCGATCATTGCCAAGGGCCTTGGCGCGGATGAGGCAGCCGCGCGCGCCTATCTCGATGCGATGGCAGCGGACCACCGCTATCAGCGAGATGTGTATTGATCTGAGCGACTTGCCGCGCTGCAGCGCTCAAAAAACAGGCACGTGTGCTATGCACCTGTTGGAAATGCCGCCGCACCCCTTGCCCAATCAAGCGCGTGCGGCGATCCAACACCGGTGACACCTGATCTAGCCATAATGATTGTCGAGCCAGATCGCGACCGCGCGCTGCAGATTGCCGACAGCTTGCGCGACGCGGGCTATCAGAACCTCAAGGTGATTGCCGAACCATCGAGTCTGAGCCGTCATATTGCGTCCTATGCGCCCGATGTGGTGCTGATCGACATGGCCAACCCGTCGCGCGACATGCTGGAAGAAATGGCGCTGGCGTCTGGGCCATTGGAGCGACCTGTGGCGATGTTTGTGGACCGCTCGGACGATCAATTGACGGCGGCGGCGATTGAGGCGGGCGTGTCGGCCTATGTGGTGGACGGGCTACGCTCGGACCGGGTGAAGCCGATCATGGACGCGGCCATCGCCCGGTTTCGCATGATCCAGCGCATGCGCAATGAGTTGACCGAGACCAAGCGCGCGCTGGAAGAGCGCAAGGTGATCGACCGCGCCAAAGGCATGGTGATGAAGGCGCGCGGCGTGTCCGAGGACGAGGCCTATGCCTTGCTGCGCAGTGCCGCGATGGACCAGAGCAAGCGCATCGCCGAGGTGGCGGCCGCCCTTGTTGCGTCGGCTGGGCTATTGTCGTGAACGTGACCCGCCTTGACGTTGGGTTTATCCCGCTGGTCGATGCCGCCCCGCTGATTTGCTGTTCCGAGATGGGATTTGCCCGCGAAGAGGGGCTTGATCTGCGCTTGCGCGCCTATCCGTCCTGGTCGAGCCTGCGCGATGGCTTGTGTTTTGGCCAACTTGACGCCGCGCACATGCTGGCCGCGGTGCCGGTGGCTAGTGCCCTGGGGCTTGGCGGTACGGCGGCGCAGTTGCACGCGCTGGCGGTTTTGTCGGTCAATGGCAATGTTATCGGCGTATCGCGCGATCTGGCCCGCAAGATTGAGGCGCAGGGACACGACTTTGCCTTTGACGATGCGCGCGCGGCCGGGCAGGCGTTGATCGCGGCCAAGGGCGATGGCCTGCGGGTTGGCGTTCCGTTTCCATTTTCGATGCATGCTGAGCTGGTATATTACTGGCTGTCGGCACTTGGGCTGCCTGCGCCGCAAAAGCTGATTGTGCGCACCGTGCCGCCGCCGCAGATGGCGGACGCGCTGGAGGCGGGCGAGTTGGACGCGTTTTGCGTGGGCGAGCCCTGGGGGTCGCGGTCGGTTGAGGCGGGGGTGGGCAAGCTGCTGCTGCCGTGTTCCGAAATCTGGTCCTTTGCGCCGGAAAAGGTGTTGGCCGTGCGCGCGGGCTGGACCGACACCCACCCCAACGAGGCGCACAGGTTGACCCGCGCGCTGTGGCGCGCCGCGCGCTGGCTGGGCACGCAGGATACCGCGTCGCTGGTGCCGGAAATCCTGAGCAGGCCGCACTATCTCGACCTGTCGCCCGATCTGCTGGAACACGCGCTGACCGGACAGTTCACCATCTCGGCAGAAGGCGAGGCGCGCCACGCCAAGAGCTTTGTCGCCTTTTTCCAAGGGGCGGCCAATTTTCCGTGGCGCAGTCAGGCGGAATGGATCGGCAGCCAGCTTGCCAAACGCACCGGCCTTGATCCGGTGGAAAGTGCCCATGCGGCGCGCGCCACGTTCCGTTCGGACGTGTATCGCGCCGCGTTGGACGGGATTGCGCCGGATCTGCCGTCGGCGAGCGTGAAGCTTGAGGGTGCTTTGGCCGAGGCAAGTGCAGCCGGGTCCCTGGGTGGGCGCTTGATTCTTGATCGCAACGTGTTTTTCGATGGACGCATCTTTGAGCCGATCCAGTGAGACAGCCGCATTTTTGGGCAAATTTTCGGCAATTCCCAAGCCCGAGGTAAAAAATGCCCTCATGCCGGCGTTTTTTCCCCATCCGCGCCGGTTTTTCGGTCATCTTATGTCCACGAGCAGTGTTGCTCGTTCCTCCGCAGCCCGGCTGATCGGGCAAATCACTAAGCACAGTCGCTTTGAGCATACGATCCATGATCGTTTGTTCGATGCGGCTTTTTTTGTTTGGCGCTCTCCCCCGCGCCGCAACGAAAGGACACTCTTCGATGTTCGCCAGGACAACCCTCGCTGCTGCGGCGTTCAGCATCCTTGCTGCTCCCAGCTTTGCCGAACTGCTCGACCTTGAAAAAGACGAGCTGACGTTTGGCTTTATTAAACTCACGGACATGGCGCCGCTCGCGGTGGCCTATGAAAACGGCTACTTCCTTGACGAAGGGCTGTTTGTCACGCTGGAGGCGCAGGCCAATTGGAAAGTGCTGCTCGACGGTGTGATCGACGGCACGCTTGATGGCGCGCACATGCTGGCCGGTCAGCCGCTGGCTGCGACCATTGGGTACGGTACCGAGGCGCACATCATCACCCCGTTTTCCATGGACCTGAACGGCAACGGTATCACCGTGTCAAACGAGGTCTGGGACATGATGAAACCCAACATCCCCACCATGGATGACGGGCGTCCGCAGCACCCGATCAGCGCCGCCGCGCTCAAGCCGGTGGTTGAGGATTTCAACGCCAAAGGCGAGCCATTTAACATGGGCATGGTGTTCCCGGTGTCCACGCACAATTACGAGCTGCGTTATTGGTTGGCTGCCGGTGGGCTGGAGCCTGGGTATTACAGCCCCGAGAACATCTCAGGCCAGATTGGTGCGGACGTGTTCCTGTCCGTGACACCACCGCCGCAGATGCCAGCCACGCTCGAGGCGGGCACCATCCACGGCTACTGTGTGGGTGAGCCGTGGAACCAGCAGGCGGTCTTCAAAGGCATCGGTGTGCCGGTCATCACCGACTATCAGATGTGGAAGAACAACCCCGAGAAAGTCTTTGGTATCACAAAAGAATTTGCCGAAGAGAACCCCAACACCACCAAAGCTGTAGTCAAGGCGCTGATCCGCGCGGCCATTTGGCTGGACGAGAACGACAACGCCAACCGTCCGGCTGCGGTCGAGATGCTGAGCCAGCCCAACTATGTCGGGGCGGACTATGAGGTGATTGCAAACTCGATGACCGGCTTTTTCGAGTTCGAAAAGGGCGACAAGCGTGACATCCCCGACTTCAACGTGTTTTTCCGCTACAACGCGACATATCCGTTCTATTCGGACGCGATCTGGTACCTTACCCAGATGCGTCGCTGGGGCCAGATCGCAGAAGCGAAGTCGGACGAGTGGTTCTTTGAAACCGCTAAGTCGGTCTACCGCCCGGACATCTACCTTGAGGCGGCACGCCTGCTGGTGGACGAAGGCATGGCAAATGAGGCGGATTTCCCATGGGACAGCGATGGGTTCAAAGCGCCGACGCCTGCCGAAGATATCATCGACGGCATCGCCTATGACGGCAAAGCGCCCAACGCCTATCTCGAAAGCCTGCCCATTGGGCTGAAGGGCGAGCAGATCGTCGTTGGCAACGAGGTGCAAGGCTGATCCCAGCCGGCGCCGGGTCACGCCCGGGGCACGTGCCACGCAGACCTGATGCCCCGGACCTGATCCGGGGCCTCTCCCCCAACGTCGCCGAGGACATCCACATGACCGCCATCGATCCAGAAAGCCTCGCATCCGAAGAGGCAAAGGCCGCCCGCAAGGAACGGCTCTTCACCCGCATCAACACCGCCGACAAGTGGTTTCAGGTTCTGGGCCTCAGCTGGCTGACCCCGGTTCTCAAGGCTGCCGCAGGCGACAACCCGCGCGCGCAGGCCTCCGAGATCTGGAAGCTGCTCGGCGTGCCCGTCCTGGCCATTGCCGCCTTCCTCATGCTGTGGGCGTCGCTGGCGCCGCAGGTTCAAACATCGCTTGGTGCCATCCCCGGACCCGCGCAGGTGTGGGAGCAGGCCGTTAACCTGCATGAAGACGCGCAGGCCAAGGCAGAATCAAAGCTTGCCTTTGAAGAAAAGGTCGCGCAGCTGAACGAGCGGCGGCTGGAGCAGGGCAAAGAGCCTGTGCAGCGCGCTTATACCGGCGCACCGAGCTACTACGCGCAAATCTGGACGTCGATCCAGACGGTGTTTTTCGGCTTTCTGATCGCGACAGTGGTGGCCGTGCCCCTCGGGATCGCGGCGGGCCTGTCGCCCTATGCCAACGCGGCGCTCAATCCGATCATTCAGGTGTTCAAGCCGGTCTCGCCGCTCGCGTGGTTGCCGATTGTCACGATGGTTGTCTCGGCCACCTATGCCACGGATGGTGACGGCTTTTTTGCCAAGAGCTTTCTCAACTCAGCGATCACCGTGACGCTATGCTCACTGTGGCCGACGCTGATCAACACCGCACTGGGCGTCAGCTCCATCGACAAGGACCTGGTGAACGTCTCCAAAGTGCTCAAAATGAGCACCTGGACCAAGATCACCAAGCTGGTGCTGCCCTCGGCGCTGCCGCTGATCTTTACCGGTCTTCGGCTCAGCCTCGGCGTGGGCTGGATGGTGCTGATTGCGGCCGAGATGCTCGCGCAGAACCCCGGATTGGGCAAATTCGTTTGGGACGAATTCCAGAACGGCTCTTCGCAGTCGCTTGCCAAAATTATGGTTGCAGTCTTCACCATCGGCATCATCGGGTTCCTGCTTGATCGTCTGATGTACGCGATCCAGTCCCTCTTTACCTTCACCAACAACCGGTAGGTGGCTATGTCGATCCTCAAGCTAACTAACGTCTGCAAGAGCTTTGGCGAAGGTGCCACGCGCACGGACGTGCTGCGCAACATCGATCTTGAGGTCGAGGAGGGCGAGTTCCTCGTGCTTCTCGGCTTTTCAGGCACGGGCAAGACGACGCTGATCAACTTGCTTGCCGGGCTAGAGATGCCGTCGAAAGGGAGCGTCGAATTCAAGGGCGCGCCGATCACTGGGCCCAGTCCCGAACGCGGCGTGATCTTTCAGAGCTATTCGCTGATGCCCTGGCTGACCGTGAACGGCAATGTTCGCCTGGCGGTCGACAGCATTTTCCCATCGATGCCGGCGGTCGAAAAGTCGGCCAAAGTCGACAAATATGTCGATATGGTCGGGCTGAGCCATGCCGCATCGCGGCGTCCGGCCGAGTTGTCGGGCGGCATGCGCCAACGCGTCAATGTGGCCCGGGCACTTGCCATGAACCCCGAGGTGCTGCTCTTGGACGAGCCGCTGTCGGCGCTTGACGCGCTGACCCGCGCCAATCTGGCCGATGAGATCGAACAGATCTGGGAGGCGGACAAAAAGACCTGCGTGCTGATCACCAATGACGTGGACGAGGCCATCGTGCTGGCTGACCGCATCATCGCGCTGAACCCCGACGGGACCTTGGGCGAAGAGTTTAGGGTCGACATCCCGCGCCCACGCGAACGGTCGGCGATGAACAACCACGCCGGTTTTAAAAAGCTGCGCGCGGCGGTGACGTCCTATCTGATGGATGTGGGGATCGCGGCCAAGGTTGAGGGCACCAAGCAACTCCCCGATGTCACGCCGATCCACTCGGTCCCTGCAGCTGTGGCGCAGGCGCAAAAGGGCATGATCGACAACCGCTTTCTTGATTTCTCGCAACTGCACAAGGTTTATCCGACGCCCAAAGGTCCGCTGACCGTGGTCGAGGACTTTGATCTGAAGATCAACAAGGGCGAGTTTGTCTCGCTCATCGGGCATTCGGGCTGCGGCAAGTCGACTGTTCTGACCATGGCCGCCGGTCTGAATGAGATCTCCAAGGGCGCGATCAAGCTGGATGGGCGTCACGTCGAGGGTGC
The DNA here is from genome assembly GCA_039026855.1 of Pseudomonadota bacterium. Lineage (GTDB taxonomy): Bacteria > Pseudomonadota > Alphaproteobacteria > Rhodobacterales > Rhodobacteraceae > Tateyamaria. The sequence goes on along the minus strand of JBCCLL010000016.1, from coordinate 7,724 downwards.
CGACCCGGAACGCGCCGTTGTGTTTCAGGCGCCGTCGCTGTTTCCATGGCTCAGTGCAAAGCAGAACGTCGCGATTGGCGCCGACCGCGTCTATCCGCGCGCCTCGCAGGCCGAACGCCAGGACGTGGTCGAATACTATCTTGAGCGTGTGGGGCTCGCCGACGCGATGGACAAGCCCGCCTCGGACCTGTCGAACGGGATGCAGCAACGGGTCGGAATCGCGCGCGCGTTTGCCTTGTCGCCCAAGCTGCTGCTCTTGGACGAGCCATTTGGCATGCTCGACAGCCTAACGCGCTGGGAATTGCAGGAGGTGCTGATGGAGGTGTGGAGCCGCACCAAGGTGACGGCCATCTGTGTCACTCATGACGTGGATGAGGCGATCCTGCTCGCCGACCGGGTGGTGATGATGACCAACGGGCCGCGCGCAACCATCGGCAAGATCACCGATGTCAAACTGCCCCGTCCGCGCACCCGCAAGGCGCTGCTCGAACACCCTGACTACTACGCCTACCGTCAAGAAGTGCTCGATTTCCTCGAAGAATACGAGCACGGCGCCAAGCCAAAGCCCAAAGCGGCAGCGCCTGATGCGACGCCACCGGCCGAGCCGGCGGTTGCAGCGGAATAGTCATGGCTTGCGAGAAGCTCGTGATTGTTGGCGCAGGCATGGCGTCCGGTCGGCTGCTTGAGCATCTGACTGACGCTGATGCGGCGTTCGACATCACGGTGTTCAATGCCGAGCCGCGCGGGACGTATAACCGGCTCATGCTGTCGCCCGTGCTTGCGGGGGAAAAGACCTTTGCCGAGATCGTGACCCACAGCGACGACTGGTATGCCGCGCATGGCATCACCGCGCGGTTTGGTGAGCGGGTATTGCGCATCGATCCGCAGTTGCGGGCGGTTGAGGGTGAAAACGGCGCTGTGGCCTATGACACCTTGGTCATCGCTACAGGGTCACATCCTTTTATGATCCCAATGCCCGGGCACGACCTTGACGGCGTGATTGCCTACCGCGATCTGGAAGATACCGAGCGCATGATATCGCTGCAGCCCGGTGCGCGAGCGGTTGTCATCGGCGGCGGTCTTTTGGGCCTGGAGGCGGCGGCGGGCATGGCCGCGCGCGGGGTCGAGGTCAGCGTTGTCCACATCATGGATCACCTGATGGAACGCCAGCTCGATGCAGAGGCCGCTGGACAATTGGCCAAGTCGCTGCGGGACAAGGGCATCCGGATCCTTTGTGGCGCGCACTCCGAAGAGATTGTGGGCAATGACGGGCACGTCACGGGCCTTCGCCTAAAGGACGGCACGGTGCTGGACTGCGATCTGTTGGTGATGGCGGTTGGCATCCGCCCGTCCGTTGCGCTTGCCCAAGACGCAGGCGTCGCGGTGGATCGTGCCATCATCGTCGATGACCAGATGCGCACGTCCCAGCCGGATATCTACGCGCTTGGTGAATGCGTTGAACATCGCGGCGCGGTGTTTGGCCTTGTGGCACCTCTCTATGAACAGGCCAAAGTGCTCGCCGACACTCTGCTGGGGCAACCTGCACAGTTTGTGCAAAAGAGCTTAGCCACCAAACTCAAGGTCACAGGGTGCGATCTGTTTTCGGCCGGTGATTTTGCCGATGCTGACGGGCGCGAAAACCTGATCTATCGCGACGATGCGGCCGGTATTTACAAACGCCTGATCCTTGAAAACGACCGGCTGCTGGGCGCGGTTATGTACGGCGACACCGGCGACGGGGCGTGGTTTTTCGATTTGATCCAGGATGGGCGCGACGTCTCGGATGTGCGGGACGTGTTGATGTTTGGCCCCGATTATTGCGAGACGCCCGGGCGCTTTCCGCGTTCCAGCGTGGCGGCGTGATGGACGGCGGCGGTCTGCTGTCCAAACGCTCTACCTGTCCCTATTGCGGGGTTGGGTGCGGGGTTGTGCTCACGCCTGACGGTGCGGGCGGCCTGCTGGTGAAAGGCGACGCGCAGCATCCAGCGAATTTGGGCAAATTATGCTCCAAGGGCAGTGCCTTGGGGGAGACGGTGGGCGATGCGGTCAACCAGGGCTATCGCCTGCGCGTACCTATCATGCACGGCAAGGAGGCAAGCTGGGACGCAGCACTGCAAGAGGTGGCCGACCGGTTTGCCGCAACCATGCAAACGCATGGGCCCGACGCCTGCGCCTTCTACGTCTCCGGCCAGCTGCTGACCGAAGACTACTACGTCGCCAACAAGCTGATCAAAGGGTTCATTGGCACCGCCAATATCGACACCAATTCGCGTCTGTGCATGGCCTCGACGGTTGCGGGGCACAAGCGCGCCTTTGGTACCGACACGGTGCCCGGCACCTATGAGGACCTGGACGCGGCTGACCTGATCGTGCTGGTGGGGTCCAACCTGGCGTGGTGCCACCCGATCCTGATGCAGCGCGTGCTGGCAGCGCGTCAGGCGCGCGGGACGCGGATTATCGTGGTGGACCCGCGGCGTACAGCGAGCTGCGATCAGGCGGACATGCACCTCAAGCTCGACGCGGGCAGTGACGTTGCCTTGTTCAACCATTTGCTGTGCGAGATTGCCGATCGTGGCGCGCTGGACCATGCCTATCTTGAACATACCGAGGGGCTGGAAGCCGCACTTGCCGCGGCGCGTGCGGATCGGCCGGACACCACCGGCCTGGCGCCGGATGAGCTGCGCGCTTTTGCCGATGCGTGGATCGGGACAGAGCGCGTCGTTACCGTCTTCAGTCAGGGGGTCAATCAGTCCACCTCGGGTGCTGACAAGGTGAATGCGATCCTGAACTGTCACCTCGCAACCGGGCGCGTCGGGCGCACCGGTTGTGGTCCGCTTTCCGTCACCGGACAGCCGAACGCGATGGGCGGTCGCGAGGTCGGCGGTCTGGCCAATATGCTGGCGTGTCATCTGGATCTGGAAAACCAAAGCCACCGCGACGCGGTGCAGCGCTTTTGGGACGCGCCAAAGATGCCGACCGCACCGGGCCTCAAGGCGGTTGATATGTTCCGCGCGGTGGGGGCAGGGCAGATCAAAGCGCTGTGGATCATCCACACCAATCCGGCCGTGTCGATGCCCGAGGCGGACGCCGTCCGTGACGCCATCGCTGGCTGCGATTTTGTTGTGGTCAGTGACGTAACCGGCGCGACGGACACGGCGCGGTTGGCCGACGTGCTGTTGCCGGCCGCCGCATGGGCCGAGAAAGACGGGACTGTCACAAACTCGGATCGGACAATCTCACGCCAGCGCAAGATCTTGCCAAACTATGCGGGCGCACGCGCGGATTGGGCCGCATTGGCCGAGGTTGGGCGGCGCATGGGGTGGCACGATGCCTTTGACTACACCACGCCCGCCGATATCTTTCGCGAACATGCCGCGCTTTCGGGGATTGCCGGAAAGTTGGGCAAAGATTTTGACATTTCAGGCCTTGCGCAGATTTCTGACGCGGGTTTTGAGGATTTGGAACCTGTCCGCTGGCCCTTTACCGCCAAACGCAGCGGCGGCCGATTTTTTTCCGACGGTCGGTTCTTTCATGCCGGTGGCAAGGCAAAGCTATTGCCGGTGTCATGGCGTGCGCCCGCACAAAAACGCAGCCGGCGATATCCGTTCCGGCTGAACACCGGCCGTGTGCGCGACCAATGGCACACGATGACGCGCACGGCGCTGTCGCCGCGTTTGTCCAGCCATCTGGCCGAACCCTATCTGGACATGCATCCCGATGATGCACGCGCCAACGGATTGCGCGCCGCCGATCTGGTCGAGGTCACCAGCCCTGCGGGCCGGGCGATATTGCGGCTGCGCGTGACCGATGATGTGTCGCCGGGTCAGGTCTTTGCTCCCATGCACTGGACCGGGGAAACCGCGCCGTCGGGTCGGATCGACGCGGTTGTGATGGGCAATGTTGACCCGATCTCTGGCCAACCTGAAAGCAAGGCAACCGTTGTCGCTGTGCAGAAGATGCAAGCGGCCTGGTACGGATTTGCCGTCTGCCAAGCCGCATCCACCCCCGACGCGGCCTATTGGGCGGTGGCCCGGACCGAAGGTGGGTTTCGTTTGGAATTGGCAGGCCGCCAAACACCCGCATCGTGGGAGGCGCACGCGCGCGCATTGTTCGGGTTGCCAGATGCCAGGGTGACCAGCTTTACCGATGTCAGCCGCGGCATCGCACGATTGGCATTCCACCACGACAGCACCCTGTTGGCTGCGCTGTTTGTGGCGCCCGAACCGGTTGCGATTATGCGCGACTATCTGTCCACACGGCTGGGTCAACCGGCTGCTGGCGCCTTGTTGGGCCGCGCGCCCAAGGACGTGCCGGACCCCGGACCAACGGTCTGTTCGTGCTTTAATGTCGGCGTCAACACCATCGCCCGCGCGGTGGAAGAGCATCAGCTGATGGACGTTGACGCAGTTGGCCGCGCGCTGCGCGCGGGCACCAATTGCGGTTCGTGCAAACCCGAGATCGCCGCTCTTCTTGCCGCGATCAACGTGCAGCAAGCCGCGCAATAAGGATCAGGTCATGAAAGCCTTTCCGATGTTCATCAAGACCAGCGCACGCCGCGTCATCATCGTCGGCGGTGGCGAGCAAGCCGCGCAAAAAGCACGGCTGATGCTGAAAACGGACGCGCGCATCGTGTTGGCTGCACCCCGGCTCGATGTCGAGCTGCAGAGCCTTGTCGAAACCGGGCGTGCAGAACACTACGCAGGCCCTCTGGACGAGGGGTTTTTCGCGGGCGCCGCGATGGTATTTATCGCCACAGGCTGCATTGGCATTGACGCGTCGGTGCACAGCGTCGCCAAGGCGGCGCGGGCCATGGTCAACGTCGTCGATCAGCCGGACCTGTGCGACATGACAACGCCGTCTTTGGTGGATCGTGACCCGGTGGTCGTGGCCATCGGGACCGAAGGGACAGCGCCCGTTTTGGCCCGGCAGATCAAGACCCAGTTGGAAGAACAACTGCCCCAGTCTTTGGGCGGTCTGGCAGCACTGGCTGGCCGGTTGCGCGCCGCCGTGGCGGGACGTGTGCCGCAAGCTGGGCGCCGCGCCTTCTGGCGCTGGGTCTTTTCCGATGCGCCCAGGCAGATGTGGGATCGCGGTGCCGAAGCGCATGCCGCCCAACGCATCAAGGACGCCATCGCCCAAGGTGGCGCGCCCAGGGAAACATCTGCGGGATCCATCGCCTTGGTCGGCGCGGGTCCCGGCGCACGCGATCTGCTGACGCTGCGCGCGGTGCAACGTTTGCAAGAGGCTGACATCATTTTTTACGATCGGCTTGCCGGCGAAGAGGCGCTGGAACTGGCCCGCCGGGATGCGGAACGCGTCTATGTTGGCAAACAGCCCGGCGCGCATTCCTGGCCGCAAGAGAAGATCACAGCGCGTATCGTTGCCGAAGCCAAGAAGGGCCTGAAAGTCGTGCGCTTGAAATCCGGCGATCCGGGCATCTTTGGCCGCGCCGGAGAAGAATTGGCCGGTGCCCGCAGCGAAGGGATCGATGTGGAGATCGTGCCAGGTGTCACCGCCGCCAGTGCCGCGGCAGCCGCCTGCGGTCACAGCCTGACCGAGCGGGGAAAGACCAACAAGATCGTGCTTGCCACCGGGACCGGACATGACGGCGGGTTCTGCGACGCAACCCTGGCCTGCGCCGCGCCCGGAACGTCGGCGGCGATCTACATGGGAATTCGGCAAGCGGAGATGATCAAATCAAACCTCATCGCGCGCGGGATGCCAGCCGACACGACGGTGACGGTGGCGGCAAATGTCTCAAAACCCAAAGAGCACATTATCGAAACACCGCTGAAAACGCTGCCCCAGAGCTTAGAAGAGAGCGGCATCACCGGTGATGCGATCATCATGCTGCGATGGGACGCCACCGAGGCCGCCCAAAACAGGTTTGCCGCAGAGTGACGGCGCGCGTGGCACAGTGGCGATCACCGTTGCCTGTGGTCGTATGTGTCGGTTGCCCGTGTGCTCGGACTCACCTGATCAGCCCCACCTGAGTGGTCCAATTTGATTTTTAGAGCATGACTAGCCTCTGTTCCATCTGCACGATGGTTTCGGGGGCCGGTGGGCGGTAACCCAAAGCACTGTGGGGGCGTTTCGTGTTGTAGTGTTTTCTCCATTCTTCGATCAGGATTTGCGCCTCCCGTAGGCCGTAGAAGATTTCACCGTTCAGGAACTCGTCGCGGAAGCGAGCATTAAAGCTCTCGCAATATCCGTTCTCCCAGGGGCTGCCTGGTTCAATGTATGCGGTCTTTGCGCCAACAGTCTTGATCCAGTCCTGTACGGCTTGCGCAACGAACTCAGGGCCATTGTCCGAACGGATGAACGACGCGATGCCGCGCATAATACAGGTCGCTTAAGGCATCGATGACGTTGCCTGAGTTCAGCTTGCGATCCATGCGAATGGCTAGGCATTCCCGACTGTACTCGTCGATGATGTTGAGCGTGCGGAACGCCTTTCCATCATCAGTGCGGCAATGCACGAAGTCGTACGACCAGACATGGTTGCGATGCTCAGGTCGAAGCCTGACACACGATCCGTCATTCAGCCAGAGCCGCCCCTTCTTTGGTTGCTTCATCGGCACTTTCAGCCCCTCTCGCCGCCATAACCGTTCCACGCGCTTGTCATTCACATGCCAACCAGCGTCTCTCAGCAACGCCGCAATCCGACGATAACTGTAGCGACCATATTGTCGGGCCAGCTCGACCATGTCGGCTACCAGCCGTTCTTCGTCGGCACGACCGACAGGCGCCTTCCCTTGCGTGGATCGGTGTTGCCTGAGAACACGACACGCACGACGTTCCGAGATGTTCAGCTCAGCACGAACACGATCAATGCAAGCACGGCGACGAGCGGGGCTCAGAAGTTTCCCTTCGCGGCTTCCGCCAAAATCAGCTTGTCCAACGTAAGATCAGAAACCGCTTTGCGAAGCCGCTCGTTCTCTTTCTGAAGCCGTTTTAGTTCCTTCAATTGGTCCGTGCCCATTCCACCGTACTTCTTCTTCCAGCGGTAGTAGGTCTGTTCAGTCACGCCAATCTGCCGGATCGCATCCAGACGCGGCATTCCTTGCCCCGTCAGAACCTCAACCTGCCGTAACTTCGTGACAATCTCTTCGGGCTTTGGGCGCTTGTTGGCCATGGTCTTCCTCCGTTTTCCTAAACATAACGGAGGACCACTTCAGTGGGGGAAGACCAACTTAGTTCTCTGGAATACCGCCCTCCTGCCCCGGAAACCATTGTCCAGATGGACCCGAGGCCAGTCATGCTCTAACAATCAAATTGGACCACTCAAGTGGGGCTGATCAAGGTGTGCCTCGTAGACCCACGAGAACCTCGATAGTCTATGCTCCGGGTTCTTGGGGAGCTCATATAGCGGAAGTGGTATCAGACCTGCCCAAGGATCGTTCAACGCCGCTGTTTATTGAGGTGTAAGATACTTGTTCTGCGATGACGGGCTTGATGCCGTACTGACGCCGAGCTCGCTGTCGAATTCCTGATAGATTTATTGAGTGATGGCAGGAAGTTTGGCCTGTGCAAGGCGTTTGTCAGTGGTCTTTATGCTTCTTCTTACCTGTTTGTTCTTTTATTTTGACGTTCCCCCTTGATCTGGGCCGCTTAGGTGTAGGATCCGTTCCTATTTCTTACTGTTGATCTGGTTGCGGTCAAGACCGGCTGAGCGGAGCCTTTGCGGAGCTCAAGCGAAGCCGGTCGGGTGGAACGTAGCCGGT
>JBCCLL010000015.1:0-71590 GCA_039026855.1 Pseudomonadota bacterium | reverse complement strand
GATCTTCGCCGCTGTCACCGATGAGCGTGTCATTGCCGCCATTGCCGCGGAGGGTGTCATTGTCTGCGCCGCCGATAAGGCTGTCGACCCCTGCGTCGCCGCTTAGATCATCGGCACCCCCACCACCATCAAGCGTGTCGCCGCCTATGCCACCCGTGATAGTGTCATTGCCGTCGTTCCCCATGAGGCTGTCATCGCCCCCATTACCGCTCAGGTCATCATTGCCAAGGCCGCCCTCAACCGCGTCTGTTCCCCGGCCTCCGCTGATGGTGTCGTTGCCATCACCGCCATCAATGGTGTCGGCTCCGCCAAGACCCGTCATAACGTCGTTGGCAGTTGTTCCGCTGAGCGCATTGCTTCGCCCGTCGCCGTCAATTGTGCGGCCCGTAAACGCAGTGAAGATGGTAAAGGCATCCGCACCCCGTTCGATGTTGATCCAGGCGATGCGCGCGACGCCATCCTCGCCAACAGCCAAGATGGGCGCAACGTTCTGGTTTGCCAAGCCGGCGCCAATGATGCCTTCGCTGCCCACCCTGGCGCCGGAATTGTCAAACCGTTGAAACCGGATATCCGCCGAGTTGGTGGTGAACGTGTTGTCCCACACAACGATGAACCCACCATCGGGCGTAGCCGCAACGGTTGCATTCTTTTGGTCATTCGTCGTTCGCGTATTGATGCGGAACTCGTCACCCTGTGGGCTTCCAGCGGCGGAAAGGAACCGGCCGTAAACCCCATCGCCCGAGCCGTCCTGTCCTTCGCTTTCCCAGACGACAATCAGCCGACCATCCGACAAGGTGGTCAACGCGGGATCCGTTTGACGGCCCGACGCAAACAGGTTCACCCGTGTCTCCGACGTCCGCGGTGTGCCATCCGCGTCATAGGTCCGAACAAGCACGGCATCAGAACTAAAATCAACATTCCGCGAATTCCAAACAACGGCGAATCCGCCGTCAGCAAGGGCAGTTGCGCGCCCACCGGATTGAAAGCTGTCGGTTGTCTGGTTCACCTGGAACAGCGGTTGGCGCACGCTGCCTTCGGCATCGAAAACCTGGGCAAACACACCAAACGAGCTTCCATCTAGCGGCGTATTATCGTGCAAAACAACAAAGCCGCCATCCGGCAAAGGGGAAATAGACGGAGCCACCGACGTGCCTAAATTCGGTGAAAACAGTACTTGCTTCGACCCAATCTCATCGCCGGTCAAGCTTAAAAGTCGCGCCGAAATCTGCGCGCTCGTGATGGAGGCCAGATCGGTGTAGGCCACTATCAACGAGCCGTTCTCCAATACGCTAAGCGTTGGTCGATTTGCTCTTTCGTCGGCGTCGGTAATGCGGATGGGTTGGCCCTCGGGAACACCGAGCGCGTCAAAAAACTGGACGAAAATCCCGTTATTTCCATCTTCGGTCCACGATGTGACGCTTCGTCCCTCAGGCAAGGACGCGATGGCCGGAAACCAAGCCTCTGCCGTCACGCCTGACACATCTACTGGCTGCGAAAAGGTGGATAACAACGACATGGATACTCCTTACAAAACCAAATAAGCGATGGTGCGTCGGCACGATGTGCTCCACTTATCCAAAGCGGCTCGTCAGGCGAATTAAAATAGCCGATCAATCCTTGGCTGTACGCTAAGCTGTGGCGTGTTGGTCACGTTAACTCGCCAGTCCCGGTCTCTCCACCGCCGCCTGAAGCTCCTGCAAAAGCCAAAGGTTCAGATACTGCTTGATCGCGGGATGATTGCCGAACGGCAGAACGCGCTTCTCCGAAGTTTTATGCCTCTGTTGTTTCCCTTCCGATGACCACCGACGTCTCAGGCGTGAAGCAGGATACGTTTTTGATATCTCTCGCCGCTGGCATTGCCGCGCGCCTGATTTGGCCGGAACTAACTGGGCCCTTTGCCTTAGTTTGCGTCGGCTTTGGTCTTGGGTGGCTGTCGAAGTCCAACAGCTCACGGACTTAAGTCTCTGAACCTGCCTGAGACGCCAAGAACGCAGCTATCATCCTGCGGCGCGCATCTGACTGCCCACCTTTGGGAGCGGGCCCGCCGCTGCGCATCGCTTTGGCCAGATCACCGACTGCACGGCGTGTTCCGGAATCGCTTACCCGTTTTGACACTTCACCCACGACGGAAGGAGCCAACAAGAGAGGATTGCCGGACAAGCCAGCACCAGCGGATGCTCCGACAAAGCCACTCATAGGCAACTGGCCGGACGTGGGTGCCATGCGTGACAACAACCTGACGGCTCGCGTTGTGGGGGAACCTTTGATGATGTCCCGCATGGCGTGTAGTTCCCAAGACTGGAACTGCCTGCGCTGTTTGGGGCTCTCAAGGATGCCCCGGAATCGTTGCAGTGTTGATCTCGGCAGAACGCACGGCACTGGTCAGTGCCGAACCGTCCGCGGCTTGCGGACTTTCCCGACGACCCTTTGACCGACCTGCAACCATTCCCGAAAGCGTGATAACCGCCGCTCGGATGTGACGCGCAAATGTGCTGACAGTTTCTTATCGCAGCGTCAGGCCACCATCTTCTGCATCGGCACGAATTCGTGAATTTCTTCCCAAGGCGCGGTCAGAATAGAAAGAAGCATGAGGATCGACCGGTTATTTTCCAACTGGGCCTACGCCGCACCGCCCTTGGCGCTGCTGTTGTTGGGGCTTTACCCGTTTATTGGTGCGACCATCGCTTTGCCCGTCTTTCTGTCGTTGCCGGTGTATCTGCTGCACCAGTACGAAGAGCATGACGACAACCGCTTTGCGGTGTTTTTGAACGGTATGATGGGCGCCGACCGGCGTGGGCTGAGGCCCGCAGATGTCTGGGTGATCAACGTCGTGTTTGTTTGGTTTTTCCTGCTCGCCGTTTTCTACCTGGCGGACAGATCGCCGGGCTGGGGTGTTTTGGCGGCCTATCTTTTAGCGATCAACGGTGCGGTGCACATCGCTTGGGCTGTCAGGTTCCGCGCCTACAACCCAGGACTTTGGAGCGCGCTTGCGCTGTTTATTCCGAACGCTGTCTGGATTTTCCTGGAGACGCCCGCAGGCGCGTTTGTCCACTTGATCTCGGCTGTGGCGGTAATTGTTTTGCACGCCGGCATCATGGCCCTTGCCCGACGCCCCGCCTAAGCCGCGTCAGGCACCGCCCACCACCGTCTTGAGACAGGCGAGCATGGACTGCACCTTGTCGGTCCGGTGCACGTCCACATGCGTCACCAGCCAGCTTTCGACCTGCCATTGGGGCAACGCGGGCGCCACCTGCTGCAGGCCGGGCAGAGTACCGGCATAAGCCGTTGGCAAAAATCCAATCCCTTCGCCCGCGCGCACTGCGTCCTCGATCACTTTGGGGTTGTGCGACGCAAGCACAAGCCGCTCGCGGTCCACATTGCGCGCCAGCCACACCTCAAAGGGGGCTGGGCTATCGGCGCTGGGGTTGCCCACAAACAAATGACCGGTCAGGTCCTGCGGGTCTGGCATGCCGTAGCGGTCGACATAGCGTTGATGCGCAAAGAGCGCGAATTCCAGCGTGCAAAACGGCTGCACCACATAGTCGGCCTGCGTCGCCTTGGCGCCCACGCGCAGGGCGACATGCGCCTCGGCCAACTCCAAACGGGCCAACTCATCCCCGGTGGTCACGCGCACACGCGTATGCGGATGGCGACGACGAAATTCGAGAATTGCGGGCATAATCAGATCCGTCAGCGGAAACAGCGTCGCCACCACAACCTCGCCCTGCAGGTTCGCGCTTTGCACCCGCACGCGGCCAAAAAACCCCTCGAGCAGATCATAAGAGCGCTGCGCAATCTGCAGGAACTCGCGGCCTGTATCGGTCAGTTCGTACCCGCGCCGGTGGCGCAAAAACAGCCGCACGCCAATCTCGGCTTCAAGCGCATCAATGTGGCGGTTCACCGTGGCGCGGTGCACGCCCAGCTCTTGTGCGGCTGTGCTCACCGTGCCGGTGCGGGCCACGGTATATGCCGTTCGGATTTCGGTCCAATGATCCATGCAGCCTCCTGACGCGCATCTGTGCAAAGCTATATGCGATCCAAAGGCGTATATGTCGCATAAATGCGCATCCATTGCGCATTCGCGGGTGTTGAGGCGTGGCGGGCGCACCGCTAAATCGCCTGTGAACCTCACGGAGCCTATGATGAACGTTCTCGCATTTGCCGCGTCCAACCACAGCCAGTCCATCAATGCAGCTTTGGCCGATTACGCCGCCAAGCGCCTGCAGGGCTTTGATCCTGACGTGGTCATAGAGCGGCTCGACATCAACGATTTTGAAATGCCGATTTACTCCATTGACCGGGAGAAAGCAGATGGCGTGCCCCCGCTGGCACAGGCGCTTTTTGCGCAGATCGGCGCGGCGGACGCCCTCATCGTGTCATTTGCCGAATATAACGGCTTTGTCACGGCGGCCTGGAAAAACATCTTCGACTGGCTAAGCCGGATTGACCAGAAGGTGTGGCAGGACAAGCCTTTTGTTTTGCTGGCTGCAACGCCGGGACCGCGCGCCGGCGCCAACGTGCTGCAATCGCAGGAAATAATCGCGCCGTATTTCGGCATGGACATCAAAGGCAAATACGGCGTCGGCAGTTGGCGCGAGGCGTGGGATGGCACGGCGCTGACCAAGCCAGACGATATCGCCGGCGTTGATGCTGCTGTCAAAGCGTTGCTGCCGGACTGACACATCCCTCCCAATTCTGCGCGAAAGGGGCACGCTATGTCGCAGGCAAAAGTGGCTGTTATCACCGGCTCAACCGGCGGGATCGGTAGCGCCATCGCAGATCAGCTTGCCGCCGCCGGCTGGAGTTTGGCACTGGTCAACCGCAATGCGGCCAAGGCCGAGGCGCAGAAGGCGGAGATCACCCGCGCCCACCCACAGGCCCAGATCGACCTGTTCCAGGCGGATCTGATGGATGTGGATCAGATCAAGCGCGCCGCCAAAGAGACCCAGGCGCGCCATCCGCGGATTGATGCGCTCTACAACAACTCCGGGGTGCTGACATCGCAGCGGGTGATGAGCGTGCAGGGCCACGAGTCAAACTACGCGGTGAACACGCTCGCGCCGTTTGTGATGCTGCAGGGCCTGCGGCCCGCGCTTGCGCGCGACGCGGAGGCGCCCCGAACCATGGTCATCAACACGACCTCCGCCGCACAGAATTCGGCAAAAACGCTGGATGTCGATGCGCTGTCGGACCCGCGCCGCATCGGTGGTCTCACCGGGGCTTACGCCACCACCAAATTGGCGCTGACAACCATGGGCGCGGCGCTCGCTGACGACCTGGCGCAAGACGGCATTATGCTCCGATCCGTATGCCCCGGCGCGGTCATCACGCCGATGACAAAAACCAGCGACGGCATGCCCGGCATCCTCAAGCTGCTGGTGCCGCTGCTCTTTAACAAAGCTGACAAACAAGCGGCCAAGATGATCCGCGCCGCACAGCCCGAAAGCTACGGCGCACGCACCGGCATCTTCATCACCAACGGCAAAGAAAAACCCGCCCCCAAGCTGGCGCAAGATCCGGGCATTCGGGCCGCCCTGATCCAAAAACTGTCCGCCGATGCGATGCTGTGAGGCGCGCCAAAACATGTGCCTGATGCAAGCCATCCGAGGTGCGTCGTAGCCAAACGCTGGCCAAAGATATCCATCGGGGCCGTCACCCTTTTCATGATGGCGTGCCGGTCGTCACAGAGGTCACGCAAACGCACGTCTATATCGAGCGTAAGCGCGCGCACGCGCGGCTCCAGCGCGCCTGACCCTCGGATACCCAAAGCAGTCGCTCCAACCAAGTTCAAAGTCTTGACCGATGTCACCTGTCCCGGACCCCACACGCGCCACCTCGCCTATCAAATGCCGCGCTAACCTGCTCGCTATCACATGCGGTGCGCGCCGCGAACCGAGTGAACCTTAACGACGTGGATGCGCCGGCGTGCATCTCGTTGGCTTTGGCGGCGACGGGCTTGGCGAAAAGCGGCATCTGTGCCACTTGCAGCGATCCAGCCGCGCAGGCGGTCACCTGCGCGCAATCCGATAGTTAAACGCCGCATGGCCCACATGGCCCCACATGCGCAGCCAAAACGGCATCAGTCCCTCGGTGCCGCGCGCCGCGCTTAACGCGCCAAGGTCGACCGGATTGCGCCAGCCAAACTCACCCAGCAATCCGACCACATCGGCCTTGGCCGCGGCATCATCACCGCACAAGAACACGTCGTGATCGCCGGGCACGCGCGCGGGATCGGCCATCACCTCGTGGTTCATCGTGTTCAGCGTCTTGACCACTTTGGCGCGGGGCAGCGCGGATTGCAGCGCCTCTCCGGCCGAGGTCGTGTTTGACAGCGCGGGCACCAGGATCGGCGGCATGCCCTGCGAGGCGTCAAGCGGGTTGGTGACGTCAATCACCGTCTTGCCCGCCACGGCCGCATCCGTGATCGCCTCGGCCGCCGCGACGATGTTGGCGCCGTTGACGGCAACGATCACACGCTCGGCCCAGGTCGCAACCTCGGCAAAACTGCCGTGACCTGCGGATGCGCCATGCGCTTGGGCCCAGCTGCTTGCCTTGTCATTGTCGGCACTGCGCGCGCCCATGCGCACCTCGTGGCCCAGTGCGATCAGCTTGCTCGCAAGGGTGTGTCCCACCATGCCGGTTCCCAAAACTGCGTATTTCATCTCAAACTCCTCCTTTGTGGCGCCCGGGCTGTGTCCCTGCAAATGGATCAGGCGGCCGCCTGATCCGCTGTGTTGAGTGTCAGCATGTCCGCCATGCCGAGGCTCGTGAACACACCCGCCGTTACCTGCGCCAGATGTGCATTGTAGCTTTGCAGCGGCTCGGCCATGCCGATGCGGTCCACTTCGGTCCGAAACGCGCGTTGGCCCGGTGCGGTGCCCAGCACCGCCAGCACCGCATCCGCCACCAGTTGCGGATCCTGCTGTGGGTTGGCGGCGAGAAAGCCCTCGAACCCGTCCAGTGCTGCCTTTGGCGCGCCCGCCATATCGCCATAGCCCGCATCACGGTCGCGCGCGCTGGGCTGCATGAGGTTGTCGATGAACCGGGTGGGAAAGCCGCCGGGTTCCACAACCGCCACATCCACGCCAAAACCGCTCAACTCGGCGCGATAGGTCTCGCTCATCGCCTCCAGCGCCCATTTGCTGGCATTGTAGGGTCCGTAAAACGGCAACGCGATGCGGCCCAGCAGGCTCGAGATGTTCAGGATCAGCCCGTCACCGCGCGCCCGCATGTCGGGCAGCACCGCGCGGATCATCCGCTGCACGCCAAAGACGTTGATGTCGAAAAGGCGCCGAAAATCGTCGGCCGAGAAATTCTCTTGCAGACCGTGCGCGCCGACGCCCGCATTGTTGATCAGCGCATCAATCCGACCCAGCGTTCGGGCGGCCCGCGCCACACCTGCGGCAACCGAGGCATCATCGGTCACGTCGATCTCGACTACGTCGACACCCATGGCTTTGAAATCCGCGGCCGCCTGCGCATTGCGCCCGGCAATGTCGCGCATCGATCCGACAACCCGGTGACCAGCGCCAACCAGGTCGGACACGATCAATTTGCCAAACCCGCTGCTTGCACCTGTAATAAGAATGTTCATGGCCGTGCTCCTGATCTGCGGCCCGTCCATCGGGGCCTGTGTGATGCGCCCCAGATACGGCTTGCACAAGTTCTGCAACAGACGGATAATTATGAACCCATGGTTCAAGATATTAGAACGCTCGGACTGCCCGCTCTGATCAGCTTTCACGCCGTGGCCAAGCACGGCGGGATCAGCGCCGCCGCGGCTGAGCTTGGCATGGCCAAATCCGGGGTCAGCCGCCACGTCACCCAGCTTGAGGATCAGCTTGGCGTGCGGCTTCTGGAGCGCAGCGCGCGGTCGGTGCGGCTCACACCGGTGGGCCAAAAGCTGGACGACCGCATCCGCTCGATCCTGGCCGAGATCACGCTGCTGCAGGACATCGCGCGCGAAGAAAGCGGCGGCGTCTCCGGTCAGGTCACCATCGCCGCCACGCCCGAATTTGGCGCCTTGGTCGCCACCGCGCTGTTTCCCAAACTGCGCGCCCGGCACCCCAATCTGACGCTGGTGATGCGCCCCGATTACGCGTTCGAGGATATGACCGACCCGGGCACCGATCTGGCCTTTCGCGTTGGCACGGTCAAAGACGACCGGCTGATCGCGCGCAAGCTCGGCGGCTTCTCGCGCTGGCTGGTGGCGGCGCCCGCTTTGGTGGCTGACGGTGCGCCTGCCGCGCCCGCCGATCTGGCCGACCGGCCCTGCCTGACCTTTCGCGGCGACCGGCCCGGGGCCACTTGGCGGTTTCGCAAGGACGCAGCCGAGGACAGTGTCGCGGTGACCGGCCCCATCGCGGTGCGCAGCTTTGGCATCTTGCACCAACTGGCGCTGGCGGGGCACGGCTTTGCCAATCTGCCGGATTTCATGGTGCGCAACGACGTGACGGCGGGGCGGCTGGTGCGCTGCCTGCCGGGATATGCGGTACCGGTGAACCCGGTCTACCTGACCTTCCGCCCCGGCGCGCGCAACATCGCGCGCATCAACGCGGTGATCGAAACCGCCGTGGACATGGGCGCCCGTTTGTTGGCCAGCTAGCCTGCCAATCTCAACCCAACTGCGCCAACAGCCACGCCTGAAATTGCACCGCGTGCGGGTTGGCATCGTTGACGGACAGGAAGTACCCCTCATTGCCGTCAATCGCGGCCGGATGCGCTCGGGTGATCGCGCCACTGGCCAGCGCGTGCCCGATCAACAGCTCGCTCACCAGCGCCACGCCATTGCCCTGCGCCGCCAGATGCAGCGCCATGCCGTAGGAATCGGCAAAAAGCTGCGGCTCGGGCACAGGGCCGACCTTGCTGGCCCAGTCCTTCCAACCGCTCGATGTGCCCACCGCTTCGATCAGCGGCAAACTGATCAGGTCGCCGGCGGCGGTGGCTGATTTGACGGCCACCAGCCGATCCGGCAGCAATCGCTGCGCATTCCGACCGACCTGCGTCTCTGACCCAAAGCGGATTTCGACATCGGCGCGGGTCAGGTTGAAATCATCCGGCCAGATCGCGCTCTGGAACCGGATGCGGATGTCCGGGTGCTCTTGGGCAAAGCGGGCCAGGTGCGGGGCGATGACCCATTGCGTGACACTGACTGACGCCGCCACTGTCAGCAGGTTGGTCGCAGGCCCGGTGTCAAACGCGTCTGTCGCCGCCGCCAACGCCCCCAGCGCCGAGCCGACCTGCGGCAGCAGCTTGCGCCCCTCATCGGTCAGCGACAGACCGCGCGCGCGCCGGGTGAACAGCGCCACCGCCAGCCGCGTCTCCAGCGCCTTGACCTGCTGGCTGACCGCCGATTGCGTCAGCCCGATCTCTTCCGCCGCAGCGGTGAAACTCAGATGCCGCGCCGACGCCTCAAAGGCGCGGAACCAGGTCAGCGGGGGCAGGGATTTCGCCATGGGTCAAGCCAGCCATTAGTCTTGCTAATAGCTAAGCCTGTAAATCATTCGTTTGTCAAAATCCGCCGGGTCCCGGACCCTCAGAACCAGGTGGCCAAGGGGACCGGCATGTTGCCCGAGATCAGGAAAATCGTGACCTATGACGAAGAGGTCCACGTCGAAGGGTTCAAACCCGCCACACCCCCGTGGCGCATGTTCGCCGTGGCCGCAGTGGTGAAAAACCCGTGGGCCGGGCGCTTTGTCGATGACCTGAAACCCGAATTCCACGCCTACGGCCCCGCGCTGGGCGAGGCGCTCACCGCTCGCATGATCGCCCTTGCGGGCAGCGGCGCCGCGATCGAGGCCTACGGCAAGGCCGCTGTGGTCCGCCTGGATGGCGAGGTCGAGCATGCCTCCGGTCTGATCCACACGCTGCGCTTTGGCAATGCCTATTGCGCGGCCGTGGGCGCGAAATCCTATCTGGCCTTCACCAACACCCGCGGTCCCGCCAACGCGCCGATCACGGTGCCGCTGATGGACAAGAACGACGCGGGCCGCCGCTCGCATTACCTGACCCTCCAGTTCGCGATTTCCGACGCGCCCCGCGATGATGAGATTGTCGTGGCGCTGGGGGCGGCCACCGGCGGGCGCCCGCATCACCGTATCGGCGACCGTTATCAAGACCTGCAAGAGCTTGGCCATGACCTGGACAACCCGGCCGCGCTCTGATTTCGGCACGCTCCGCGCCTATGTCGCGAGCGACGGGCCGACGGTCCTGATGATCCACGGCGTCGGTCTGCGGGCCGAGGCGTGGAACGCCCAAGCCGATGCGCTATCGCACAGGTTCCGGGTCATCGCGGTGGACATGCCGGGCCACGGCAACAGCCCCTTGCCCGCGGGCGTATCGCAGCTCTCCGACTATACTGAAGCCATCCTTGCGGGCCTTGATACCCCGGCGCTGGTGGTGGGCCATTCGATGGGGGCGATGGTCGCGCTCGACATGGCCCTGCGGTCGCCGCTTGTGCGCGGCGTGGCCGCGCTCAACGCGATTTTCCAACGCTCCCCCGACGCCGCCCGCGCAGTGCAAGACCGCGCAAACGCCCTTGACGGCAGCAACCCGGCTGACCCCAGCGGGACCCTGTCGCGCTGGTTCGGCACCGCAACCTCACCGGAACGCGACGCGTGCCAGACATGGCTCACCAGCACAGATCCCGCCGCCTACCGCGCCGCCTATCGCGTTTTCGCCGCCGAGAACGGCCCCGACCCATCCGCACTTGCCACGTTGCGGTGCCCGGCCCTCTTCATCACCGGCGGAGACGAGCCCAACTCAACCCCCGCCATGTCCCGCGCCATGGCCGATCTGGCGCCGCGCGGCCGCGTGCAGATCGTGCCGGGTGCTGCTCACATGATGCCGATGACCCACCCGCCCGCCGTCAATGCCGCACTGCTCACCTTCGCCGCCGAGGTTTTTGGATGATCCGCCCCCGCCAAACGACAAGGACATAGCCCATGGAATTCTCGCTATTTGCGCATATGGAACGCCTGACGCCCGACCAGCCCTACGACCAGTTGCAAACCGAATTTATCGACCTGTGCAAGCTGGCCGATGACGCGAAAATGCGCGCGGTCTGGACCGGCGAACATCACGGCATGGATTTCACCATCACGCCGAACCCGCTGCTGGCGCTGGTCAACCTCGCCAACCACACGCGCCACGTCAAACTGGGCACCGGCACCGTGGTCGCACCGTTCTGGCACCCGATCAAACTGGCGGGTGAGGCCGCCTCGGCCGACCTTATGACCGGCGGACGGATCGAACTGGGCATCGCCCGCGGCGCCTATTCCTACGAATACGAACGGCTGATGCCCGGCATGGACGCCTGGGAGGCGGGCCAACGCATGCGCGAGATCGCCCCGCTCTTGCCCCAGCTCTGGGCGGGCGATTGCGCCCACGCGGGCGACTATTTCCAGTTCCCCGCCACCACCTCGGCCCCGAAACCGGCGCAGGACGGCGGGCCGCCGATCTGGATCGCGGCCCGCGACCCCAACAGCCATGCATTTGGCGTGCACAACGGCTTTAACATTCAGGTCACCCCGCTCTGGCAGGGCATGGAAGAGATCGAAACCCTGATGAACCGCTTCAACACCGCCTGCGACAGCCACGACGGCCCGCGCCCCAAGATCATGCTGCTGCACCACACCTATGTTGGCACAGACGCCGCCGACGTTGACCGCGCCGCGCAAGAGCTGTCGCGCTTTTACTGCTATTTCGGCGCATGGTTCCAAAACAAACGCCCGGTCACTCAGGGCTTGATCGCGGAACTCAGCCCCGATGACATCGCCGCCAACACCATGATGGCGCCCGCCAACATGAAACGTGACCTCACCATCGGCACCGCCACCGAGGTGATCGACCAGATCAAACGCTACGAGGATCTGGGCTATGACGAGTATTCGTTCTGGATCGACAGCGGCATGAGCTACGATCGCAAGCGCGCGTCGCTGTCGCGCTTTATCGACGACGTCATGCCCGCCTTTCAATGAGGGACCAAATGCCCGACCACCCGCATTTCCAGCTTTACATCGACGGTCAGTGGTCGGACGGGGCCGCAGGCCAGATCATGGCCTCGGAAAACCCCGCCACGGGCGCGGATTGGGCCACCTTTGCCTGCGCCGCCCCTGCTGACGTGGACCGCGCCATTGCCGCCGCCCGCCGCGCGCTCAACGATCCTGCCTGGCGCGACATGACCCAGACAGAGCGCGGCAAACGGCTCTACCGTCTGGCCGCGCTGATCGAAGAGCATGCGCAAGAGATTGGCCGGATCGAGACCACCGACAGCGGCAAGCTGCTGGCCGAAACCGCCACGCAATCGGCCTATGTGGCCGACTACTACCGCTATTACGCCGGTCTGGCGGACAAGATCGAGGGCGCCGTGCTGCCCATCGACAAACCCCACATGCACGTCTTTACCCGGGCCGAACCCATCGGCGTTGTCGCTGCCATCGTGCCCTGGAACGCGCAGATGTTCCTGACCGCGACCAAGCTTGGCCCGGCCTTGGCCGCAGGTTGCGCCGTGGTGCTCAAAGCCTCTGAAATCGCGCCCGCGCCGATGCTAAAATTCGCCGAACTGATCGATCAGGCGGGCTTTCCGCCCGGCGTGGCGTCGGTGATCACCGGCGACGCGGAAAACTGCGCCATCCCGTTGACCCGGCACCCGGATGTGGACCGCATCGCCTTTACCGGTGGGCCGGACACGGCGCGCCACGTGGTGCGCAACTCGGCGGAAAATTTCGCTGTGACCACACTGGAACTGGGCGGCAAATCCCCCATCCTGGTCTTCGAAGACGCCGATCTCGACGGCGCGGCCAACGGCCTGATCGCGGGCAATTTCGGCGCCTCGGGCCAAAGCTGTGTCGCCGGCAGCCGCGGGCTGGTGCAGCGTTCGGTGTTTGACGATCTGGCCGCGCGGATCGAGGCCAAGATTGCCGGCATCACCATCGGTGATCCGCTGGCCGCCGACACGCACATCGGCCCGCTCTGCACCGCCGCGCAAGTCACGCGGATCGAGGCAACGCTGAACGCGGCGCGTGCCGCGGGCGCCCGCATCCGGTTCGGCGGCGCACGGCTGGACCGGCCTGGCAATTACATGGCGCCCACGCTGGTCGAATGCCCCAACGCCGACATCGCGACCCTGAAAACCGAAATGTTCGGGCCTGTCATGTCGCTCTTGCCCTTCGATACCGAGGACGAGGCAATTGCCCTCGCCAACGCCACGCCCTACGGGCTGGGCTCGGGCGTGTTTACCCAAAACGTCGCCCGCGCACACAGGGTCTCGGCCCGGCTCAAGGCGGGCATATGCTGGGTCAACACCTACCGCGCAGTGTCGCCCATCGCGCCCTTTGGCGGCTATGACCAGTCTGGCTATGGGCGTGAGGCGGGGCTTGACGCGGTGCGCGACTACACAAGGACCAAAACCACCTGGATCAGCACCTCGGACGCGCCGATGGCGAACCCGTTTGTGATGCGCTGAGCATGCCCCGCTGCGCCGCACGCGGTCAGGGTGCGACCTAGTTGCCCGATCCCTCGCGTCCCCGCTGTCCCGACCTATGTGCAGCGTCACACATAAATCGGAGAAGCGACATGATCCTATCCACGATGGTCAAGCTCAAGACACTGGGCCTCGCCCAACAGGTCGTCACCGGTGCCTTTATCAACGGCGCCCTCATCGGCGGCGCACTGGTTGCCGCAGCCCTCGCCGCGAACCAATCGCGCTCGGGCACAGGGATGCTCTGCCAAAAACCCAAAAGCACAGCGCCGCAGGACCCATAGGGCACGCCCTTGGCAATGCCGCGGCACTCCGGCCGCGCATCGGCGCGCACCGGTCAAGCCACTGCGTTTTGGCCCCCACGTCTCACGCCTGACACGTGCAACAAGCCGCGCAGACGGGCCAGCAACCATGCCTAAGCCCGCAGGGTCCGACCCCAAGGCGCGCGCGGCATTCCGCAAACGCGCCGTGCGCCTGGTGGCCGCAGGCTTGCTGGTGCCCACCATCGCCGGTAGCTTACTGGCGGTGTTTATGCTGCGCTGATCTGCCCGGCCGGTATCCGTCTGTCGCGGCGCCGCACCCTCGCACCCTCCACCGCGCGCGCCGGTCGCGTCGCTTGCCAAATGGAACCTGATGCTCGTTCCCCTGTCGCTTCAGCCACAGCCGGTCCGGCTCTTTCTCACAGCCTGCGTGTTTTTTGAACTCGTAGCGCTGGCGGGCCTGTTGGCTGGGGCAGGGGATGGTCTGCGCAGTTTTCTGATCACCATCGGTGGCTTCTGGCCGGATCTGCTGAAAGGGGCGCCGCCGCTCTATCCCGGCCAACCGATCCTGATGTTCGCCACCACCGCCTTTTTGCACGGCGGCGTGCTGCATCTGTTTATGAACATGGTGGGGTTGCTGTGGTTGGGGCCGATCATCGTCAACCGACTGGGCACGCCCGCCTTCTGGCCCATCGCTGGGCTGTCGGCGCTGGGGGCGGGCGGGTTGCTTGCAGCATTGGCGCAATCGGGCACGCCGTCCATCGGTGCTTCGGGTGTGCTCTTTGGCCTTTTGGGCACCGTCGCCGCGTGGGAGCTGCGCGACCGACAGGCGCGCCGCGACCCGCTCTGGCCCCTGATCCAGCAGGGGCTGGTTTTGCTGGCCATCAACGTGGCGCTCACCCTGTCGAGCCCCGGCACCATCGCGTGGGAGGCGCATGTGGGCGGCTTTCTCGCGGGCGCTGCATGTGGTCTGATCACCTGGCGGCACCCGCTGGCGTCGCGGTGGTCCTAGGTCGGGTCATCGGCGCGACTGAGCGCTCGCGTGGCAATCCTTACCCAAAAGTTACCGGTGGCGTGCAAAGGTTAACGGCGGGCAAGTCTTAACCGTTTGCTTATGCTCGCATGGCCTGCGTTTTGTACAAAAGCCAGGTCATTTTGAACAAAACCCCGAAGAGGCCCCGAAAAGGGGCTGATGAGGCACCCGTGTTTTGTACAAAACCCGCCCGGTTTTGATCAAAACCGGTCCGCGCAGGCACCGCACGGCGCGTTAACCCGACCAGCGGCAGCGGCAAAATTACCGATCACGGATCCGCCGTGCCCGACCCAACCCGACGGCAACAGATGCATCATCGCCCGGCGTCAACAGCCGCAGCCGCGCGGCCTGACGCTCCGGCAGCGCAACCGCGCGGCGCGCCACAAACAGCCCGGCATAGCGGCCAAAGAACACGTTACGGCGCGCCGCGTATGGGCTCAGATCAAGGCTGCGGGCAAAGCTGTGGCCCAAACCTGCAATTCGAAAGCCGGGGGCCGCCGCCACCGGTTCCAAATAGCCCTCAACGCTCAACTGATCCAGTGCGGTGCCCGCCTGGAACCGCCCATTCTGCACTTGCTGCGCGCGGAAAGTGCCATCCCCATAACGACCTGTAATCGCTGCATATTCTCCGGGTATCAGCCCGCGTGCCTCGATCTCCGTCTGCCCGATGCGACCTGCCGCGGTCACCGTGCCGGCGACCCGGTCCGTTTGGCCCGCGACCGGTTGGATCAGGCTGGTCTGCAGCGCGCCATCGGCGCGCCAGACCCCGCTTGCCGCCATGCGTTGACCGACCATCGGCGCTGTGCGCGCGCCCGGATCCATCACAATGGCTGCACCGTTGATCGTGGTCACGCCGCCGATCTCTTCGACCAACCCGATCAACGGATGCTCGGCGTCAACACGCGCCGCGACAAAGCGGTCGCCCCGCGCCTCGGCCACCACGGTCATCGCCACGCCGGGCAGCAAATCGCTTTCCGTGACCGCAATACCGTTCAATGTCAGCCGCGCACTATCCGGGACTTCAACACGTAAGCCATTGATAAATATTGATCCTTGCCCAGTCATCAGCCCGACGATGCCGGTGCCGCCGATGCCCCCTTCGAACGGATCTTCGGTCGCGGCCAGCAAGGTCGGGGCGGGGACCAGCGCCAAGGCGCTGCTTGCGGTCAAAAGGGAAAGCGCGCGGCGGCGGGTGGTGGTCTTCACTTGGTGCCCTGTCTCGTGTCGGTCTCGGTGGGCCCGTCCTCGGGGCCTGGCTCCGCGTCCTCGCGGTAAAAATAAATCCCCATGCGGAAGCGTCCGCGGGGCGCTGGGGTGTCGGCACTGTCACGGTGCAGGGCGCTGGACTGCTGGTTGATCTCTTCCAGCAATGTCTGTGCCCCGCCGCGTGCCTGTGCCTCGATGGCGTCAATCGCGTCTTGCGTCAATTGGTTGTAAAAAACGGCGCGTTCAAAATAGGGCGGCTCATCGGCCAACAAGTTCTCGGCAGCCGCGGCAAGGTGATCGCCCACATTGGCTGCAAAAAACGCCTCGCGCTCGGCCGAGTTTGGCGCCCCGAGGGCGGCACTGACCTGCAAGATCAAGCGCCCGCTGTCATCCTCTGCCACCAGGTTTGACCCGATCAATTCATCCAGCACAGTGCGCGGTCGCACATCTTTGCTAACGGTTTCGACCAGCGCGTCAAACCCCGTCTCGCTGCGGTCCAAAGGACGCGGCGCGCCGTTGTCGGAAAACGCCGGATGGGTCATCCATTGCCCGATCACGGTGGCCAGCAGAGCGCTTTTGCGGCGGCTTTCGCCGGTCCCGTCGTCTGGGGCATTGCGGATGGTGCGAACGTCCTTGCGATGCACCCCGGTGAGCATGGAAATCCGACTGTCTGTCAAAGGCTTACCGTCTAACGCAAAGTGGGTTTCGGCAACCTCCACATAGACCTTTTTCAGCAGCGTATACACCACCGGCGCAGTCAAACCGCGCGCAATCATGGTCCGCACCAGCGGGCGGAGCAATCCGCGCAGGACGCGCTGAAATCCGGACGGGTCAGGGGGCTGATGTACATCGCTCATGTTGGTCACAATAATCACCGTGGAAATTTTTTCCACACGCGCATCTTGATTTTTTCGTGTGGTGCGACATATCGCGCAGTGCCAGTGAAATGGAAAAAATTCCCACGGCATTTTGATGTCGGTGTGCACCGACCCTTACTTGGAGATTTGACTATGAAACGCCGCAACTTTCTCAAGCTGACCGCCGTCGGCGCCACCCTGACCGCGCTTGGCGCTTGCGCCGAGATGTCGGGTACGCCAGACATCGTGGATACCGCCGTTGCGGCGGGTTCGTTCTCGACCCTAGTGGCAGCAGTGCAGGCCGCCGATCTGGTGGACACGCTGAAAAGCCCCGGACCCTTCACCGTTTTCGCCCCCACCGACGATGCCTTTGCCGCGTTGCCCGCCGGCACCGTGGAAACCCTGTTGAAGCCGGAAAACAAGGACCAGCTGGTCGCCATCCTGACCTATCACGTGGTTTCGGGTCAGACACTGTCCACCGATCTGGCTGGTCAGCGCCTGTCCGTGCCCACGGTCAACGGCAAGAACTTGCACGTCGACGGCCGCAACGGTGTCCGTGTCAACAGCTCGAACGTGGTGCAGGCTGACATCCTTGCCTCTAACGGCGTGATCCACGTGATCGACAAGGTGCTGTTGCCCTAAACAGTGCGCGGGGCAGGGCGTTCCTCGGGCGCCCTGCTTATCCGACTTGTGCGCCGTGGCTCCAAACCTGGCGGGCCACTGCAGTGTCATCTGACACCGAAAAGCGCACCAGATCTGCCCGTCCGCCCACCGTGAGGCGACCGCGGTCGGTCAATCCCACGTGGCGCGCAGGGTTGGCTGTGACGGTCGCGATCCCGCGGGCCAAGTTGCCCCAAAGCTGGCCCAACTGTACGGCGGACATCAGCAACGCCGCGGGGATATAGTCCGAAGACAGGATGTCCAGCAGATCACGCTCTGCCAAATCCTGTGCTGCCACATTGCCCGAATGCGACCCTCCGCGCACCAGGTTGGGCGCACCCATGATAATGGCGATGCCCGCGGCGCGACAGGCCTGCGCGGCTTCGATCGTTGTTGGAAATTCCGCAATCCGCACCCCGTGCTGCGCCGATGTTCCCACTTGCTGTGCTGTCGTGTCATCGTGACTGGCCAGCACGGCGCCAAGCCGGGCGGCTTCGGCCACCGCTGCCGCCTCGTGCACCGCGCCAAACCTGTCCTGCAACCCTTTGAGCCGAGCGATGTGGTCGGTAAACTCGCCTTCGGTCAGGTTGTTTTTGCCCATCACGTAGGCTTTCATCTTGTTCATATCGCGGAATTGGCGCTGGCCTGGGGTGTGGTCCATCAGGCTGACAATGCCAACGCGGTCCTGCGGCGTGAATTCCGCCAGTTCCTCAATTAGCGTCTCAGAGCAAATCTCGGCCCGTAGATGCAAGAAATGGCTGATTTTCAACAGCCCGCGGGCGCGCAGGTCGAGCAATTCGAGCGACAGCGCCCGCGCGTAGCGTTTGTAACGCTTGCCGGTGCTTACCGATCCGACGCGCATCGCATCAAACACGGTGGTGATCCCGGTCCCCGCTAGCTCACGGTCGTGCGCAAGAATTGCTGCGCTATGTGGCCAAGCAACGTTGGGGCGTGGCTGGATGTGGCGTTCAAGGTTGTCGGTGTGCAATTCGATCAGCCCCGGCGCGATGTAGTCGCCGTTGCAATCCTCGGCCCCTTTGGCCGCGCTGCCGGTGCCAATCTCAGCAATCACGCCGTCGCGGATGACAAGGTGCCCCGAAATGACCTCATCTGGCAGGATAAGCTGCGCATTGGCGAGGATGCGGGTTTGTGCCATGTGCCTTACGAACCTTTGAACCGAGACCATCCGCCATGTTTCAGCGTTACGCGGTCTATTACACGCCCGCACCGGAAAGTGCACTGGCCGCGTTTGGTGCGGCGTGGCTGGGCTGGGACAGTGCGACAGGCCGTGCGGTGGCGCATCCAGAGGCGTCCGTTGACATAGACGCCGTCACCCAAACGCCGCGAAAATATGGGTTTCACGGGACTATCAAGCCGCCGTTTCGACTGGCCAAAGGGACGAAGGAAAAGATGCTGGATGACGCCTTGGCCACGCTGTGCGCGAACGCGGAGCCGGTGACGCTTGCGGCGCTCAAGCTTGCCGCCTTGGGACGGTTTCTGGCGCTGGTGCCCGCAGGCGATGTGGCGGCGTTAAGTGCTTTGGCAGCGCGGGTTGTGCAAGAGCTTGATCCGTTCCGCGCGCCGTTGACCAAGGATGAATTGGCCCGGCGTCAAAGCGGGCATTTGTCCGACGCGCAACAGGCCATGCTGCGCCGTTGGGGATATCCGCATGTGATGGATCAGTTCCGCTTTCACATGACATTGACCGGGCGCCTTGATGCGGCGGCGCGGGAGGCGGTGGTGGAGGCTTTGGTCGCGCCACTGACACAGTTACGCTTGGCGCCATACACGCTGAGCGGGCTTACCTTGCTCGGCGAAGACCGCGCAGGTCGATTTCACCAGATCAGCCGCCACAGGCTGGGCGGCGCTATTCCCAGCCGTAGTTGAAGCTAATGCTGACCCGCTCTTCTTCGGCCATGTTCATCGGCACCTCATGCCGCAACCAGCTTTCCCACAAGAGCACGTCGCCCACAGCCGGTTTGGCATAGTGGAATTGGGCGAGGTCGGCCGGCGCGTCGGGGCGTCTGGGCGGGGCCGCCATCATCATTTGCAAACGCGGGTCTTCCAGTTTCAGCGCGCTGGTGCCTTCGGGCATGGCGACGTAAGTGGTGCCGGATATGACGGAATGCGGGTGGATGTGTCCGGTGTGAATGCCGCCCTCGGGCAGGATATTGATCCAAATACTGTCGAGCTTGAGCGCCTTGTTGCCGAGGTCAAAGGCAAGCTCGTGCGAAAATGCGGCGACATGAGCGTCGAGTGACTTTACCAGATCGGCAAAGATCGGAAACCGCCAGGGCAAATCGTCAAGCGAGGCATAGGAGGTGTAGCCGGGATAGCCCTCACGCTCGCACCATTCCTGGCCTGCCTCATCATCCTCGGCGATGGCGTAGCAGTGCTGTTCCAAGTCGGCGGCAGAGACGCTGGGGCTATGTGCGCAGAGCGGCGCGTGGTAAAGTTTTGTTGCAAAGAGGTTGGTCACAGGCATGGCTGATGTCTTTCCGGCAGGCGTATTTTTATACGGCCCATATATATGGTGTGCGCGACAGTCCCCAGCGCCCAAAAGGATCCCTGCCGTTTGTTACAGGAAAATAGGGGTTGTCACAGCATCCAGGCAATCCTATACGCGCCACTCATCATCCACTCCACGGGAATCGGAGTGACGTCTCTGGCGGCTTCCCCGTGATGTTGAAAGGACATGGCGCATGAACGCCCAAGAGCTGCGGGATAAGACCCCGGACCAGCTACGTGACGAGCTGGCAAACCTCAAGAAAGAGGCTTTTAACCTTCGTTTCCAAGCTGCGACTGGCGCGCTTGAGAACCCGGCGCGGATGCGCCAGGTGCGCCGCGCTGTGGCGCGGGTCAATACGATCCTGAACGAAAAAGCTCAAGCAGCAGCGGAGTAACACAGTATGCCCAAGCGTATCCTGCAAGGCGTCGTGACCTCTGACGCAAATGCCCAAACCATCACCGTGTCGGTTGAGCGTCGCTTTACTCACCCGGTTCTGAAAAAGACCATTCGTAAGTCCAAGAAGTACCGGGCGCACGATGAAAAGAACGCCTTCAAGGTCGGTGATCCCGTTCGCATCATTGAATGTGCGCCGCGTTCGAAGACAAAACGTTGGGAGGTGTTGGAGGCTTAATACGCCGCCGCTCATCAAGGCGTGCGCCTTTCTTCGCGAAGAACCGGCGCAGCCGCGTGATGAGCGCCACACTGACTAAAATTCGAAACCCTGGAGACATGGGCACCGCATCGCCCCTCCAAAGGTCGGGAGAAACCAAATGATCCAGATGCAAACCAACCTGGATGTTGCTGACAACTCTGGCGCCCGCCGTGTTCAGTGCATCAAGGTGCTGGGGGGTTCCAAGCGTAAATACGCGTCCGTCGGCGACATTATCGTCGTCTCGGTCAAGGAAGCTATCCCACGCGGCCGCGTGAAAAAGGGTGACGTGCGCAAGGCCGTCGTCGTGCGCACCGCTAAGGAGGTTCGTCGCGAAGACGGCACCGCCATCCGCTTTGACCGCAACGCCGCTGTCATCCTCAACAACAACAACGAGCCCGTCGGCACCCGTATCTTCGGGCCGGTGGTGCGCGAGTTGCGTGCGAAGAACTTCATGAAGATCATCTCGCTTGCTCCGGAGGTGCTGTAAGATGGCTGCGAAACTGAAAACTGGTGACAAGGTCGTCGTGCTCGCGGGCAAGGACAAGGGCAAAGAGGGCACCATTTCGTCCGTAAACCCCAAGGCGGGCAAAGCGGTCGTTGACGGCATTAATATCGCCATCCGCGCCACTCGCCAAAGCCAGCAAAGCCAGGGCGGCCGCATCCCCAAAGCGATGCCGATCGACCTTTCGAACCTCGCGCTGCTTGACGCCAACGGCAAAGCCACCCGGGTCGGCTTCAAGATGGATGGCGACAAGAAGGTCCGCTATGCCAAGACAACAGGGGACGTGATCTGATGCTTGACACTGCCAACTACTCCCCCCGCCTGAAGGATCAGTACAAGACGACGATCCGCGCGGCGATGAAAGAAGAGTTCGGTTACAAGAACGACATGCAGATCCCGCGTCTGGATAAGATCGTTCTGAATATTGGCTGCGGTGCCGAAGCTGTCAAAGACAGCAAAAAGGGCAAAGCCGCCGTTGAGGACCTGACTGCCATTGCCGGTCAAAAGGCGGTTGCCACGCTGGCCAAGAAATCCATCGCGGGTTTCCGGGTGCGCGAAGACATGCAGCTCGGCGCCAAAGTGACCCTGCGCGGCGACCGGATGTACGAATTCCTTGACCGTCTGATCACCATCGCGCTGCCCCGCGTTCGCGACTTTCGCGGCGTGAAGCCCAGCTTTGATGGCCGCGGCAACTTTGCCATGGGTCTCAAAGAACACATCGTGTTCCCCGAGATTGACTTTGACAAGGTCGACGAGGTCTGGGGCCTCGACATCGTAATCACCACCACCGCGGACAATGACGCGGAAGCCAAGAGCCTGTTGAAAGCTTTCAACATGCCCTTCAACGCGTAAGAGGGACATCAGATATGGCTAAGAAATCCATGATCGCCCGCGAAGTGAAGCGTCAAAAGCTGGTGGACAAATACGCTGCCAAGCGCGCTGAGCTGAAAGAAATCATCTCGGACGAGAGCAAGCCGATGGAAGAGCGGTTCCGCGCTTCGCTGAAGCTGGCAAAGCTGCCGCGCAATAGCTCGGCCACCCGTCTGCACAACCGCTGCCAGCTGACCGGCCGGCCGCACGCCTATTATCGCAAGCTCAAGATCAGCCGGATCGCGCTGCGCGAACTGGGCAGCCAGGGGCAAATCCCCGGCCTCGTGAAATCAAGCTGGTAAGGGAGAGAAGATATGAACGATCCTATCGGCGATATGCTCACCCGTATCCGCAACAGCCAGATGCGCGGTAAATCTGTGGTCGAAACGCCCGCGTCGAAACTGCGCGAGCGCGTGCTCGAAGTGCTGGCTGACGAAGGCTACATTCGTGGCTTTGAGAAAACCACTGGGTCCAATGGCCACCCGGCCATCGAGATCAGCCTCAAGTACTATGAAGGTGAGCCTGTGATCCGCGAGTTGAAACGCGTGTCCAAGCCCGGCCGTCGCGTGTACATGGGCCGTGATGATATCCCTCAGGTCCGTCAGGGTCTGGGTGTGTCCATCGTCTCGACGTCCAAGGGCGTGATGTCGGATGCAAACGCACGGGCGGCCAATGTTGGCGGCGAAGTGCTCTGCACCGTATTCTAAGGAGGGATAGATGTCTCGAATTGGTAAAAAGCCGGTCGATCTGCCCTCGGGCGTGACAGCGTCGCTGTCCGGTCAGACCATCGAAGTGAAGGGCCCCAAGGGGGTCCGCACCTTCACCGCCACCGACGACGTGACCCTGTCTGTCGAAGACAACGTCGTGAAAATCGAACCCCGCGGCAAGTCCAAGCGCGCGCGTCAGCAGTGGGGCATGTCCCGCACGCAAGTGCAGAACTGCGTCACAGGCGTCACCGAAGGCTTCAAGAAAGAGCTGGAGATCCAGGGCGTGGGTTACCGGGCGCAGATGCAGGGCAACACCCTGAAGCTGAATCTGGGCCTTTCGCATGATGTGGATTTCGTGGCACCCGAAGGCGTGACGGTCACTGCGCCCAAGCAGACCGAGATTGTGGTCGAGGGCATCGATCAGCAACAGGTCGGCGAAGTGGCCGCAAAAATCCGCGAGTGGCGCAAGCCAGAGCCCTACAAAGGCAAAGGCATCCGCTATAAGGGCGAGTTCATCTTCCGCAAGGAAGGCAAGAAGAAGTAAGGACCAGTAGAGATGGCAAACAGCAAACGGACCCTGTTCCTCAAGCGCCGCCTGCGCGTCCGGAACAAGCTGCGCAAGGTCAACGCCGGGCGCATGCGGCTGAGCGTGCACCGGTCGTCCAAGAATATCAGCGTGCAGCTGATTGACGACGTGAACGGTTTGACCTTGGCCGCCGCTTCGACTTTGGAAAAAGACCTGGGCGTGGTGGGTAAGAACAACATCGAAGCCGCGACCAAGGTTGGTGCGACAATCGCCGAGCGGGCCAAGAAAGCCGGCGTGGAAGAAGCGTATTTCGACCGCGGCGGTTTCCTCTTCCATGGCAAAGTGAAGGCCCTGGCCGACGCAGCCCGCGAAGGTGGCCTGAAGCTTTGACGTTTGGTGCGCCGTAAAGGCGCACCCTACGCATCCAGTAGGGTGTGCGCTCTGCGCGCACCTTTCCCTGAGGAAGGCATGTCCTTCCCGATGACCCGGGAGCCCTATGCTCACCTAGGTTGACCAAACCGGCGCAATGCCACCGAAAAAAGGACTGCTCTTATGGCAGAACGTGAAAATCGCCGTCCCCGGCGCAATCGTGAAGAAGAAGCGCCCGAGTTCGCTGACCGTCTGGTCGCGATCAACCGGGTCTCCAAGACCGTCAAAGGTGGTAAGCGCTTTGGCTTTGCCGCACTGGTTGTGGTTGGCGATCAAAAAGGTCGCGTCGGCTTTGGTAAAGGTAAGGCCAAAGAGGTGCCTGAGGCCATTCGTAAAGCCACCGAACAAGCCAAGCGCAACATGATCCGCGTTCAACTGCGCGAGGGCCGGACGTTGCACCACGACATGCAAGGCCGCCACGGCGCTGGCAAAGTTGTGATGCGCACTGCCCCAGAAGGAACCGGGATCATCGCCGGTGGCCCGATGCGTGCAGTGTTCGAGATGCTCGGCGTCAAAGACGTGGTGTCGAAGTCTATCGGCTCGCAGAACCCCTATAACATGATCCGTGCCACCATGGACGGCTTGACCAAAGAGCAATCGCCCCGCTCGGTCGCGCAGCGTCGTGGCAAGAAGGTTGCGGACATCCTGCCGAAACGTGAAGACGCGCCCAATGACAGCGCGCAAGTGGCTGAGGAGGCCTGATCCAGATGGCAAAGACTATCGTTGTCAAACAAGTTGGCTCGCCCATCCGCCGCCCGGAAAAGCAGCGCAAGACCTTGATCGGCCTTGGCCTGAACAAGATGCACAAAACCCGCGAGTTGGAAGACACCCCCAGCGTGCGTGGTATGGTCAACTCGATCCCGCATCTGGTGCAGATCGTCGAAGAAAAGGGGTAAGGCCCCGGCCAGATAGGCAGATGAAACCCGGCTCGCGCGAGCCGGGTTTTCTGTTTGTTGTGTTCAGCTTAGGAAAAAGACGCAGCGCGAAAAGCGGGCATCGCCAACATCTCCGGCGCTGTGCGCTGGCAAAAGGCCACCTGTCGCGCCAGAGCCATGCGCCCAAGCAGCATGGCGCAAACGACCGCGCTGTTCAGGGCCAAGATGTAAAGCGGGTAAGCCAGCAGGACTGGATCCCAGCCTGGTAGAGCGAAAAGCGCGAGGATTGAGGCGACAAGGGTCAGGGCCCATTTCATCATCGTCTCGGTGTCTGGATCGCGATAGGCCTTGGCGATTGTCAGAAGGCCGCCCAAAAGGCTGACGGATATTGTGACCGCCAGCGCATAGGCCGCCGTTTCAGTGAAATACCAGACGATGATCCCAATGGCCGCGAGCCAGAGCGCGCGTTCGTCCACCCGGGTCAGCAGCGCGCCGCGACCATGTGTCAGCGATATCACGCAAACAATGATGGTCATGCCCGCTTGCGCGCCGGCGAACCACAGTGTGAACGACGCACCTTCGTAAGCCTGAGCGCAAAAGGCGATGCTGGCCAACACGGCCCAGATAAACCAAGAGGCGCGATGCGGCATGGCTTTGCCGGTGAGCGTGTCGCGGATATAGGGTAAGAAAGCGACAACGCTGAAAAAGGCGGACGCGAGGCCGGAAATCGAAAGCCAGCTTGCGTCGAAAAAATAAAACGATTGCATAACAGAAGTGGTCCCAAAACAGTGAATTAAAGTGAGTGGTCATTTAAAACACATGTGGGATACACGACTGCGTCGGCGCACCAAATACGGGTATTCCTGACCCGGAACACAAAAAGACCCGCAGCGCGAGGCGCGCGGGTCGACAATTTTGTCTCTGCTGTCGCTTGCGCAGGCTCTACCGGTAAACGCCTACGAGATACTCTGGGACCAGTGCAAGCTTGGGTGCGCGGGTGCGTACGCGATTGGGACAAAATACGCTCAACGACGGTGCCGCGCGTAAATTCCAAGTGTTATCAGTGCTTTGGACCACCGGAGTGTAGGTGCATCCGTTGACCAACGTCAGCAGAAACGACGTCTTGCTGGCAATTGTTGTTTCGGTCGATGCCGCTGCACCGCTGGCCGCGATGCAAAAACCAGCTGCAATCATCAAAGCTCGCATTTTTATTCTCCATCCACAGTGTCAGTGCTGTTTGGTTATGTTTGACAGGTGAACGCGCCGAAACCGGGCCGCAAATGGGGCGTTACGGTGGCGGGACGAAAAAAATTTGCGCGAATTTTTTAGAACCGCAGTGTAAAGAGCGCGCTCAAACGCATGTGCGCATGTGCTTGAACCAGCACTGCACTGCGTCTATACGCGCCCGGTGGCAGTTCGCTACACGCAGAATCAACCAAGAAATGCCGTGGTTGGCCCGTAATCGCTTCGTGGGTCACATCCGGCAAAGGAGAAGCGACATGAAACTGCATGAGTTGCAGGACAATCCTGGTGCAACCAAGCGCAAAAAGCGCATCGGCCGCGGCCCCGGTTCGGGCAAAGGCAAAATGGGTGGCCGGGGTATCAAGGGCCAGAAATCACGTTCGGGTGTGGCCATTAATGGCTACGAGGGCGGGCAGATGCCGCTCTACCAGCGTCTGCCAAAGCGTGGCTTTAACAAGCCAAACCGCAAGGAATTCGCTGTGATCAATCTGGGTCTGATCCAGAAATTCATCGATGCGGGCAAGCTCGACGCGAAATCCGCGATCACAGAAGACACTTTGGTGGCAAGCGGTCTGGTGCGCCGCAAACGCGATGGCGTGCGCGTCCTGGGTAAGGGCGATATCACCAGCAAAGTTGATTTGCAGGTCACTGGCGCGGCGAAATCCGCCGTTGAAGCAGTGGAAAAAGCGGGTGGAAGCCTCGCTACCGCTGCCCCGGCCGCAGACTAAGCGCGAATGACGCCTTGTGAGCGGCGTCTCTGCCGCTTAAATTAGGCGTTAGTTTTCCTTACGTCGCCCGCCGGGAAACCGCAGGGCGGCGTTTTGCCATAAAGGACATCACCCGCATGGTATCAGCCGTTGAGAACATGGCCGCCAACACGAGCTGGAGCGCTCTGGGCAAGGCCACCGATCTGCGCAACCGCATCCTGTTCACCCTTGGTCTGTTGATTGTCTACCGCCTGGGCACCTTTATCCCGGTGCCTGGGATCGACGGCGCGGCGCTGCGCGAGTTCATGGAACAGGCGGGTCAGGGCATCGGCGGTATGGTGTCGATGTTCACCGGTGGCGCGCTGGGGCGGATGGGTATCTTTGCCCTGGGGATCATGCCGTATATTTCGGCGTCGATCATCGTGCAGCTTATGGCATCGATGTATGAGCCGCTGAAGCAGCTCAAAAAAGAGGGTGAGCAGGGCCGCAAAAAGATCAACCAATATACCCGTTACGGCACTGTAGCCCTGGCCACGTTGCAGGCATGGGGCCTTGCCGTCAGCCTTGAGTCGGGCGATCTGGTGACCGACCCAGGCCTGTTTTTCCGTGTGTCCTGCCTGATCACGCTGGTCGGCGGCACCATGTTCTTGATGTGGTTGGGCGAGCAGATCACCGCGCGCGGTGTGGGTAACGGCATTTCGCTGATCATTTTCGTTGGCATCATCGCCGAAGTGCCTGCCGCGCTGGCGCAGTTCTTTGCCTCGGGTCGGTCCGGCGCGTTGAGCCCAGCGATCATCATCGGTGTGATCGTTATGGTCATCGCTACAATCACGTTTGTGGTGTTCATGGAACGCGCGTTGCGCAAGATCCACATCCAATATCCCCGGCGTCAAGTCGGCATGAAGATGTATGACGGTGGTTCGTCGCACTTGCCGGTGAAAGTGAACCCGGCGGGTGTGATCCCGGCCATCTTTGCCAGCTCGCTGTTGTTGTTGCCGGTTACGATCAGCACGTTTTCTGGCAACACGACCAGCCCGATTATGTCCTGGCTCTTGGCCAATTTTGGCCCCGGTCAGCCGCTTTATCTGGCGTTCTTTGCGCTGATGATCGTGTTCTTTGCCTACTTCTATACATTCAACGTGAGCTTCAAACCCGAGGACGTGGCCGAGAACCTGAAGAACCAAAACGGCTTTGTGCCTGGCATCCGTCCCGGCAAGAAGACCGAGGAATACCTCGAATACGTGGTCAACCGTGTGCTGGTTCTGGGGTCGGCGTATCTGGCTGCAGTGTGCCTGCTGCCTGAGATCTTGCGCGGTGAGTTTGCGATACCGTTCTACTTTGGCGGCACATCGGTTCTGATTGTGGTGTCGGTGACAATGGATACGATCCAGCAAGTTCAAAGCCACCTATTGGCGCACCAATACGAAGGCCTCATTGAAAAGTCGCAACTTCGCGGCAAGGGAGGCGGGAAGGGCCGCCGCAAGCGCAGCCCGATCCGGAGATAAGGGACAGAATGAATATCGTACTTTTGGGCCCCCCCGGTGCGGGTAAGGGCACACAAGCACAATTCCTCGTGGAGGAGCGAGGGATGGTGCAACTGAGCACGGGTGACATGCTGCGTGCTGCAAAAGACAGCGGGACAGAAATGGGCAATATGGTTGCTCAGGTTATGGCCGAGGGCAAACTTGTCACCGATGAGATCGTGATCGGGCTGATCCGTGAGCGCATCGCGGCTGAGCCTGAGAAAAGCTATATCTTCGATGGCTTTCCGCGGACCTTGACGCAGGCGCGCGCCTTGGATGAGTTGCTGGATGAGTTTGGCCAAAAGATGGACGTGGCCATCGAACTCCGGGTGAATGACGATGACGTTGTAGAACGTGTCGTCAACCGTGCGCGCGAGGCTGTTGCGGCGGGCGAAACGCCCCGCGCCGACGACAACGCAGAGAGCATGCGCACGCGTCTGATGGAATACTACAAAAAGACGGCGCCGATCCTTGGTTACTATTTTGCGCACGACCTGTTGCGTCGGGTGGATGGCATGAACTCAATGAATGAGGTCAAGGCGGAAATAGCCGACGTAACGCACGCCTAGTTGTGCCGGAAACGGACCTGGGTGCTGAGCTTTCATGCTGGTATGTGTTGGTGCGTTCCGATACGCACCTGCCCGGTTTGCAAGTCTGCCCTAATTCTGGCTTGGATCGCGCGACTGGATGATAAATCGGCGTTCAAGCCGCGCCTCGACTTTCCTGTAAATAGATGTAGCGCAGGGTTGACCTTGCGAGCCATCGCTCTTAATGCACGCCATCCCCACGGGGAATCGCGGGATGGCATTGTCCCGATCACCTAAACTACCGTGTCCGCAAATGCCGACACAGTTGTGAAAAAAGGACCCGGGATCACGGGTCCGCAACGAAAGGAAAGCCCAAGTGGCACGTATTGCAGGGGTCAACATCCCCACCGCCAAACGTGTTCCGATCGCCTTGACCTACATCACAGGCATCGGCAACACCTCCGCCCAGAAAATCTGCGAGGCTGTCGGCATAGACGCCGCCCGTCGTGTAAATGAACTGTCTGACGCCGAAGTGCTGAAGATCCGCGAGCACATCGATGAGAACTACACCGTCGAAGGTGATCTGCGTCGCGAGACAACGATGAATATCAAGCGCCTCATGGACCTGGGCTGCTACCGTGGTTTGCGCCATCGTCGCAACCTTCCCGTGCGTGGCCAGCGCACCCACACAAATGCACGCACGCGCAAAGGCCCAGCAAAGGCCATTGCCGGCAAGAAGAAATAAGGAGGCGCTCGCATGGCACGTGATACACGGCGCGGTAAGCGCAAGGTCTCCAAGAACATCGCGGCGGGCGTGGCCCACGTGAACTCGTCATTCAATAACACCAAGATCCTGATCTCGGATGTGCAGGGCAATGCGATCTCGTGGTCGTCCGCAGGCACGATGGGCTTTAAGGGGTCGCGCAAGTCAACACCGTACGCCGCGCAGATGGCTGCCGAAGATGCAGGCCGCAAAGCGCAGGAACACGGTGTCAAAACCCTTGAGGTCGAAGTGCAGGGCCCCGGTTCGGGTCGTGAGAGCGCGCTGCGCGCTCTGGCCGCGGTGGGTTTCAACATTACTTCCATCCGCGACGTGACGCCAATCGCCCACAACGGCTGCCGGCCGCCCAAGCGCCGCCGCGTCTGAATGGCGCTATCATATTGGAGCCGCGCGGTTTTGCACGGCTCCAATCCGCATTTTGAAACCTCGGGAGCCTATGTGCGCGGACATGGTGCATAGGCAGGAATGGAGGGACGCATGATCCACAAAAATTGGGCCGAACTGATCAAGCCGCAACAGCTTGACGTGAAACCGGGCAACGATCCCGCCCGTCAGGCCACTGTCGTTGCAGAGCCGTTGGAGCGTGGCTTTGGCCTGACGATGGGCAACGCGTTGCGCCGCGTTTTGCTGTCGAGCCTGCAGGGTGGCGCAATCACCAGCGTGCAAATCGACAATGTTCTGCACGAGTTTTCTTCGGTCGCCGGTGTGCGCGAGGACGTAACCGATATCATCTTGAACCTCAAAGGTGTGAGCCTGCGCATGGAGGTCGAAGGCCCCAAGCGGCTGTCGATCTCAGCCAAGGGGCCAGGTGTTGTCACAGCAGGAGACATCTCGGAAAGTGCAGGGATCGAAATCCTCAACCGGGATCACGTGATCTGCCACCTCGATGATGGCGCCGACGTGTACATGGAACTCACCGTCAATACTGGCAACGGATACGTCTCGGCGGAAAAAAACAAGCCCGAAGATGCACCCATCGGCCTGATCCCCATCGATGCGATTTATTCGCCCGTCAAAAAGGTCAGCTACGATGTGCAGCCCACCCGTGAGGGACAGGTGCTGGACTATGACAAGCTGACCATGAAGGTCGAAACAGATGGCTCAATAACGCCGGACGATGCCGTGGCATTTGCCGCGCGGATCTTGCAGGATCAGCTTGGCATTTTCGTCAACTTCGACGAGCCGGAAAGCGCCTCACGTCAGGACGACGACGACGGTCTGGAGTTCAACCCGCTTCTTCTGAAGAAGGTGGATGAGCTGGAGTTGTCGGTGCGATCGGCGAACTGTCTGAAGAACGACAACATCGTCTACATCGGCGACCTGATCCAGAAAACCGAAGCCGAGATGTTGCGCACCCCGAACTTCGGCCGCAAATCACTGAATGAGATCAAGGAAGTGTTGTCGGGCATGGGCCTGCACCTTGGTATGGATGTCGAGGACTGGCCGCCGGACAATATCGAAGACCTCGCCAAGAAGTTTGAAGACAACTTCTGATGACAGTAGGGCCATGATTTTTCGAGGAAAAATCGTGGCCTTGCACCCCGGGTGATCGAGCACCCCAAGGAGAGCCAAGGGCACGCACCCGAGGCCGGACAAAGCAAAAACGCCCGTAGAGGGCACTGTAAGGAGATTAAACCATGCGTCACGCACGTGGCTATCGCCGCCTGAACCGCACCCATGAACACCGCAAGGCGCTGTTTGCGAACATGGCTGGCTCGCTCATCGAACATGAGCAGATCAAGACCACCTTGCCCAAGGCAAAAGAACTGCGACCGATCGTAGAAAAACTGATAACTCTGGCCAAGCGGGGCGATCTGCACGCACGTCGGCAAGCGGCTGCCCGTCTGAAAGAAGACCAGTACGTCACCAAGCTGTTTGACGTGCTCGGGCCGCGCTACGCCGAACGAAAGGGCGGTTACGTCCGCGTGCTCAAAGCTGGGTTCCGGTATGGTGACATGGCACCGATGGCTATCATCGAATTTGTCGACCGCGACCGTGATGCAAAGGGTGCCGCCGACAAGGCGCGGGTTGCCGCCGAGGAAGCTGGCGAGGAGTAGTCTTTCCGCTATCGCCAAGAATTTCAAAACCCTTGCTTAATGAGCGGGGGTTTTTTCTTGCCTAGTCATCGCCGGTGCAAGGGTTGTGCGCGCCGCGTGCTTGCCTATTTTCGGGGCCATGAAAGCACTTTTACTTTGCCTCGTCTCCTTGCTCCCGCTGGTGGCTGCGGCGCAAACGCGTGTGCCGCAATCTCAGTCTGAAATCACTATGGGCTTTGCTCCTCTCGTGCGCGATGCAGCGCCTGCAGTGGTCAACATTTATGTCCGCATCATCACTGAAGCCCGCGTGCGCACGCCCTTCATGGACGACCCGTTTTTTGAGCGTTTCTTCGACGGGTTTGGTCGGCCCAGTCCCCGGGTGCAAAATTCACTTGGTTCCGGTGTGATCCTGAGCGCTGACGGGATCGTCGTTTCCAATTACCACGTCGTCGGGCAGGCTACAGATATCAGCGTCGTGCTGAACAACGGCACCGAATACGGTGCCCGCGTGCTGCTTGGCGATGAGGCAAGCGATCTTGCGATCCTTCAGATTGAGGGTGCGCCAGAACTGCCCTTCTTGCCACTGCGCGACAGCGAAACGGTTGAAGTGGGTGAATTGGTGCTGGCCATCGGCAATCCATTTGGCGTGGGTCAAACTGTTACCTCGGGCATCGTGTCTGCGCTGGCGCGGTCCGGCGGTCAAAACGGCCGTGGGGCAGGCTATTTCGTTCAAACCGACGCGCCGATCAACCCCGGCAATTCGGGCGGCGCGTTGATCGATGTGGCGGGGCATCTCATTGGTGTGAATACGCGCATTCTAAGCCGATCAGGCGGCTCAAACGGGATCGGATTTGCCATTCCTGCTGATCTGGTCGCCGCCGTTTTGCGTCAGGCGCGAGATGGCAATGACAGGTTTCAGCGGCCCTGGGCCGGGGCAACCGGTCAGGCGGTCGACGCCGATATGGCAGACAGCCTCGGCCTCACACGACCACAGGGGATCATACTTGCAGCGCTGCATCCTCTAAGCCCCTTTGCGGAGGCTGGCATGGCACCAGGCGATGTGGTGCTCGCCGTCGATGGCAGGCCTGTCGGCAGCCCGGGCGAGATGCTCTATCGCATGGCGGTCGCCTCCGTGGGGGATGCGGCACAGATCACGTGGTTGCGCGACGGGGCAGAAGCCAGCGCCGATGTCAGCCTGATCCCGCCACCGGAAAGTCCGCCGCGTATGACCGTCACGTTATCCCAAGACAGCAGCCTGCCCGGATTGGTTTTGGCGCGCGTCAACCCCGCGGTTGTCGCCGAGCTTGGTTTGTCGCTGAGCGCCGCGGGCACGGTCGTGATTAACCCAGGCTCTGTTGGCCGGCGCGTTGGTTTGCGCCGTGGTGACATCCTGCAACGCATCGACCGCACTGACATCGACACGCCTGCGACAGCCGGTGCAATTCTGCGGGAAGCGCGCCGTGGCACAACCGTTCGCGCGCTCCGCGGGAACAGTCGCATCGTGCTGCGGTTTTGAATGGCGGATCTCTTCGCCTCTCAGGCTGCCCCCGACACTGGCCCACGCCCTTTGGCCGACCGATTGCGCCCGCAGGCACTGTCCGAGGTTATCGGGCAACGGCAGGTTCTAGGACCAGAAGCGCCGCTGAGCGTTATGCTGAACTCTGGCGCGCTTGGCTCGATCATTTTCTGGGGGCCGCCGGGTGTGGGCAAGACAACGATTGCGCGCCTGCTCGCACACGAAACAGACCTGCATTTTGTGCAAATAAGCGCCATTTTCACAGGTGTGCCCGACCTTAAGAAGGTGTTTGAGGCGGCCAAATTCAGACGTCAAAACGGGCAAGGCACGCTGCTTTTTGTCGATGAGATCCATCGCTTCAACAAAGCGCAACAGGACGGTTTCCTGCCCCACATGGAAGATGGCACCATCCTGCTTGTCGGGGCGACAACCGAAAACCCCAGTTTCGAGCTGAACGCCGCTCTACTCAGCCGGTCACAGGTGATGGTGCTGGAACGCCTCGGTCTGGATGATCTGGAATTGCTGGCGCAGCGGGCTGAGGCGGACCTCGGCAAGGCGCTTCCGCTGACGGATGCGGCCCGGGAGGCTTTGCTTGGGATGGCAGATGGCGATGGCCGGACCCTCCTCAACCTCATTGAGCAGGTGATGGCATGGACCGTAACAGCGCCTCTGGAACCGGAGGCACTTGGCGGCCGGCTGATGCGGCGTGCGGCGCAGTACGACAAGTCCGGTGATGCGCATTACAACCTGATCAGCGCGCTACACAAATCCGTGCGTGGCTCGGACCCGGATGCCGCACTCTACTGGTTTGCGCGCATGCTCGAAGGCGGTGAGGATCCACGATACCTCGCCCGGCGCATGGTGCGGATGGCGGTTGAAGATATCGGCCTCGCCGATCCTCAGGCACAATCGGTGTGTCTCGAAAGCTGGCAAACCTATGAGCGGTTGGGCAGTCCCGAAGGTGAGTTGGCGTTGAGCCAAGCGCTGATTTACCTCGCGCTCGCGCCGAAATCGAATGCCAATTACGTGGCTTACAAAGCAGCCCGCCGCGCGGCCAAAGAAACCGGGTCCCACCCGCCACCTAAACACATCCTTAACGCGCCCACGTCGATGATGAAGGATCAGGGTTATGGCGCAGGATATGCCTATGACCACGACGCCGACGACGGGTTTTCGGGGCAGAATTACTTTCCCGATGGCATGGACCGACCCGCGCTGTATCAACCGGTCGAGCGCGGGTTCGAGCGGGACCTGCTCAAACGTGTGGAATATTTCGCCAAACTCCGATCCAAGCGGCAAACTTGACTCTGGGCGCGCAAGCGATGACAGAGCGCGCATGTTTTCGACACTCTCACTCGTGGCTCTTGGCGGGGCAATCGGGGCCTCACTGCGCTGGCTGTGGGGGATTGGCATGTTTCGTTTGACCGGGCCCGCGGATGTCCCATTGGCGATCATGTCGGCCAATGTTTTGGGCTCGTTTCTCATGGGTGTCTTTGTGGTTGTGGCGGCACATCGGGGCCTCACACATCTGAGCCCATTTGTAATGACCGGGCTTTTGGGCGGGTTCACCACCTTTTCCGCGTTCAGTCTTGAGACGGTAACGCTGATCGAGCGTGGGGCGATGGGCCAGGCTGCGCTCTACGTTGGGCTTTCAGTAGGGCTGTCTATATTGGGTCTTTTTCTTGGGCTCATGGTTGCCCGTGGCCTGCTGACATGAGTGGCGTGCAAACCATCACCGTTGGCGCCGACGACGCGGATCAGCGTCTTGATCGGTTTTTGAAGAAGCGGTTTCCACAGCTCACCCAGAGCATGGTCGAAAAGATGTGCCGCAAGGGCGAATGTCGGGTCGACGGCGGTCGCGTCAAATCCTCGACCCGGGTCGATACGGGGCAAAACGTGCGCGTGCCGCCTTTGCCAACGCGACCGGCGCCACTGCGCGCGAAGACCGGGGTTAGTGAGAAGGACGCCGCGCTGATCCGCGACTGCGTGATTTATCAGGACGATCACGTTATCGCGCTGAATAAACCCAGTGGTCTACCAACGCAGGGCGGCTCTGGCCAGACGCGGCATATCGATGGGCTCGCCGAAGCGCTGCGATACGACTACGAAGATAAACCGCGGCTGGTGCACCGGCTGGATAAGGATACGTCGGGCGTGTTGCTGTTGGCGCGTACTCGGTTGGCGGCCAAAGCGCTGACCGCGTCCATGCGCCATCGTGAAACGCGCAAGATCTATTGGGCGCTGGTGGCAGGTGTGCCGACACCGTATTTGGGTGAGATCAAATATGGGCTGGTTAAAGCTCCAGGTCGCGGCCGTGGCGGTGAGGGCGAAAAGATGATCGCCGTCCACCCGCGCGATATGGACGCGACCCAGGGCGCCAAACGGGCGCACACACTTTACGCGACGCTTTTTCGCGTAGCGAGTCGCGCCGCGTGGGTTGCCATGGAGCCGGTCACCGGGCGCACCCACCAGTTGCGCGCACACATGGCCGAGATCGGCCATCCGATTGCCGGAGACGGCAAATACGGCGGCTCGGGGCAGGAAAATCTCGGCGATGGCTGGGGCGCACAGATTGGCGGGATCGTGTCAAAGAAACTGCATCTGCATGCGCGGATGATACGCTTCGAACACCCCGACACACGCAAAGACATCACCGTGACCGCCCCACTACCACCGCACATGGCGGAAAGCTGGGAGACCTTCGGCTGGACCGAAGACCTCGCCGCGGAAGATCCGTTTGAGGTGCTTGGGTGAGCCTGCGCCTCGTGGTGTTTGATGTGGATGGCACGTTGGTGGACAGCCAGGCTGAGATCGTGCGCGCCATGGAGGCAGCCTTTGCCGCGCAGCGTTTGTCCCCGCCCACGCGCAAAGATGTTCTGGGCATCGTCGGCCTGTCTCTGCCCAGAGCGATGAGCCGCCTGGCTGCCGATCAACCGGCGGATGTGCGCGATGCATTGGTCGAAGCTTACCTATCGGCCTACGCAATGCATCGCAAAACGTCTGGCATCGGTCCTCTTTACCCGGGCATACGCGAACTGCTCGACCGCTTGGCGGGTCGCGATGACTTGCTCTTGGGCGTTGCGACGGGCAAATCTCGGCACGGGCTCAACCACTTGATCGAAGAGCATGGGCTTGCGCACCATTTTGCTACAAAACAATGCGCCGATGATCACCCCTCAAAACCAAA
Source organism: Pseudomonadota bacterium (assembly GCA_039026855.1). Taxonomy (GTDB): domain Bacteria; phylum Pseudomonadota; class Alphaproteobacteria; order Rhodobacterales; family Rhodobacteraceae; genus Tateyamaria. Next base: position 35,505 of record JBCCLL010000015.1, on the reverse strand, counting down.
CCCGTCGATGTTGCACGCAGCTCTGACCGAAACGGGTGTGGACAGCTGGAGTGCTGTGATGATTGGCGACACCAGCTATGACATTGAGATGGGTCGCAACGCCAAGATGGCCACGATAGGTGTTACTTGGGGGTATCATAGCCGTGACGCGTTGGCTGCAGCCTCGATCATTGTCGACCGCGTCAGCGATCTGGACGCTGGAATTGATCTGGCGCTGGGAGAAATCACATGAGCGAGTGGAAACAAAAGCGGTTCTGGAATGATGCGGTTGCGACCGAGTTGGACGGCGCCTGGACCGTTCTGCTGGACGGTCGCGCGGTCAAAACGCCGGCAAAGGCTTCGTTGATCTTGCCCACCGCTGCACTGGCCGAGGCCGTCGCCGCAGAATGGCAGCAACAGGAAGATGTCGTTGATCCGCTTTCGATGCCGTTCACCCGCAGCGCCAACGCGGCCATCGACAAGGTCGGCGTTCAGCATGCTGAGGTCGCAGACATGCTTGCCGGCTACGGGGACAGTGATTTGCTGTGTTACCGGGCTGATGCGCCGGACGGTCTGGTGCGGCGGCAAGCTGAAACGTGGGATCCGTATCTCGATTGGGCAGAACAGCGGTTTGGCGCGCGTCTGGCGACACGGACGGGCGTTATGCATGCAGGTCAGGACCCAGCCGCGTTGGCCCGGCTTTCAGAAGCGGTGCATCTGTTTGATGACTTCCAGTTGGCTGCGTTTCATGACCTTGTTGGCCTGTCGGGATCGTTGATCCTTGGTTTTGCGGCTGCCTACGATCTAGCACCCGCGCCTGAGATTTGGGCAGCGTCCCGTGTCGACGAGATCTGGCAGGAAGAGGAATGGGGCGAAGACGAGGAAGCCAAGCAAACCGCTGAAATCAAGAAAGACGCGTTTTTGCACGCAAAATCCTTCTTTGACGCTGCAAATTCTTGCTGATTGAAAAATTTTGCCGGCAGCTTTTGGCCAGCCGTCCCTGCCTAATTTTGCGGCATAAACCCTGGCTCCACCCTTGACCTTTTGGCGTGAATCGAATCATTTTACGTGTCATGTGCGCGAAGGCGATGACCAAACGTCTATGCGCCTTTCGTTTCGGCACAGGGGTATCACCACAGCCCGTGTCGATGGACCGCCTAAAAAGGCGGAAACTCAGGAAGAGGTAAAAATGAAAAAATCCGTAATTTTTGGTGCGCTGACTGTGGCAGGCCTTTCGGCCGGCGCAGCTGCTGCGGGCACTCTTGACGACGTCAAGGCGCGCGGCTCGCTGAACTGTGGCGTGACCACCGGCCTGGTTGGCTTCGCTGCCCCGGATGCAAATGGTGAATGGCAGGGCTTTGACGTGGCTGTGTGCCGCGCTGTTGCTGCTGCGGTACTTGGCGATCCGACTGCCGTTGAATTCGTACCGACAACCGGCAAAACACGCTTCACAGCGCTTGCTTCGGGTGAGATCGACATGTTGGCCCGGAACACCACGTGGACCTTCAGCCGCGATGTTGACCTAAAGTTCGAATTCACCGGCGTAAACTACTATGACGGTCAAGGCTTCATGGTGCCCAAAGAACTGGGCGTTGGTTCGGCAAAAGAGCTTGATGGCGCTACCGTCTGCATCCAGACCGGTACTACCACCGAGCTGAACCTGGCGGATTTCTTCCGCTCCAACAACATCAGCTATGAGCCGGTGCCGATCGAAACCAACGCCGAGGCGCAGCAGCAGTATCTGGCTGGTGCGTGCGACGTTTACACCACAGACGCGTCTGGCCTGGCCGCGACGCGTGCGACGTTCGAAGATCCGAGCGCGCACGTCGTGCTGCCCGAGATCGTGTCGAAAGAGCCGCTTGGCCCGCTTGTGCGTCACGGCGACCACGAATGGGGTGACGTTGTGCGTTGGACCCTGAATGCGCTGATCACCGCCGAAGAGCTCGGCGTCAGCAAAGCCAACATGGCAGACATGGCTGCCGGCACCAACAACCCCGAGATCAACCGTCTCTTGGGTACCGAAGGTGAGCTGGGCGCGATGCTGGGCCTCGACGCCGACTGGGCGATGAAAGCTCTGTCCGTGGGTGGTAACTACGGTGAGATTTTCGAGGCAAACATTGGCGAAAGCACGGCAATCGGCCTCGCACGCGGTCTGAACGCGCAGTGGACCGACGGCGGGCTGCTATACTCGCCACCGTTCCGCTAAACACTACGAAGGGCGCAGGTAACTCCTGCGCCCTTTGCACAACTGAGGTGGGGCCTGACAAAATTCGGGCAGAGGAGACCACCGGCAGCCAACGCTAAAGCTCGGTCAGACCACCGCGACCAACGCGGGGCACAATACGGCCGGACCACGGGGAAACCTCATGACAACGATTTCTGACCCACCACCGCAGGGTTCGTTCCGCCTGTCGATGCTGATCAACGACACGCGATACCGATCCTACACATTTCAGTTCATCGCGCTTGGTGTGCTGATCGCCTCAATCGCTTACTTGATGAGCAACCTGGCCACCAACCTGGCGGCCGCGGGGTTGAACATCTCATACGAATTTCTCGGTGAGCCAGCCGGCTATGATATCAACCAAAGGCTGATCGAATATAACAGTCAGTCCACTCACTTGCGGGCAACAGTTGTGGGTGTACTGAACACGCTTCTTGTTGCTTTTCTCGCGTGCGCGACCGCGACCGTCTTTGGGGTTGTCGCGGGTGTTTTGCGCCTGAGCAACAACTGGTTGGTTGCGCGCTTAATGAGCGCCTATGTCGAAGCGTTCCGCAACGTGCCGGTGCTGATCTGGATCATCATCATCTTCACGATCATGATCGCCGTAATGCCTGCACCACGGGTGTTCCGGCCGGACGGCGCAACGGACGCAACAGCATACCTTTTCGCTGCAACAAACCGTGGGATTTATATTCCGGCGCCATATTTCGAGTATGGCTTTAGCGCAGACGCCTTAAGCGAAGGTGGGCGTCGCGCGCGTGGTCTCGCAGGCCTTGCTGCATCAGGTGCATTGAATTGGTTGCTCCTTATCGCGCTGCTCGTTGGATCATGGCGCGTCGCGCGTTGGAATACTAAAAGAGCAGACATAATACAGGAAACAACAGGACAACGACCGGGCACGTTCCTTGCAAATCTTGCTATTTGGGTTGCACCTGTTGCTTTGGCTTGTCTGCTGCTCGGATTGCGTTTTGAGTTGCCAACTATAGCTGAGCGTGGAATTCCCCGTTTCGATGGTGGCATAACTGTTCGCGGCTCTCTTATTGCCCTATGGTTTGCGCTAGCGATTTATACCGGTGCCTTTATCGCTGAAAATGTGCGTGCAGGCATCCAGGCGATCTCGAAGGGTCAGACCGAAGCGGCGGCCAGCCTCGGGTTGCGTGCCGGTCGGATCATGAACCTTGTCGTATTGCCGCAGGCGCTGCGGGTCATCATCCCGCCGCTGATTTCGCAGTACCTCAACATCACCAAGAACTCGTCACTGGCCATTGCCGTGGGGTACATGGACATCACCGGAACGCTGGGCGGCATCACGCTGAACCAGACCGGCCGTGCGATCGAATGCGTGCTGCTGCTGATGCTGTTCTACCTTACAATTAGCCTGTGCATTTCGGCTGTGATGAACGTCTACAACAACTCCGTTAAGTTGAAGGAGCGTTGAGATGACCGACATTTCATTTGTCCGCACCGAACAACTGCCACCGCAGGCCCCACCTGCGTCTGAGGTCGGTATCGTCGGCTGGATGCGTGTAAACCTGTTTAACGGGGTGTGGGGGTCGTTGCTGACGCTGGTATCGCTTTACGCGATCTATTCGCTGTTGGCCTTTGTCTTGCCGTGGCTTTTTAACGGCGTGTGGAACACATCCAGCCTCGCCGAATGTCGCGAGGTTCTGGACGGCGCGCGCGGCGGGTGTTTTTCGGTCCTCACTGAGCGTGTGAACCAACTGCTCTTTGGCTTTACCTACCCCGAAGAGCTTTACTGGCGCCCGACCTTGGCCTTCGTTTTGCTATTTGCCGCAGCGGCCCCTGTGCTGTTCTTTAAACTGCCGCGCCAGATGCTGATCTTTACAGCGCTTTATCCGTTTGTCGCCTACTATCTGATCTGGGGTGGCGCATTGGGCACGCCGATTGTCGCGTTGCTGGGTTTTGCCGGCGGCTATGTGGTGTTCCAACGTCTTGGCCGCATCAGCTTTGCTGCAGGGTTTTTTGGCGCGATTGCGTCGTCGATCATTGTTTGGACTGTCGGCGGATGGATCATACCTGATGACGCCAATGCGACTGCAATGATGACGGCCGTGCCCAGCCGTGACCTCGGGGGCTTCATGCTGAACATGATGCTTGGCGTCACCTGCGTGTCATTGTCGATCCCGTTGGGCATTGCGCTGGCGCTGGGCCGTCAGTCGGACATGCCCATCATCAAGTGGATTTGCGTCATTTTCATCGAGTTTATCCGCGGTGTGCCGCTGATCACGCTGCTGTTTGTGGCGTCGGTGATGCTGGCCTATTTCTTCCCACCAGAGTCGACAGTTGACCTGTTTTTGCGCGTGGTGATCATGATCACCATGTTTTCGGCCGCATATATCGCCGAGGTGATCCGGGGCGGTCTGGCCGCGTTGCCACGCGGGCAATATGAAGCGGCAGACAGTATTGGGCTGGACTACGCCCAATCTATGCGGCTGATCATTCTGCCGCAAGCGCTCAAGATTTCGATCCCCGGGATCGTGAATGTTGCGGTTGGTCTTTTTAAGGACACCGTGCTCGTATCGGTCATCTCGATGTTCGACCTTCTGGGCATGATCCGCGGCCCCATCCTGGCCAGTCAGGAATGGAACGGCGTCTACTGGGAGCTATTGGGCTTTGCCTCGCTTCTGTTCTTTGTCGTCTGTTACGGCATTTCGCAATATTCGCAGTGGCTTGAACGCCAGCTTGCGACCGATCACCGCTGAGGGAGTGTGTGACTATGAATGAGACAACAGCTTTGCCGGAAACTGACCTGCCACATATCGACGTGAACGTGTCCGATGAGGTCGCGATTTCCATCGATAAGATGAACAAATGGTACGGTTCGTTCCATGTGCTGCGTGACATCGACCTAACCGTTTATCGCGGTGAGCGGATCGTGATCGCTGGGCCCTCTGGGTCAGGAAAATCGACCCTGATCCGATGCATCAATGCACTCGAAGAACATCAGCAAGGCCGGATCGAAGTGGACGGCACGGTGCTGTCCTCGGACCTTAAAAATATCGACAAGATCCGGTCCGAGGTTGGTATGTGCTTTCAGCACTTCAACCTGTTTCCACACTTGACCATTCTTGAAAACTGCACGCTGGCCCCGATATGGGTGCGCAAGACGCCTAAGAAAGAGGCCGAGGAGACGGCGATGCATTTCCTCGAAAAGGTGAAGATCCCAGATCAGGCCGACAAGTATCCCGGCCAGCTTTCTGGTGGTCAGCAGCAACGCGTGGCGATTGCCCGGAGTCTGTGTATGCGCCCGCGGATCATGCTCTTTGACGAACCGACATCAGCGTTGGACCCCGAGATGATCAAAGAGGTGCTCGACACCATGGTTGAGCTGGCCGAAGAAGGTATGACCATGCTGTGTGTCACGCACGAGATGGGTTTTGCCCGTCAGGTGGCGAACCGGGTGATCTTTATGGACGAGGGTCAGATCGTCGAACAGAACGAACCCGAAGAGTTCTTCAACAACCCGAAGAGCCCGCGGACGCAGCTGTTTCTGAGCCAGATCCTCGGTCACTGAGTTTAGGTGCGCGGAGACCGCGCACCCTACATCACGTCGCGCGGGATTGCGAATTGGATAGGCTGGCCACTGTGCCAGCCTATGTCGTTCCACCTGGATGTTTCGAAGCGGATCACTGTGGTTGCACAGGTTGGATAGTCTTCGAACCGGTCATGCTGCGGTGGCTTTTTGACCAAACCTTCGGCCAATTCGGCGATGCCGGGGTTGTGGCCAATCACAAGGACCGTCTCCTGAGTTTCCCGACGCAACTCGGCCAATATTGCCGATGGGCCAGCATGATACAGTCGGTTGGTGACCCGAAGTGGGATATCTAACTGCAGTTGTTTGAACGTCTCTTGTGTACGGGCACTGTCAGAGCTGATGCATGCATCGGGTACCTCTCCGATCTCGCGCAGCCAATCGCCCATGGCTCTGGCAGACGCGCGCCCGCGTTTGTTCAGCGGACGGTCATGGTCTGCCAGCATGGGATCATCCCAACTGGATTTGGCGTGGCGCATTAAGATCAGCGTGTATCTCATGGATGAAAGGATTTCATGTGAAAGGCCGATTGCGCGGGATCACGTCCGAACTGCTGCGATATCGGACAAGCTCGCCGTGCCCTGCATCCGTTGCGCAAGCAGTCGGCTCCCTCTGCGGTGTCGAGGTATGCGTGGCAGGCTGTGACATCGTACCCATCTGTTGCGCTAAGAGCCGCAACCGGGCAGGCAGATGCGCATGGTTGCCCAGTGCACGAAGTCTCGCACGGTACCAGCGATGGCGGTTTTGAAACATCAACCGCGCCTTTGACGATGATGCCCCCGCGGAATGAGATCATCAGCCCTGCGCGCTCATGGACCAACATGCCGACTGCGCTGTAATGTGCCTCGCCTGTTTCGGTTGCCCATTGCAGGAACGGGGCATAAGGCGGCCCACCAAAGGGGTATACGATGTCATGCACTGCTACGGGCAACTGGCATGCGATTTCGGGGACGACGCGCATGGACCAACGATCCAGTGGATCGGGTGCGCTGTCGTGAAATTCAGGCGATTTGGTAAAGATCGGCCAGAAGGTTGGGCCGGTACCCAGCAGGTAAAGCGTATGCTGTGCTGGGGCGTTCATGCCCACCATGCCCATTGTGATCAGGCCAAAGGGTTCTGCTAATTTTGCAAGTTTGTCGCGCATCTCATCGCACCAGGGACGCAACTTATGGCTAACGAGGACGGATCAGGGAACCAGCACCATGATCTGTAAACAGTTCCAAAAGGCAAGCATTAGGCGCGCGCCCGTCGAGGATAACAACCGCCTTAACGCCGCTGGCGATGGCGTCCAGCGCGGTTTCTGTCTTTGGGATCATACCGCCGGCGATTGTGCCTGCCGCTGTCATCTCGCGGATCTGGTCGGCGCTGATTTCGGTTAGCACATCGCCTTCGCTGTTTTTGACGCCCGCCACATCGGTCAACAAAAGCAGCCGATCCGCCCTGAGGGCGCCAGCAATCGCTCCGGCAGCGGTGTCACCGTTAATATTGAACGTTTCACCGCTGAGGCCAACGCCCAAAGGCGCGATCACCGGTATCATGGCGTTGTCAAAGAGTGAGTGCAGCAGGCTTGGGTCCATCTGCGACGGCGTGCCGACGAGGCCAAGCGCCGGGTCGGTCTGAGTGCAGGTGATCAGGTTGGCATCTTTGCCAGACAGCCCGACCGCTTTGCCACCGGCACGGTTGATCGCGTGCACGATCCGCTTGTTCACGAGACCTGACAGCACCATCTCGACGACGTCCATCGTCGCTTGGTCCGTGACCCGTTTGCCATTCACAAATTTGGATGGGATGGCCAGACGATCCAGCATTTCATTGATCATCGGACCGCCGCCGTGAACAATCACCGGGTTCACGCCCACCTGCCGCATCAGCACGATGTCGCGGGCAAAACTCTCCATCGCCTCTTCAGAGCCCATGGCATGGCCGCCCAGTTTGATAACGATGGTGGCACCTGTGTACCGCTGCATATACGGCAGTGCTTGGGAGAGCGTGCGGGCGGTGGCGATCCAGTCGCTGTTCATGTCTCGGGTCTTCATCGGTCGGGCTTTTGCGCAGTCTTTGCCGGTTATGGGCAATCGGGCGCAGTCGCGCAAGCCGCGCCCGGTGCGGATTATTCCAGGCTTGCGATAATGCTGCGCAGCGCCTCTATCCCATCACCTTTTTCCGAAGATGTCAGGATGATCTCTGGAAATGCGGCCGGGTGTTTTGACAGCGCCGCGCGCACTTGGGTCAGCACGGCCTCGCGATCTTTGGCTTTGACTTTATCGGCCTTGGTCATCACGCATTGAAAGGTTACGGCAGAGGTGTCCAGCAGACCTAGAATTTCCTCGTCCACCTTTTTTATTCCGTGCCGCGCGTCGATCAGAACAAAAGCGCGGCGCAGGGTCTGTCGACCGCTCAGGTATTGTTTGAGCAGTTTTTGCCATTTCTCAACGACTGGCAGTGGCGCATTGGCAAAGCCATAGCCCGGCAGATCCACCAGATAGTGTCGATCACCAGCGGTGAAAAAGTTAATCTCCTGCGTGCGACCCGGCGTGTTGGATGCGCGCGCCAACCCCTTGCGGCCTGTAAGCGCGTTAATCAGGGACGATTTGCCCACGTTTGAACGCCCGGCAAAGCACACTTCTAACCGGTCCGCTGTCGGCAGGCCCGACATTGCGACAACCCCTTTGACAAACTCGGTTTCGCCAGCAAACAGCAAGCGACCGCGTTCGCGCGCCGCATCATCGGGCGCATCAACCAGAGGGAAGGCGAGGGTCATGCCACCGGATCGCCGACAGTGACGGCGCCCGCTTTGCGTACTTTGAAATAGACGCCAAAATTGCGCGTGTTCCATCCGTTTTCGAGGAATGACAGCATGCCGATATCGCGCAGGCCGGAGATTGGGTTCGCATCTGGTGCGCGGCAACGTTCAATCGGTTCCACCGGAGTGAGGGTCGCATCGCCGATGGTGATATCGCCTTGCAAAAGGTCGATTTCCTCCCAGGGGGCAAGACCGTCGAGCCAGAGGTTAATGCGAAACCGGCGCATGTCGATATCCATCTGCGCCTTTTGGCTCAGCGCGCGTAGCGAGGCAAGATTGCCGATGGAGACAGAAGCAAATGGCACGTCGGTCATACCTTGCTCGGGCGCTTGGACCAACCGACCGGGTCCCGGTCGCCCTGCGGGCCAAAGGTCGCCGACCCATTTGGCTAGCGCGTCAGGCGCGCTGTCCGGGCGGAATTCCAGCGTCTCCCGCTTTGGATGAGACAAGCGTACACCGTCTGCAAGGCTTTGCGCTGTCACGGCCGAAAGAGATGGACCAGAAGCCACCTGCAAAAAGTTGCGCCGCGGTTGCCAATCGTCGATGTCGGGCGCGTTTGCGTTTAGCAACGCCCACGCCCTGTCGCCGACAACCGCCGCGTCCGGTGTAAGTTCTACGCTTTGCCTGGCCTCACTACCGATGCCTTTGATCGGATGTCGCCAGATATGGGCCAGCGTCGCGGTCACTTCTTGGCCTCGCCCGCCTTTTTCTTGAACCCGGATCTGATGTTGCCCAGCAGATCGGGCGTGTAACCCTGACTGCGCATGATCGCGTATTGCTGCGCAAATGTGATGACATTGTTGGCGATCCAGTAGACCACCAGACCGCTGGCAAAGCTGCCCAGCATGAACATGAACACCCACGGCATCCAAGCGAAGATCATTTGCTGCGTTGGGTCTGTCGGTGCCGGATTGAGCTTTTGCTGAAGCCACATCGAAATGCCGAGCAGCAGCGGCAATATGCCGATAAAAATCAGCGCCATGATCGATCCCGGTTCCGGCCCAGTGTAAGGCAGCAGCCCCCAGATGTTGAAAATCGACGTCGGATCGGGTGCGCTGAGGTCTTGGAATGGGCCAAAAAATGGGGCGTGGCGTAGTTCGATGGTGACAAAGATCACTTTGTAGAGCGAGAAAAAGATCGGGATCTGCAGCAGGATTGGCAAACAGCCCGCAGCGGGGTTCACTTTCTCCTTCTTGTAGAGTTCCATCATCCCTTGCTGCAGCTTCTGCCGGTCGTCGCCTGCCTTCTCCTTGAGCGCTTCCATCTGCGGCTGCAACTCTTTCATCTTCGCCATCGAAACGTAGGATTTGTAGGCAAGCGGCAGCAGCACCGCTTTAATTATTAAAGTCAGGCCGATGATCGCCCAGCCCATATTGCCGATCAGCAGATTCAATTCATGCAGCATCCAAAAGATCGGCTTGGTCAAGAAAAAGAACCAGCCCCAGTCGATGCTGTCGATGAACTTTTCGATCTGCGGGCGATTTGGGTCAACTGCGTCGCCAAACAGCCGTTCGACGAGCGAAGGATTGTTCTGATACCGTTTGATGACGTCCCACTCTTTGGCGCCTGCAAACACCTCGCTGGTGACTGTGGCAGAGGCGCCAGGTGCTAGGCTTTGGGTCGTCTGTTTTGACGTTGTCTGGTAGATGTCGCGCGTGGCGTCATAGAAGGTTTCAACGCGGGTTTGCGTGCCCTGCGGCGCAATCAGGATGGTTTGCCAGTAATGGTCGGTAAACCCGGCCCAGCGGGCATCGAGCCCGGCTTGCGTGTCGCGTTCCGTGAAACTGTCAAAATCGTTCCAATCGGTTTCGAGGTATTCGCCGCCGGCAAACTGAACCGCACCTTCATGCACCACAAAGATATTGGTGCGATCATCGGGTAGGCCATGGCGCGCAAGCACGCTGTAAGGTGCCAAGCTGACTGTGTCGCTACCGGTGTTTGTTACAGATTGTGTGACGGTGAATAGGTAATCGTCATCAATCGCCACTTCGCGCTCGAATTTCAGGCCAGCGCCGTTGTCCCAGATCAGGGTAATCGGTGTGCTGGGTGTGAGCGTGTCACCAGCACTTATTGACCAGACGGTATTTGGTCCAGGAACCAGTTCTGCGTTAAGTCCCACCCCAGGCGCCCATCCGTAGAGCGCATAAAATGCGTCCGCTTCACCAACCGGAGAGAGCATGCGCACAATGTCAGCGCCATCGTCGAGCGACACGTTGTAGTCTTTTAGCAGGAGGTCATCGATCCGCCCGCCCTGCAATGAAATGGAGCCGGTGAGACGATTGGTTTCAATGGCTATTCGCGGCGCATCGACGGCCTCAGCCTGTGCTTCGGTTGACGTGTTTGTCGTCGCTGCACCGGTTGCATCAACCGCCTGCGGTACACTAGCCTCACCTGTGGCTGGCGCTGGGGCCGTGAGGTCGGTTGTTTCCGAGGTGAGGGGTTGCTCTGGTTCGGGCGGCGGGAAAACCACAAACCAAACCATGATGACCAAAAAGCTGAGGACCGTTGCAAGAATAAGGTTCTTGTTCTGATCGTCCATAAGGCACCGTTTTGACTTTGATCTGAGTAGCTCGCGTTCAACCGAGTGCGAGACCAAAGGTCAAGTGGATTCCTGTCAAGCGCGCGCAGATGCCCCGCTGGTAAGTCTGCTGATGCCTGGGCTGGGCCGCAATCGGAATTTTGGATGAGGTTCTGGTTTTGACCGTCGCTGCGCAGTGCTGCTGCCGTCTAACAAAATCAAAAAGTCGCTATCAGCCGGTTTGCCGACCTGGCAGAGGCGGCGCTGCTTGCAGCTTTGCTTCGTGCGCAAGAACCCAGTCCATCGTTTTTTCAAAAGGCATCGGACGTGCAATCCCAAAGCCTTGAACATGCGTGCAGCCCAGTTGCGCGAGCAACGCGTGTTCGCCAACAGTTTCGACCCCCTCGGCCAGCGTTTCAACGCCAAGACGTTCCGCCATGGTTAAGATTGCCGAGATCATGCGCTGTTGCTCGACGTCGCGATCAGCTTTCATCACAAAAGATCGGTCGATCTTGATCCGATGCACACCGAAACGCTTGAGCGAGGCGATGGAGGCATGGCCGGTGCCAAAATCGTCAAGGTCGATCTGACAGCCCAAATCTGCCAAAGCTCGGACATTGCGGACGATGGTATCATCGGACCGTTGCGTCACGACGGTTTCAAGAATTTCAATGCTTAACCTGTCCGGCGTTAGATCAAAGCGGTCCAGTTCCCACGTCAGCTTGTCGACCAGCTTTGGGTTGCTCAGCTCGTTGCCGCTGAAATTCACGCCAACTTGCGGTACATTTATGCCTGCGGTGTCCCATGCTTTGATTGCCGACAAGGTGTTGTAGATCATCACCTCGGCCAGTCGCTCCAACTGTCCAGCACTTTCTATCGCAGGCAGAAATTCAGCGGGTGAAATGGGCCCGCGATCTGGGTGTATCCAGCGGGCCAATGCCTCAAACCCGGTAACGCGGCCGGTATCGGTGGAGATTTGGGGTTGGTACCAAGGCTGAACCTGGCCTTTTTCCAACGCGCCGACGATCTCCTCACGCAAGTTGGCACGACGTTTGAGCTGGTTTTGCAGCTCCGCGGAATAGGCGCGCACCGAACTTGGGCTGCGCTTTTGCGCCTCGTTCAAGGCAACGATTGCGGCATTTGTCCACGATTTGCCGTTTGTTCCAGGCGCTCGGCCGAGCAAACAGAAGCCAACGCAGGCTGTCATGTATATGGTCGTCTCGTCCAGAGCGATGGGCTCTTCGATTGCTTCTTGTATACGGCTGGACATCTGGATGCAGGTTTCGAGATCAATGTGAACCACTGGCTGCGCACAGATGCCAAAGCGGCAATCACCTATGCGCGACACAATGTCCTGGTCGCGCAGGACGGCGATGATCCTATCGCCGATGACCGCCAAAATGCGATCTGCTGCGGCGGGTTCAAACCGGTCGCGAAAAGCCTTGAAGTCGTCTAACTCGACCGTGAGGATCACGCCGGCTTTGCGCGTCGCTTGTGCGGATGTCCGCGTTGTTTCGGCTGTTTGCTCGAAGAGTTCGGGGGTGACGAGCCCTTTTGTCAGAATGTGTTTCTTCGGATTTAGGCTGGATAGCGTTCCCCCTGCCGCCACCCAAAGAATGGGCAACAGCAATGCTGCGGTCAACAACGCGACTTCGCCGCCCAACCAGAATGCGCCCAGTGTTATTGCGGGCACGAAGGTGAGCAACTGCGGCCCGCGCAGCATGGTCTTGCTGCGCTCTATCAGCTTGCTCCAGCGGTTTGGTTCAGGCCAATTCATAGCGCCACCCTTTTACTTTGGTCTGCGGGCGCAACTCACCCGATCCACAGCGGTAGATGATCGAGGTGACCGACCGCTTAACGCATATTTGGAAATTCGTTCGAATTTTCTGAGTTAGAGCTGGAACAGGCGGTGGGCGCACAGAGCGTGCCAGCGGTATTGTGGGTCGTGAATGTCAATTTTTCCGCTTGGAGGATAGATTTCGCAGCGACGCTGGTCGTGTGGCTGATTAGCAAAGCCATTAGACAAATCACTGGTGCGCATGGCCGCAAGGATAGCTGCCCGCGAACCACATACTCGCCCGTGTGTCTGATTATTTCGTACTCACATTGTTGCGCGGTGATTGATCGGAAGTTGCTGACAGATGAATCGCCGGTCGCAGCATTTTTGCTGATGCGGAGGTGCGACGGTTGATCTGTAGGCTCTTTAGTTGCGGCAAATTTGGGCGAAGGGAACGCTCGCAAAAATGAGATAAGAAAAGTCTTGTTTTCTATTATAGGTAGTATAAATTGCGCGTAGGCGACTTGAATGTTTTCCCGAGTCGCTTGACCTGCAGCGTAACACCTGCCAACGATCGCTCCCGCTACCCCCTCATTCTACCCTACTCCCCGCGGGAGCGATCAAGCGGGTCCTGTGGGACAGGGTCATATCCGTCCCCGCCCCAAGGGTGGCAACGACCGATGCGTTTAAGTGTCAGCCATGCGCCTTTCACAGCGCCATGTCGTTCCAAAGCCTCTAAAGCATATGCCGAACATGTTGGCTGATAACGGCAATTAAATCCGACCCAAGGCGAAAAGATGAGCCGGTAGGCACGCACTGGCAACGAAAGTGCAAAGGCAAAAGGCGTCATTGCGCACGATCAAGGGCAGTACGAAGATCGTCGATCAAAACAGCAAACGGCCGCGTTGCGGTGACGTTTGCGCGCCCAATCAACACATAATCCGTTCCGCGGCGCGCATGACGCGGCAAAACTGCGCGTGCCAGTTCACGAAGGCGCCGTTTGGCACGGTTGCGTGCTACGGCATTGCCAACTTTCTTGGAACAGGTAAACCCGACTCTCGGCGCATTGTTTGGTTCATTTCGCACATAGATCTGCAATATAAATCCCGATGTCACCACCTTGCGCCCCGTTGCGACGCGGATGTAATCAGATCGTTTTCGCAGTGTTCCCACGACACTGGGTACGACGTGACCGTCGATTTGCTGTTTGGTAGACTCTGTGTCAGTGCGCAGCCGCGGGGGCATCGCAAAGTACCTCTGGTACCTGGCTCAGGCGCTCAGCGACTTGCGGCCACGCGCACGCCGTGCGTTCAGGATCTTACGGCCGGCCTTGGTGGCCATACGCGTGCGAAAACCGTGGCGCCGCTTGCGCACGAGGTTTGACGGTTGAAAAGTGCGTTTCATCGCAATGGCTCCGAATTGGTTTGCCCTGACGCCCAAAGATTCGAACGCGCGGATCTGTTCGAAGCCCGTCCATTAAAGGCCGTCAGCATCCAAGTCCACCCCCGGTACTCTCGAAAATGGGCCTGTTGCTACAAGAAACGTCGGCTAAGCGGACGAAATGTTTCAATTCGGTCAAGCGACGTCCCGTCACGTCGGTAAAACCTGTTGCTTTCATCAAGCACGCGTGAGGCACCTCGCCCTAAGCACCGTTAAGCCACAATATACCGAAGCAACGACGCACAAGCCGAGGAAAACCGATGTCAGACACCGCCGCATCCGAAAAAAGCGCTCTTGCACGCAACCTGCCCATTCTCGGCATTCTGGTCATAGCCGCAGTTGGGTTTTTCATGTTCCGCGACTATCTCAGTTTTCAGGCGCTGGCCGATAATCGGCAAATTTTGCTGGATTTTCGCAACAACAACTACCTCGCAACCGCTTTGGTTTACATGGCGTTCTACGTTGTGATGGTCGCCTTTTCCCTGCCTGGCGCGACAATTGCCACGCTCACGGGCGGGTTTTTGTTCGGCACGCTTTTTGGGACTGTCTTTACGGTGAGCGCTGCCACCATCGGTGCAACGATCATCTTCCTTGCGGCCCGCCACGGATTTGGCGCCGCACTTGGTGCCAAGCTCGAAGGATCAAAAGGTCTGGTCAAACGCATTAAAGATGGGATCGACGAAAACCAGTGGTCGATGCTCTTTTTTATCCGCCTTGTCCCAGTCGTTCCGTTTTTTATGGCAAACCTTGTACCGGCTTTTGTCCAAGTGCCGACATACCGCTTTGTCATTTCAACCTTTCTGGGGATTATACCGGGCTCCTTCGTTTATAACTCCGTTGGTGCAGGTCTCGGCGAAGTGTTTGCGCGCGGCGAGACACCCAACCTCGGCATCATATTTGAGCCGCACGTGCTGCTGCCGATCCTCGGTCTCGCGGCCCTGTCGCTGCTGCCCATGATCATCAAAGCCGTCACTGGAAAGAAAGGCGTGTGAAGATGGAACGGATCAAGGCAGACATCCTCATTATCGGGGCTGGTTCTGGCGGTTTGTCCGTCGCTGCCGGAGCAAGCCAGATGGGCGCCAAAGTGGTGCTGCTCGAAGGGCACAAGATGGGCGGTGATTGCCTGAACTACGGCTGCGTCCCGTCCAAGGCCCTGATTGCGAGCGGCAAACACGCACATGCCCAAAGTCACAGCGTGCCATATGGTGTGGCAAATTCTGCGCCAAAAGTGGACTACTCCGCGGCCAAGGACCACGTTGCAGATGTCATCGCGCAGATCGCGCCGGTTGACAGCCAGGAACGTTTTGAAGGGTTTGGCGTCCGAGTTATTCGCGAGTTCGGTCGCTTCATCTCGGATCATGAGGTGCAAGCGGGCAATCATGTGATAACCGCCCGTCGCATTGTTATTGCCACAGGGTCCAGCCCGTTGGTGCCACCGATCCCTGGCCTAGATCAGGTTGACTACCTCACCAACGAAAATCTTTGGGAGCTTCGCGACCAACCCGAGCACCTGTTGGTCATTGGCGGCGGTCCCATCGGCATGGAAATGGCGCAAGCTCATCGACGTCTCGGATCAAAGGTGACGGTGATCGAAGGTGCGAAGGCTATGAGTAACGATGATCCGGAACTTGCGGCCATCGTGCTCGACGCTTTGCGCGACGAAGGCGTTGAGATCGCAGAAGGCGCCAAAGCCACGCATGTTGAAAAGACTGCAGCAGGCGTGACCATCCACACCGAAGACGGTCGCAGTTTTGACGGCTCTCATGTGCTGGTCGCTGTGGGTCGCAAAAGCAATACTGACCAGCTTGGGCTAGACACCGCAGGGATTGAAACGACGCGCAGCGGGATCAAAGTCGACGACGCCCTGCGCACCACGAACCGTCGGGTTTACGCCATCGGCGATGCGGCGGGCGGTCTGCAATTCACCCATGTCGCCGGCTATCATGCTGGTGTCATCATTCGGTCGATGCTCTTTGGGCTTCCGTCCAAACAAAGCACCGCGCACATTCCTTGGGCCACATATACCGAACCTGAGTTGTCTCAGGTCGGGCTAACGGAAGCGCAGGCTCGCAAAAAACATGGAAACAAGCTTGAGGTCGTACGCTTTGAATACGAACACAACGACCGTGCAATCGCGGAACGCAAGACCAAAGGGTTGATCAAGCTGATGGTGGTCAAAGGCCGCCCCGTCGGTGCGTCCATTGTCGGCACCCAAGCCGGCGAGCTGATATCGTTATGGTCCATGGCGATCGCAAATAAGATGAAGATGAGCGCTATTGCGGGCATGGTCGCGCCTTATCCCACGATCAGCGAGGTCAATAAACGGGCTGCGGGAGCCTATTTTAGCCCGCGACTGTTTGACAGCACGTTGGTAAAAAATGTCGTGGGCCTTGTGCAGCGCGTTCTTCCCTGACCACATACGCCCATGTTGAAGTCACTGTCCGGCCGTTTTTTGATCCTCACCACCATTTTCGTGATGTTGGCCGAGATCTTAATTTTTGTGCCCTCGATCGCCCGGTTTCGCGAAGATTACCTGATCAACCGTTTGGAACGGGCGCAGATCGCATCACTGGCACTTTTGGCGGACGATATGATCGACGGTGAGCTCGAGCAGGAGCTTCTCGAAAACGCAGGCGTCTTCAACGTTGTGTTGCGCCGAGATGAGGCGCGGCAACTGATGCTATCTACGACCATGCCCGAACCTATCGAGGCGACGTTTGATTTGCGCGACGGCACCGCCGTTGTCTTGATCCGCGACGCGCTGGCGCGACTGATTGATCCCGACCCCGACGTGATCCGCGTGATTGGCGCACCTACGCGCGAGGCGGGCCTATTGATCGAAGTGACGATGGATACGGCGTCTTTGCGGATGGCGATGATCGACTATGGCATCCGCATTTTGATCCTGTCGGCTGTGATTTCGATCTTTACCGCAGGGCTGTTGTTTCTCGCCGTGCAAATCATCCTCGTCAAACCGATCCGCGGTGTGGTCGGGCATATGCAACGCTACGCGCAGGCTCCAGAAGACGCACGTCGCATCATCACTCCACAAGCCAGCGTGACAGAATTGCGAGAAGCCGAAGATGCACTCCAGAGCCTGCAAACCGATCTGATAGCCGCTTTGCGTCAAAAAGACCGGCTCGCCCAGTTGGGCAGCGCAGTGTCCAAGATCAGCCATGATCTTCGTAACATCTTAACCTCTGCTCAGCTTTTCACTGACCGGATCGAAGCCTCCGAAGACCCGCTGGTGCGGCGCATGGCACCCAAGCTTGTGGGCTCAATTCGCCGCGCGGTGCATTTGTGCGAAAGCACGCTGGCGTTTGGAAAGGCGGAAGAGCCGCGGCCGACCCTCACCATGCTAACCCTGGACGAAGTGGTGAATGATGTTCTTGAAAGCGAACGTTTGGCCGTCTCCGACGATCAGGTAACGCTCGAAGAGGAGCTTCCACCGCTTTTTATGGTGCGCGCCGACCCAGAACAGCTCTTTCGCGTGCTTTCAAACCTGGTGCGCAACGCGCGGCAGGCGATTACTGCCTCGGGTCAAACTGGCGAGATTAAGGTCTCGGCCTACGAAGATGCTGACAGTTGGTGGATCGAAGTGGCGGACACTGGCCCTGGTCTCCCGCCAAAGGCGCAAGAGCATCTGTTCACGCCCTTTCAAGGTGGGGTCAGCAAAGGCGGTGCGGGCCTCGGCCTTGCGATAGCGGCGGAGTTGATAAAAGGGCATGGCGGCGCGCTTGAACTTGACCGCACCGGCCCCGGCGCCACCGTGTTTTCGATCCGGTTGCCAAAGGGCGATGGAATTTGATCGCGCTGTGATTTCTAGCTTGCATAACACCTGTGCCCCGACTAGACCGCCCGATAGCGGACCGATAGCTCAGCTGGATAGAGTACTTGACTACGAATCAAGGGGTCGGGGGTTCGAATCCTCCTCGGTCCGCCAGCACAAAGACTGTGAGGCGGCTGATGGTTTTGCCATCGGCAAAATAAAACCCTCCGCTGCTGTGTAGCGTTGCTGACTTCTTTGAACTTTTGTTTCAATGGCTCCTGACATTTCAACCGGAAAATCGAGCGTGATTTGGATGTCAGACGGCGAAGCCGGCTGCTCCTGCAAATTTGCCAGTTGGGGAACGCGGAGAGGTATAGACAGGATAAATCGAACGGGTAGATGCAGCCCGCCGCACAGCTAGGACACGGCCCCGCTTATTCGTCTTGTCTGGGGGGCTACGCCCACACCCTGACAGCTCAGGGCGTTTGGCTGGTCCGAAGTCCCTGAGTCCGCTGGTGGTGCTTTAAATCACCTCAACAGATTTTGCTTGGTAGGCAGAAAGCTGATGGGGTGCATGGCTCCTGCTCCAAGGTCTCGTTGCTCGACCCTGCTGCGATTAAACCGCCCGGCTCTTTTTCTTTGATCATCCCTCCCTATCGGCAGATTTTTTATAGATCGCCTGCCGGGCGAGGAATGACCTGTGCCTGGGTTAAACGGCTCTTTCGCATTCGTTTGCTCCTTCAAAAGGTTGAGCAAACTCTAAATTTAAGTACGGGAAATTTCGGCGGGCAGGTCAACCTGTCTTACGCAATCGACAAAACGCACAGCGCTATCCCTTGCGGAGATAAACATGTGAGTTGCATTTTTTGGCGACGGCTTCAACAAATGCTCTCTCGGGTAAACATGGGTGTCAAAATAGTGACGTCACCGCTAAGGGCTTTGGAACTAACACGGAAGAGAAGCTCTCATTTGGTTAGCAATTTATCTCGACTTATACAGGTCGATGGAACCGTTTTCCAGTTGAGGATCGCGTCGGGTTCGCTTCCCCATCAAACATCATAAACCAGCCGAAATCCCATGTGCGGCGTGGCGCTGTCGGGGGAATTGCCTGTCCTGGCGGCGATGCGGTAGCGCCAACAGTAGCTTTTGTGACACAAGAACGACCCGCCTTTGGTCACGCGGTATCCTGCCATGGCGCGCATGCGATCTTTGGCAGCTTTTTTCAGTGACTTGATGCGGTAGCTGTCGGCGGTCCATTCCCAGACATTTCCGACCATGTTGAAGAGCCCGTAACCGTTTGGGGCAAAGGATTGGGCCGGGGCGGTGTTGGCAAAGCCGTCGGCCGCAGTGTTGGTCTGCGGAAAGTCCCCCTGCCAGATGTTGCAGGGCATAAAGCTGTGGTCGTCGGGCTCGTCATCGCCCCACGGATAAGTGACATCAGCCAAACCGCCACGCGCAGCGTGTTCCCATTCGGCTTCGGTTGGCAGCCGCGCTCCGGCCCATGCTGCAAAAGCGCAAGCATCGTTCCACGACACTTGCGTTACGGGGTGGTCGGTGTGCCAGGCGTCGCCACTGCCGGGGCCATTGATGTTGCGCCACGTTGCGCCGTCAATCCGGCGCCACCATTCAACGCCGGAAACCGCTTGAGACATAGAAATTGAGGCGGGAACATCGGACCAGAACACAAATGACCAACCAAATCGTTCAGCTTCGGTGATGTACCCTGTGGCGTCTACGAAGGTCGCGAAGTCGGCGTTGGTGACGGTGGTTTTCGCAATGCGGAACGGCCGGATTGGACTGGACCGGCGCAAGCCTTCGCCGTCAATCGCAAGCTTGGGGCGCGCGGTGCCAAGTATTGGCTTGCGTGCGCCAGGGATCTCGACAGTCTCGGGCGTGTAGTCCGAGCAGCGGTCAGTGGCAGGAGCGTGCACAGATGCGCCATCACCGTCACGCGACGGGGTGCAGCAGGGTCTTGCGAAGTCTTCGGACATTTCGCTCGGCGCTCAGATTGGGGTCACGGGACCAGCAGCGGGATAGGGGCAACGCGTCGCCCGTGCAACAGCAGTGTGGCCAAGCTTGCGATCCGCTGCCAAAGCCAAACGCCCGAACGAGAGGTCCGGGCGTCTGAGGGCATTGGTTGCGGGAGTAGGATTTGAACCTACGACCTTCAGGTTATGAGCCTGACGAGCTACCGGGCTGCTCCATCCCGCGCCAATGGGTGCGGCTTACGCCAAGCTGCGAGGGACTGCAAGAGCGGCTGCGGGGAATTATTTGCAGAGTAGCCTATGATGCGTCCTGCAGACCCAGATCCATCAGATCCCGAATAGCGGAAACCGACGTCCCCGCGACATTGCGGCCGAGCTCTTCATTGCCGCGCAGTACCAAGAGGGTCGAGCGCCTCGGGATTTCGCGGGAGGTGGTGACATCTGCGTTCTTGAAGTCGTCCCAGTTGACCCGGATGAACGTCATAGCGTCGTCATAAGCCGGGTTTTCGGCACGCAGTTTGCTGATGACGCGTTCCTGCCGGGCGCAAGTGCCGCACCATGTCGCCGAGTAGTCGACAAATACGGTCTGGCCGTCTGCGAGAGCAGCATTAATGGCGCCAGGCGTGTAGTCGATCATATCAGCGGCAGCAGACAGCGGGGTGAGCGCAATGGCGCAGGCGGCGAGGAAGGTACGGCGAAGCATGTTCAGTCCTTTCAAATGATTACAGGGCTACAGATAGGTCTTGGAGCCAGATTGGCATAACTTGGATTGCCCACGCCTCGAACACGTGGTGGACGCCGAAAAACAGCATTGCACCAACGGCGAGGAATGTGACACCAAGGATCGGTTTGGAGCGTTCGGCCAAGCCGCGCAAGGCGGTAGCGCGTGCGCGGATTGCCTCGCGGGCGCCAAGACCAATGCCGAGGATCAGTGTCGACACGCCGAGGGCGAAGAAGATCATGATCAAGGTGACATAGCCAAGATTTTGCCCTTGGGACGCTAGCGCGATTGCGCCTCCCAAAGTCGGTCCGATACAGGGTGACCAAACCGCGCCAAGCAGCAAGCCGCCCATAAATTGACCTTGCACGCCGCTTTGATCGATGGTGTCGATCCGCGCGTCTGCGCCGGAGGCGAAACCGGCCGTGGCGGTTTCAAAGCGTCGGGCAAAGGCCGGCACAAGAAGTATAAGGCCAAAGGCGATCATCAGCACTGCGCCGATCTGAGCGAGCAGATCGGTTGTCAGGCCGATGGAGCGGCCGAAAGCTGTTACCAATACGCCGAAAGTCACAAACGACACGCTCATCCCGGCAGCAAGCGCAACCGGTCCGAGACGAGAGGCATTGAGAGCCGAAACCAGCACGATCGGTAGCACGGGCAGCACACAAGGATTGATCAGGGTCAAAAGACCGGCGGCATATGCGAATATGAACTCCATGACGCTCGTTATGCGCCGCGCGTGCGTGTGATCAAGCAACGGGTGCTGACATTGGCGTGAAGCGTGTTACGGGCTCAAAATGCGCTGGCATGCAAAAGCCAAACAGCCGAGTCTCTCCGGTCCATTCTTGCCAGTTCGATGGATAGCCGGCCGTCAACCAAGTGCTGTGTTAGCGCCGTCTTGCTCAAGCGCGGGCGTACACCCGATGCGTTACGCCGACCGCTGGTTTTATTCAGCGGCGGAAGCTGAGACTGCTGTTTTGTCAAGATAGGCGCCAATTCGAGCGGCCTGTTCCACGCTCGTGCGCAGGCCAAGCTTGGTGCGACGCCAGAGATAATCGTCGCTGGTGCGGACCCATTCGCGACTAGACGCCCAATCAAGCTCGCGCGCGGTGATGGTTTCGCCGAAATCCTCGCCGAGGTCGCTGGCGTCGGTGGCATCTCCGAGTATTTCGAACGCGTCGGTGCCATAGGCGCGGATCAGACGAGCGGCCCATTTGTCGTCCAGAAAAGAATATTTCGCTTGCAATTTTGCGGTCAGGTCAGGAACGCCGCTGACCGCAAAGTCGCCACCGGGCAGTGCTTTGCCTGCGGTCCACCCGGTGGTGCTGGCATTCAGACGTGGGGCGATATGGCCAAGGGCCGCCTCGGCCAGTTTACGATACGTCGTAATCTTGCCGCCAAAAATGTTCAGCAATGGCGCACCGCCGGTTTCGTCCACTTTGAGCACGTAGTCGCGGGTGGCCGCTGTGGCAGATGACGCGCCGTCATCATAAAGCGGGCGCACTCCGGAATAGCTCCAAACCACGTCATCTTCGGTGACCAACTCGGCGAAGTATTCCGAGGCGAAGCGCAGCAGGTATTCCTGTTCTTCGTCGGTGCAGACCGGGCGCTGCGACGGGTCTGGGTGATCGGCGTCTGTGGTGCCGATCAGGGTGAAGTCCTGCTCATAAGGAATGGCAAAGATGATGCGGCCATCGGTGCCTTGGAAGAAATAGCAGCGGTCGTGGTCAAAGAGCTTGCGAGTGACGATGTGGCTGCCGCGGACAAGGCGGACGCCCTCGCGACTGTTGGATTGTACAACGCCGCGCAGGATGTCGCCGACCCACGGGCCGCCTGCGTTGACCAGCATGCGGGCTGTCACGGTGCGAGTGGCGCCATCGGCGTCGAGCGTGATTTTCCAGTGGTCGCCGCTGCGGTCGGCGTGGGTTACGCGGGTGCGGGGCATGATGTCTGCGCCGCGTTGCGCTGCGTCGCGGGCGTTGAGCACGACCAGCCGGCTGTCTTCGATCCAGCAGTCGGAATATTCGAACGCCTTGGCGAATTTCGGGTTCAGTGCCGCGCCTGCAGAGTCTGATTTGAGGTTCAAAGTCCGGGTGCCCGGCAGGATCTTGCGGCCCCCAAGGTTGTCGTAAAGAAACAGGCCCAGCCGGATCAGCCAAGCGGGGCGGCGGCCTTTCATCCATGGCATTAGGGTTGTCAGCAACTTGGCAGTCGGCGTGCCGCCCTCGAACCGCATGTCAGGGTGAAATGGCAGCACAAACCGCATGGGCCACGAGATATGCGGCATCGCTGTCAGCAGCGTTTCGCGTTCGATCAGCGACTCGCGCACCAGTCGAAATTCGAAATATTCCAGATAGCGCAGGCCGCCGTGAAACAGCTTGGTCGACGCCGAAGAGGTGGCGGAGGCAAGGTCGTTCATTTCGGCCAAACCGGTGCGGATACCCCGACCGGCGGCATCGCGGGCGATGCCGCACCCGTTAATACCGCCGCCGATGATAAAGAGATCGTAGTCGTGAGTGTCGGCCATGACCGGTCGCCTTTCTTGCACATACAGGTGTTAGCGATAAACCCGTTTCGAGGAAAGGGGCGCTCCGGCCATCTGCGACACTGCTGCGGTTCTCAGGGGCGTGGCGGGATATTGCGGCCCTTTTGCACTGCATCGCGTGACATAAAGCGGTCGAGATAGGCCACGAGGTTCTTGTGATCGTCCCAGCCGACGTGCCCCTTGGCACCGTAAAACTCGAGCGCGGCAAGCCACGGCGCGATGGCGATGTCGGCGATGGAGTAGCTGCCGGTAATCCAATCCCTACCATCAAGCGCGCCTTCGAGCACGGCAAGCAGGCGCTTAGCCTCGGAAATGTAGCGGTCGCGCGGGCGTGGGTCTTCGATCTCGGAGCCTGCGAATTTCACGAAAAACCCCATCTGCCCGAACATCGGGCCAACGCCGGCCATCTGGAACATGAGCCATTGAATGGTCTGCGCCTTTTCGCTTGCGGTCGTCCCGATGAGCTTGCCGGATTTTTCGGCCAAGTAGATCAGGATCGCGCCGCTTTCGAACAGACCCACCGGCATGCCATCAGGGCCGTTGGGATCAATGATCGCAGGGATCTTGTTATTGGGGTTCAGCGACAGAAACTCGCGGCTTTTCACATCGGCGTCGGCAAGGGTGACCAGATGCGCCTCATAGGGCAGTGCCATCTCTTCAAGGGCGATGGACGCTTTGACCCCATTGGGGGTGGGAAAGGAAAACAGCTGGATCACGGATGGGTCCTGTGGCGTCCATTTTGAGGTGATGGGAAAAGCGCTGAAGTCGGTCATGGGAGGCTCCGATTTGGTGATGGAGCAATGGTAGGCAATTTTGTGCCACATAACAGGCTTTGCGCTGTGAGGGATTGTGTTAACCATTGTGCGCAGACGCGGGGCGACCACACGATCTCGCGTTAGGGAACCAAAGAGGGGCTAAATATGCTGAACGAGTTCAAAGCGTTTATCGCCAAGGGCAATGTCATGGACATGGCCGTTGGCATCATTATCGGTGCTGCGTTCACCGCGATTGTGACATCAATGGTGGGTGATCTGATCAATCCGATTATCGGTCTGTTCATGGGTGGGATTGATTTCACCAACAACTACGCGGTTCTGTCGGGTGACGTGGCTACCGGTGCATCGCTCGAAGCCGCGCGCGAGACGGGGGCCGCGATCTTTGCCTACGGCGCGTTTATCATGGCGGTTATCAATTTTCTGATCATCGCTTTTGTCGTGTTTATGCTGGTCCGGTACGTCAACAAGATCAAGGACGCCGCCACGCCCGCAGAAGAGCCCGCCGAAGAAGCACCCGCCGGGCCCAGTGAGCTTGACGTGTTGCTTGAGATCCGGGACGCGCTGGCCAAACAGAGCTAAAACAGCAGGGATCGCCGCTAGCCTTTTGCCACGGCGATCACTTCCATACAGATCCGGTAACGTTCACTGATCGCATAGCGTTTCGGCGTGAAGCCGGTTTCTTCCAAAAGCGCGTAGAGACGCTGGCGGCTGAAGTTGTGGTAGTGCTCCATCTCGCCCCAGTAGGGATTGGCGCTCTGTTGTGTCGCCACATCCCAGATCATGCAATCGGAATTGGGCATAGAGGCAAAAAGCACACCGCCGGGTTTCAGCAGCCGGTGAGCAGCCTTGAGGCAGTCCACGGGGTAGTGTGTGTGTTCCAGCACGTCGGCCATTGAAATCACGGACATCTGTCGCCCGTCCTCAAAATCGCAGATATCGGCCAGATGGGCTTCGAATCCGATGTTTTGCATGGCGCTGACCGTAGTCTGGCGTAGGTCGAGGCCGACAGGCTCAAAGCCAAACTCGGCCGCGGTAAAAAGAAGCGAGCCGTTGCCAAAGCCCACGTCGAGCCATGTACCTTTGTCCTGATAGGGCAGCACGCGTTCGATCATCCGGGCTGAGATCTTGCGATTTTGTTCCAGATTAACGCCTACGACTTGGCTGCTCTGGGTTTTTTGGAACATCACCTGCAAAGCGGCGTCGGTGTAGTAGCCTTCGGTAAAGACGTGGCCGCAATCGGCGCATTTCGTCCAGTTGATCGTGGGTGAGAGCGACGCGTCATAGCACGCGTGCCGGTCACATGCGCCGGAGCGCAGATAGGCGATGTTTGTGCTTTGGCACAGCGGGCATGCGTCATAGAGGATCCGGTCGGGCGAGGGGGCTGGACGGTTCGGGGCGGGGTGCATCGGCGTTTTGTGTGTTGCGACAAGTGTCGCGATCAGCCTTGCGCGAAAATGCATTCTGGCACAAGTTTCTTGCATGTCACTGGACCAAATCGACCGAAATATCCTGATTGCGCTGCAAAAACGCGGGCGGATGTCGAATGCCGAGTTAAGCGAGGCGGTGCATCTGTCGCAATCGGCCTGTCACCGGCGCGTGCAGCGGCTCGAAGAGGCGGGATACATCCGCGACTATGTTGCGCTGCTCGATGCGCGCAAGATGGGCGTGCCAACCACCGTGTTTGTCGAGATCACGCTGCAAGGACAGGCGGACGAGGTGCTGGACGCGTTCGAGCGCGCGGTGGCGCGGGTGCCGGCAGTGCTGGAGTGCCACCTGATGGCGGGCACTGCGGATTACCTGCTGAAGGTCGTGGCCGAAGACACCGAAGATTTCGCGCGCATCCACCGCCAACATCTGGCGCGATTGCCCGGCGTGGGGCAAATGCAGTCGAGCTTTGCTTTGCGGACGGTGTTCAAAACGACAGCCCTGCCGGTCTAAAGGCGGTCGAGAAGCGCCCGTGTTGGCCACGCGTCGGCCGGCAGGCCGAGCCGCTGCTGTTCCGCTTGCACCGCGGCGCGGGTGCCTGCGCCGAGGATGCCGTCGATCTTGCCCACGTCGTAGCCGCGTGCCCGTAGCTTTGTCTGCAGCGCTTTCATCGCGTCCGGGCCGAGCCCCGCATCCGGGTTTCCTGCGTCATAGACTGGGGCGCCTGCCAGTCTCGTCGCGAAATAAGCGGCTGTGAGCACGTAGGTGAAGCTCTGGTTCCATTCGAAATAAACATCGAAATTGGGGTAAGCGAGGAATGCCGGGCCGCGGTGGCCTTGCGGCAAGATGAGAGAGGCGGGCAGGTTAGCAAGCTGTCCTGAACGGCCGCGCACGCCAAGCGCTTGCCATTCGGCAGCAGGCTTTTTGGTGGCGATGCCGGACAGGCTCCAGTCCATGTCGGAAGACACCACGACCTCTTGCAACCATGGCTCGCCAGCCTGCCAGCCGAAATGTTGCAGCATCTTCCCGCCTGATAGCAGTGCGTCGGCGGCCGAGGACTTCAGCCGCACAGCGCCATCCCCATCCCCATCGACCCCGTTTTCAAGGATGTCGCGGGGCAGCATCTGGACCATGCCGATCTCACCGGCCCATGCGCCGGTGGTACGCTCCGGATCAAAATCGCCTTGGGCAAAAAGCTGCATGGCTGCAAAGACCTGTGGGCGGAACAACTCCGGACGGCGGCAGTCATGGGCGAGCGTAACCAACGCGTTGGCGGTGTTGAAATTGCCCTGGAACGCGCCGTAATCCGTCTCAAAAGCCCAGAAGGCGAGCAGGACGTGCCGGTCAAGGCCATAGTCGCGTTCCACCCGATCAAAGACCCGTTCGAATTGGCGCGCTTTGGCGCGGCCGCTATCGATCCGGTTCTGCGAGATGAGGCGGCGGGAGAAGTCGATAAACGGTTTTTGAAAAACGCCCTGAGCGCGGTCAGCTTTTAGTACCGCGGGGTCTTGGCGCACGCCGCGCAAGAAGGCGTCCGCCGTGGCTGCTGGTATGCCGAGGGTGGCGGCCTCTCGCCCCAGTTCTGTCTTGAATTGTGCAAATGATCCGCCGCAGGCGTTCGCCAATACCGGTGCCACGGTCGCAAGCAAAAGGGCTAAAGCCCCAATAAAACGCATGAAATTATCCCTAATCCAAAGAGTGCCGCCCACGCTTTCCACACCAGTGCACAGCTTGCGTCAATCTCTTTTGGTCCCAGATCGCGATGACCGTTAGGGTTGACCCAGGGAAAATCCTGCATTTGACCGTGATAGCTGCGCGGACCGGAAAGCGCGAAATTCAAACTGTGGGCGAGGGCCGCCTCGGGCCAACCGGCATTTGGCGATCGGTGCAGCGCGGCGTCATGGCGGATCTCGGTCCATGCTCTGGTGCTGCCGCCGACGAGCGCAATGAGAGCCGCGCTTAGACGCGCGGGGATCCAGTTGAGAAGGTCGTCAAATCGCGCTGCAGCCCAACCAAATTCTTTGTATCGTTCGGTGCGGTAGCCGATCATGCTGTCGGCGGTATTCACGATCTTGTAGATCGCGATGCCGGGCAGACCGGCCACAAGGAACCAGAAGGCGGGAGCAACGACACCGTCGCTGAAGTTTTCGGCGAGGCTTTCGATGCTGGCACGGGCTATGCCTGAGGCAGGAGTTTCGCTGACGTCGCGGCCAACAATCATCGCTACGGCGCGGCGCCCATCGCCGAGCGAGATGCGCAAGCCGTCTGCAACGGCGCGGACGTGGTCGATCAGCGATCTTTGCGCGAGCAGGATGGCAGCACAGAGCACCACCACCAGTTCGCCCGCTTGGCTGATGATCCAGCCGAGCATACCAGCCACTGCGATCAGGATGAGCAGTGCAAGTCCCCCCGCAACACGCGCTGCAGGTGGCCGGTTCAGCTTTTGATCCAGCAGACCAACCAGGCGGCCCATGAGAACTGCCGGATGCGGCAGGCGCGACCAAAGCCACCGCGGTTCGCCAAAGAGCGCGTCACAAATCATTGCCAGTGCAATGGTTAGCGCGAGGCTCACAGAGCAGCCTCAAGCCGGTCCCAGCCCGATGCAGGCGGCAGGCCCACGCGCAGCCACGTGCCGGAATATGGGAAAATACGCGTCCAGATCTGGTGGGTTGCAAGGCGCTCTTGCCACGCCGCGGCGTTGTCCACCGTATAGAGACGGAAGAGGTCGGTGCCACCGGTGACGGTTGCGCCAGCATCTGTGAAAAGCCGGTCAATTCGCGCGGCGTCGGTTTGCAGGCTGGCGCGCTGGGCCGTTGCCCAATCGACATCAGCAAGCGCTTCCGTTCCGATAGACAATGCCGGGCCGGATACAGGCCAAGGGCCGAGCATAGATGCCAACCGCTCGATATGGTCGTTGCTGCCAATAACAAATCCGAGGCGAAGTCCCGCGAGCCCCCAGAACTTGCCAAAGCTTTTGAGTACCAGAGTGCGCCCATCTGCAGCGTGATCTATTAGGCTGCGATCGGGCATCAAATCGCAAAAACTCTCATCGATGATACGTAACGGTGCGGTAAGATCTGTCTTTCTCCATACGTAACCGTCGGGGTTGTTTGGGTGCACCAAAACTTGGGCTGTGGGGTTTTCGTCGCTGACTTGCCAGCCCGCCGCTGCAAAGCTGGCGGCGTGTTCGTTATAGGTGGGAGTAGGAATGTTCACGCGTCCGGGCGGCGCCAGCCGAGGGATTTGTGCAATGGCCGCAGACAAGCCCGGCGTCGCGAGGACTGCAGCGGCGTCGGGCACATCCCAGAAGCGACGCGCAGCATCGTTTAGTGCGTCATAGGCGCCGGAGTCTGGTAGATCTGTCCATGCGTCTGCCGGTGGATGTGTAAATGGGTAAGGTGTCGCGTTAATGCCTGTCGACAGGTCCAGCCAATCGGACCGCGTGCCGCCGAAAATGCGCGCCGCTTCATCCAACCCGCCGCCATGGTCCCGTTTTTCATGGCTCCTCAGCATTTTTAGTGTGCTTCTCTCCGACCAGCGGTTATTCGCTATGCGCCAAGCGGATTATCGCCCATAGGCGAACATTCCCTGAACGCGTTAACTGATTGATTGTGTTTGTTAACTCTTTGTTAATCATTAGGGTATCATTAAATCGCGAGGGACTGAAGTTGGGACAGTCCGGAGTTGCTATGAACGTTCTGATTGTTGAAAGTCGGCCAGAACTTGGTGAATTGTGGCGTGCGCACCTGGTCCGGATGGGGATGTCCGTGCATCAGGCTTGTGATCAAACAAACGCCATTGCTTACCTGGAAGAACACGCGCCAGATATCATCCTATTGGATCTGATCCTGGAGGATGGGAGTGCTCTTGCGGTTGCGGATTTCGCGAGTTACCGGCATCCAAACGCTCGGGTGATTTTTGTCACCGACACGAGCTTTTTTTCCGATGGGTCGATCTTTGCCCATTCAAGCAATGCGTGCGCGTTTATGCCTGCTGGGACACGTCCCGAGGACTTGGCCGCGATGGTTGAGCACTACGCCGTTCACTGATCGCGCCCATGCGGGGCTACGAAGTTTGGCGTGGGATTGATCGGGATAATGCGGTGCGGGTTAATGCTGTCATGACTGTAATGATAGTGCCGCACGATGTGTTTGAAATTCACCGTCTGCGCCACACCCGGCATTTGATAAAGTTCCCGCGTGTAGGACCATAGGTTAGGGTAATCCACCAGACGGTGGCGGTTGCACTTAAAGTGAAGATGGTACACCAGGTCAAATCGCACCAAGGTTGTGAACAATCGCCAGTCGGCTTCGGTTAACACTGCGCCCATCAGATACCGTTGTGTTGAAAGGCGATCCTCGAGCCAGTCCATCGTATCAAAAAGCGGGTTCACCGCGTCGTCATAGGCCTCCTGCGAGGTAGCAAAACCGCATTTGTAAACGCCGTTGTTGAACGTGTCATAGATACGGTCATTCACTGGTGCGATGGCTTCGCGCAGAGCTTCAGGCCAAAAGTCGTTGCTATTGCCGGTGATTGCGTCGAACGCGGAATTGAACATTCGGATGATCTCGGAGCTTTCATTGCTCACGATGGTCTCGCGTTCTTTGTCCCAAAGGATCGGCACGGTTACGCGGCCTGTCATATCTGGCTGCGCCTTGAGGTAGATGTCGCGCGCAAACGGAAGGCCAAAGAGCGTGTCGCCGGTGGCGCCGTCCGTGTCTGTTTCGAATGTCCATCCGTCTGCCAGCATGTCTGGGTGCACAACAGAGACGGTGATGTCATCGGTTAAATCTTTCAGCGCGCGAAAGATCAGCGTGCGATGCGCCCATGGACATGCGTATGAGACATAAAGATGGTATCGCCCGGACGCCGCGGCAAAGCCTTCCGTCCCCGACGGACCGGCGCTGCCATCGGCGGTGATCCAATTGCGAAACTTGGCTTCTGAGCGTTTAAAAGCGCCGCCTGTTGATTTCGTATCGTACCACTTGTCCTGCCATTTGCCGTCGACCAACAAACCCATTGTGCGTCTCCTTTTTTATGCATCGGTCAAATAGTCCAAAGGGGCGCCGCTGTCAGGAAGCGCCTGCGCGCAGAGCCCATGCATCTGCGCACGCGGCTCGAAAAGTGTTTGAAAAAAAGCAATTTTTCTTTATCTAAGCGAGTCGGGCCACTGGGTGAGACACACCGGAGAAAGGCGAAGACATGTCGACATTTGTACCCAAGGAAGTTCAAGCTGGTCTTGATCGAGCGCGGACCATGTCGATGAAAAAAGCGTCCCGTTTGCGGATTGTTTCAGGAGACACCAAGTTTCCGGTCCTAAGGCTTTGGGACACAGGCTTCGCCCTCGAACGAGATGGTGCACCTCGGCTGCGGGGGTTTGTCGATCTGTACGATGGTGCGGTTCATCTGTTTCGCTGCTTGGTCGTCGCATCCGAGGAAGAGGCTGATGAAATGCGGTATGACTTTAAGCGTATGACGGCCGTTCATGATCGTGCACCGCTGGATTTTGAGCGATCCGCGGATGTCCCAGCGGCGCTTATCGAAAAGCGGCCGCCCCTCTGACGTTCATGTGACTGGACGGGTGTGGGACTGGTAGCAGCCGTACGAGGTGCTATTTTATCCAGTGTAGAAGTAATGGCGGTTCACAATGCTAAGAAACATAGCTGTACTCCTCGCACTTGGTGTTCTTGCCGCCTGTGATGAAGCGGTGGTGTCTACATCCAGCGGTTCGCCGCAGCCCATCGCAATTTCAGAGCCAGTGGATGAACTGCGCACGCGACAACAAGCGCAGCGTGCGTTCGCTCAAGTGGTACGACGGGTTGAACCTGTGGCGGAACGCATGTGCGCCGAGAGGACCCGTGGCGTAGATTGCGATTTTCGCATTTTGGTGGATGATCGCCCGCGTCTGCCTGCAAATGCGTATCAGACCCTTGACGAGAACAAGCGCCCCATCATCGCTTTCACGATCGCACTTATTGATGATGCGCGGAATGAGGATGAAATCGCTTTTGTAATGAGCCACGAGGCAGCGCATCACATTCGCGGGCACATTGCGCGTCAGCAGCAAAATGCAGCCGTTGGCGCCGGGATCTTTGCTGGGTTGGTGCGCGCCACCGGCGGTGGTGTTGATGCTGTCGAGGCGGCGACACGCTTGGGCGCAAATGTGGGCGCGCGCAGCTATTCGAAAGAGTTCGAGCTTGAAGCAGATGCGCTTGGCACTGTGATCACGGACCGCGCGGGTTATAATCCGCTGCGGGGTGCCGAGTTTTTCAATCGTATCCCCGATCCAGGCGACCGCTTCCTCGGGACGCATCCTCCCAACGCACAGCGCATCGCCACAGTGCAACGCGTCGCGCGCGGGCTGTAGAGACCCATTGGTGCTGGCCCGTTTGTTCTATGAAAGAGGGCATTCGGCAAGTCTGCATTAAGCGGCTTAACTGCATCATTTACCATTGGTTTTCAGGATGGGTCGCGCGGGGTGCGAGGTGAGAGATTGACATCGACCCAAGCGGGGCTCGTTGCGGCTGCTTCCTTCCGGATCTGACCGGGTTGGCGAGGCGCTTGCCCGCGCCAACCTCTCACGAATGGATATAAGACGCGGCCGGTTGCCTTGCAAGCGCTCAGAGCGTGATCGCGATCTTGAGAAATCCGGTGGGAGTGAGGCCAATCGGCTCGGGGTCAAATCGGGCGATGTCCGACAGATGCGCCTCTGCTCGCGGGCTGGTTTCGATGGTAACACGGTGCCCGAGCCTTTCTGCAAAGCGCCATACAGATGGCTGATGCACAGCAGCCTCGTCTCTCAAGACATCCAGCAGCGCATCGTCGAGCGCGATTTCGGTTTTGAGGGCTGCGTCGTACCCCGTGCCCGGGAAACCGGCGCCACCTGCCGCACGGTAGCTGGTCATGGCAACGAGGTAAGTGTCATCAGCGACAACCTCACGCCCGGCATGTTGCAAGGACGTGATGCGCGCGCCGGGCGGGGCAAAGGGGTCAATGACGGTTTCAAGCCCGTGCAACATGTCGAAATTGAAGGCAGGCGCGTCACGTGCCG
This sequence comes from Pseudomonadota bacterium, assembly GCA_039026855.1. Taxonomy (GTDB): domain Bacteria; phylum Pseudomonadota; class Alphaproteobacteria; order Rhodobacterales; family Rhodobacteraceae; genus Tateyamaria. The sequence continues at coordinate 2,942 of JBCCLL010000015.1, read as the reverse complement.
CAAGCCAAACAGGATCGTCGCCGATGGCAGGGGCAAAGAACTGCGCCGACATTTCCGCGTACTGGCGCAAGGTTGCCCCAGTCATGCGATGCGCCCAAACCGTATTCACAAAAGGCGAGATCATCGTAATGTGTCGGCGCCGGAACGGACCTGCGGGGACATCGACAAAATTGCGCGGTCCAGCCCGCCCGCCCGCTGCAAAGGGAGCAACTGCGGCGATGATCGGTAGATCGGCCAGTGCAGTTGGCGCCGCTCGCGCCACCGTGTTTCGGAGTGCCTTCGCCACCAATGCGTCGACGCCCCCCGATTGCACCATCGCAAAGTAGCTGTGCAGCGGATCCACGGCGGTGCCGACAACCTCTTCGGTCACGGCGCGGGTGCGTGCAAGGCAGGGCGCGCTGATCTGGGTCACTGACGTGCTGGGCGTCGCATCTGTCGGATGAAGCAATTGGGTTGCATGCCCGGTCACGCGCCAACCTGTCGGCTCATGCGCAAGTGTCAGGTCAATCTGGCCCAGACAATCGGCGGCAAATCCCGGCATGACGGCTGGAACGCCAGACAGGGTTTCGCCCGGACGAGTCGGGAAATACTCGTGCGTGTGGCCAAGGATCATGGCGTTTATGCCCGATACCTGTTGGGCAATCGTCTGGGCAAAGTTCTCGTAAGATTTTTCGCAGGAAATACCGCTATGACAGAGCATCACAACGATGTCGGCAAGGGGCCGCAGCGCGGTCACGGCGGCACGTGCTGCCGCGACCCCCGGCGCAAAGTCGACCTGGCCTGCCAGAACCCGGTGATTCCAAACGACCGTCTGTGGCGGTAAAACGGAGGTCAGCCCCAGGCGCAGCGGCGGCGCGCTGGCAACCAACGGCACATTGATTACCGTATGCGTAAGGACATGTGCCAAGGGGCGGTCCGCGCTTGCACATAGCACGGGGCAGGGCATCAACGCGCAAATTTCGGCAAGTGGCTCAAGGCCATAGTCGAAATCGTGATTTCCCAGTCCCACGGCCGCGTATCCCAATGCGCCCATGAGCTTCGGCCAAGGGTGATCGGCGCGCAACTCGGGTTCCATCGCAACATCAGCGGCTGGCGCGCCCTGAAGCGCATCACCATTGTCCAAAAGAAGACACGCCCCCGGGGCAGAGGCGCGCGCTTCGGCGATGACATTGGCAAGCCTCGCCAAGCCGCGGGTGCGGTCGGTGTCGTCGGTCCGCGCGTCCCAGCCGGTTAAATGCATATGCACGTCGCTGGTGCCCAAAAGGCGCAGAGCGGCGACACGCGTGGCGGGGGCAAACCTCTCAGTCATGCGGCGCATCCTGTGGATCGCGCGTCTCGGTTCAAGCGGATAATTTGTGCATCTGCGCAAAAACTGAGCGCGAGCGCCGCCATTGCGCCCGCATCATGCGCGTGGCATCCGTCCCGCGCAACATTGAGGGCGGAGACGGCGATGCAGCATGCGGAAACGGTAACCTTCGGGGGCTCGGGTTTGGACCGGGCTGGCGATTTGCGTGCCGATGCGGCGGCGCTGGCAGCAGCACAGTCGGATCGCGCAGCACGCGCAATTGCGTTGTGGCGTGGCAAGCCGCTTATTGACCGGGCGCGCCCGGCGCGGCTTTTGCGCTTGCCTCTCGATCATCCGCTTTTTGCCCATGCCACTGAGCCAGCGCTGTTCCTAGGTCGCGAGGATCGTGCGCCTTGCTTTGCGTATGACGTATCTGCGTGGGATCCTGAGGGACCTGAGGATGGCAGCATTGGCCAGTTTCTCGACCCGTCAGAACAACGCTATCATGGAATGGGCGAGACAGAGATTTTTGCCGAGCTTCGCCGCGTGATGACATGGTTGTCGCCACGCGATGCTGAGCTTGCAGCTAGCGCGCGTGCTTTGGTGGAATGGCACCGGATTCATCCCTACTGCGCGCGCTGTGGGTCGCCATCGACCCCAGCGCAAGGCGGATGGCAGCGCACGTGCAAGGCGTGCGGCGCATCGCATTTTCCTCGCACCGATCCAGTCGTTATCATGTTGATCACACATGGCAATTCTGTGTTGATGGGTCGAAGCCCACATTTTCCAAAGGGCATGTATTCGCTGCTGGCGGGTTTTGTCGAACCTGGCGAGACGATTGAGGCCGCAGTCAGACGCGAGACATTTGAAGAGGCGGGCGTTCGCGTCGGGTCCGTCACCTACCTCGCCAGCCAGCCCTGGCCTTTTCCCGCGTCACTGATGATCGGGTGTGCCGGGGAGGCCATCAGCCGAGAGATCACCATTGATCCCTCAGAAATCGAAGACGCACGTTGGGTCACCCGCGAAGACATGGTCGAAGTTTCAACGGGCGCCCATCCTGAAATTCTGCCTGCGCGCAAGGGTGCTATTGCGCATTTTCTCATTCAGAACTGGCTTGCGGATACACTCGAATAAGTGGAAACAGTTGCCAAAATCAAAGAGCGGGCAAGCTGAATGAAATTCTCAACGAATGAAGACGTTGCAGCACCCATCGATCAACTATTTGACGCTTTAAGTGACTTTGAGAGCTTTGAGCGACAGGCGATGCGGCGCGGGGCAGACGTGCAACGGGTGGATCCCGGAGCGGGCCTTTGCGTGGGTGCGAGTTGGAAAGTGGCATTTTCCATGCGCGGGCGGCGTCGTAATCTCGATTTGACGCTTGATCGGTTCGACGCGCCGCATGAAATGCTTTTTCTGGCCAAGTCGCAGGGGATGGACGCGGTATTTACCGTTGAACTGGTGGCGCTGTCACGCAATCGGACGCGAATGGCTGTGGCACTTGAGATGACGCCGCTAAATCTAGCCGCGCGGTTGCTGATCCAGTCGCTGAAATTGGCGAAATCCAACCTGACCAAGCGTTTCAAGATCCGTGTGGCGGAATATGCCAAACAGATCGAAAATAGGCTTGGGCACGCTTGATTTTATCGACTAATTGCGG
>JBCCLL010000014.1:0-78547 GCA_039026855.1 Pseudomonadota bacterium | reverse complement strand
CGGCGGCGCGTTTTCCAATATCGGCAATGAGATCGACATCCTGGGCATCGCCATAGGCACAGTGATCGAACACCTCGACACCGGCGCCGGCAACGACACGATCACCGGCAACGCCGCCGGCAACGCCATCACCGCAGGCGCCGGCAATGACAGTATCGCGGGCGGCGACGGGGCCGACACGATCAATGGCGGCACGGGTGCGGACACGCTGATCGGCGGCGCCGGGGACGACGTCCTAACAGGCGGCTTGGGCAGCGATGTGTTTGTGCTGAACCTCGGCATGGGCGACGACCTGATCCAGGATTTCGAAGACGGCATCGACACGCTGGACACAACCGGCCTGTCGGGCGGCATGTCCAGCATCACCGAAAGCAGCAACAGCGCTGGCCACCTCGTCCTCACCCTCAGCGACGGATCAACCGTCACATTGCAGGGCGTGGCAGGAGAGGTTGGCACACCAGTTGAAGCCCCGCTTGAGGTTGCCCTCACGGGCACAGCGGCCGAAGACAGCACGCTGCAGGCCAATCTGTCCGGTCCCTCCGGTCTGGCCGGCGCCGGGCCAGGTGACATCACCTACCAGTGGCTGCGCGACGGGGTGATCATCGCCGGCGCAATTGGGGCCACATACACTCTGGATCAGGAGGATGTGGGGGCTACGATATCGGTGCAGGTGTCGTTTGGCGGTGAAGACGCGACCAGCGCCCCAACTGCCGATGTGGCCAATATCAACGACGCGCCCAAGGGCGCTGTGCTGATCACTGGCACGGCCGCAGAGACCGAAACGCTTGTCGCTGACACCACAGGCCTCTCGGATGAAGACGGCTTGGGCAGCTTCAGCTACCAATGGCTGCGCGACGGCGTCGCCATCACCGGCGCCACGGCTGCAAGCTACACCCTCGTCCAAGCCGACGTCGGCGCCGCAATCTCACTCATCGTCACATACACCGACGCTCAAGGCACACAGGAGCAGGTCAGCAGCACAACAGCCACGGCGACCGTGCTTGCCAACCCGATTTTGATCGGCACGGATGGCAGCGATGTTTTGGCCGGCGATGGGCGCGACAACATCGTATTGGCTGGCGCGGGCAACGACACTGTCTACGGGCAGGGCGGCGATGACAGTATCGTGGGTGGTGATGGCAATGATCTGTTGATTGGAAATGACGGCAACGACACGATCGAAGGCGGCAGCGGTGCAAACGATATGCGCGGCCGCGCGGGTGACGACCGCATTTTCGGCGGCGCCGATAACGATATCGCTTTTGGCGGCAACGGAAATGATCTGATCGATGGCAAGGCGGGCGATGATACGCTGCAAGGCAACGGCGGCAACGACAGCATCTTTGGGTTTGAAGGCAATGACCGGCTGTTTGGTCAATTGGGCGCAGACACATTGCAGGGGGACAGCGGCCAAGATGAGCTCTTTGGCGGTGACGGTGATGATGCCTTGTTTGGTGGTGCCGATGCTGACGCGCTGTTTGGCGGGACCGGTCAGGACAGTTTGGACGGTGGCAACGGCAATGACATGCTGCGCGGAAATCAGCAGAATGACACTTTGATCGGCGGGCAGGGCGCGGACACCCTGTTTGGTGATGATGAATTTGACAGCCTAAGCGGCGGCGCCGACGCAGACCAGCTTTACGGTGGCAACGGTAATGATACGCTTGACGGCGGGCTGGGCAATGACATGCTGTTTGGCGGTGCGGGCAACGATATGTTGATCGGTGGGCTGGGGCAGGACACCCTGCGGGGCAATGCCGGTGCAGATACGTTTGTGTTCGGCTCGGTCGACGCTTCTGCTTGGGGTGCAGCCGACGTCATCGACGGCATTGAGGGGATCGGGGTATTTGGTGGTGACAAAATCGACCTGTCCGGCATTGATGCGAACATTCTGACCGGCATTGATGATGGATTCACGTTCTTTGGTGTTACGTCAAAGATTGCTGCCGTCGACTTTGGTGCAGGCGCGCTGTGGGTTGAAAACGTCGGCGCGCAGACCCGTCTTTTTGGGTTGATCGACAATGATGCTGTGATCGACTTTGAGATCCGCATCAACGACGCGGGCCTCCTCGCTGATGATTATCGCGCCACAGACTTTATTCTGTAACCCGATGCTGGGCGCTCGGCATTGCCAGGTAAAATGCCAATGTTCGTTTTGTGTCTGCTGAGCGCGGTGATTGATGCTGCGAGCGAACTTACCGGGCATAACGGTCGCGGTTGTTGAAGTGCCAAAGGTGAAAGTGGCGTTCCCGCGAAGTGCTGAGCGCGACGCTTGTCCAGCCGCCACGCCAGTCAGCGCCTCAGCGTGCGTAGAAATGCAGGACCAGTGGCCACGACACAGAGCCAAATGTTGTATGCTCGCACAGTGCTTCACCGATCGGTGCCACGTCCGTATCATTGCCAAGGCTGGCTTTGTTTTCCTTTTGTTTGCTGTTTTGCGGTTGTTTGCGGCGAAAGACGTCGGTTTGCGTGCTTCTTTTGGTCGCGGCGCGCCTCATTTAAGGCTGCTGCGCACAATGGTCGCTTTGTTTGGCGCGCACGCTGCCTAAGTTAGGTCATGAGATGCGCTGGACACAGCGCGCAATACTGAGAAGGCCAGAAGATGAAACAGCACTTTGCTCGTCTGCCAAATCGCACATGGGTGGTGCTGATCACCGTCAGTATTGCTGCAATGCTGGCGGCATCGAGTGCGATGGCACATGTGCGGTGGTTTGTGGACGGGTCGGCGACAGTCGACGCCTTTGAACCATTTCGGGTCACAGACATTGAAGTGCTCGCTTGGGTGACCATTTCGCTGCTTTTGATTTCTTCTTCGGTCGCGCTCGACATGCGGTTGCCGACTATTCGCATCGTAGACAGCAAAACACGGCATGACTTCATAGAAATCCTGCGCGTGTTCACCGGCATGTCGATGTTGCTGACCGCGTATGAGGGGGCGATCACTGCGCCCCATCTCGTGGCGTTTGGCAGTTTTGGCAACATCCTTTTGTTTTTGCAGGCGGCGATTGGTATCCTGTTGATTGCGAACCGGTTTGTGCGTCATGCGGCGATCTTGATGATTTTGCTGCACCAAGGTCTGGCGATAAAATTCGGCATCCTTGCGGCGTTTGAATACTTGATCATGGTCGCCATCGCGATCTTTTTGCTGATCAATAATCTGCCCACTGCAGAGCTGCGGGAGCGGTACAAACCCTACTCGGTGGACATCCTCCGCATCCTAACCGGTATCTCGCTGATCACGCTGGGCGCAGCAGAAAAGCTGTTTGGAGCCATCATGGCAGAGAGCTTTCTTGCGGAATATCGCTGGAACTTTATGCAAGCCATCGGGTTTGAGTTTTTCACCGATCGCTTATTCGCGCTGTCAGCGGGCTTTATCGAGGTGGTGTTTGGCGTGATCTTGGTACTTGGCACGACGACGCGGCTTAACATTTTGGCGTTTTCCATCGTGCTGTTTGCGTCAAACGTGCTGTTCCTGATCCAGGGCGAAAACGAGGCGGCGATGGTCGAGTTTATCGGACACATGCCGGTGATTGGCGTTGCGCTGATCTTGCTCTTGCTTGGGTCCGGACAGCGCTTGAAAGTCACGAATTTCTTGCCGCACCAGCGCGTCAACACTGCGATCAAGACTGTGAGCGTGCCCACGGATGTCTAGCTTTTCGTTGCGCTTGCCGTACCTGATCTATCTCACCATCGGGTCTATTTTTATGGGGGTTCTGATCGCCCCGGTGTTTCGCGATGTGCCCGCCGGGTCGCTGCCTGAGGCACCGATGGCAATGGCCGGCGAACATATGCATACCAGCATCGAGGTTCCTGCCGAAGGCGCGCCAACGCTTACCATGAAAGTGGAAAAAGACCCTTCGGGCGGATGGAATGTGACCCTTCTGCCCGTGAATTTCAGCTTTACCCCTGAGGCGGTAAATGGCCCGAACACGCCCAATACCGGGCACGCACATCTCTATGTGAATGAACAAAAGATAGCGCGGGTATACGGCACGCACTTCCACATGCCAGACCTGCCGCCGGGCCAGCACGAGGTGGTTGTCGTGCTCAGTACCAATGACCATTCATTCTACACGGTCAACGGTGTGCGGATTGAGGCGCGGGCGATGATCATGCAAGGCGAGCCGGCAATCGCAGCAGCTAACGGGTAGGGCATCGGGTCGTGGAACGCGTGATCGAAAAGCCGCTGCTGGTGATCGGCGCCACTTCTGGCATTGGCAAGCTGACGATGGAATCCGCGTTGCAACGGGGCATGCCAGTGCGCGCGTTTGCGCGGTCAGCCGACAGCTTGCCGGAACATGATTTACTGCAGCGGATCGCAGGGGATGCGCGGCAGGCCGAGGATGTGGCCCGCGCGCTTGATGGCGCAGGCGCTGTCATCGTGGCCCTCGGCATTCGCGAGCGTTTGGCGATGCTGTGGGAAGACGAAAGGCTGTTTTCCGACGCTACCGCGATCCTGCTGGCCGAAATGGCAAATTCTGGCGTCACGCGCGCCCTGTTTGTCACCGGTTTTGGCGCAGGGCGCAGCCGATCGGCGATGAGTGCAATTGAACGGCTCGGCCACGGTGCGGTGCTAGGGCGGGTCTATGCCGACAAGACCCGACAGGAACACCTAATCGAAGCGAGCGATACAGACTGGACCATCGCGCGTCCCGTGATCCTCACCAACCGACCCGCATCGGGTCGGTACAAGGTGCTCGAGGACCCCGCGACTTGGCGCAATGGTTTGATCTCGCGCGCAGACGTCGCGGCTTACCTGATCGACGCGGTCGCGCAGGGCTGGCATATGCGCCAGGACGTGGTGCTCACCCGTTAGAACGCTGGCTGTGTGGCGCGCCGGGTTTGCAAGAAGATGATCCCGCCGAGCAAAAGCAGCGCGGGGATGAAGAACAGCTCCTTGGGCGCGCGATCATTCTCAATCTCGACCCGGGTGATCTGAACCGGGCTGTCGCCATAAAAGTCATATTCGTTGCCGAGGCTCTCGAAAAACGGCGTGCCGGGAAACGGCTCTTCCATCGCCAGGACGTCGCCATCCGGCAGCACCAGCAGCCCTTGGGCATCAAGGGCGGCTTCGGCATCGCCGGACACGGCGGGCAGGGTGATTGTGGTCGGGCGCGACCGACCGGTGTCAAAGTCGGGCCCTTCGATGACAATGCGCAATTCTTTTCCATCCTCGGCGTCCGCCATCAACTCCAGCGCAGCGAGCCCACTGGCGGCGCGATATTTTTCGCTTACAAAGTCGAGGAATGCATCCGGCCTGAACAGCATAAACGCGACAAAGAGCAGAACTACCGTTTCCCACATCTTGGATTTGGCGATGAAGTAGCCCTGCGTTGCCGCGGCGAACAAAAGCATTGCGATCAGCGAGATAAAGAAGACAAGCACCGCCTTGGCCAGCCCAACGTCGATCAGCAATAGATCGGTATTAAAGATAAAGAGGAACGGCAAAAGAGCGGTGCGAATGTCGTAGGCAAAGCCCTGCACACCCGTCTGGATCGGATCGCCGCGTGAAATCGCGGCAGCGGCGTAGGCGGCCAGCCCGACCGGTGGCGTGTCATCCGCCAGGATGCCGAAATAGAACACAAACAGGTGCACCGCGATCAGCGGGAAGATGTATCCCGCTTGCGCGCCCACGCTGATGATCACCGGCGCCATAAGAGATGACACAACGATGTAGTTTGCGGTGGTCGGCAGCCCCATCCCCAGGATCAACGACATAACGGCAACAAGGATGAGCAGGATCCAGATGTTACCGCCCGCAATCACTTCGACCACCTGACCGATCACCTGATGCGCACCGGTTAGGCTAATCGTGCCCACGATAACGCCCGCGGCACCGGTCGCAACACCGATGCCGATCATGTTGCGCGCGCCTAGGATCAGCCCTTCGACAAAGTCGCGCCAGCCTTGGGTCGTTGCGCCGCCAAATCCCTGACCGCGAAACAGCGCCTTGAGCGGGCGGTGGGTGAGGGCGACCACAATCATAAATATCGTGGCCCAAAACGCCGAGAGTGACGGTGACAACCGGTCGAGGCTGTCGGTGCGCACCATCAGGTTCCACACCAAAATAAAGATCGGTAGCGCAAAATAAGCCCCGCCGAGCAGCGTCGGGGTGAGCCGCGGCGCCTCAAGATCCGCATTCGGGTCGTCCATTTCCACATCCGGAAAACGGGCAGCAAGACAGACCAGCAGCAGGTAAAGCACAGCGACAATCACAACGCCGCCATAGACACTTTCGGTCATAAAGCCATCGAGCAGGCTGCGCACGCCAATCATCGCAAATGTGCACGCGCCGAGGAAGATGAAGCCCGAAAGAAACAGGATCAAAATCAGCACCGGACCGATATGCCGCCCCGCCTTTTTCAGGCCCTGCATCTGCATCTTCAGCGCTTCGAGATGCACGATATAGAGCAGCGCGATGTAACTGATAACCGCTGGCAAAAACGCGTGTTTGACCACGTCGATGTAGGGAATGTTGACATATTCCACCATCAGAAAGGCTGCGGCGCCCATCACCGGCGGGGTCAATTGGCCATTGGTGGACGATGCCACTTCGACCGCGCCCGCCTTTTCGGCTGGAAAGCCGATGCGTTTCATCAACGGGATGGTAAAGGTGCCCGTGGTCACCGTGTTGGAAATGGATGAGCCCGAAATCATGCCGGTCAGCATGGACGACAGCACCGACGCCTTGGCCGGACCTCCGCGCAGGGCGCCGAGAAGGGCTACCGCAACTTTGATAAACCACGATCCGCCGCCTGCACGATCCAGCAGCGCACCAAAAAGGACAAACAAAAAGATCATCGTGGTCGATACGCCAAGGGCCACGCCAAAGACGCCTTCGGTCTGCATCCAGTAGTGACCAAGCGCCTTGGACAGAGACGCGCCGCCATAGTTGGTGATGTTGCGTGCCCATTCTGAATAGCCGCCGAAAAATGCAAAGGCGACAAATGCTGCGGCGATGATAACAAGCGGCAAGCCGAGCGAGCGGTATACAGCGGAAAACAGAACGACCATACCGATGGACGACATCGCGATATCGGTCGTGCTCCAAAGTCCCGGCCTGTCGGCAATTTCAAAGCGGAACACGACGAGGTACAGGCACGACGCCACCCCGAGGATCAAAAGCGCCCAGTCATAGACCGGAATACGATCCCGCGGGCTGCTCTTGAACAATGGAAAGGCCAGCGTGGCCAGCATGATCGCAAAAGCGAGGTGCACAAAGCGGGCTTGCGCCACAATGTTGGCAAAGATGCTCGCCCCCGTTGCCTGCGCCAGAACGCCGGGCACCTTGGACGCAATGTATAGCTGGAACACCGACCACAGGATGCAGGTGCCAATGATCAGATTGGCCTGCCACGTCGCTGCGGGCGCGCGGGCACCCGTGTCAGCTTCGGCAACAAGATCGTCGGCGGTGGTTTCTTGTGTCATGCGTCCCTCGCGTGTTTGGTTAACGCTGCGCGGAAGGTCGCAGTGAGGCAAGGGAAAAATCGGGCCGCATGGGACATGTCGGCCTGCGCGTTGCTTTCTCAGGCATGCTGCTGAGGTGCTCAGCGCCAACAGTAGGAAGATGCACGAAGGGGACTGTTACCCGTGAATTTTCCAAAGTGAAACGCTTGCAGGGCAGGGGTCTGCGCCGGCCGTGCACACAGTCTGATATCGCCATTGCGTGCCGATAATCGAACCGCGTCCGCTTGACGCGAGGCTCCCGTTTAATTGGCTGGGCAGGTCATTTCATCGCCAAGGTAATCTGTCCAGACAAAGGCAATACGCGTGGCTTCCATGCGATTTGCGGCACCGTTGCGCAAGCAACCCTGCCTTCGCTGCGCAATGTAGTACAGCAAACCGTCGCAAATTTTTTGCGCAGCGTTTTGAGATGCATGTCTCATCCTCCAGGCGCCCAAGCGGGCGCAAGTTCAACTGCGGCAGCGATTAACCATGAAACTCGACGAACAGCACCTTACAGATGGCGGACGGCTTTGGGTGTTGAAGATCGAGGAAAATCGTACTCAACGCTGTTTTGGTTATATCGCGGACGCATAGCCCGTTAAGCTACAGATGTTGCGCTGTCTAAAGCCTTGGGTTCCGTGCGCGAGGCTGCATCAGAAGCTCCCCCAAGAAAAAAGTACTGGGCACCAGAAATCCGGATCCAAGCGGTGCAAGCAACACGGTTCCCGGTTGCAAAGCATCCCACTATTGAGGTCCGCCAGGAACACCTTCAGGTAGACTGCGAGGGTAAAACGTCCTGACGAACACAGATGAATTTCTAGCTCTCGGCATGAGGCGACACTTCCGGCGGAGTTGCACCAGTGCGCCATCGCGACGCTACCAAGAATACCCACTCGGTCTGGGGTGAATGGTCTCCGATGGCGTTTGGATAATACACACTGAGATACCGTTTTTTTTTGCCTTTTTTTCCCGAAACCTTGAGCTGCATGGCAGCAAACCGGACTCTCAAAAATCTTCTTGACCCCGATCCTCACCGCACCCGCGCTGACTGTGTTTTTAATTTGCGTAGACGTCATCAAGTCGGGAATTGTCTACCCTTGCGCGTCAGACTACGCTCAGTTATTCGAACAATCACACCATGCAAGGCGAGTTGGCGGAGTGGTGACGCAGCGGATTGCAAATCCGTGTACACCGGTTCGATTCCGGTACTCGCCTCCATTGACCTGATTACGCGAAATATAGCTTGTTTGCAGGGGTTTCGGCATGCTGGGAGTCTTCTCAGGAGGCTGCTAAGGAACCTGCTAGAGCTGTAAAAGATCAGCTACCGCCCGCCCAAACTCGTGTCACTCAAGCCCGCGATCGCTCCGGAGACTGGCACTGTTTATAAAACGTTGCCGCTGGGGGCGTTGTGTGACACTACTTTGAAAGGATTTCTAAACTGGCGAGTTTAGTTGGCATGAGCGATTTTGCGGCCAGACGGGTCATCATGGTCGATACTCAAGTGCGGCCATCAGACGTGACCAAATTTCCAGTCATCGACGCCATGCTGACGATCAAGCGCGAGGATTTTGTGCCGGCAGGGCTGCGCGAGGCGGCTTACATCGGCGAAAACCTCGATCTTGGGAACAGTCGCGTGATGCTCGAGCCGCGCACTTTTGCCAAACTGCTGGATGCGTTAAACATCGAGCCGAATGAGCTGGTGCTGGATGTCGGTGCCGCCTACGGCTATTCGTCGGCGGTGATCAGCCGCTTGGCTCAGGCCGTTGTGGCGCTCGAGGACGATGCTGCGCGCAGCAACGATGCATCCGATGCCTTGATGGAAGCAGGCATCGACAATGTTGCCACACGTGAAGGATCACTCAGCGAAGGGGCAGAAGAACTTGGTCCCTTTGACGTTATTGTTGTACAAGGCGGGGCCAATACGCTGCCACAACCGCTGGCAGACCAGCTCAAGGAAAACGGGCGGATTGGGATGATCTTTATGGAGGGCGCGCTTGGGGAGGTGCGTTTGGGACAAAAACTGAACGGGCGTGTCGTTTGGCGGCGCGCGTTCAACGCGGGTGCGCCAGTTCTGCCGGGCTTCGGTACGCAAAGCGCATTTCAATTGTGAGGCGGAAGACAATGGTGGCACGACACGTTCAGCGGTATGTTGCTTGGTTTGTGACAGGGCTGACCCTATCCCTTGGCGCGCCTGCGCAGGCCAACTCTCTGGCCGACGCGCTGGTGGGCGCTTACGGACATTCCGGCCTCATTGATCAGAACCGCGCATTGTTGCGTGCCGCGGACGAGGACGTGGCCATTGCCGCGTCTCAGCTGAAGCTGATCGTCAATTGGGCGGCTGACTTAACCCGGCAATTGGGAGATTCGCGGTCCACTCAAAGCGCTGGGGCAAGCCAGAGCATCGCGCAGACGTCGATCACCGCGTCCATTACCGCGTCTCTGCAGCTGTTTGATGGCGGCGCCGACCGCACCCGGGTCGACGCCCAAGAAGAGGTCGTCTTGGCAACGCGCGCTGCGTTGGTGAACATCGAACAGTTGGTGCTGCTGCGTGCGGCAACGGCCTATTTCAACGTGCTGCGGCAGCAGGAATTTGTCGCGCTCAGCCAGAACAATTTGCGGCTCTTGCAGCAAGAAGAGCAGGCGGCGCAGGACCGGTTCGAGGTGGGCGAGGTGACGCGCACAGATGTTGCGCTGGCGCAGGCAGCGGTTGCAAATGCGCGCTCCAACTTGGCCAGATCGCAGGCCGATTTGATCCAGGCGCGGGCGGAGTACACCTCGGTTGTTGGACGTCAGCCAGGCCGCTTGGCCGGCCTGCCGGCGCTGCCGCGCGTGCAGACAAACGTGCCGCGCGCGCAATCGGTGGCTGTGCGCAATCACCCCGATATCATCGAAGCGCAGCGGCAGGTCGCGGCGCAGGATCTGCTTTTGCAAGCGGCAAGCTTTGACATGCTGCCAACGGTTTCGGTTACGGGGCGACTGTCCGTGTCGGACCGGTTTGACAGCGTGAATTCCACCGACTCGGCCACAATTGAGCTGGGGGTGCAGGGCCCGATTTACCAGGGTGGACGCCTCTATGCCAATGAACGCAAGGCGCTGGCCAACGCGCAGGCTGCGCGCGGCAACCTCCACGATGTGCGCCACAACGTACAGCAAGATGTGGTAGACGCGATTGCTGATCTCGAAGCTGCCGGCGCAAGCCTGATCGCATCCGAGCGGCAGATACGCGCTGCGCGCGTTGCCTTCGAAGGGGTGCGCGAGGAAGCGACCTTGGGCGCGCGGACCACGCTTGACGTATTGGATGCCGAACAGGACCTCTTGGATGCTGAAACCAATCGCATTTCGGCGCAGGCAGACCAGTACATCGCGGCCTATCAGGTACTAGAGAGCATGGGACTGCTGACCGCAGCGCAGCTCAGACTGCCAGTGCAGCTCTATGACCCGGAAGAATTTTATAACCTGATGAAGACGGCGCCGACCAAGCTGTCAAAACAGGGGCGCCAGCTCGACAAGGTTCTTCGCGCTCTGACGCGCGAATAAGCAGGCGACCACCGCCTTTCGTTTAAGCTTTTCAGCATCCTGTTGTGCGACCCTCAGCCGGCATGTACACTGATGCTGAGGCGAGAGTGGTAAAGCAATGTCAGACCCGATGACCAATGCGGAGGTGGAAGACGTCCTGTCGTCGATCCGCCGACTTGTGTCCGATGGAAAGGCGCCAGACCCGGCGCTGCAAACTTCTTCGTCGCGCGACCGGCTGGTGTTAACGCCAGCGCTGCGAGTGAGTGATGCGTCTGACGTGGATATGCCCGAAACGGACGATACTGAGGCCGAAACCTCGGACGAGATGATGACGTTTGTGCATCGCCAGACACCGGACAATGTGCCAATTGAGCCCGCGCCTTTCACAGATGGCCTCGACGAGGATCGTATGGAGGATGCGCAAGAGACCTTCGGGTCGGTCCAGGAACCTTGGGATGATGCTGCGGCGGACGCGTCTATTGAGGAGGGTGATAGGGCAGCAGATGTTGATGTCGGCGCACCGGTAACTCAAAACGATAAGGCCGCGGCGCTGCAGCTTCCGCCAGAGGCAGGCGCCGATGATGCGTCATCGGTTTGGCAAAACGACGCGCAAGACCCAAGCGATGTCGCGCCGCATGATGAACCTACAGAACAAAACGTGTCGGACGCGCTTGCGTCTGATGTTTCGCCCGCCGCGCCGGACGAAGACGAACTGGTCTTTGGGGCGCTGAATGAAGGTGAGGTCGAAACGCCTGAAAGAGACGACATCGCTTTATCGCCTGAAACAGAAGACGACACAGTTTCGGACGCGACTGACATGCTTGAAGATACGTCGTTTGACGACCCGACAGCAGACGACGCTGATACGCCGTTCGAAGACCTGTCAGATGCGCTTGAGGGCGTGTCAGCGACGGCGTCTGTCTCACTGGATGATGCATCGCTTAGTGCAAAGGTGGCGGCGCTCGAAAGCCTGTTGGCCGATCAGGCGGGTGAGTGGGAGCCGGACAGTCCACCGTCAGTAGTCGCTGACGCCGAAGCACTTGAGTGGGAAACGCCTGCGTCGGAGGTGCACGATACGCCTGAGCAGACCATTTCAGAGCCTCCGGATGCCGCGGGTTTGACGTGGCAAGACGCGACGGTTGACGAAGATGATGACGCGCCCGAAAGCGACGCTGACACAGCCGACCGCGAGGTTCTTGGCGCACAGGACAGCGCGTTGCCCGAAGACATTCTTGACGAAGAAGCCCTGCGTGAACTGATCGCCGATATCGTTCGTCAAGAATTGCAAGGCGCCTTGGGCGAGCGGATCACCCGCAACGTGCGTAAATTGGTGCGGCGTGAAATCCACCGCGCGCTCGCGGCGCACGAGCTTGAATAAGCGGCGAGCGTATCGCGGTCACCGACCGTGAATACGCCTGCGCATTTATTGATTGGCGCCGCCTGCTTCGGTCGTCCAGCAGAAACCAAGGTACTCGGTGCCGCCTTTCTCGGGGCGTTGCTGCCGGACTTGTCGCTTTACGTCCTTGCGGGCACGTCGCTGTTCGTTTTGGGCCTCTCGCCGCAGCGCGTGTTTAACGAACTATATTTTTCCGATCTGTGGCAAACCATTTTCGCGGTCGACAACTCATTTATCGTCTGGGGTCTGCTGCTGGCCTTGGCTGTGTGGCGCCAGTCGCGTTGGGCGGTTGCTCTGACAGGGGCTGCTTTGCTGCATCTGGCGCTGGATTTCCCGCTGCATCACGATGACGGGCGACCGCATTTTTGGCCCATGTCCTCGTGGGTGTTTGAAAGCCCGGTCAGCTATTGGGACGTCAATCACGGCGCATCATGGGCGGCGCCGGTCGAAGCGGTTTTGGCGGTTGCCGCTGCGGTGATGTTATGGTTGCGACGTGTGCCACTATGGGCCGCCGTGTTCTGCGTGCCGCTTGTCGCGGCGGAACTGTGGATCGTGCGCCAATGGCTGTTTTTCTTTGTCGACGCATGAGTGGCGCAAACAAAAAACGCGCCCGAGGGCGCGCATGTTTTTCATAGGATGAAAATGTATTTCAAGCTGCTTCGGCCTGTTGTGCCGCGTTGCGACGCTCGGACTCCTCGCGGCTGAGCGCCACCGAGGTGCGCACACCTTTGCCCACAAATTCCATCAAACCTTCGACAACACGTTCGTTTGGATCGATACCAGCGCAGCTCAGCACCTCGCGTCCATCGCGCGAACGGGCCCAGCGCGCGATCTGCTCGGGGCCGTTGCCGTATTTCTTGTCATCAGCGATTGCGTCGTCCAGTGCAGCAAGCACAACGGCCGCAAACAGTTTGCGGGCGCGGTTGCCTTGCTCATTGTTAAAGGCCGTGCCGTCAACGAAGTCTTTCACTCGTCGTCCTTCCTTTATTCTTGTTCTTGTACTTTGGGCGTGCGTACCGTTATGGCGGATCGCAGCCGATTCGGATACCCTGAAAATGCATGGCTTGTATGCACAAAGTGCATAGCAAACCGCAGGTCCCCCTCTGTATGTCGTTGTCTTGCCCACCCTGCGTGCACGAGATATAGGCACCGTCAAATCTTCTTCAACCTTTTGCCATGGTTTTGCCACATGCCTAAAATCAACGGAAACGAGATCCGCCCAGGGAATGTTTTGGAACACAATGACGGGCTTTGGGCAGCTGTAAAAGTGGACCACGTCAAGCCCGGCAAGGGCGGCGCATTTGCCCAGGTGGAACTGCGCAATCTGCGCAACGGGTCCAAACTAAACGAACGCTTCCGCAGCGCGGACAAGGTTGAGCGCGTGCGTCTCGAGCAAAAAGATCAGCAGTTCCTGTACGAAAGTGACGGCATGCTGGTGTTTATGGACGCGGACACCTACGAGCAGATCGAATTGCCCGCCGAAATCCTGGGCGACCGGCGGCCGTTTCTGCAGGATGGCATGACCATCGTGGTGGAGTTCTATGACGAAGAGGCGTTAAACGCGACGCTGCCGCAAAAAGTCACCTGCACCATCGCCGAGACCGAGCCAGTGGTCAAAGGTCAGACCGCGGCGAATTCGTTCAAACCTGCGATCCTCGACAACGGCGTCAAGGTGATGGTGCCGCCCTTTGTCGGTCCCGAAGAGGCGATTGTGGTCAACACCGAAACCATGGAATATTCCGAGCGCGCCTAATCTGCCTTCCATAGAACAGCCGCGTCGCCTGCCGACATCGGCCCCTTTGCCCGGTCAAAGCGGAGGTATGCGATGCCGCGGCCATTTGCCTGTGAAAACAGTGTGCCGACCGGGCGGTCGCCGGCGGTGATCTCGGTGCCCACGGGTGCTGCGCCTTCAACCGCGACCTGAACCAGCCCTTTGCGAAGGGTGGTCTTGTGTTTCATGCGCGCCGTGACCTCTTGCCCGACATAGCATCCCTTTTTGAAGTCGACGCCGTTCAGACGTTCGAACCCGGTTTCGAGGATGAAGCTGTTATTTGTCAGTTCTACCCCTGTTTCGGGCACAGTGTGCGCAACCCGCAGCGCGGTCCAATCCGTGCTGTCGCTGTCTTGTGGATGATCGCGGTAGGCGCGCCAGCCCAGCGCAGGGTCGCGCGGGTCCGCAAAGCCGTCATCCGGCGCCGCGTCCACGCCCCGGTGTAAAAACAGTGCCTCCTCGCTGATGGTCACATCCGCGCGCAGCTTGTACATGCCCAAGCGTGTGGCAAGCGCGGGCCCCTGTGCGGCGTCGGTGTCGAGCAGAACGTCATCCCCGTCTGCAAACAAAAAGAAATCGGCCAAAAACTTGCCCTGCGGCGTCAGCAACGCGGCATAGACCAGACCGTCATCGATGCGGTCTACGTTGTTGGTCACCAGCCCTTGCAAAAACGGGCGCGCGTCGGTGCCGGAGATACGCAAAATGTGGCGAGCAGGGGGCGTCGGCATGAACCATTCCTTTTTGCAACGCTTTGATAGATATAACAGCCTGCACCCCTGACAAAAGGCCTTGCTTGCTGTGCGCGCCCCGATTTCTGTAATCATCCCGACGCTGAATGCCGAACGCGGTCTGCAGGACTGCCTTATGGCGCTGACCGAAGGTCTCGAGGCCGGGTTGATCGCTGAGGTCATCGTCAGCGATGGCGGATCGCGAGATGCCACGTTCACGATTGCGGATGCGTGGGGCGCGCATGTGCTAAGCGGTCCGCCTTCGCGCGGTGGACAATTGCGACGCGGCTGTGCGGCAGCGTGCGGCACCTGGTTGCTGGTGGTGCACGCGGACACGGTGTTGGCACCTGGATGGGCCTCAGCAGCGGCGGCGCATCTTAAAACGCAGCACGCGGGATATTTCCGGTTGCGGTTTGACACGGGCGGCCGGGTGGTGGCTGCTTGGGCCAATCTGCGGGCGCGCATGTTGGCTTTGCCCTATGGTGATCAGGGGCTGTTGCTGCCGCAGCAGCTTTATGAACGGGTCGGCGGCTTTCCAGATTTGCCGTTGATGGAAGATGTGGCTTTGGTGCGTGCCTTGCGCGGGCAGTTGGTGCCGCTGGACGCCGAAGCGATCACAAGTGCGGCGCGCTATCGCACGCAAGGCTGGGTCCGGCGCGGGGCGCGCAACCTGTGGCTTTTAGCGCAGTATTTTGCAGGCGTGTCCCCGGTACGGCTGGCCGAAAAATACCGGTAGCGGTTCGGTCTAAACCCCAAAGAGCCGACGGCGCAGGCGCAACACCAAACCCGGGGCAGCACCGCGCGGCACATCGCCCGCAGGCGCCAACGTTTGCGCCATTTCAGCGTCGACCAAGGTCTTACCCTCTTTGAACTGCAGGCGGTAGAGGTCAGCATAAATGCCGCCGCGTTCCAGCAGTTCTTCGTGTGTGCCGGTGTCGCGCACCTCGCCCTGATCCATGACGATGATCTTGTCAGCCTCGCGGATGGTGGACAGCCGGTGCGCGATCACCAGTGTTGTGCGACCTTTCGAGAGCCGATCGAGCGCATTTTGTACCACGTTCTCAGACTGCGCATCCAGGGCGGAGGTTGCCTCGTCAAGCAGCAGGATTGGCGTATCGCGCAAGAGCGCACGTGCAATGACCACGCGTTGGCGTTGTCCGCCTGACAGCGCAGAGCCGCGCGGGCCGACAGGCGTGTCGAGGCCGTCTGGCAGGCCTTCTATAAAATCGGCCACATGCGCGGCCTCCAGCACGTCTTGCAGGCGGTCGTCGGACACATCGGTGCGGCCCAGCAGGATGTTTTCGCGCAAGGATTCGTCGAACAACAGCGCTTCTTGGGTGACAACGGAATAGAGGCCGCGCAGATCGGCGATGTCCATGTGCGTGGTCACAACCCCGCCAACTGTGACGGTCCCCTGTTGCGGGTCGACAAGACGGGTGAGCAGGTTGAAGATGGTGGATTTGCCCGCGCCGGACGCACCCACCAGCGCTGTGGTTTGTCCGGCGGCAGCGTGCAATGACAGGTCCCGCAGCACGCGGGTTTCGCCATAGGTGAGCGAGACATTTTCCAACACGATGTCGAGCGGTCCATCGGGCAGGTTGCTGGGATTGTCGGGCGAGGTCAGCGCCAGCGGTGCGTCCAGCAACTCTTTGACACGTTCGATCGCAGCGGCTGCGTTTTGCCACAGCCCCGAGATCGCCCCCAACCGCCGCATTGGATCAAAAGCCAGGCCCATCGCGGTAAAAAAGGACATGAATTGGCCGATGGTTTTTTCACCGGCGATAATCTCTGACCCGCCGTAGAGGATAACCGCCATAAACCCTAGGCCCGAGACGATGTCGATCATCGCCGGAATGCCCGCAGCACCCAGGGCCGCATGGGTTTCGGTGCGAATGAAACGCTTGGTTAGGCCGCGGTACTGGTTGGATTGATACTCCTCCAGCGCGTTCAGCTTAATTTGCACGATGCCGTGAAACACCTCGTCGAGGCGGGTGGCCAAAAACGCGCCCAGATCGCGCGCCGCGCGCGCATATCGGCGCACATAGCGCTGCGCACCTGCGGCTGGCAAAACCAGCAGCGGGATGCCGATGCAGGCCAGCAACGCCCATACCGGATCAACGCTCAGCGCCACACCGAAGAGGATGACCAATCCGATGAGGTCACGCCCCGCGCCGGTTATAATGGCGCGCCAAACGTCGCCAACGGCACCGACATCGCTTTGCACCCTTTGCAGCAAAAAGCCGGGCGGATGGGTCTGGTGAAACGCCCCGTCCTGCAACATCATCCGGTCCAGCAGGTCATAGCGCAGCGCAGCGGAGGATTTCAGCGCCACGCGCGTCAGGATCACTTTTTGCGCGACCGAAGACAGCGCGCGGATCAGAAAGATCGCGATAACCATGCCGCCAACCCACCACAGCATGGACGCGTTGCCAGCAACAAAAACCTCGTCGAACATAGGCTGCATGAGCCAGGCAACGGCGCCCATCATACCGCCCTCAAGCGCCATGAAGAACACGGCCAGCGCCATCAACGGGGTGTGTTGGCGCAAGTAGCCGTGCCACAGCCAACGCAGCAGGGGCCCGGAGGGCGCCGAGGGTGTATCGGGGATCTCTGCGGTGCTCAACGGTTGGTCACGCGATTAGGTCAGGAGGGCACGACACGCCCGGCTCCGTAAAGTCAATTGGTCTGTGTGACTAGCCGAGGGCGAGGGGTTTTGGCAAGCCGCGCAGCAGCGATTGACGCCGCGTGGCGCGGCGCTAGTGTGCCCACCTGCACCCAACACCGGAGCTATTTCATGACCCGTTCACGCGCTGCCCATTTCGGGCGGGATTACCTTGCCATTCCCGGTCCGTCGGTGATGCCAGACGCGGTTTTGCGCGCGATGCATCGTGGGGCACCCAACATCTATGAGGGTGAACTGGTCGAGATGACAGCCGGGCTGGTGCCGTCGCTCAAGCGGGTGGCGCGCACGGATGGGCATGTCGCCATGTACATCGGTAACGGTCACGCAGCGTGGGAAGCGGCACTTGCCAACACCGTCGCACCGGGCGAGCGGGTGCTCGTACCCGCCACCGGGCGTTTTGGTCACGGTTGGGCCGAGATGGCGCGCGGCTTGGGCGCCGAGGCGCAGGTGGTGGATTTCGGCCGCAACGCACCGGTGGACATGGAGCAATTGGCCGCGGCATTGGCTGCAGACACGGCACATCAGATCAAGGCGGTGTTGGCGACCCATGTTGACACGTCCACATCCGTCCTCAACGACATCGCGGCGATGCGGGTTGTGCTCGATCAGGTTGGGCACCCGGCCTTGCTGATGTCCGACAATATCGCATCGCTGGGCTGCGACGTGTTTGAGATGGACGCCTGGGGCGTCGACGTGATGGTGGCGGGCAGTCAAAAGGGTCTGATGGTGCCGCCTGGAATGTGTTTTGTGTTTTTCTCCGACAAGGCTGCCGAGGTGCGGAATGCGATGCCGCGCGTCAGTTGCTATTGGGATTGGAACCCCCGGTCTGCTCCGGACGGATTTTATCAGTACTGGAACGGAACTGCGCCGACCCATCACCTTTATGGTTTGCGCGTGGCGCTGGACATGTTGGAGGCAGAGGGGATGGAGGCCGTCTGGACCCGCCATGACCGGTTGGCGCGCGCCATTTGGGCGGCATGCGACATTTGGGCGACTGGCGGCGCGCTGGCGCTGAATATCGAGGACCCGGCCCATCGCAGCCGCGCTGTCACGGCGCTGCAATTGACCAAACCGCTCGGGGCGCAGTTGCGGCGTTGGACCGAAAGCCACCTTGGCCTCACCATGGGCATAGGCCTGGGCATGGAAACCGATGATGATCCAAAGAGCGAAGGGTTCTTTCGCCTTGGTCACATGGGCCACGTGAACGGACATATGATCCTCGGCCTGCTGGGCGGTATCGAAACGGGGCTTTCAGCGCTCGACGTGCCGCGCGGGCGCGGTGCGGTTGAGGCAGCAGCGGCGGTTATCGCCGCTGGCTGAGATGGCCCCGCCGTCGGTTCCGGTGGCGGAAGGACCCGCCAGCAAAAGCGCGTCATCGATTGAAAAGCACGCGCAGGTCGCGGCGCGGGGTGCCTTCAGATGTGTTTTCCGCGGCGGATGGACGCCGCCTGCCGGGCTGCCGCCCACACGCGCATGCGGTCGATCAAGTGGTTGACGCCAAGTGCCAGCAACATTGCGGCAATCAGGCCCCAAATTGCCCAGATCGCCACAAGTATCCAAGTGACGTTGACGCCAAACATCACGATGCAGGCGGTGGTATAGTTGGGTGCGGAGCGCGTCTTGTAATCGTCCATCCGGTCGGTCTTACACAAATTCCTTGTCACAAGGATAATCACGTTGCGCGGGCTGTCACGAAAAATCAGCCGCCTCGCGCGGCTGTGAGGGCACGCGGCAGCGCTTTGGCAAACCGCGCGAGGTCCTCTTCGGTGCCGCAACTGACCCGGATGCAGCGGTTTTGTGGGGCCGCAAATGGCATGCGCACAAAGATGTCCTGATCAATCAGAGCGTCGAGCACCGCCTTGGCAAAGGCACCGTCGCCGCCGCAATCAACGGCAACGAAATTGGCTGCGGATGGAATGCAGGTCAGGCCATTGATCTGAGCGATACGCCCGATTTCGTCGCGCGCCGCGGCGATCCGGGACAAAGCGGTTTCAAGATAAGCTTGGTCCTGCAAGGCTGCCAACGCGCCGGCCTGCGCTGCGCGGTTCATACCGAAATGATTGCGCACCTTGTGGAAAGCATTGATCAGCGCGGCAGCGCCAAGCGCATAGCCAACGCGCGCGCCAGCCAGACCGTAAGCTTTGGAAAAGGTGCGCAGGCGAGTGACCCGCGGGTCGTTGATATCAATGTCGGGCGCGGTGCCGGCGGGCGCGCAGTCGATATAGGCCTCATCGAGGACCAGAACGCTGCCGCGCGGCAGTTGATCAAGCGCCGATTGCAGGGTGGCCCCGTCATGCCATGTGCCCATCGGGTTGTCCGGGTTGGCAAGATACACCAGCTTGGCACCCGTCTCGCGCGCTTTGGCAAAGAGCGCTTCGATGTCTTCGTGATCGTCGCGATAGGGCACTTTATGCAATATGCCGCCAAAGCCTGACACGTGATAGTTGAATGTCGGATAAGCACCGTTTGACGTCACCACTGCGTCACCAGCACTCACAAACAGGCGCACAAGGTAGCCCAGCAGCCCGTCGATGCCTTCGCAGACGATGATGTTGTCCGGGGACACGGCGTGGTGCGCCGCGAGTGCTTGGCGCAAATCATGGCTTTCGGGATCCCCGTATTTCCACTGTTCGGTGGCGGCCATGGCTGCGATGGCCGCAGGTGACGGGCCAAAGACGCTTTCATTTGCGCCGATGCGTGCGTCGAACGCGCGACCGCGCGCGCGCTCTTGCGCTTCGGGGCCGACAAAAGGGACGGATGCGGGCAGGCTTGCGGCAAGCGCGGTCATACGGAAATCAGTCATTCCAGAGGCCTAGCGCGCCCAGGCAGGCGGGGCAATGCCCCGACGTTTCGCTGGCCTTTTGCCGTCGCTTTCGGTTTGCTCAGCGCAGCGAGAAAGGATGCCGTCATGGACCGAGTTACCGTGACCTATGAGGGTCACATTGCCCATGTGCAGTTAAACCGCCCCGACAAAATGAACGCGATTGATCAAGCGATGATTGACGCGATTATCGCCGCCGGGCAGGAGGTCAGCGGATCGGGCGCACGCGTCTGCGTTATTTCCGGTCAGGGGCGGGGATTTTGTGCAGGGATTGATATCGGCGGGCTCGGCGCGATGGTGCGCCAAGACCCCGTCGAACTGCTGTGTCCGCGTACACATGGCGATGGCACAACAAACCAATGGCAAGAGATGGCTATGATCTGGGCGCGCGCGCCAATGCCGGTGATCGCGGCAGTGCACGGTGTGTGTTTTGGGGCCGGGATGCAGCTCGCACTGGGCGCCGACATCAGGATTGCTGCACGGGATGCGCAATTTGCGGTGATGGAACTCAAATGGGGCATCGTGCCCGACATGGGCGGCATGGTTGTGTTGCCACGACTGGTGCGGTCCGATGTGCTGCGGCGGTTGACCTATACGGCAACTCCGGTTGAGGCGGCGCAGGCCGAAGCTTGGGGCCTGGTGACCGAATTGGCGGACGACCCGCTCGACGCAGCGATAGATTTGGCGCGTGATCTGGCGACAAAATCACCGGCGGCACTGCAAGCGGCAAAGGCACTGATTGGATTTGCCGAGTGCCATCCGCCCGCAGCGATTTTGGCCGAGGAAAGCCGGGTGCAGGCCGGTTTGATGGGCACACCCGAACAGATGGAAGTCGTCGCGGCGGCGATGCAAAAACGCGCACCCGTTTTCAAGTGATCCGGCAGACGCGCTGACGCGCGACGCGATTTGGTTTGATTGAGGGGGCTGTCTGCCCCCTCAAACACCCCCGAAGGTATTTTGAGCCAGAAGAAGCCTCAAAGCTCTTTGAGGCGGGTCAAAGCGTTTCTCAGTTTTGTTTCTTCTTCTTCGCGCGCGGCCAGGTTTGCCTTGGTTTCTTCGACCACGTCTGGGGGTGCGCTGGCGGCGAATTTCGGGTTGTTGAGACGTGCGCGCAGGCCGCCCAGTTCCTTGGCAAGCTTCCCTAGGGTTTTCTCAAGCCGGGCAATCTCTTCGCCGACGTCGATGACATCCGCCAATGGCAGCCCGAAGCTGCCGCCGGAGATCGCAAGCGCGACGGTGCCTTTGGGAAAGTCCTCGGCCTCGGTTAGGCTTTCGAGCCGCGCGAAGCGGTGGATCAGGGACTTATTGCGTGTGTAAGCCGCTTTCGCTGTGTCTTCGAAGCCTTTGACAAGGCAAGGGATGTAGGCGCCGGCAGGCACGTGCATTTGCGCGCGGGCAGAGCGGATGCTCTCGATCAGGCGGATCACCCAGTTCAGCTCTTGGTCGGCATCCGTGTCGATCAGCTCATCGCCATAGGTGGGCCAGTCGGCGTGGATCAGCCGCTTGGGCCGGGACTTTTGCTGCCAAAGCTCTTCGGTGATGAAGGGCATGATGGGGTGCAGCAGGATCAGGCATTGGTCGAGGGCCCAGGCGTAGGTCGCCTTGGTCTCGGCGATGGCGTCCGCGTCGTCGCCGTCAAAGATGGGTTTGGTAAATTCGAGATACCAGTCGCAGAACGTGTTCCATGTGAATGCGTAGAGGGTGCTGGCGGCGTCGTTGAAGCGGTAGTCGGTGAGCGCTTGGTCTACGGTGGCGCGTGTTTTGGCCAGCTCGCCTTTGATCCAGCGGTTGAGCGGATGTTTGGTATTGGGGACAGTGTCGCTGTGGGGCAGGTCAAAGACGCCGCGCATCTCGCCGTAGCTTGCGGCGTTCCACAGCTTGGTGCCGAAGTTGCGGTAGCCTGCGATGCGGCGGGTGTCGAGTTTGAGCGTGCCGCCGAGGCTGGCCATGGCGGCGGAGGAGAAGCGCAGGGCGTCGGCGCCGTATTCCTCGATCAGGTCGAGCGGGTCCATGACGTTGCCGGTGGATTTCGACATCTTTGTGCCCTTGGCGTCGCGGACGAGGCCGTGGAGATAGACGGTATCGAAGGGTTTTTTGTCGGTGACCGCAAGCTGCATCATCATCATGCGGGCGACCCAGAAAAACAGGATGTCCTGGCCGGTGATGAGGTCGGAGGTGGGGAAATATTTTGCGAGTTCTTCGGTGTCCTCGGGCCAGCCGAGGGTGCCGATGGGCCAGAGGCCGGAGGAGAACCAGGTGTCTAGGACGTCGGGGTCGCGCTTGAGGCGTGCATAGTCTTTGCCCGGATCAACTTCTAGGCCATCTCTTTCAGGCGTCGATAAGCCACCGATAAGGTCGTCTGCGTAATGCTGATCCTTGTCGCGCCAGAACGAAATCGCCTGATCGTAAGCTTCTTGTCGTGTAGGTGCACAAAATTGGTTTCCATCATGATCAAACCAAACCGGAATCTGATGCCCCCACCACAGCTGGCGCGAGATGCACCATGGCTCGATGTTTTCGAGCCAGTGGTAATAGACCTTCTCTCCGCTCTCGGGCAGGATTTTGACATCGCCGTTTTTGACCGCGTCGAGCGCTGGGTCGACGATTTTGGCGGTGTCCACGAACCATTGGTCGGTGAGCAGGGGTTCGATCACGACCTTGGAGCGGTCGCCGAAGGGCTGCATGATGGGTTTGTTTTCAACGTAAGGGACCTCTTCGGTACCCTCATCGGTTTCAATGATGTGCGTGACCGCATTGCCCTCTGCCGTGATGTCGGCGACGACGCGTTTGCGGGCCTCTTCGCGGGTGAGGCTGCGGTATTCGTCAGGGACGAGGTTCATGGCGGCGATCATGGCCTCGTTGAAATCCTGTCCGCCATTGGCGATGGCTTGGGCAATGGCGGCCTCTTCGGCGTAGGGTTTGCCGTCTGCGCGCATCGCGCCCTTCGTGTCCATCAGGTTGTACATCGGGATGTTGCCGCGTTTGGCGACCTGATAGTCGTTGAAGTCATGCGCGCCGGTGATCTTGACCGCGCCCGAGCCAAAGTCGGGGTCGGGGTACTCGTCGGTGATAATCGGGATCAGGCGGCGATGCTCTTTCGGTCCTACTGGAATTTCGCAGAGTTTGCCGACAATTGGCGCATATCGTTCGTCTGATGGATGAACGGCCACAGCCCCGTCGCCCAGCATGGTTTCGGGTCGGGTTGTGGCGATGGAAATGTAGTTGCGCTCCTCGGAAAGCGTGACGTTTCCATCCGCGTCCTTTTCGACATAGGTATAGCTTTCACCGCCGGCGAGCGGGTATTTGAAGTGCCACATATGGCCCGGCACTTCGACATTTTCGACTTCAAGGTCCGAGATGGCGGTCTCAAAATGCGGGTCCCAGTTGACCAGCCGCTTGCCGCGGTAGATCAGGCCCTGATTGTACATCTCGACAAAGACCTTGATGACTGCGTCGTGAAAATTGCCTTCGTTGCCCTCGGGCGCACCGGGAGCGCCGGACATGGTGAAGGCCTCGCGCGACCAATCGCAGGAGGCGCCGAGACGTTTCAGCTGATCCCGGATGGTGCCGCCACTCTCGGCTTTCCATTCCCAGATTTTCTGTGTGAACGCCGCGCGGCCCAACTCGGTGCGGCTGGGCTGCTGGGTTTCGGCCAAGCGACGTTCGACAACCATCTGCGTGGCGATGCCCGCGTGATCTGTACCCGGTTGCCAGAGTGTGTCGAAGCCGCGCATGCGGTGCCAGCGGACAAGAATGTCTTGCAACGTGTTGTTGAACGCGTGCCCCATATGCAGCACACCGGTGACATTGGGCGGCGGGATCATCACGCAATAGGTCTCATCCCGGCTGGCATTGGCCCCCGCTGCAAAGCATCCTGCGGCCTCCCAATCCGCATAGATGCGGGCTTCGACCTCTTTTGCGTTGAACTTGCCCAATGCCATGGCGGACCTCTGATTTTGCTGCGCCGTGAGATAGCGGCGAGGGCAGGAGAAGGGAAGGGGTGTGTTGGCCGCAAACGTGCTGGACGACGCGCGCGGGCAGGCTACGATCTCGCCCAACGGAACCCAAGCCAGCCCAGGAGCCTGCCATGGAAAAGTTTGGCAAAAGCCAGCCGGTTACGCGGCGCGAAGATGTTCGGTTTCTAACCGGGCACGGTCGCTATGTGGATGACATTGCGCCGGCTAATGCGCTTCAAGCCTATGTTTTTCGCTCGCCCGTGGCGCACGGCATAATCAACACATTAGATGTGGCCGAGGCGCGTGCGGCACAGGGTGTGCACGCGGTATATACAATTGACGATCTTGAGGCGGCTGGCATCAAGACCACGATTGACGCGACGCGCGTCAAAAATCGTGACGGCAGCCAAGGTGCCGAAACGATGCGGCATGTGTTGGCCAAAGACCGGGTTCGGTTTGTCGGCGAACCGGTGGCGCTTGTGGTGGCAGACACGCTGGCGCAGGCGCGCGATGCTGCCGAGCTGATCGTGTTTGACTGTGACCCATTGGCGGCCAAGCTGGACCTCGCTGCAGGTGGGGAAACGCTGCACCCGGGTGCGCCTAACAATGTGGCCTATGACTGGGGCATGGGCGACGAGGCTGCAACCGCGGCGGCTTTTGAGGATGCGGCGCATGTCGTCCGGCTCGAGGTGGAGGACAACCGTGTCATCGTCAATGCGATGGAGCCGCGCGGCTGCTATGCCGAGATGCAGGGCGACCGCTTGCATGTCGCCATCAATGGGCAAGGGGTCTGGGGGCCCAAAGCGCGAATTGCCGAGATCTTTGATCTGGACGCAGAGCAGGTGCGCGTGACCAACCCCGATACCGGCGGCGGGTTTGGGATGAAGGCGTTCTTTTACCCCGAACACGCGTTAATCCCGTTTGCCACGCGCGATTTGGGTCGGCCGGTACGCTGGATGTCCGAACGGACCGAGGCGATGCTAAGCGACAATGCAGGCCGCGATTTGACCACTTTCGCCGAACTGGCCTTTGACGCCGATCACCGGATCCTTGCCTATCGCAGCCACGTCAAGGCGAACATGGGCGCCTATAATTCCCAGTTTGCTCAGGCGATCCAGACCCAGCTTTATTCGCGCGTGCTGACCGGTGTTTATGACATTCAGACGATTTGGATGCGGTCCGAAGGGTTCTTTACCAACACCACACAGGTGGACGCCTATCGCGGGGCGGGCCGACCCGAGGCGATTTATGTGCTCGAGCGGATCATGGACCGTGCCGCGCGCGAATTGGGGGTCGATCCGTTGGCCTTGCGGCGCAAGAATTTTATCCGGCCCGACCAGTTTCCCTATGACACACCAGTGGGCGAGACCTACGACGTCGGGGATTTCGACCGGGTGCTGTCGCGGGCGGAAGTTGAGGCGGATGTGTCTGGCTTTGGCGCGCGCAAGGCGGCGGATGCGGCGCAAGGGCGCCTGCGCGGCTTGGGCCTGTGCTACTATATCGAAAGCATTCTGGGCGATCCGGCAGAGACCGCGAAGGTCGCCTTTGGCGAAGACGGCCGCGTGCGCATCTATGTCGGAACGCAATCGAACGGGCAGGGGCACGAGACCGTTTATGCCCAGTTTCTGAGTGACCAGACCGGCATCGACGTCAACCTGATAGACGTTGTTCAGGGCGACAGCGACTTGATTAAGCAGGGCGGCGGCACCGGCGGGTCGCGGTCGGTGACAACGCAGAATACGGCCACATTGGCCACGGTTGGCGCGATGATCGATGTGTTCCGCGCCTTTCTGAGCGATCAGCTCGGGATACCGGCAGCGCATATCAGCTTTGATGACGAACGGTTCCGCATCGACGGATCAAACCTGACACCCACGATGATCGAGTTGTCCGAGATGGCGCGTGCCGCGGGGCGCGACGATCTGCTGGTGCATGAGAAACGCACCGCGCTTGATGCGCGCAGCTTTCCCAATGGGTGTCACATTGCCGAAGTTGTGATCGATCCTGACACCGGTGTTGTGACCACCGAACGCTACGTTGTAGTGGATGATTTTGGAAATCTAATCAATCCGTTGTTGGCCGAAGGTCAAGTGCATGGCGGGGTGGTGCAAGGCATCGGGCAGGCGATCACGGAACGGGCGTATTTCGACCCAGATGGCCAACTGCTCACAGCATCGTTCATGGACTATGCCTTGCCCCGCGCAGCCGACGTGCCCATGATCGGCTTTGCGTCAGAACCTGTGCCATCGACGGCTAATGTGATGGGCATGAAAGGCTGCGGGGAGGCAGGCACCGTGGGTGCCCTCGCCGCCGTGTCAAATGCGGTGCAGGACGCAATTTGGGATCGGGGCGTGCGCCAGGCGGACATGCCCTTTACCCCGTCCAAGGTTTGGGAGCTGTTACGGAACGTTGATATCGCAGCTGAATAAGCGCATCGCCGGATGGCTGCGAGACCGGTTTGGTCGCGGTGAGCCGCACGCCTCGCCGCCGGTGCGCGGCGCAACGATCCACGTAATTATCATTGATGGCACCATGGCGAGCCTGGCTCCGGGTCGTCACACACATGCGGGGACCACAGCAAATCTATTGCGCGAGATGGGGCCGGGCGTATCGGTGTATTATGAGCCTGGTATTCAGTGGTCGCATTGGCGGCGGGCGGGCGACGTGCTGTTCGGGCGCGGGATCAACAGGCAGATCCGTCGCGCCTATGGGTATCTCGCGTCGCGGTACCGTCCGGGCGATCAGATTTTCTTTTTCGGCTATTCGCGCGGGGCTTATGCAGTTCGCTCCCTGACTGGTGTGATCGATCTGGTTGGGCTGCTCACGCCGGAACACGCCACGCATCGCAACGTGCGGGCAGCATATCGACATTATGAATGTACGCCAGGCAGCGACGCGGCGCGTGCGTTTACCAGGCAGTTTTGCCATGGTTCGGTGGAGGTCGAGTTGATCGGCGTTTGGGACACGGTCAAGGCGCTTGGGGTGAACCTGCCGCTGCTATGGCGGCTCAGCGCGCCGCGGCACGCATTTCACAGTCACCATCTGGGCACATCGGTGAAACGCGGATTGCACGCACTCGCCCATGATGAGACGCGCAACGCCTATACACCGGTGATGTGGGATACATCAGCCGACTGGTCGGGGCACCTGGAACAGAGGTGGTTCCCAGGCACCCACGGTGATGTTGGTGGCCAACTGGCGCACCGCGAAAGCGCGCGACCGTTGGCCAATCTGTCCCTGGTGTGGATGCTCTCTGAGGCGGAGCGCTTTGGCTTGCCGCTGCCGGAGAACTGGCAAGAACGCTATCCTCAGGACGCCACTGCGCCGTCTATCGGCACCTTTGCAGGCTTTGGTCGCTGGTTTGTCGGGCGTCGGGCGCGGATTGTTGGCAGAGATCCATCAGAAACAGTGCACCCAGCGGTGGCTGTGCAGCCAAGTTTGACAGGGTGGGTGCCGCGTTGGGCCATTCGGTTTATGGCGCGCGGCGGTCGCGCGTGAGCGATGTGACGCTCTGGCTGTCTGCGGCGTAGCTGCCCACATCCAAGCCGCGTGATGCGCTGATCAGTAGATGTACCGGATTTGGTCTGTCCAGTAGCGCTCAACCCGTTTCAGCGAACTGGTTATCTCAGCAATACCCTCTGGTCCCAGGACGCCTTTGGCCTGCAAACCGGCGGCGTGACGCTCAAACAGGTCCGCTACAACAGCGCGAATGTCGCGGCCCTTCTCGGTCAGGCGCACACGAACGGAGCGGCGATCAATCTCGCACCGTTGATGGTGCATGTAACCCATATCAACCAGCTTCTTGAGATTGTAGCTGACATTGGAGCCTTGGTAATATCCGCGGCTTTTGAGTTCGCCCGCAGTCACCTCATTTTCGCCGATATTAAACAGCAGCAAAGCTTGGACAGCATTGATGTCCAACACGCCAACCCGTTCGAATTCGTCTTTGATCACATCCAGCAAAAGCCGGTGCAGTCGTTCGACCAGCGACAACCCTTCGAGATAGGCGACCATAAATCCCTTATCTCCGGTCGGATCAACGGCACCGGGTGGCGGCGCAACATGTTTGTGAATACTCATCGGTCTCTCCGACTCAATCTGCTCATCAGCAACATGGGACGGATTCGGAAATTTTCGGTTAAAGGCGCAAGGCCCTGATATTACTTCTGAAAAACCTGAGAAATAGATGCGATCATTTGGCTATATTCGCGTGGTGCGGGGACCTGACCGGTCACCCAAGTGTAAAGATCCTGATCGTTTTCGTTCAAAAGCGCATCGTAGAGCGCGAGGTCCTGGTCGGACATGCTGTCCAACTCAGCTCGGGCATAGGCGGACAAGATCAGGTCCATCTCCTTGATCCCACGGCGCATCGACCGCATGTGCATCCGCTTGATCGCGTGTTCGCGCGGTTCAGACATGCGCGTTCTCGTTTAGCGCCGCGCGCAGACGCTTTTCCAGACGCCCTACCTGTTCGGCGCGTTTCAGCAGATCGGTGCGCAGGTCGCGCATCTCGATCATCAATTCGCGGATCGTGTCATTGCTGGTTGGCAGGTCATCGGGGGCTGTGACGCCTTCGCCTTCGCCATTGATCAGCCACATCATCGAGACGTTCAGCAGCCCGGCCATGATCGACAAACGGTTGGCGCGCGGCTCGCTCAGGTCGTCTTCCCAGGCGCGCAATGTGGCGACGCGGATGCCCAAACGCTTGGCCAGGTCGCTTTGGCTCAGCCCCGCTTGTTCGCGTGCGCCGGCGACACGGTCACCAAATGTGCTGGCTTCGGGGCTGTACCAATCGTCATTGTCGTTCATTGCATACCTTTCTGGTTGCCCTTTGCCCAAGCCGATGTATCACGGGCCGCGTTATCGCGTTTTACCCCGGGGGCTGCAAATGACATTTCTTTCCGCGTCGCTCGACCGCGTAAAACCGTCGCCGACGGTTGCATTGACCGGACAAGTTGCGGCCTTGAAAGCCGAAGGCAAGGATATCATCGGGCTGGGCGCTGGCGAGCCGGACTTTGATACGCCCGAAAACATCAAAGCGGCGGCGCAGGCAGCGATTGCAGCGGGGCGCACAAAATACACGCCCGTCGACGGGATCGCCGAGCTGAAAGAGGCGATTGCGGAAAAGTTCCAGCGCGACAATGGGCTGTCATACGCGCCCGCGCAGGTCAGCATCGCGTCCGGTGGCAAGCAGATCCTATATAACGCGCTGATGGCAACGCTGAACCCAGGCGACGAGGTGGTGATCCCGGCGCCCTACTGGGTCAGCTATCCAGACATGGTGCTGTTGGCCGGAGGCACGCCGGTCACGGTCGCCTGTGGGATAGAAGACGGGTTTAAGATGACGCCCGAAGCCTTGGAGGCAGCAATAACGCCAAAAACCAAGTGGCTGATCTTTAATTCGCCTTCGAACCCAACCGGCGCGGGCTACACGCGCGATGAGGTGCGCGCGCTTACCGACGTTCTGATGCGTCATCGCCATGTCTGGGTCATGAGCGATGATATGTATGAACACTTGGTCTATGACGATTTTGTCTTTTCCACCCCGGCTGAGGTAGAGCCGGGGCTTTATGATCGGACATTGACCGTCAATGGCGTGAGCAAGGCCTATGCCATGACCGGCTGGCGCATCGGCTATGCGGCTGGGCCCGCGCATTTGATCCAGGCAATGCGCAAAGTGCAGTCGCAATCCACCTCGAACCCCTGTTCGATCAGCCAGTGGGCTTCGGTCGAAGCACTCAACGGCACGCAGGACTTTATAGGCCCGCACAATACGTTGTTCATGCGGCGCCGCGATTTGGTGGTGTCGCGATTAAATGCGATTGACGGGATCACCTGTCCCAAACCCGATGGCGCGTTCTACGTCTACCCGTCCATCGCCGGGTTGATCGGCAAGCGTGCGCCGGATGGCCGGGTTCTGGAAACAGATGCAGACTTTGCCGAGGCGCTTTTGCAGCACTCCGGCGTTGCCGTAGTCTTCGGCGCGGCATTTGGCCTTTCACCGCATTTTCGGGTCAGCTACGCTACGTCCGATAGCGCCCTACAAGAGGCTTGCAATCGGATTGAGGCGTTTTGCGCGCTTCTGAGGTAGAGGGACGGTCATGGGAACAGAGCTGCCGGAGTACTATTTTCGGGTGCGCGAAAATGGCGCCGCGGTGTTCCGCATTGACACTGAGAACCGCCAAAGGCGCATCGAAATGGACCAAATCGCGGTGGTCAACATTCGCAATGGCGAGATTAAACCGCATGGCGATCGGGAACTCAACGAAGCGGACTTGTCCGAGATCCGCGCTTGGATGGCATCGCGCGCGCAGACGCTAGCCGAGCGGGACATTGACGATATCCACCGCGCGGTCGACTACCTCAACCTGACCACGCATTGGGCGCAGTCACGCGCGACAGACCCGCAATTGGAGGCTGTCACGGACGCCCTGTTGTTGGCGATGCATGATTTGCGTTCGGTGCTGGTCCGTAAAAAGGCGGACCGCATCCTCAAAGGCTAGCGAGCCTTTATGTGTGCACCGGTTGCGCGGTCTTTGTTTTCAGTTCGGGCACACAGATGCGCCAAAAGCGGATCATGAGGGCCACGCCTGCGCAGGCCAGTCCCACAACAAGCCCCATCCAGATGCCGGGGCCTTCCCATCCCAGAACAAAGCCCAGCAGGTACGAGCAAGGTATGCCGACCAGCCAATAGGATACGGCCGCGAGGATCATGGGCACCTGCGTGTCCTGCATGCCGCGCAACAAGCCCAACGCTACGACCTGTGCGCCATCGACCAGTTGGAACAGCGCCGCCAACGCCAGCAGAACCACACCGGTTGAGATAATGGCGGCTGTGTCGGTGCTGTCCGCGCTCAGAAACAGCCAGATCAACGGCTCGGGCACCGACACAAATAGGACAATGGTCGCAAGTGCCATTGCGATGCTCATCCAGATGACCGTGCGTGCGCCACGCGTCAGATGTTCGAAATTCTGCCGCGCCATCGCGTTGCCGGCCCGTATGGTCGCCACATTGCTGAGCCCCATGTGAACCATAAAGGTGATTGAGGCCAATTGCAGCGCGATGCCGTGTGCGGCCAGCGGCACCTCGCCCAGATTGCCCATCATGAACGCCGTCGCCGCAAATAGGCCCGTTTCGCTGAGCGTGGTCAGCCCGATGGGCCAGCCGAGGCAAAAGACACGGACCAGCATCTCGAGGTCAATGCGCCAGATGCGTGCAAACATCGCGTGCTGCGGCAACACCCGCTGTGTGTATGCGACGATCCCTGCGAGCATCACCACTTGCGTTGCAATCGACGCCAAAGCGGCGCCGGTCATGCCCAACTCAGGCGCGCCCCAGTTGCCAAAGATCAGCGCATAGTTGCCCAACGCGTTGACAACCGCCCCGGCGCACATGATCCAAAACACGATCTGCGTCCGTTCAAGGGCGGCCAGATAGCTTTTCAGCGTCATCACAATCAGCGCGGGAAACAGGCCCCAGCCCGCCACGCGCAGATACTCGGCCCCGAGCCGCGCCACCGCATCGGTCTGGCCCAAGGCGCGCAAGACAGGTTCGGACCAGATCATGAGCGGCATGGCGCAAGCGCCAAAGGCGATGCCCAGCCACAACCCCATGCGCGTTGCACGCCGGATCGAGATATCGTCCGCGTCCGCATGGTAGGCTGCAACCATGGGCATGACCGCCCAGGCAAAGCCCGAGCCCATCAGAAACAGCACAAAGAACATGGAGCCCGCGGCGGTCAGGGCGGCCAATTCGGTGACGCCGTACCAGCCCATCATGGCTGTGTCTGTGACACCGATGGCCACTTGACCCAGATGCCCACCAATCAGCGGTATACCCAGCGCCGCAATGGCGCGCGTATGGGCGCTGTAGGTCATAGGGGTGGATCTGTCGGACATCACTGGGGCTTACTCCCGCTTGGGCTGCGGGGAAAGAGGGGACGCGATGCCGGTGGTGATTTTTTCGACGCAGCCGAATGTGTTCAGGCCGCGGGCGCTTTCATAATGATGCAGGTGGTGCTGCCCGTGGCGTACAGTTTTCCGTCCGTCACGGCGCGAATTTCGCCGACGGCCACACCGGTTGACCGGCCTGCGTGCTGGGTCGTACCAACAGCCTCAATCTCGGTACCGAGCGGGATAGGACGGGTGATATTCACCTTGTATTCCAATGTGGTGTACACAGACCCCTGCGGCACCATAGTCATCACCGCGCAGGCCATCGCGCTGTCCAAGAGTGTGCCGTACCAGCCGCCATGCACAGTCCCCAAAGGATTTGTGGTCTCGAACCCCGGCGCGCCGCGGAAGATCACCTTGCCCGCTTCGACGTGATGCAGCCGGTATCCCAGCGTGGCGCCGATCGGCGGGCCGGGATGCGCGCCATCCAGAATGCCTTGCATGAACTCGAGCCCCGACATCGAGGCAATTTGTTCAGGCCGCAGCAGGTCGGCAGTTGAGTTTGCGTACATTGTGGCCTCGTGCGTGGTGACGCCGCACGCTAGACTGACCGGATGGCTGCGTCGAGGGGCGGCGTGCCTTAGGCCACGTGCAGCGCCGCATTTGTCCCGACAAGCCCAAGCGCGCGGCACACCCGAAGGGTGAGTGCGGGGCGGTTCAGGGTGTAAAAGTGCAGCGCTTCAACGCCTTCTTCGATCAGCTGTGTGCACAGATCGGCGCAGTGGGCCAGCGCAAATAAATCGGCTCTGTCCTCGCGCGCGGCCCGGTTAAAGGCGGTTTCAATGTGTGCTGTTATCGGCGTGCCGCAGCGCTCCGCAAACTCTTTGGTGCGGGTCCAGTTTGTCACAGGCAGGATACCAGGGGTAATCGGCGCCGTAATCCCTGCAGCCGCGCACGCGTCGCGGAACCGCAGGAAGTTGTCGGCTTCAAAGAAGAACTGCGTAAGCGCTTCGGTCGCGCCGGCGTCGAACTTGGCCTTGAGCCAGTCGATGTTTTGCTGGATCGAATGGCTTTCTGGGTGACCATCCGGGTAGGCGCCGACACAGATGTTGAACCTGCCCATGTCGGCGAGTGCACGCACAAGGTCGACGGAGTTTGCAAAGCCGTCGGGTTCAGCCCGGAAGGTGCCGCCACCGGACCCGTCGCCACGCAAGGCCACGATATCGGTGATGCCCGCATCTGCATATCGGGCGGCAGTGGCAAGCACGTCCTCGCAGCTCTGCCCCGTGCACGTCAGGTGCGCCGCAACAGGCAGGCCAGACGTCTTGCGGAGCGTTTGCGCAGCCTCTTGGGTCAACGACTGTGTGCTGCCGCCCGCGCCATAGGTGACAGAGATAAACCGTGGCGCAAGTGGCGCGAGCGCTTGCACCGTGTCCCAAAGATGAAATGACGCGTCGAGCGATTTTGGCGGGAAGGTCTCGAACGAGAGCGCGATCATGGGCATGTCTCCGCAGGGTTGGACAGGGTATCGCAGAGCCGCTATCATGAAGCAAATTCATAACACTCAATATGATGATGAGGTTTGTATGCATATCGAGTTTCGGCACCTGCGCTCGATCAAAGCGATCCACGATGCCGGCGGTCTCGCCCGTGCTGCAGACCAGCTGCACATTACGCAATCCGCGCTAAGCCATCAAATCAAAGGACTGGAAGATCAGGCTGGCGTAGAGCTTTTTGTGCGCCGTTCCAAACCCTTGCGCCTGTCAGATGCCGGGCTGCGGCTGTTGCGGCTGGCCGAACAAGTGCTGCCGCAGATCGAAGCGCTGCAAGATGAATTCATGGGCCTGCGCGCGGGCAGCACGGGCCGGATGCACATCGCCATCGAGTGCCACGCCTGCTTTGAATGGCTTTTTCCGGTACTGGAGCAATTTCGACGTAACTGGGCGGATGTAGATGTAGATATTCGGCCTGGCCTTGCCTTTGACGCATTGCCCGCGCTCATCAAGGAAGATGTGGATTTGGTGGTCTCTTCTGATCCCGAAGAACTGCCGGGCGTCGATTTTGTAGAGCTTTTTGACTATGCCCCAGTTTTTGTTGCGTCCAAGGATCACCCGTTGGCGCGCAAAGCGTTTGTTGAGGCACAGGATTTCCGCCAAGAGACTTTGATCACCTACCCGGTGGAGCGCACGCGGCTCGATGTGTTTAGCCAACTTTTGATACCGGCAAAGGTGGAACCGCGCGCAGTGCGACAGGCGGAACTGACGGCGGTCATTTTGTTGCTGGTGGCGTCGAACCGCGGAGTGGCAGTGTTGCCGGACTGGGTGGTGCGCGAGGTGAAATATTCCACCGATTATGTGACCCGACCGCTCACAGAGCAAGGGATCACGCGGCGGCTTTATGCCGCCGTCCGCGCGCAAGAGCGTGAAAAGCCATATATGCGCGAATTGATCGATTTGGCACGCTCAGAAGCGCGTCGCTTGCAGGCGGCGTGACGACGCCGTGCGGCTCTGTTTGCCTAACGGCAAAAGCGCCCGCCCGCCGACCCTTTTTGTCCGCTGCGTCAGCAGTGGTGCGGTTGCGTTGCGGTGATTTGATCGGGTTGGCCTGCCAATAGCGCATTGCAAGGAGTCGTTAGATTTCAGCGCTGGTATCAGCGGCCGACCGCAGGCCAATTCATGCCCCCCGTTCGACTGTTGATCAGGTGGCGGGCCACATTTGCCCCAGCTAGACGTGGTGCTTCGGCTGCGACCCCAATGCTTCGCTGCGCACCTTGCCACTTTCCGAAATGGTGCATACGTGCAACGAGACTTGTCTTGTGCCGGGTTGATCCACTCTTTCGGAGAGTCCCGTTTCATGCGCAAAACGCACTGGTCAAACGCCGAATACGGTGGGAGCTCGCCGTCCCCGGGGCCCGGATGCGCCCGAAAACCTAACTCTGCACCCTCTGACCTGCGCGCCATCCAGCGCGAGGCCTTGGCAAGCTGCGGCACGGCGCGTATAGCGCCGTCCTGATCCGCAACACCCATGGAGCCGCGCTATGCAAGGCAGTGCCAACCTCAACATCATGCTCAAGGCGGCGCGCAAGGCGGGCCGTTCGCTGGTGAAAGACTTTCGCGAGGTTGAAAACTTGCAAGTGTCCGTCAAGGGCGCCGGGGACTTTGTGTCCAAAGCCGATCTCGCGGCAGAAGAGATCCTGCGCGAAGAATTGCGCGGCGCGCGTCCAACCTATGGCTGGCTGGCCGAAGAGGGCGGCGCGGAAGATGGCGAAGATCCAACCCGGCGGTGGATCGTAGATCCGCTGGATGGCACCACCAATTTCTTGCACGGTCTGCCGCATTGGGCCGTCTCCATCGCCTTGGAGCACAAGGGCCGCGTTGTCGCCGGCGTCATTTATGATCCGGCCAAAGACGAGATGTACTTTTCCGAACGCGGCGCCGGCGCATGGATGAACGATCAGCGTCTGCGTGTCTCGGGGCGCCGGTCGATGATTGAATGCGTCTTTGCAACCGGACTGCCATTTGGCGGTCGAACCGATTTACCCGACACCTTGCAGGAATTGGCGCGGGTCATGCCCGGTTGTGCGGGGGTGCGGCGCTGGGGGTCGGCGGCACTTGATTTGGCCTATGTGGCAGCGGGCCGGTATGACGGATATTGGGAGCGGCGTCTGAACGCCTGGGATCTCGCCGCTGGCGCGCTGATCGTGCGGGAGGCCGGTGGCCTGGTCGAACCTATTCGCGACGATGCGGATATCCTCACCGACGGTGAGATCATCTGCGCCACAGAGAGCATGTTTACACCGTTGGCGCGCCTCGTCCGCGCCTAGACCTTTAGCGGCGTGGTACTTTGGGGATGCGCGACACCGCGTATTGCGCCTCGGGATGTGGCGGATGCCCGCGGTTGCGTTCCCAGAACTGCGTGCCGCCGCGATTGCGCCACAGTGGCAGCGTCAGCACAAGTCCGGCGATAAATCCGCCAGCATGCGCCCAATAGGCAACGCCACCCTCATCCGGATTGGCGCCCAGACCGCCGAAAAATTGCAAGCCAAACCACACCGCAAGCATGATCCATGCAGGGATCGGAAAGACCCGGAAATAAACCACCAGGATCAGCAGTATATCCACGCGCGCCTTTGGAAAAAGCAGCAAATAGCTGCCCATCACACCGGCAATAGCGCCAGAGGCGCCGACGGTGGGCACCACAGACCCCGGTGCCGCGAGGACGTGCACACCACCCGCGACGATGCCGCTTGCAAGATAAAAGCCTAGATATTTCGCGTGTCCCATCTCATCTTCGACATTGTCGCCGAAGATAAAGAGAAACAACACGTTGCCCAGCAGATGCATCCAGCCCCCGTGCAGAAACATCGATGTGAACAGGGTCTCAAAGCCTGCACCGGATGCCACACGCGCCGGGATAAGCGCATAGTCAAAGAAAAACGCGTTTAACGCGCGCGCATCGGAAAAAAGGTCTGCATAGCCGATAAAAATTGCAATATTTGCAGCCATCAAAGCCCAAGTGATGTAAGGCGTGCGTCCGGATGGATTATGATCGCGGATTGGGAACATACGCCACAGGTCTGTCATACCGCTGCGATCGTCAAGGGCGCCACGCCTTGTTTTGCGAGGTCGGTAGACTTGACGCCTGCCTTCCCAGCGTCACTTTTGCGAAATGAGATATTTATACTTCCTGCTTGCTGTCCTCGCGCCGTCTGCCCTGCTGGCCTGCGCAACACCGCGCGACATCACCTCCGAAATAACGGCTCTGATAAACGAGATTAACGCAGCTCCGGATCAGAGCTCGGGACAACGGATTTCCGCCAAAATGTGGGAGCTGTGGCTTGATGCACCGGATGCCGCGGCGCAAGCCGTGTTGGACCGTGGCATGCGACAGCGCGAAGCTTTTGATTATGCTGGCGCATTGGAAAGCTTTACAGCGCTTGTGAACTACTGCCCGGATTATGCCGAAGGGTACAATCAACGTGCATTTGTGCAGTTTCTGAGCGGTAACCACGGCGCAGCCCTCGCCGATTTAGATCGCGCCCTCGCCTTGTCGCCGCGCCACGTTGGGGCTCAGTCAGGTCGGGCACTAACGCTAATGAACTTGGGCGAGCTTGAGGCCGCCCGCGAGCAGTTGCTTCTGGCGCTGGAAAACAATCCCTGGCTGTCAGAGCGCTTTTTGTTGTCAGACGGCGGCCCCTTGGCCCCAAAAGGACAAGAGCTTTAGCTTGTTCCGCACGATCTGATTGCATAACAAACAAACAGTCGCGGGCGTGATGGAATGGTAGACATATCGGACTTAAAATCCGAAGGGCTGACGCCCGTGTGGGTTCGAGTCCCACCGCCCGCACCATCCATCAATTTGTCGTCGGAGCGGTTTCCCGGTCGCCAGTATGTCTTAGGGCCAAACAGGAGTTTCGTCGGGTTGTTTTTGGGTGTTAAGCGGGTGGTAAGGCCAATGCCGTAGGCGAGTGCGCAGTCGGGTCATGTGACCCCAGCATTCGCTTGTAAAGGTGTGAGTTATGGCCGAACCAACCGCGCAGCCCCTTAAACCGCGTTTTTGGGCAAGTCTGCAGTTCAAAGTGGCAGCAATCGCTGGCCTGGCGTCCATTGTCGTCGCAACAACGATCCTCATGCTCGGCCAGTCCAATAATAGGGAACTGGTCGGCAACGCTCTATCCGCACGCGCGGTTGATGTAACGGACTTATTGGCGTTGCAGATGGGTGGCGCGATAAAATTTGGCAATGATCGTGCCATTGCTGAGATCACTGATGGAACGCTTCAAACGGCGGGGCAGGATGTGCTGGGCGCCGTCGTCGTCGCAGCAAATGGTAAGATAATTTTCACGTCGAGCGATTTGGAAATTTCAGAGAGTGCGGTCGCGGCCCTCTCGCAGCAGGTGACATCTAGTGGAGCGCGTGCAGTCACTGATGGTGGTCTTGTTGTCGGATCACCAGCTGTATTTGGCGACGGTGATGCTGTTGTTGGGACGGTCATTACCGCGTGGACGCCCGAATATGCGATGGCGACGGCCCGTCGCAACGCCAATATCCAAATTATGACCGGTTTAGGGGTTATACTTGGTGGGCTGATCCTTATGTCTGTGTTCCTTTGGGTGGTCATGTCACGTCCTTTGATGGCGCTGAACGAGGCAATGGCGCGCGTTGCGCGCAAAGACTTCGATGCCACAGTGCCGCATGTGTCTCGTCGCGATGAGATTGGCAAAATGGCGGCGTCTCTCGAAAATTTCCGAGTCGCACTTGCCCAAGCCCAGAGCACGCAACGCGAAAATGCCTTCAAGGGCGCCGCATATCAGGGAACGTCTGCAGCTTTGATGATGGTGGATGAAGCGTTGCATGTGTCTTATTTGAACCCAGCATGTGAAGAATTGCTGCGCACGCTTGGCCAAGGTTTCATAGACAGTTGGCAAGGCGCCAAAGGCTCCGATGTCGTGGGGCTATGCTTGACCAAGCAGCGTGACATTGCAGAAAAGCTTGGAACTGTAGCCTCGGCCGAGGACTTGCCAGAGGCGACAACGCTAACCGCGCGAATTGGCGACCGCATGATTCAATTTCGGATAAATAAAGCACTTAATAAGGCGTCTGAGACGATTGGTGCTGTTGTAGAGGTATCAGATCGTTCGGTGTCAATGCGCAACAGCGCTTTGTTGAATGGCGTTGATGCGCACTCATTGCGTATCGAGTTTGATGATAAATGTACCATAGTTGAACTGAATGATTTGGCAGCCTCCAAGCTCGGAGGCAATGTTACGCCCGGCTGTACACTGGCAGACTTGCTCCGATCTCAACAGTCGGATGGCGTTTCAGCCAATGCGGTAGAACAGAAAATCCAAGAAGGACAGACCGTCAACGGGAAATTCGATCTTCAAAGGAGCGATCACACAGATCTCATCGTTGATGGAAATTTCGTCTTTGTTCATGATGAAAAAGGTGCGGTTGAGCGGATTATCCTTCTCGCAAATGATATCACTGCCGCTGAAACAAAAGTGCGCGAGGCGCAACGCCGACAGGACGCCATCAATACCGAACAAAATCATGTTGTGGATGTGCTGGGCCAAAGTCTGAAACATCTGTCCAGTGGCAAACTGATGTCAGGCATTTCTGAAACTTTCCCACAAGACTACGAAGCCTTACGTCTCGACTTTAATTCTGCCGTCGACAGCCTGAGCAGAACCATCGGTGCGGTTATTCAAAATGCGCAATCAATACGAAATGAAACTGGTGAAATCACCAGTGCGGCGGATGACCTTGCAAGCAGGACCGAAAAACAGGCTGCAACTCTCGAAGAAACTGCTGCAGCGCTGGATGAATTGACGACGTCGGTCAAGTCAGCGGCAGAAGGCGCAGATGCTGCCAGCAGTATCTCCGCCGATGCGCAAGCCAATGCTGAACAAGGCGGTGATATTGCGCGTGAAGCAGTGGCGGCAATGCAAAGCATCAAAAACTCGTCGCAAGAAATATCCAAGATCACATCCGTTATTGATGACATTGCCTTCCAAACAAATCTGTTGGCGCTCAACGCTGGTGTTGAGGCCGCGCGTGCTGGCGAGGCAGGCCGTGGGTTCGCCGTCGTTGCGACAGAAGTGCGTGCTCTGGCGCAACGCTCATCTGAGGCAGCGCGTGAGATCAACACCCTGATTTCAACGTCGAGTGAGCAGGTCAAGCAGGGCGTAGATCTCGTGGACAAAACCGGCCTAGCGTTGTCATCCATCGTCTCATCAGTGGCTGATATTTCAACGCGTGTTGCCGAGATTGCTATGTCTGCGCGCCAGCAGTCCAGTGGCTTGAACGAAATTAACGTCGCGGTGAACGAATTGGATCAAGTAACCCAACAAAACGCTGCTATGTTTGAAGAAACCACGGCTGCCAGCCACGCGCTGATCTCCGAAGCAGATGCGCTCAGCGCCGCCGTCGCTCAATTTGATATCGGCGCGGAACAGAGCCAAGCCCGTACGCAAAAAGTCATTACGCAAGAGCCTAAGCAGAAAACTCAATTTACCACGACCACGGTAGGCGCAACCGCAATTAGCCTTGAAGCAGATCCGGCCTCTGAAACATCGGATTGGGAAGAATTCTAGAGCCTCTTATTCTGGTAAAGGAATAGAAGCTACAGGGTTTCCCGGTCCCAATGGCAAGACCTTCGGAGCGATTGTGGGTTAGCACCTCCAACCTTTAGGGCGTTGCAATCGGTGTTAGCTCTTCGAACCGGAAAAACGCGCTTTCCAGTCCACGATCATATCGTCCGTTATTTTATCGAACAGATTGTCTGGTACGGTAAAATTCTTGTTCGGCGGCAATACTTGAAGCGCGGATGAAGCGGTCTTTGGCCAATCAGTCGCTTCTAAGTGGAAGCAGGAACGGATTTTGCGCGCCGTTTCTGGGATGAAAGGACTTGATAGGGTGGAATAAAAAACGATCAAATTCAAGGCGCACCTGATTTGCATGCGCGCTTTGTCCTCGTCTTCCTTTATGGTCACCCAAGGGGCCACGTTTTGTAGATACTCATTTCCTGCAACCCAAAGCGCTCTCAAAGTTTGCGCGGATTTGCGCACATTCATGGCTTGCATATTGCTTTGATATGCCTCTAACTTCGTGTCTAACTCAACTATGAGTTGCTCTTCCGCCGCGCCAAATTCATCTCCAGCTGGAACCGCCGCGCCAAACTTCGAGTTGCAAAACTTTGTCACGCGGCTAACAAAATTCCCCAGAACATCTGCCAGGTCTTTATTCACGCCCTGTTGAAATAACTCCCACATGAATTCGCTATCTGACGTTTCGGGACAGTTCGACAGCAACCACCAGCGCCAATAGTCGGCTGGCAGAAGATCAAGAGCCGCATCCATGAAAACGCCGCGCCCTTTGCTGGTCGAGAACTGCCCGCCATCGTAGTTCAGATAGTTGAACGATTTGAGATGGTCGACCATCTTCCAAGGGTCACCAGACCCAATCAGTGTCGCCGGAAAACTCAATGTGTGAAACGGCACATTGTCTTTGCCCATAAATTGGGTGTACCGCACGTCTTCAGCACCTTTATCGGTGCGCCACCAACGGTGCCAATCGGCGCCGCCATTCGCTTCGGACCATTCGGCAGCGCACGCGATGTATTCGATTGGCGCATCGAACCACACATAAAACACCTTACCTTCCATGCCGGGCCAGTCATGCTCACCGCGTCGCACCGGAATACCCCAATCGAGATCGCGCGTGATGCCGCGGTCTTGAAGTCCATCACCATCGTGCAACCATTTCTTTGCAATTGAGGTGGTCAGGATCGGCCAGTCGGACTTGCTGTCAATCCACGCGTCAAGCTCATCTTTCAAAGCGGACTGGCGCAAAAACAGGTGTTTGGTCTCGCGAACTTCGAGATCGGTCGAACCAGAGATGGCCGAGCGCGGATTGATCAGGTCTGTTGGATCCAGCTGCTTTGTGCAGTTTTCACACTGGTCGCCGCGCGCGCTGTCATAGCCGCAATTGGGACAGGTCCCTTCGATGTAACGGTCTGGCAAAAACCGCTGATCGGCATTTGA
Organism: Pseudomonadota bacterium; assembly: GCA_039026855.1. GTDB lineage: Bacteria > Pseudomonadota > Alphaproteobacteria > Rhodobacterales > Rhodobacteraceae > Tateyamaria. Next base: position 36,793 of record JBCCLL010000014.1, on the reverse strand, counting down.
GAACACCTGCTTCTCAGAAACTTCACGGATCAATCCAGCGTCGTGCAATTTGCCGGCAAACTGCTGGGTGAGTGCATGATTTTGCGGAGACGACGACCGGCCAAAGTGATCAAAAGAAAGCCCAAAGCGCTGCGCGATGTCCGCCTGAACGGCATGCATTTCGGCGCAATATTCGGCAACAGGTTTCCCAGCTTTCGCCGCGGCCAATTCCGCCGGTGTCCCGTGCTCATCGGTGGCGCACAAAAACAAAACCTCATTGCCGCGCGCACGTTGGTACCGCGCGAAAAGATCTGCGGGCAACTGGCTGCCCACCAAATTTCCGAGATGTTTGATTCCATTGATGTAAGGAATTGCCGAAGTGATGAGGTGGCGCGTCATGGCGATACATTTCTTTGTCGAGCGTGCGTCCGTGTATCAGCGCGTATCAGCATGCGAAACCCGTCATTCGGCGTCGCGTGACGGCCCTGGTTCGCGTGAGCGACCCAGAAGCCGTCCAATGATAAAGGTCGTGCGTGGCGCGTAGACATAGCGCGTGCGTTTGGTTGGAGTGGCGCGGCTGCGCATGCGGCGCAGGCCGTACAAAATCAGGCATCCATGGCCGACAGCGATCATTGCAAAAAGCGCAGGCGGTCCAAAAAGATCGATTAAGAACGATGCAAAAAGCGGCGCGGCAATCGCACCCAGTGCATAGTAGAACATCAGCGCCGCTGACAGCGCGATCCGTTCTGCGCTGTCGGCGAAATCATGTGCGTGGGCTGCAGCGACGGAGTAGATCGGAAAGGTGGTTAGGCCAAAGAGCCCTGCGCTCAGCATGATACCGGTCAAGCTTTGCGCCGTGGTTGCGCTGATAGCGCAACTGACAATTGCCGCAGCCGAAAGCCAGATCAAAACCCAGCGACGGTCGTAACGGTCGGCAAGCCAACCAACGGGATATTGTGCCAACGCGCCGCCCAATACAAACGCTGCCATAAACCAGGCAATTTGCCCCGTGTTCAGGCCGACCTCTTGGCCATAAAGCGGGCCGACCATGCGAAACGAGGCCGAAGACAGTGCCGCAACAAGCACACCGGCGGCGGCCAGGGGTGATTTTTCTGCCGCAAGGCGCGGGCGCAAGCGCGGCGCTTTTGGGCTTTGCGGTTGTCGCACCGTTGTCAGCGTGAGCGGCAAAAGCGCAGCGCAGCAAATGATCGCGAGCAGGTTGTAACTGACATAGGTGGCAGGATCGAGAACGCTGATCATCAACTGCGCTGCCAGTGATGCGGCCATGTCAACGATGCGATATACAGCCATGGTGCGCCCGCGCGTGCTGTTGGTGACCTTTGCTTGCAGCCAGGCCTCGATCACCGTGTAGCAGCCGGCAACGCACATACCCGAAGCGATCCGCATAATGGCCCAAGCGATAGGGTCCACAATCAACATGTGCGACAAAAGCCCAATGGCGCCTGCGGCGGTGAATGCAGCGAACGCGCGGGAATGCCCCACGCTGCCCATCAAACGCGGTGCCCACCAGCACCCGACAAAAAAGCCGAGGAAGTGTGCCGAACCCAGAAGGCCGATCTCTTGACGGGTAAAGTTCAGCGCTATGCCAGAAAGTGCGTCCAGCGGACCCAAGGTGCCTGAGCTGAGTTGTAAGAGGACGACCGATAGAAAAAGAGCGGCAAAGGAAACAAGAAGGCGCATAGTCCAGCAAAGGTCGCGCAAATCGCTGGCTACGCCTAACAGGCGGCCGACAAAGAGGGGTCGTTTTCGTGCAGCTGTAGTGCGGCGCCGTTTCCCGTGTCGGGAAACGGTCGGAAACCGTATCGGTTTCCGCGCGGTTCATAGGGCAAGCAGGTCGGCTCTGATGTCGACGCCAACCTCAGGCGCAACCAGAGCGGCGTATCCGCTGGCACCAAAGTCGTTTCTGTCGATTGTGGTGCGCAGCCTTATGTCCAGTGCGCGCAGGTCATTTGGCGCACTGTTTGGCTTGCGAAAGAGATCAGCGTCAAATCGGATCGGCCGCGTAACATCGCGCAAGGTCAATGCGCCTTCGATTGCTGCACCGCCGGATATCCGCCCGTTTGGTCCCAATAAGATCCGCTCCGAAACAAAACGCGCATTTGGAAACCGGTCGATGTCCAGCACGGTCGCGGATTTCAGCGCCTCGGTTGCGAAGAAGAGGCGTGTGCGCGCCTTTCGCAGATCGGCGGTCACCTCGGCGCTTGAGTTTTGTAGGGCGGTTGGATCGATACGCAAATCGGCGCGCAACAGCGGCGCTGTGCCAATAACCGTGCTGCCTTGGAGATTGAACAGATAGCTGATCTGCGCGCCCTTTGGCCCAATTGTGTAGGGCATCGGCGCGGAGGCCGCTGCATGCGGGTAAAACAGGGCAGCAAGGCCAGACAAAAGCAGGTGACGGCGGTCCATAGGGCAGGTCCTTTCAGGAGCATTTCCTTCATAACCCGTACCCGACACAATTTATGCGGCCATTACGCCGCCTCAAGCCGATGTGATATCTGCGGTAGGTTCTGTCGCGGGCTGTGGGTGACCTGCCAGCTTTGCTCTGGGGCCATGCGCGCGCGCAACCGGCTCAGCCGCCAGGCCCCTGGTTGCCCTTTGTGATCGGGCGCCAAATGCCAGCGGCTTTCCACCCCTTGTGCGCCGCCTGTCCCGGGGGTGAGCAGCACCCCCAAGGGTTGGGCGCCACCCTTTTGCCCGCCGGCCTCGGCGGCCAGATGCATGCGCCGTACCGGCGTCAGACCAGGCAATCCGGGCAGATCAACCACCACCAGCGCCACGCTGCCCGCGCGCAATGTTTCTTCGGCACACCACAGCGCATCATCCTCGCGGTTGGGATGGAGCATGATGATTCGCGCCGGATCAACGCAAGGTGCTGCGCCGCAGGGGTTGAGCTGTGCGTTGGTCCAATCGGGTACGATCCACGCTATGGTGCCTCGCGTCTGCGCCGCCAGCCAAACCGCCATGCGATGTCGCGACGGACCACAGATTTCATGCACCCGCCCCAGTGCCAGCCCAAGACCGCTGCCCGCCTGTTCAGCATCGGGCAGAATGTCGAGACAGGGTGTGGGCCGCGCAGGCCGGCGTGACAGCAGGGAAGCGTTTGCAAACATGAGTCCGGCCTATCATGTTCGTACTTTGTTCTCAACGGTTGTTCGCCACATTTTGTATATTCACTTGCCGCTTACCTTTATGGCGTTAGGGTGCGCCGCGCACGACAGAAGAAAAGGACAGGGGCATGCAGCGCCGACCACTTGGCCGAACCGGAATCACAGTCTCGGCTCTGTGCCTGGGATCCATGACATGGGGCACGCAAAACACCGCGGACGAAGCGCATGATCAAATCGAACGGGCGCTCGATATCGGGATCGACTTTGTTGACACTGCCGAGATGTATCCGGTCAATCCTGTGAGCGCCGAAACCATTGGCCGCACTGAGCGGATCATTGGCTTGTGGTTCGAACGGGTAGGGCGGCGCGACAACGTGCTCTTGGCCACCAAACATTCTGGCGAGGGCCTGCGCTATGTCCGCAACGGCGCTCCGATCAGTGCCGAAACCATTCCCAACGCAATCGAAGGGTCGCTGCGGCGGCTCAAGACCGACTATATCGATCTCTACCAATTTCATTGGCCAAATCGCGGCAGCTACATGTTTCGCCAGAACTGGGACTTTGATCCCAGTGGCAAGGATGTCGCGGCAATCCGCCAAAACATGGATGACTGCCTCGGTGCACTGCAGGATCAGGTCAAACGCGGCGTGATCCGGGCCTTTGGCCTCAGCAACGAAAGCGCGTGGGGCACGGCGCAGTGGCTTGCCGCGGCGGAGCGTACCGGCGGGCCGCGCGTTGCCTCGGTTCAGAATGAGTATTCGCTGCTTTGTCGGCTGTATGACACCGACATGGCAGAGCTTAGCGCGCATGAAGACGTGGGTCTTTTGGCCTTTTCACCGCTTGCGACCGGATTTCTGACCGGAAAATACCAACGCGGTGCTGTCCCCGAGGGCTCACGCATGACGCTTAGCCCGGACATGGGTGGCCGCAAAAGCGCGCGGGTTTTGGACGCGGTGGATGCCTATCTCGATATCGCGCAACGCCATGGGCTCGATCCGGCGCAAATGGCGCTGGCGTGGTGTATGACGCGACCCTTTATGTGTTCGGCCATCTTTGGCGCAACCAACATGGCGCAATTGGAACTGGCCATCGGTGCGGCTGACATAACGCTTAGCGATGAAATCCTGGCCGAGATCAGCGCCGCCCATCGCGCCCACCCGATGCCGTATTAACCGCGATCCCAAGGTCATTCTGGCGTTTTTGATCTGTCACACTCCGTTTTCCGGATGGTGCTGCGTGGTCTCGGCCCACTAGGGTGCCGGAAAGACCACGGAGGGGACGCATGCCGCTGACCATGAACAAAGAGGTGTTTATCACCTGCGCCGTCGCCGGCTCGGGCGGCACCCAAGACCGCAGCCCGCATGTCCCGCGCTCACCTGCCCAGATCGCCGACAGCGCCATCGCCGCGGCCAAGGCAGGCGCTGCCATTGTCCACTGTCACGTACGTGATCCTGACACTGGCGCGCCGTCACGCGAGCTGGCTTATTATCGCGAGGTGACCGACCGCATCCGCGACGCCGAAGTCGACGTCGTGCTGAACCTCACCGCTGGGATGGGCGGCGATATTGTTTTTGGCGGCCCAGACGCGCCGCTTCCCCTGACAGACGGCACAGACATGGTTGGCGCCGAAGCACGCGTGGCCCACATCGCCGAATGCTTGCCCGAGATCTGCACGCTCGATTGCGGCACCATGAATTTCGCCGAAGCTGACTACGTGATGACCAACACGCCCGGCATGCTGACCGAGATGGGCAAGCGCATGACCGCACTCGGGGTCAAGCCCGAGATCGAAGCCTTTGACACCGGCCATTTGTGGTATGCCAAGCAACTGGTGGCCGACGGCGTGTTGGACGCGCCCGCGCTGGTCCAGCTTTGTATGGGCGTGCCGTGGGGCGCGCCTGATGACCTCAACACCTTCATGGCGATGGTCAACAACGTGCCTGATGACTGGACCTTTTCCGCGTTTTCGTTGGGGCGGCACCAGATGGCCTATGTCGCGGCAGCCGTGCTGGCGGGCGGCAATGTCCGCGTGGGTCTCGAAGACAATCTGTGGCTCGACAAAGGCGTGCTGGCCGAAAACTGGCAACTGGTAGAACGCGCCGGCACGATCATCGAAAACATGGGCGCGCGGGTTATTGGGCCGCAGGAGGTGCGAGACAAGCTGGGGTTAGAGAAACGGGCGCCGCGCGTGTGATTTCCTTTCCTTTGGCACGACTTGGCACCGATGACGCCGTTGTTATGTGGTTTCGTCCACTTAACGTTTCGGTGTGCGGGCTGCTTTCGGCGCTGTGCGCCGCATGCCGTAATCTGAATTTGGCCATCGCAAGTGTGACCCATTTCGTAGAAGAACGGTTTCTGGCTGTGTGGTTTGTGTTTGCCCAACGCAACGGGACTTCGCTGTCTCTTGTCGATGAGGTGCGCGGACCGAACCACTTCGTCTTCAACCTGCATAGGATGAGCCCATGAAAACAGCGGCGATCATTGGTGGGGGTGTCATCGGCGGCGGCTGGGCCGCTCGGTTTTTGTTGAACGGCTGGGATGTGCGGGTGTTCGATCCGGCACCAGATGCTGAGGCGACGCTCATTTCGGTGATCGCGCAGGCACGGCGGGCACTACCGGGTCTCACCGACGTGGCTCTGCCACCGGAAGGCGCGTTGACCTTTCACACCTCCATCGCGGATGCGGTGCAAAACGTGCAGTGGGTGCAGGAAAGCGTGCCAGAACGGTTAGATCTCAAACACAAAGTGTTGGCCGAGATCCAGCAGACGCTGGGTCCCGAGGCGGTCATTGGTTCGTCCACCTCGGGCTTTAAACCGTCGCAGTTGCAGGAGGGGGCCAAGAACCCGACCCAGATCCTTGTGACGCACCCGTTCAATCCCGTCTACCTGATGCCGTTGGTCGAAGTGGTACCGGGCGACAATCACGACCCGCGTGCTCTGGCGCGGGTCAAAGAGCTGCTGACCGAGCTCGGCATGTTCCCATTGCATGTGCGCAAGGAAATCGATGCCCACATCGCGGACCGATTCCTCGAAGCGGTCTGGCGCGAGGCGCTATGGCTTGTGCGCGACGGTGTTGCCACCACCGAAGAAATTGATGAGGCGATCCGCATGGGCTTTGGCATCCGCTGGGCGCAGATGGGGCTTTTTGACACCTACCGCACCGCGGGCGGGGCAGCAGGGATGCGTCACTTTATGGCGCAGTTTGGTCCGGCCCTGAAATGGCCGTGGACCAAGTTGATGGACGTGCCCGAGTTCACCGACGATCTGGTCGATCTGATTGCCGGGCAGTCAGATGCGCAGTCGGGTCACATGTCCATCCCTGACATGCTGCGCGCGCGCGACGACAATCTTGTCGGTTTATTGCGGTCGTTGAAAGCGACCAATTGGGGGGCAGGGGCGGTCCTGAATGCGCATGACACAGCGCTCGCGCAGGCGTCAGGTGCGGACCAATTGCCCATGGACAACCAGGGACCAATTGAGACCGCGCGCCGCACAATTCCCCTCGACTGGACCGACTACAACGGTCACATGAACGAGGCGCGGTACCTGCAAGCGTTTGGCGATGCCACAGATCGGTTTATGGCGCTGATCGGCTGCGATGCGGCATACATCGCTTCCGGCGGCAGCTATTTTACCGCGGAAACCCATATCCGGCACATAGACGAGGTGCACGCGGGCACACAGGTGGTGATCCGCACGCAGGTCCTGGCCGGCGCGGGCAAAAAGATGCATCTGTGGCATGACATGTGGGCGGGCGACCGGCTGATCGCCACGGGCGAGCATTTCTTGCTGCATGTCAGTCTGGAGACCCGCAATCCGTCAGATCCAGCGCCGCACATCGTCAAAACCCTCGAACAGATCGCCGAAGCCCATGCGCAACTGCCGCGCCCGGACGGGGCAGGGCGGGCGGTGGGGCAGCGACCCTAGGCGCGCAATGCGGCGAAGTGATCGGGCATGGTGCGCGCGGAATAGGCCGCTTCGCGCACCAGCCGGTCAAAGTGTCCGGTCAACGTTTCGATCCGTTCGCGATCCCGAAAGGCCAGATAGTGACCACCGGAGTAAACCACCGCAAGCAACGGACCAAACACGGTGATCGGCGCGCTATAGAGCCTGCGCGCATCAAAGAGGTAAAGCCGCAACCGTGGGTAAAGCTGTTCGCTCAGCGTTTCTAAGTGGTCGAGTTGTGCGGCGCGCACGTCAGGCGGCAGATCGGCATAGTACCCCGTGCCCGCCGCAAAGCTGTGCACCTCATAGATCGGCATCGCTACTTCATAATCTGACGGGGACGCCCGCATCCATTCCAGGCGGTCGCGCGAGGCATTGATCGCTTGCACGGTTGTCCGGCCAAGATGGGGCCCGTATTCCCAGGCCAGCATCGCTTCGGTCTTGAGCATGTCGGGCAGACCCGCGGGCACGTGCCGGATCTTGTAGCCGACCGCCTCCTGATGCCATGCAAAGATCTGTTCGTCGATCAAGGCGCGGGGGGCGGTGGTCAATGACAGCGCTGCTGCAGTCAGTGCTTCGGCGCTTTCAGGGCGGTCGGACAGTCCCATCAGCCAGTCACTCGACACCCCCAGCACCTGGGCGATGGCACCGATGACATGCGCCCCGGGCAGCCGTGCTCCGGTATCGCTGAGCGCTTGGCTGATGGTGGATCGATCCGTGCCTGCAGCGCGGGCCAGCGCGCTTTGGCTGATGCCCTGTTCGCTGATGCGCTGGCCAAGACGTGTGCGAAACAGATCGGCGCGCGCGCGTTTGTCCATAATATCTTGCATTTGATCATATAAATCACAGATGCCGCGATTTGTTAACAACATTCCAAATTCGCAGCACCCCAGCAAAAGGCTACAACGGATGGGCCGCATTCAGGACATCCAATGCCACGCACCAAGATCACGCGCCATCTGCCCAAATCTCGCCCACACCGGGTCGAGTGGCTGACCCTCGGCCTTTTCGGGCTGTGCATAGCTGTCTGGGCGATAAGTGTTTTTGTGCTCTACCCGATAGCTCCTTTCGTCGCGATGGCACTTTTGGCTCTGGCGCTGGTGCTCCACAGCTCACTCAGTCACGAGGTGCTGCACGGCCACCCGTTCCCCGCGCGCTGGGCGAGCGAAGCGTTGGTGCACGTCAATCCCGGGCTGTTCATCCCGTATCTGCGATTTCGCGACACCCATCTTGCACATCATCAGGATGCGCGGTTGACCGATCCGTATGATGATCCGGAAAGCAATTATCTTGATCCAAACGTGTGGGCGCGCCTGCCCGGCTGGCGGCGGCGAGTTTTGCGCGCCAACAATACGCTGCTGGGGCGCATCACGCTGGGTCCGCTGATCGGGCAGTGGGCATTTATGCAAACCGACATGCGGCTGATCCGGGACGGTGACCGGCAGGTGCTGGTCTCTTGGCTGGTGCATCTGCCCGGTGTGGTCCTTGTGCTTTGGGCGGTGGCGATGGGTCCGATGCCGATCTGGAGCTATCTGCTCTGTTGCTATGTAGCGCTGTCGATCCTCAAGATCCGCACCTTTCTTGAACATCAAGCTCACGAGACCACGCGCGGTCGCACCGTCATTGTCGAAGATCGCGGAATACTATCTTTTCTGTTCCTAAATAACAATTTGCACGTGGTTCATCACATGCATCCTCGGGTGCCGTGGTACCGTTTGCGCGCGCTCTATGAGGCCAAAAAACAGCACTATCTGCGCGTCAACGAGGGCTATTCCTATGCCTCCTACAAAGAGGTTTTTGCAGCACACGCGCTGAGCGCAAAAGATCCGGTGGCGCATCCGCTCTGGCGCAATCCCGCGGAGTGATCGCATAACGCGGGCATGACTCTGTGGATTCCGATCACGCTGGCGGCTGCATTTTTTCAGACGCTGCGTTTTATGCTGCAACGGCAGTTGTCGCTGGGCACGCTCAGCGCCGGGGGCGCCACGCTGGCGCGGTTTCTCTTTTCTGCGCCGCTGGTTGTGCTGCTGGTCGTCCTGTACCTGACGGTCCGGGGGCAGGGCGCGCCGGCGCTGTCCCCTGCTTTTTTGCTGTTTGGTGCTATAGGCGGGTTGGCGCAAATTTTGGCTACGGTTTTTGTGGTGCTGCTGTTTCAGGCGCGCAATTTTGCCGTGGGCATCACGTTCAAGAAAACCGAAGCGATCCAAGCTGTAATTGTAGGCTGGGTGGTGCTCGGCGACGCGGTGAGCGCGTGGGGTTTTGCGGCCATCGCGGTTGGGCTGTTGGGCGTTCTTGCGCTGTCATCCCCACCGGACTTGGCGCAGGTGCGCGTGCGCGACATCTTCAACCGCGCCTCTGGCCTCGGGCTTGGGGCGGGCGTGCTCTTTGCCGTGTCGGCTGTGGCGTATCGGGGGGCGTCGCTCAGCGTTGATCTAGACAGTGCCTTGCTGCGCGCGGGCGTGACGCTGGCGGCTGTGACCACGATGCAAATGATCGCCATGATCCTCTGGCTCGCCTGGCGCGAGCCGGGGCAGGTGGCCGCCGTCTGGCAGGCACGGCGGGTGGCGATTTGGGTCGGGTTGATGTCGATGTGCGGGTCGTTTTGCTGGTTTGTTGCCTTCACCCTGCAGAGCGCCGCCTATGTCAAAGCGCTAGGCCAAGTGGAACTGATCTTTAGCGCGCTTGCTTCGATCTTGATCTTTCGCGAAACGGTGCGAGCGCGCGAGTGGCTGGGCATGGCGCTGCTGCTGGCCTCGATCCTTGCGCTGGTGCTGGTGCTCTAGCCCGGCATCGGATAGCCGCGCAGACGCAAAAACAGGCTTTCCTCGTCCGAGTTTTTGAAAAACGGCACCGAGGTCAGCGGCGGTTTGCCCGACAGCATGCCCTGCACCTCGCTTAGCACCACTTCGGTTATAAACGGCATGTCAAAGCGGCGAGCATCGGCCAGGGGCACCCATTGCAGATGGCTCAATTCGTCTGATGCGGCGGAAAAGTCATCGGGATCGCTGACCAGCGCATCGGCTGGCACCAGAAAGAACCGCGCATCAAACCGGCGCGGGCGTCCGGGTGGCGTGAGTGCGCGAAAGATGAATTGCAGCGGTGCGGCGTGCGGCACAAATCCCGCGCTGGCAAATGCCGCCCAGTCCGGCGGCGCGTCGGGCCATGCACCGGGTGTCCCGAGGATTTGCCCAGTCTCTTCCCAAAGCTCGCGTATGGCCGCGGCGGCAAGCGCGTTGCCCAGATCGTGTGGGCTGTCTTCGCGCAGACGCGAGGCGCAGCCGGCGTTCACTGCACTGCCCAAGGGCACATGCGCATCCCCATCATCCACGGCACCGCCGGGAAAGACGAATTTGTTGGGCATGAAGGACGCATTGGCGCCGCGCTGACCCATCAATATGTGCGGGTCGGTATCCGCATCGCGCAGCACGATCACTGTGGCAGCATTGCGAATGCGGGTCTTGTTCTCGGTTGTCATGTCGCTCCCGCCGGTTTTTAGCCTCGGGTGCCAAAGCCCCCCATAGCGCGGGCCCACTGAAACCCGACCACCGCGCCCTTGAGCCTCGGCAACAAATAGAGCGATAGGCCAACGCAGCCAACGGCAAAGATGGTGAACAGGATCAGCGGCTCGGGCCGCCAAGCCACAAACACGATGTGCAGCAGCGGCGCCATCAGGTGTCCGACAATCAGGATGGTCAAATAGGCCGGACCGTCATCGGCACGGTGATGGGAGTAATCGAGTTTACAGGCCGAACAGGTGGATCGCACCTTGAGATACCCCTTGAGAAGCGGCGCCCCACCGCAGCGCGGACAGCGCCGCCGCCAGCCGCGCAAAAGCGCGGTCCAAAGCGGGCGCTGTTCGGTCTCTGCGTGGTGTGCTGGGATATGGTCTTCGCGCATGGCGGCCTCGTTACGTTGCCAACAATATGCGCCAAGCTTGGCCCGGCCAACACTGTGCACGGTGTCCCTGCGTCCCCCTGTCGCGTCGTCAATGCAAAACGCATGCGACGGAAACTGCGCGTCGTGTCGTTTCACTGTCAATTGGCGCCTCGAAAGATCGATGTGCCGAGGCTCTTTGAACACGGAGAAACAGACATGAAACCTTCTGCCTACCCAATGATCATCGCGGCGACCGCGGTCGCCGTCACTGCCGTGAGCGCGCAGGCCCGCGGACAAGGGCCGGACTTTGCAACGCTCGATCAGGACGGAAACGGGGTGCTAACCCGTGAAGAGATGCAGGCCGCGGCCCAGGCCCGGTTCGACCGCATCGACCAAAACGGCAACGGACAACTGTCCCAAGCAGAGATCGAAGCGCAGAGCACCAGCCGCGCCGCCCGCCGTGCCGAACGGATGATTGCCCGCCTCGACAGCAATGGCGACGGTCAATTATCCGCGCAAGAACTGGCCGAGCGGCGTGATACGGCGCGGGCCTTTGACCGGATCGACCGCGACAATAGCGGCACAATCACCCAGGCAGAGTTTGATTTGGCGCGCCAAAAAATGCGTGACCGGCGCAACTCTCCCGAGAGCGATTGATGCCGCCGCACCCTCGCCCCTTGCCACTGGGGGCGGGGGCGCGCACCGTGAGCCAAGATGACACGCATGCCACTTGATTGTGAATTGGACGGGACGGATGAGGCCGATTTGCTGGCGCGCTATGCGCGTGGTGATGCGGCGGCCGCACGGGCACTGACCGTGCAATTGGCGCCGCGCGCGCATGCGCAGGCGATGCGCATGTTGGGTGATAGGGCCGAAGCCGAAGACATCACCCAAGAGGCCATGATGCGTTTGTGGCGTGTGGCGCCAGACTGGCGCGCCGGCGAAGCGAAAGTGTCGACGTGGCTCTACCGCGTGGTCGCAAACCTGTGCACCGACCGCTTGCGCCGCCGAAAAGGACGTGGCGTTGCGCTTGATGATGTGGCCGAACCGCCGGACCCGAGCCCGGGGGCCGAAGCGCGGCTCTTGACCACCGCGCGGCGGACTGCAGTGGCGCAGGCGCTGGCAAATCTTCCTGAACGTCAACGCTTGGCGGTGATGTTGCGCCACTTCGAAGGCGCGTCCAACCCCGAGATCGCAGATCGGTTGGACATCAGTGTAGAAGCGGTTGAAAGTTTGACGGCACGGGGAAAACGGGCGCTCGCCGCTGCACTGCGCGGGCAAAAAGCGGCACTGGGATATGAGACGGGATGACACGGATGACACAGAAAAGATCGCCAGATGATTGGATTGACGGACTGCTCGATGATATCGCGCGGACACCTGTGGATCAGCCGAGCACAGATTTGATGGCGCGCATCCTTGCCGACGCGCTGGCCGAACAGCCCGCACCGGGCGGTGTTGCGTCATCGCGAGGTTGGCGGAAAGGTCTTTGGGCGCTTGGCGGGTGGGCGTCGCTCAGCGGGCTGGTTGCGGCCACCGTCGTGGGTTTTGCTGTTGGGCTTGGTGGAGTTTTGGACGCTGGTCTGTTGGCCATCGACGCAAGCTGGACCGAGAGCAGCTATTACCAGGACGCGCTCAATGCAAATGGCTGGTATCTGGAGGATGGTTGACATGGCAACGGAAAAGATCCGCACGCGTTCCCCGCTTTGGATGCGGGCACTGTTGCTGATATCGCTGGCGATGAACCTGGCCATTGTCGGGCTGGTTGCGGGCTTTCTGTTGCGCGACAGCGGGCCAATACGGGGCGGCGGACCCGGGGCAAGCTTTGGTCTGCCCTATCTCATCGCGCTGGAGCGTGATGACCGTCGCGCTGTGATGGATCGCGTGCGTGGCGATGATGCCCTGCCAAACCGCCGGATGAGGCGCGCGCATTTTGAGCAGATGATCACGCTGATCCGCGCCGAGCCTTTGGATCGCGCCGCGGTCGAGGAACTGCTGACGCGCCAAACACGGACCGCCGCTGCGGTACAATTGGCTGCGCAAGCTGAATGGGTGGCGCAGCTTGAGAGCATGGGGCAAGAAGCGCGGATGGCCTATGCCGACCGGATCGAAACCGTGTTAAAGCGTGGGCCGAAAGGCAATCGTAAACCGCAACCGCAAAACGACTGACGCCGGTTGTTCAGGCGGCGGCCTGATGCAGGTTCACCCGGTTCCGCCCGGCGGCTTTGGCATCATAGAGCGCACGATCGGCCAACTCGATCAGCGATTGTGCATTAATGGCCTCGCCCGGTGGTCCGCCCGCCTCAAGGTCGTAGACAATCATGCCGACAGATACGGTCACCTGTGCGCCTCGCGATGACCCATCAAACGTAAACGGCCTGTCGCTCACCTTTTGGCACAGGCGTTGCGCTGCCTTTTTTGCGCTTTGCAGTGTGATGCCGGGCAGAACGATCAAAAACTCTTCTCCGCCGATCCGCGCAACAAGGTCCACGGCGCGCAGGTTGGCGCTGAGCTGTTCGGCCACGCCAACCAAAACCGCGTCTCCTGCGGCATGCCCGTATCGGTCGTTGATCTGCTTGAAATGGTCGATGTCAGCGATCATTAGGGCAAAGCCCTTACCGGTCATCTTTGCGCGCTCCACGATCCGGTCCACGTGCGGCATGGCGTAGCGGCGATTGTGCAGACCGGTCAAAGGGTCGATCACCGCAGCCTCCACGCTGTTGCGCACCGTTTCGCGCAGCGCATCGGTGGTGCTCTTGCGCGCAAGCAACGCGTTGAGGCGCAGCACGATCTCTTCGGTGTCGGCGCCAAACGGGGCCACGTCATTTGCACCGGTATCCAGCATTTGCGCCGCCATAGGTGCGGGACCGTCCAATGGCAGCACAAGAATTGCTGTGTGCCGTGTGGCCGCGTGACAGCGCAAGGCAGCCAGTAGGTCGAGCATGGTTGCGCCTTCTTCGGGGCGCGTCACCAGCACAAACGCGTCCGGGCTCGAGACCCCTTCGACATTCTGGACCGCAGCGTTTGCGCTGTTGATCGTGACATTCGCCGAAATTTTCGCGCTCAGCGCACAGTGAAGCGACATGACCTTGTCGGCGTCATCCGTCACCAGCCGGATATGCACCGGTCGGATCATATTTGCCGCCGGTTCCGCAAATCCTAGGGCGCGCGATGTCCCTTCGCGCAACTGCCATTCGCTAGTGGCTGAGTAGCTTCGCAAAAGGCTGCGCGCACGGGCCATCAGAAACCCGGTATCGAAGGGGCGCGCCAGTGCGTCGTCGAACCCAAGTGACAAAAGCGCGCCACGATCCAGTGCAGCCCCGGTATCACTGCTGATCGCGATAACGGGCACTTTGCCGAACAACCCGGCAGCGCGGAGCTTGTTGAGCATTTGCGCGGCTGTGGTATCGGGCAGTTCGGTTGAGGTCAGGATCAAATCGGGACTGACCCGTTCCAACAGACGCGCCGCCTCGCCGTAAGAGGCGGCCTGAAATACGTCGTACTGGCTTGACGCCAGCTTGACTCGCAGCATGATGCGGTGCGTTGCGATCGGGTCTATGACCAGAACCTTGCCATGCATAGAATGTTCCAATTTTACAAAAACTGCGTGTATCCCATATCGACCGGATAGGGTTAACAAAGGGTTTCCAAACCTTGGGCTGGGAGGGCTCGCAATGCCGATGTCGCAAGAATCCGCTGAAGTGGTCGCGCTGCAGGCCCTTGGATGGATTGCCGGAAACGAGGAGCTGCTGCCTGTTTTTCTGGGGGCAACGGGCGCCAGCGAAGCGGATGTACGCTCGGGTGCGACCGACCCCGCCTTTTTGGGTGCAGTGCTCGATTTCTTGCTGATGGATGACGCCTGGATCAAAGACATGTGCGACGCACATGCCTTGGCCTACGATCTACCGATGACCGCGCGGGCTGCTTTGCCAGGCGGTGATGCGGTGCACTGGACATGACTGCGCCCGTGCGCGCGATGATTTTCGACAAAGATGGTACGCTTTTCGATTTTCGCACCACGTGGGAGGGTTGGGCCGCAGGCTTTTTGCGTCGCGCCTGCAAGGGCGATGACGCGCATGCGATCCGCGCGGGTCAGACGATTGGCTTTGACTATGCGCGCGCGGTCTTTGCCAAGGACAGCATAGCAATCGCCGGGACGATGGAGGACATAGCAACGGCCCTGACCCCGGCCTTTCCGGGCCGGAGCGTCGCCGAGATGGTTGACATCCTCGATACCGAGGCAGCGCATGCGCCGCAGGCCGAAGCGGTTGCGCTGCGCCCGTTCTTAACCGATCTGCGCGCCCGTGGTCTGCGTCTAGGCGTTGCCACCAACGATTCCGAAGCGCCCGCGATCGCACATCTTGCGGCGGCGGGGGTGATGGATCTGCTGGACTTCGTCGCAGGCGCAGACAGTGGATTTGGTGGCAAACCGGCACCCGGACAGCTTTTGGCGTTCTGTTCGGCCATGGATTTGGCACCGGAGACGGTGATCATGGTCGGCGACAGTCAACATGACCTATTAGCTGGGCGCGCGGCGGGCATGCGCACCGTGGGCGTGCTGACCGGTATGGCGTCACATAGCGATCTCGCGCCCAAGGCCGACGTCGTGCTGCCCAATATTGGCGCCATCCCCGCTTGGCTGGATGAAATCGCGGCACGCTGATCCATAAAAGCGACCAAAGCCGTCGCAAACGGACAGGAGGCCATGCGACACGCTTCGCAAGCTGACCCCACCCAGCGCGCAGAGGTTTTTATGTCCGATACCCAGACCAGACGGCGCAGTCGCGCAGGCGGGCGCGCAGGCGCGGCGGCGCGCCGGGGCGCCGCTGTGATAGATCAGATGCCATGGGGGCCGCCAAAGTTGACCGACCCACCGGTCGAACCGGTCGCGCCTGACGGCGTTGAGGCGATCCACAATGGCGCGATGCGCATCCTCGAAGAGATCGGGATTGAGTTTCTTAACCAAGAAGCGTTGGAGATCCTGCGCAAAGCTGGCTGTGACATTGATGGCCAGACCGTGCGGATGGGCCGCGATTTTGTCATGGAGATGGTGGTCAAGGCCCCAAGCCAATTCACGCTCACGCCGCGCAATCCCGCACGCCAGATCACCATCGGCGACGGGTCTATTAACTTTGGCAATGTGTCGTCGCCGCCGAACTATTGGGACATGGAAATCGGCACCAAGGTGCCCGGCACGCGCGCACACTGCGCCAATCTTCTGCGGCTGACGCAGTATTTCAACTGCATCCACTTCGCCGGTGGTTATCCGGTTGAACCTGTCGACCTGCACGCCAGCGTGCGCCATCTCGACGTGCTCTATGACAAGCTCACGCTGACCGACAAGGTGATGCACGCCTACAGCCTCGGGCGCGAGCGGGTCGAAGACGTGATGGAAATGGTGCGGATCGCGGGCGGGCTGAGCCATGACGAATTCGAAGCCACCCCGCACATGTACACCAACATCAACTCGACCTCGCCACTGAAACATGACCAGCCGATGATCGATGGCTGCTTGCGCATGATCCGGCGCGGTCAGGCGGTTGTGGTCACGCCGTTCACACTGGCAGGCGCCATGGCGCCGGTGACCATGGCGGGCGCTGTGGCGCAATCCATTGCCGAGGCGCTGTGTGCAATTGCGCTGTTCCAATATGTCCGCCCCGGCGCGCCCTGCGTGATCGGGACGTTCACATCGAACGTGGACATGAAATCGGGCGCACCGGCCTTTGGCACGCCCGAATATATGCGCGCGACGCAGATCACCGGTCAGTTGGCGCGGTATTACGGTTTGCCGATGCGGTCATCGGGCGTGTGCGCGGCCAATGTGCCCGACGGACAAGCAATGTGGGAGACGTCAAACAGCCTCTGGGCATCGGTCCAGTCCCACACCCACATGGTCTATCACGCGGCCGGCTGGCTCGAGGGTGGGCTGATTGCCAGCCCGGAAAAGTTCATCATGGATTGCGAGGTGCTGCAGCAAATCCAGCGCTATCACGACCCGGCAATTGTTGGCACCGGGGCGGATGACATCGCACTCGACGCGATCAGATCCGTCGGCAGCGACGGACATTTTTTCGGCATCCAACACACCCAAGACCGATACACCAAGGCCTTTTACCAGCCGTTTCTGAGCGACTGGAAGAATTTCGAGGCATGGCAAGTGGCCGGGTCGGTTTGGACACCCGAGCGCGCGCACCTGATGTTCAAAGAGATCATCGGGCAGTTCGAAGCGCCGCCGATGGATGCGGGAATTCGCGATGAACTGGCTGATTTTGTCGCGCGACGCAAAGCGGAAGGCGGTGCACCAACCGACTTTTGACGTGCCGCCGCGTGGCGGCTTAGGTCGTTCAAATTGTCTATGTTAGCCGAAAATTAGGAACGTGCAGGTCACAGTAGCGCGGCAAAGATTTTAGGCTGCCCGATGCACGGATTAATCAATCGCGCGATACAGTGTTTTGTCACCGACACCTACGGGACGGAGACGTGGCATGCCGTGGCTGTTGAGGCCGAACTCGACTTCGTCGAGTTCGAAGCGATGCTGCTTTATGATGATGCGCTCACACCGCGTGTTCTGGATGCCGCAGCACATCTGCTGCACCGTCCGAGGGCGGAGGTTATGGAAGATCTTGGCACCTATTTGGTGTCACATCCGTCGGTCGAGGCATTGCGCCGGTTGCTGCGGTTCGGCGGCGTGACATTTGTTGAATTTTTGCACTCGCTCGATGATTTGCCGGATCGCGCGCGGCTGGCCGTATCAGATCTCAACCTGCCGCGCATCGAATTGCGGGAACATACCTCAAGTTGTTACAGCTTGTTTTGTTACAGTTCCGTACAGGGCTATGGCCATGTCATGATGGGCGTTCTGCGTGCCATGGCCGATGATTACGGCGCGCTCGCCTTGCTGGAACACAGCGGTGGCGACGCCGGGACCGAGGTGATCTCCATCTCGCTCATTGAAACCGAATTTGCCGAAGGGCGCATTTTCGAACTGGGGGCGCGTGCGGGATGACAGCAGTTGAGTTTTGCGGCCTCGATATCCTGTGTCCGATGCACCTGGTGTTGTCGGATACTGGTCATGTCCGGCATGCAGGGCCTACGGTCAAAAAGCTGCGTCCCGACCTTGATCTGACGGGCGCGCGGTTTCTTGAGCTATTTGATGTAAAGCGGCCGCGCGCCGTCACCAAGATGGCGGATTTAAGCGCGCTGGCTGGCACCAAACTGCATTTGCAACTGCGTGACCCACCGCAAACAGAGCTGAAAGGCGTGATTGTACCAGGTCCTATGCCGGGACATTTCACCGTCAACCTGTCTTTCGGCATTTCAATTGTGGACGGTGTTCGCGACTACGCGCTGACTTCGGCCGACTTTGCGCCAACCGATCTGACGGTGGAAATGCTCTATCTGGTCGAGGCGAAATCGGCCGCGATGGAAGCATCGCGCAAACTCAACCTGCGCCTGCAAGGGGCCAAGATCGCGGCCGAAGAACAGGCCTTTACCGATACGCTCACCGGCCTCAAAAACCGCCGCGCCATGGACCACATCATGGCGCGCTATGAAAAATGGGGGACGCAATTTGGACTGATGCAAATCGATCTGGATTGGTTCAAGGCGGTAAATGACAACATGGGTCATGCAGCGGGTGACCATGTGCTGCAAACCGTCGCCCATATCATGGTCGAAGAAACGCGTGACAACGACACGGTGGTGCGCATCGGAGGCGATGAATTTGTGGTGCTGCTGCCGTCAGCACAGGAAATGGGCGATCTCGCTGCGATAGGGCACCGCATTATTGAGCGGTTGACCCAACCCATTCCGTTCGCCGGGAAGGAGTGTCGGATTTCGGCCAGCATCGGCGTTGCGCTTTTTGATCCAGAGGGTGCGGACACCACCGCGCAAGTGCTTGATAACGCCGATGTTGCGCTCTACGCGTCCAAAAACGCGGGGCGTGCGCAACTCACTTTCTACGAGCCAGAGTTGCGTGAAAACGTGACCGAACCCGCATCGCGCTCGGCCTAAGCGCACGCGTCTTTTTCTCTGTAGCTTTTGGTTTTGTGCATCGCGAGCCTTGGCGCAGCCGCCGGTTACGGCGCTAAGGTCGTAAAACTGTGTGTGCAATTCGCAGGAAAGTTCACACTAAACTGTGAGCATGTGCAGACGCTCTGCTGCGGTTTTCAGTGCGGGGTAGTACGAACCTCTAGGGCGCTACGACTCTCGCGTCTATGTTTCATCAAACTGATGGCTGATCTTATGCATGAAAGAAGGCTTATATATTCTGAAAATAATTGAATTTTACATTCACCAATGGTCTCCGCACCGTAAAATTCACCTCGAAGCAATCGCACGGTATACAGCCGTTCAGATCCTAGGCACGGACTGCCTGCGCGATCTGCTGCGCGGTTGCGATGTATTTCTTTGGGACCTGAAGACCGTGCGCCGACGCATATCGTAACGCTGCCAGTCGCCGGTCTCCAGGCAACCGCACGTCATCCATCGCGGCGATCTGCGACAGCAGTGTCTCAAGCCGCGCGGCAAAGCCGTCACTTTGCGGCTTGATCATCAGCAGAAACTGACCCGCGCCGGGTGGTGGGCCATCTGGTGCCAAAAACGATGACATGGCCGCGCTGCCGGCCGCACCGGTGAAGGCAGCGGCCAGCACCTCGACCATCAAGGCAAGCGCGGTCCCTTTTGCATCGCCGATGGGCACCATCGACCCTGCCAGTGCAGCGTCGGGATCGGTGGTTGGCCGGCCTTGCGCGTCTAACGCCCAGCCTTCCGGGATAGGTTGACCGGTTTTTTTAGCATTCATGATCTTGCCGCGGGCCACGCGCGACAGTGACAGGTCAATCACCAGCGGCGGGCGGCCTGCGCGCGGTGCGGAAAACGCAATCGGGTTGGTGCCGTAAAAGGCTGTGGTTCCGCCCCAAGGTGCCATCGCCGCCGGGGTATTGGCCACCATCAACCCGATCAGGCCCTGTTGCGCGATGCGGTCCACCTGCACCGACAACGCACCTGCATGGTGCGAGCGTGAGATTGACACCACAGCAACCCCGGTGTCCCGGGCGACGCGCGCCCCATGTTCGATGGCGAGATCCAATGCTGGATAGGCCAAGCCGTGTCCCGCATCCACATGCAGCGAGGCGGGCGCCCGCACGCTCAGCGCTGGCACGGCGTCGGCGACGATCTTACCGCTTTCGATCTGCGCCACATAATCAGCCAGCCGGGAAAATCCGTGCCCGACTTGCCCCTCGGCCTCGGCGGCGACCAGCGCAACCGCAACGGATTGCGCCGCGGCGTTTGGTACCCCGCTCGCCACGAATGCCGCCGCCAGCAACGCTTCGGCATCGGGGATCAAAATGCTCTCTGCTTCAATCATTAGGAAATACGCACGCCAGCGCAGCCGGCGCGCGTTTTTTCATTACGCGCTGCGATAGAGCTTGGTCATCGAAAACTCGCGATGGCCCAACGCCTCGGCCGCCGTGTTGCGGCCGTTCGCCGTACGGCAGATCATGTCGATGAGCGCGTCACCCGCCTCATCAATGGTCATCTCGCGGCGCAAAATACCCGATACATCCACATCCACATGCTCGCCCATGGTGCGCACGGTGCGCGGGTTTGCGGTGATCTTGATCACCGGCACAATCGGGTTGCCGACCACATTGCCCTGACCAGTGGGGAAGGTGTGGATCACCGCACCGCCCGCCGCCATCAGCGTCACGCATTCGGCCGCGGCCGACGAGCTGTCCATGAAATAGAGGCCATTCCCGGCATTTGGCATTTCGGCCGGCTCCAGGATGTCGATGTATTGCGAGGTGCGCCCGATCTTTTCCAGGTTCCCCAGCGCCTTTTCCTCGATGGTGGTCAGACCGCCTTCTATGTTTCCCTTGGTGGGCTGGCTGTCGCTCAGATCATCGGTTTGGTGGGCAAAGATCACGTCGTCCTGATACGCCTTCCACATCTTATACCAGCGCTCTCCGACCTCTTCGTTGATCGCGCGCTTTTGACAGATGTGCTCGGCGCCGGTGATCTCAGAGGTTTCACCGAAAAAGCCTGTGATCCCCTCGGGCAGCAACTTGTCATACATGTTGCCAACCGTCGGGCACGAGCCGAGGCCGGTGGTTGTATCGCTTTCGCCGCATTTGGTCGACACCCACAGCTCCGAAATGTTGACCTCTTCGCGCTGGATTTCGGTGGCTTTGTGCACAAAATCCTTGGCCGCCCAGCTCGCGGCGCGGATGGTTTCAAAATCGCCCTTTTGCTCGATTGAAAACTCGGCCACCTCTTTGCCGGTTTCGCGAATGCCGTCGGCAATGCGTTTGGTCCAGCCGGGTTCGATCCCGATTACCACCACCGAGTGCACGTTGGGGTTGGCGCCAGTGCCGATCATGGTGCGAAAATGCAATTCCAGATCCTCGCCAAACTGCAGCCGCCCATAGGCGTGCGGTATGGCCAGCGTGCCCTTGACGTTGTTGGCGACCGCCTCGCAGGCCGCGTTTGAAATGTCATCGACGGGCAGGATCAGCACGTGGTTGCGCACGCCTACCCGGCCATTTTCGCGGCGGTAGGCTTTGACGGTCATGTTGGAATATTTTGACATCGTTTCAGCTCCTTACCAGCGTTTGGTCTTGCAATTATGGGTGTGAACATGGGCCCCTTGGGGGATGTCCGCGATGATTTTGCCGATGTCCTCACCGTATTTGATGGCCGTGTCGCCGTTGCTGAGGTCTTTGAGCGCGATCTTGTGACCGATGGGCACATCCGCGCCTGAAGTCAGGCGAAAGGTCGAATTGTCGTGCGTCACGCAGCAGAGCATGTCGGTGCCCGCACTCAGCCCTTCGACCACCACAACGCCGACATTGTCGTCATGATCGTGGACCAGAAGGTGCGGGATTTCATTGGGGGCGGGGTTGTTCATGGGCCTCTCCGGGGTCAGGGTTTGAGTATGATTTTGGGCGCCGGCACCGTGCCCGCGCGGATGTCTGCAAAAGCCTGTGCGCCCTCGGCGAGCGGACGCAGTTCGACCCAGTCCAAGCTGCCAAGGCGGCCGTCAAAAATCGCTTGCGCACAGTCGCGAAAGTTCTGTGCCGTGTAGGTATAGGTGCCGATGAATGTGATCTCTTGCAGGGTCATGCGGCGGATATCCAGGCCACCGGCGTCGTCGCCCAAGCCGATATGCACGATCACCCCACCGGGCTCGACCATGGCCGAGGCCAGCGCGCGGGTGGCGCTCAGCCCAACCGCGTCCACAATCAACGGCGCCGGCTGGTCTGTCTGCGCGACCGCGTGCATCGCCTGCGTCTGGGTCAGATAATCCCGACGGGCATCGTTAGGCTCGATCAGCGTCACATCTGCGCATCCCATGGCGCGCAGGCACAACAGCGCTGCTACGCCGATGGCGCCGCCACCGATCACAATCGCGCGGCGCTCCATCGCTGGGTGCAGCGCAGCGAGACCGAGGTCAACGGCATGCCAACTGACCGCCATCGGCTCGGTCATTGCGGCAGCTTCAAAGCTGACATGGTCCGGCACCGGCACCAGATTGCGGGTCGGCATAGCGATGGCGTCGGCAAAGGCGCCTTCGCGCGGCGGCATCGAAATGATCTGCCGGTCCGGGCAGATGTTTTCGCGCCCGGCGCGGCTGGCGGCACTTTGCGGATTTGTAACCAGCGGGTTGATGGTCACGCGCTGCCCGTTCATCGGACCGCCGACGACGGTGCCCGCACCCTCATGCCCCAGGATCAGCGGGGCAGGGCGGCGGTCATCATGCCCCAGATAGCCGTGCATGTCCGACCCGCAGATGCCCACGCTGTCGATGCGCACAATCACTTCGCTGTCGCCCGGCACCGGGTCAGGCGCGTCGCGGTACTCAAGCGTTTCCACCCCGGTATAGACCAGCGCCTTCATTTTGCGGTGAACCCTCCGTCGACCATCAGGATTTGCCCGGTGACATATGCCGACGCATCCGAGCACAAAAACAGCAACGGGCCGTCCATGTCCTCGGGCCGTCCATTGCGCCCGACGCAGGTTTGCGCGGCATTGCGTGCCGCGCGCTCGCTATCGGCAAAGACGGCTGCGGTCAGCTCGGTTGGGAAAAATCCCGGTCCAATCGCATTGGCAGTGATGCCAAATCGCGACCACGCCTCGGCCATGGCCCGGGTCATCTGCGCCACGCCGCCCTTGGATGCGCCATAGGCGAGGCCCGCGGGAAAGGCGCGAAACGACTGGAGCGAGGCAAAGTTCACAATCCGTCCCCAGCCCTTGGCCTTCATCGCGGGCAGCAGCGCGCGGGCAAGGAAAAACGGTGCCGACAGGTTCACCGCCACTGTCGAGTCCCAGGCGTCATCTGTAACGTCGTCGGCTGGTTGGCGCTTATTAAGCCCGGCCGCGTTGATCAGGATGTCGGGCGCACCAAATGGCTCGGCGATGCGCCGCGCCGTTTGGTCGAGCGTGCTGCGATCTGCAACATCTGCCGCAACGGCATCGCAAGTGTCGCCGACCTCTTGGCAGAGGCTGTCCAAGGCATCACGCCGCCGCGCCACCGCGACCACACGCGCGCCTGCACGCGCCAGCATGAGGGCTGCCTGCCGTCCCAGCCCGGAGCTTGCGCCTGTGACGCAGGCCACCCGGCCCGACACGTTAAAGAGATCGGCGGGCGCCATGTCCTCAGCCCTCGGCGCTGAGGTCAAAGTTCTCGCCCGGGAAGTACTTGCGCAATCGGATGTCTGCGGTGCGCGCGTGCCCCTCCATCCCTTCGAGGCGCGAGATACGCGCGGTCGCTTCGGCCACACCTTTGGCGCCTTCGCGGGTGGCACGCTGCCAGGTCACGATCTTCATGTATTTGTGCACACTCAGCCCGCCGGTATAGCTTGCGGCACCCGAGGTTGGCAGCACGTGGTTGGTGCCCGACGCCTTGTCGCCATAGGCCACCGTCGTTTCTTCACCCAAAAACAGGGACCCATAGCAGCTGAGCCTGTGCAGCCACCAATCGAGGTCTTCGGCCTGCACGGTCAGGTGCTCGGGCGCGTAGTCGTCCGAACAGGCGGCCATCTCTTCGCGGTCGCCGCACAGGATCACCTCGGCATAATCGCGCCAGGCGGCGGTTGCGTTCTCGCGGTTCACCTCTGGCAGGTCGTTGATCAGGCGGGGCACCAGCTCCATCACCTGCTCGGCCAGTGCGCGGTCATCGGTAACCAGCCACACAGGCGAGTTATAGCCATGCTCAGCCTGTCCAACCAGGTCGGTGGCCACAATCTCCGCATCCGCGGACCCATCGGCGAGGATCAAGCTGTCGGTCGGGCCGGCGATCATGTCGATGCCCACGCGCCCAAACAGCATGCGTTTGGCTTCGGCCACAAATTGGTTGCCCGGACCCACCAGGATGTTCGCTTTGGGCAGGCCAAAAAGGCCAAAGGTCATCGCCGCCACACCTTGGACGCCGCCCATCGCCAGGATCTTGTCAGCACCGCACACATGTGCCGCGTAAACGATAGCGGGGGCAATGCCTACGCCAGGGCGGGGCGGGGAACAGGCCACGATGTTGCGGCACCCGGCGACCTTTGCCGTGGTCACGGTCATAATCGCACTCGCGATGTGGCTGTAGCGCCCGCCCGGGACATAGCAGCCCGCCGCGTGTACCGGGATCGCCTTTTGCCCCGCGATCAGGCCCGGCTGCACTTCGGTCTCAAAATCGGAGACGGTGGCCCGCTGCGCCATGGCAAAGTTTTTGACGTTGCTGTGTGCAAACTCGATGTCGCGGCGCAGTTTCTCGGGCACTTGTGCAGTGGCTGCGGCAATCGCTTCGGGGGTCAGCAATATGTCGCCTTCGTATTGGTCAAACTTGGCCGCGTAGCGCAGCGCCGCCTCGTCCCCGCCGGCCTCAATGTCATCCAGAATGCCGCGCACGATCTCGCGGGTTTCTGTCGCATCCGAACGCGAGGTGCGGGGCGCTTTCTTGAGGTATTCGCGGGGCATGGCGGTATCCTTGTCTTGCGACGGGTGACTGGGGTGGCGCAGCGGTCGCGTGCAAAGCACGGCAACCAGTACGGCCGTTTGCGTTGTCTTCAGTCTGTAAGCGCTTACATTATCATTTGCAAGCGCTTACATCCACGGCTACGCTACGCCCTACACTGAAATCATTTGTACCTGTTTGGAACCTTCTGAGGTGACAGATTTACCCAGCCCCAATCCGTCCATCCCCACGCTCGAAGACGTGGCCAAACGCGCTGGCGTGTCTACGGCGACGGTGTCACGCTGCATGAATGCACCAACCGTGGTCAGTGAAAACACCCGGCAAAAGGTGATGCAGGCGGTCCGTGATCTGGGCTATGCGCCAAATTTTGGCGCGCGCGCCCTGGCGGCCAAGCGCACGGGCACCTTT
This sequence comes from Pseudomonadota bacterium, assembly GCA_039026855.1. GTDB lineage: Bacteria > Pseudomonadota > Alphaproteobacteria > Rhodobacterales > Rhodobacteraceae > Tateyamaria. Next base: position 11,495 of record JBCCLL010000014.1, on the reverse strand, counting down.
GGCGCCGTGATCCCAACGATGGACAACGCGATCTTTGCCCGCGGCCTGCAGGCGTTTCAACACGAACTGGGGCTGGCTGGAATCACCACGCTGGTTGCGTCGTCGTCTTACAACATGGACACCGAAGAGGATCAGATCCGCACCCTCGTGGCCCGCGGGGCCGAGGCGCTGTTGCTGATTGGCAGTGATCGAAATGCGGCGGCCTATAAGTTTTTGCAGACCCAGAAGATTCCCTTTGTGAACAGCTGGACCTATGAGGATCGGCCCGACCGTGTCTGCATCGGTTTTGACAATCGCCGCGCGATGGCACGGCTGGCACGCGAAGTGCTGGCGCTAGGCCACCGCACCATCGGCTACATCACCGCGCAACGACCCGGCAATGACCGCGCGCGCGCCCGGTTTGACGGCGTGTGCGATGCCATGCGCGCAGCCGGAGTGGATCGCGATCTTCTGCACGTCGAAGAGGCCAGCTATGGCATCGATCAGGGCCGCGCCGCCTTTGGTGTGCTGATGGGGCTGTCACCACGCCCAACGGCCATTTTGTGCGGCAATGACGTGCTGGCCGCGGGCGCGCTGCTTGAGGCGCGCAATCGCGGCATCGCTGTGCCAGATGAGGTGTCGGTGACCGGTTTCGACGATATCGACATTTCCGAGATCGTGTTTCCGGCGCTGACCACCGTGCATGTGCCGCACAAGGAGATGGGCGCCCGCGCCGCCCGCGCTTTGCGCGCGATGTGCGACGGGGACCCACCAGATGTCACCGGCCCGCTCGACACCTGGATCGCGTGGCGCGCCTCGCTGGGTCCTGCACCGCGCACCGCTCGCTAAACCAGCAAAGCCCGCGCGGCACTTGCATCAAGCGGTGCGGGCCGTGCGCATGTGGTGCGCAACCGCTCTGCCTTGCCGGTTTCGCCTGATCGCAGGACCGCCAGCATGATATCGACCACGTGCACCGCCAAATCGAGGTTGCAGCGATGCGGTCGATTGTCCGCAATCGCAGCCGCCATATCGGCCAGCCCGGCCATCCGGTAATTGCCCGCCACCATATCGCCCATGTCCATGTTCGCGCGGCCAAACGGATGGGCCGTGCTCTCCAGCACCTGGGCTGCTCCGTCGCGGGCAGTGATCTCCACCACGCCCGAAAACCAGTTTGGGTCCGGCAAAAACAGCGTGCCTTCGCTGCCGTATAGCTCCATGTGTCCGTGCCGATGCGCCCACACGTCCCAAGACGCGGACAAGGTCATATGTGCCCCGCTCTCAAACGCCAGCAGCGCATGCAGCGTAGTCGGCGTGTCCACTGGGATTGCTTCGCCCGCGCGTGGGCCAGACCCGATGGATCTGCTGTCTTGTCCGCGCAAGGTCAGCGCCCGCACCTGCGCCACCGGTCCCAGCAACTGCACCAGAGTGCTGAGGTAGTAGGGGCCCATGTCCAGCATCGGCCCGGCGCCGGGCTGGAAAAAGAAGTCCGGGTTTGGATGCCACGCCTCTGGCCCGTGCGACATGATGTGGGCGGTACCGGTCAACACGTTGCCGATGCGCCCGGCATCAAGCGCAGCACGCGCAGCCTGGTGCGCGCCGCCCAGCCATGTGTCCGGTGCCGCCCCAACGCGCAGCCCACGTTTGTCGGCGCACTCGCGCAGTCGCTCACCCTGTTCCAGGGTCAGCACAAGCGGTTTTTCACAGTAGACATGCTTGCCCGCATCTAGCGCCGCCATCGAAACGTCAAAATGCGCCGCCGGAATGGTCAAGTTCAACACGACGTCGATGTCGTCAGCCGCCAACAGGTCTTCGACGCTCTCGGCTCGCAGCCCAAACTCGGCCGCACGCGCCCGCGCCACAGCCGCATCCAGATCGGCCACCGCGCGCATCTCAACCCCGGCAAAAAGCGGCGCCAGCTTCAGATATGTCGTTGAAATATTGCCGCATCCGATAACGCCAATGCCCAGCATCTTGCCCTCCGCCCTTGCCTCGGGATCGGTCCTAGCCCAGTTGTCGCGCCGCATAAAGCCGCCAGGCATGCCCTGCTCAGATCGCACACGGACCGCGTGTTGACGGCGCCCACGCGGCAACCTCCAAACGGTGCGGTGACATCCGCGCCGCGCACCTGTCGCAGCGCCGGATCACGACGACACCGAAAGCTCCGGCTGATCGGCGACAAACGCCTCAAAGAAATCGGCGAAGGTTTTCACAACCGGCGGCAACTGCTCGTAAGGTGGGTAAAACAGCGTCAGCCACAGCGACGCCACCTGCCAGTCGGGCAGTACCTCAACCAGCGTGCCATCACGCAAGCCGGGCGCTGAAATGAAATCGGGCAGCACGCAGATCCCTTGGCCCGCTTCGGCCATCGCGCGCAGAAAATCACCGTTGTTTGCGACCACATCGCGCCCCGCTTGGATGACCCGCCGCATGCCGCTGCGGCTCAGGGACCACTGCTCTGCCGCGCCGTCGCTGTTGTAGGACATCAGCGCATCGGCGGGCAAATCGTCAGGGTGCGCGATGTCGCCCACCTGGCGCAGTAGGGCCGGGGCGGCCACCATCCGGCGCGGCACCTCGCACAGTTTGCGCCAGATTGTCGATTTGTCCTGAGGCGGGCCCGAAACGCGGATCGCCAGGTCACAGGTCTCTTGCATCACGTCGATCAGCCGGTCGGTGAACTGGATGTCGACGGTTATCTCAGGATATGCCTGTCGAAACGCGGCGATGACCCGCGGCAACAGCGCCACACCGAGAGAGACAGGCGCGCTCAACCGCAGATGCCCGGTGTCAGGACGCAACGCACGCTGCACATCGCGCGTGACCGCCTCGAACCCTTCCAGCAGCGGCCGGTAGCGGGCCAGCACCGACGCGCCCGCACTTGTCAGCGCAACCTGGCGTGTGGTGCGCACCAGCAGTTGCGTGCCAAGGTCACGTTCCAACTGCGCGATGATGCGCGTCACCGATGCCGGCGCCAATCCCAACTCCTTGGCCGCGCCGGAAAAGCTTTGCAGGTCGGACACCGCGCGCAACACGGCCAGGGGTTTGATCTCAAGCATGTCGGGTCACTATTCTTATTCAGGCAATAAATAATTGCTAACGGCGTCAATTCACATTCATAATGCCCGATGTATCTTTGACGCAACGCATCTTCTGTCAGAGGAACAAAACCATGATCAAGGATATCAAGGGTCTACACCACGTCACGTCGATGGCCGGTGATGCCAATGCCAACAATCGGTTTTTCACCGATACCCTCGGCCTGCGGCGGGTCAAAAAGACGGTTAATTTCGACGCACCCGAGGTCTATCACCTGTATTTCGGCGACGAAGTTGGCACGCCCGGCTCGGTGATGACCACATTCCCGTTTGGTCAAATGCCGCGGGGACGGCGCGGCACCGGTGAGGTTGGCGTCACCGAATTTGCTGTGCCAACAGGCAGCTTGCCGTTTTGGTCCGATCACCTCGCGGGCAAAGGCGTCACGGGCCTGGCACAGGACACTGCGTTTGGCGAGCGTCGCTTGCGCTTTGACGGGCCCGACGGCGACGATTTTGCCCTGGTCGAAGCCGAGGCGGCGGGCCGCACCGCTTGGACCGGCGGTGGCGTGTCGCAAGAGGCCGGGATCCTCGGCTTTCATGGCGCCCGGTTTCGCCTACGGGACGCCGCTGCCACGGGCGAGCTTTTGACCTTCATGGGCTACCAAAAGGCCGCCACCGACGGCGACGTGACCCGCTATGTCATCGAAGGCGGCAATGCCGCTGACACCATCGACATCGAAGAGGTGCCGACTGCGCGCGACGCCCATCAGGGTGCAGGCTCTGTGCATCACATCGCGTTTGCTGTTGAGGATCGTGCCGCGCAGTTGCGCGTGCGCGAGGCGTTGGCCGACACCGGCTACCAGGTCACGCCGGTGATCGACCGAGACTACTTTTGGGCGATTTACTTTCGCACCCCGGGCGGCATTCTCTTTGAGATTGCGACCAATGAGCCGGGCTTTGACAGCGATGAGGACACCGCGCATCTGGGCCAAGCGCTCAAGCTGCCGACCCGGTATGAGCCGATGCGCGACAAGATCGAAGGGCTCTTGCCACCGATCGCCGCCTAAAACGAGGGCGACCGCGGCCGCGCCGCTGTCGCCACCTCGGCCATAGTGCGTTTACGCCGCGAAAGCGCAAACAGAGGCTCAACGCGTCCGTTCTTTTTGACCAGAAGCTCATCCTTGCTCGTTTGGCCCGGGTAAATGCGCCGGGCCTTCGCGACCGTCCAATCGGACCGGAAAATTGAGGTGTTCGCCTCAAATTCATCTCCTGAAATGTGACCCAAACTCGCCCAAGCGATAAATTTATTTAATTCGAGGGCAGGATCATGACTTTAACCAAACCCTTTGTTTGTGCCTTTGCCGCATGTCTCATGACGCATATTTTGAGCGCCACCGCAGCAGACGCGGCAACGATAAGCCTGACATCCACGCAAACCACATCCGGTTCCTTTTCCTACCAAGCGAACCGCACGGCAGTTCGGACATCAGCCTGTCGTTGATGACGCCAGATGATTTCAACGCCTAGCACCTGAAAACGACAAATCTGCAAACCGGGTTTACGTTTCGATCAGCTTCATCGCGTTGTTTATGATCGGTTTTATTTTGGTCTACTTCTCATGGGCGCAGTTTTCTTTTTTGCGTTTTTTGTCATCCCGGCGGTCTACAATGCGCAATTGAGCGGTCTGATGTTCCAATGGGTGTGGCCGAATGCACCGTGGTGGAAGGGATTTGCGTCGCATTACACTGATCTGACTGCGATCATGTGCGCGGCGTGGGCAACGTGATTGTTTGTGTCAGCAGGCACCGCTCGCCCGGTGTTTTGTATGGCCTCTTTACTGTTTCAGGCCGTCGGACTGGTTGCGATTGCGGCGCCGTTTGTCTTGCCGCTGGTCAGGTTCAAGTCGCTCCTTGGGCCTGTGGTCCTGGTGTTTCTCGCCTTGCAAATCTGAGGCGCCGTGATCGCGTTGCGCGAACGGCTTGAGGGGGCACTGCTTTTCGCTTCGACCGTGCTGCAGTCTTATCGGTCAAAGCAGCAGCAACTCACGGGCCAAAACAGCTCAAACAAATGTAAAACACGTTCGAAGCTGTGCGCCGCGACATGCGCCAACCTGTGGACGCTATGCGTTTGTCGCTGGACGGGGTCGCCAACGGCACGCAGCACATGGCGGTCACTGAGAACGTCTCGACACTGCGCTAAAGCCTCGATTATCTGAAGGGTGTGTTGAACCAGACGCAGCCGTCTGGTGGCGCAGAGATGTCAGAGATTGACCGCATGGAGGGTGCGCCCGCCGCGCCCGATCTAAACTCCATGCTGCGCATGTTCGCAAAAGAGGCCGCAGCGCAGGGCATCGACGTGCGCATCATGCCGTCGTCTGCCGATCTTGCTGTGGCCCCGCTGGCTTTGACGCGGATCAAGTCCAACCTGGTCCACAACGCGATACGGCACTCCAAGGCGAGCAAGACTGTCCTCGGTCTTCGAAGGACCGTCGCAGATCGCGCCTGCATCCAAATTCTCGGTAACAGCATAGGCTACAGTCTGCCAGCCGCTTCGAAGCGCGCACAAAACCTGTCGTAGTCCAAGCATGGCAACGGCTTGCGTATCGCCACCGCGCTTGCGCGCGCATTTCAGATCGGGATGACGCTGTCTTGCAAACCCGGTCGGATCAACGTGCTCAGCCTCACCGTCGCGCGCCATCGAGAAACAGAGAATGGCCCATACATCCGCCAGCGACGCCGATGTCTAACCCGCAAAGGCCAGGGTTCTGAATGCGCTCCGAACGGGTGCGGCCAACGGGGCAGCAATCAGCGGCCCGCGCCAAACACAGAAAGCGACTGGATCACGGCCTTGCCGCATCAGCAGCGGTTCGCTTCCCTGTGTCACAGCTCTGCCTGGCACCGGCATCTGGTGCGCCAGTGCACATCTCTCAAAGCGGACCGGCTCCCCTTAACCAAAGGAATGCGACATACCCAACACCCTGAGGGCCGCACGGCGCGATATCCGCAGCGGCGGCGACCCTCACCGGTCGTCTGGTCGATCCGGCAGGATCCGCACCACCCGGTCAAAGCGGTCCTCGCTGGGCAGGGTGTCGAGGTTCATCCGCGTCAGCACCGCGATGGCGGACGGCGATTGCAGCGCGATGGTGTGCTCTAGCCCGCCATTGGAAAACGCGCTCACATCCACAACCGTGATCGGAAGATCACCCACCGAAGACCGGTCGATATCCGACCCCAACCGGTTGCTGCGCCCGGTCAGCCATGCCGACACGCGCAGCGCGATGTCCTGCTCGGCGGCCATGACCACGCTATACTGCGGCAGCGCCGGCAGCGAGGCGGCTTGGGCAAAGAACAGCTCGCCGTCGATATCCGGCGAGATCATGAACAGCGCGCTGATATCGTTGCGGATATCCATGCTGCGCGACCGCCCGATCTGGCGCAGCGTTTCCATCACCAGAAGGTTGCCCATGGAATGCGCCATGATCACGACCTTTTGCCGCCGGCTGAGGGCGACCAACAGGTCCTCTAACTGGTCCCGCGCAATCAGCGCCGAATCCCGGTCATAGAGATAGCCCACAGTCCGCGCCGCCGAGGGCCAGGAAAACAGCACCGTGGGCACTGGCACCTGAAAGTCGTGATTGACCTGGGTCAGCAGATAGACAGCCTCGGCGTGATTGGTGTTGTAGCCGTGCACAAACACCATCACCTCGTTCACTTCGTCGATCTCGGATTGCACATTTTGGACAAAGCTGGACAGACCATCGTAGCTGTCATGGCCCAGGCTGACCATGTCGGTGGCGGCATTTGCCGCGCCCTTTGGCCAAGCCACGGTGCCCGGCTCGTGCGTGGGCGGCACCGACATGCGGTACTTTTCATAGCGGATCTGTGACGGGCGGGGCGGGCTGCGGTCACCAACGGCCGGCGGTTCGGTGGGCCGAAAATTGGCGACAAAGATGTCATAGAGCGTGGCCGCCGGGTCCGGCGGGGCAAAGCTGAACGCGCCGCGCTCGGAACAGGCCGCAACACCGACCAACAGGGCAAATAGGATGGACCGCATGGGGCAGGGCATCTCAAATCAGTTGCCTGCTGATCAGGCCGCACCGCGCGCCGTCTTGTCAACCTTTAGGCGAAGTTTCGCGGCCCCGCGCTGCAAGACGCGGCAGCATGGCCGAGAAATCCTTGCCGTTCCCGTCTTCGTGCTCAACGAATGTGCGGTACAGCTCAAGCGCCCGCGCGCCCATCGGCGTGTCAGCATCAACCGCTTGCGCCGCCTGCTGGCTCAGACCCAGATCCTTGAGCATCAGTTCCGCGGCAAATCCGGGCGCATAGTTGTTGTCAGCGGGGCTTTGCGGCCCAATGCCGGGGGCGGGGCAATAGGCGTTCATGCTCCATGAATAGCCCGAAGAGGTGCTGACCACGTCGAACATGCTTTGCCGGTCCAGCCCCAGCTTGTCGGCCAGTGCAAAGGCTTCGCAGGTGGCGATCATGGTGGCGCCCAGGATCATGTTGTTGCAGATCTTGGCCGCTTGGCCGGCGCCCGCGTCACCGCAATGCACGGCCTTTTGGCCCATGATCTCAAACAGGGGCAGGGCGGTCGCAAACGCCCCCGCGCTGCCGCCTGCCATAAAGGTCAGCGTACCTGCCGCGGCCCCACCAATGCCGCCCGAAACGGGGGCATCCACCGCCAACAGCCCGGCCGCATCGGCATCGTTTGCCACCGCGCGCGCGCTTTCGACGTCAACGGTAGAGCAGTCGATCAGACACGCGCCCGCGCGCATCGCCGGGATCACCTCGGCCGCCACCGCGCGCAGGATGTCGCCATTGGGCAACATCGTGATCACCACGTCGCGCCCGGCCGCGGCCTCTGCGGCCGAGCCCGCCATGCTCACCCCTTGGGCGCTGGTGCCCGCCACGTCAAAGCCAGTGACAGTATGGCCCACCTGCACCAGGTTCGCCGCCATCGGCGCGCCCATGTTGCCCAATCCGATAAACCCGATCTGCATCCCCGTTCCTCCCAAGCGCAAGGCCTTGTCCCCCAGCGGCATCAGCATCTTGGATACCGCGACCGGGGGCACGTTCATGTCCGCGTATTGCCACGCGGGGTTGCGGTCTTTGTCAATGATCGCGGCCCGAATGCCTTCGAGGAAATCACCGTGTTCCGAGGCGCGCGCCGTAAACCGGTATTCCAGCTCCAGCGCCTTTTCCAACGTCAGCGACGGCCCGCGCAGCCGGTTCAGCATGTCGATGGTGCAGGCCATCGACAGCGGGCTGTTGCGGCCCATCCGCTTGAGCGTGTCGCGCGCAAAATCGCTGTCCTCGCCGCGCAGCGTGGTCAGCACATCGCCCAGCGATACGCCGTGAAAATGCCGGTCGATGTCGGCCTGCCCCTGCTGTATGGGGCCCGGGTCGGGTGTCACGCTGCGCGCCGCGATCCGGTCAGTGTCGCCCGTTTCGACCAGTTCCGCGGTCAGCGCCGCCCACTGATCCTGCGGCACGTAAACATCTGCAAATCCGGCGTAAATTGCGTCTGCCCCGGTCATCCGCGCGCCCGTGGTGCCCAGATACGGGCCCAGACCACCAGGCGCCAACGCCAGCATCAGCGTGCCACCCACATCCGGCACCAGACCGATCCCGCATTCGGGCATGGCGATCTGCGACGTCTCGCCCACAATCCGGTGCGAACCGTGACAGCCCAGCCCCACACCGCCGCCCATGGTGAACCCCTGCAGCAAGCTGACCACCGGTTTGGGATAGTGAAAGATCTTGTGGTTGAGCCGGTACTCATCGGCCCAAAATTTCTGACCATAGGTGAAATCGCCCGCGCGCCCCGCGGCATAGAGATCGGCAATGTCACCGCCCGAACAAAACGCGCGATCCCCCTCGGCGTCGAGAATGACCAACGCCACCGCGGCGTCACCGCGCCAGGTGTCGAGCGCCCGCTCAATCGCCAGACACATCTCGTAGGTCATCGCATTTAACGCCTGCGCGCGCTGCAACGTGACGCGCCCCGCGCGGCCTTCGATACGGATGGAGATGTCGGTCATAGCGTGCCTATCTTGCGTTCCAACTGGCGCAGCCTCGTGTACGTTTTAGGGTGCGTTTCCTTTGTCGCTGTCCCGAAAAACGTGCTTCGCCCAAATCGGCCAGCAGAAGCCACATGCGCCACACACCAAACAGTGTCCAAAGCGTGCTAAGGGTCCGCAACGCCCAGTTCACGATCCACTCGGGCCTCAATGCGCCGCGCAGCATCAGCAGCCTCAGCGTCGGCCAGCCATACCAGATGAGCGAGGTCACATGCCGCAGGACCGCCACGAAAATATTATTGTCCCACACGGCCCGCAAGATCCCCGCTGCGTGCCGCCAATAGAGGGACCGCACCCAGGTCATCGGCTTTTTAACATGTCCCGGGCCACGATCACGCGCATGATCTCATTGGTGCCTTCGAGGATCTGATGCACCCGCAGATCGCGGACCAATTTCTCGATCCCGTAATCCGCCAGATAGCCGTACCCGCCGTGCAGCTGCAGGCACTGGTCCACGATCTTCGACCCGGCCTCGGTCACAAACTTCTTGGCCATGGCGCAGAACTTGGTCGCATCCGGCGCGCCCACGTCCAGCTTCCACGCCGCCTGGCGCAGGAAGGTGCGCGCGGCTTGCAACTCGATCTCCATGTCGGCGAGGCGAAATTGCAGCCCTTGGAACTGATCAATGGGCTGACCAAATGCCTTGCGCTCGCCCATATATTGCAGCGTCGCGTCCAGCGCCTGCTGAGCTGCGCCCAGCGAACAGGCGGCGATGTTCAATCGACCGCCATCCAGGCCCATCATCGCATATGTGAAACCCTGACCCTCTTCTCCGACCAAATTGCCGGCCAAAACATTGCAATTGTCAAATTGCACCTGTGCCGTGGGTTGGCTCTTCCAGCCCATTTTGTCTTCCAAACCACCAAAAGACAGCCCTTCGGTGCCGTCTTCGACATAGAGGGTCGATACGCCCTTGGGCCCGTCCTCGCCCGTGCGCACCATGCAGACATAGGCGTCAGAATACCCGCCGCCCGAGATAAACGCCTTGGTCCCGTTCAGCACATACCCTTCGTTGGTGCGTTCGGCTCGGGTGCGCAGGGCGGCCGCGTCTGATCCTGATCCAGGCTCGGTCAAGCAGTAGCTGAGCACCGTGTCCATGCTCAGCACGCCCGGCATCACCCGCGTCTTGAGGGCATCATGCGCAAAGCTGTCGAGCATCTTGGCGCACATGTTGTGGATCGACAGAAAGGCCGCCACTGACGGGCACGCCATGCTGAGCGCCTCAAAAACCAGCGTTGCGTCCAGACGGCTTAGCCCGGCGCCGCCCGCATCCTCGGACACATAGAGCGACGCAAAGCCTAGCGCGCCCACCTTGGGCCACAGCTCTTTGGGTATGGTGCCCGCTGCTTCCCAGTCGCGCGCATGCGGCGCGATCTCGGCTTGGCCAAAGGCGTGCGCCATGTCAAAAATGGCGGTCTGTTCTTCGGTCAGCGCAAAGTCCATGAGCCCCCCCAAAACGGTGAAATTGAACAGGCGTTAAATTCTTATCTTCGGCCGTGGATTGCAACCACAACTTTTGCGACCTGCACCCTGCGCGCGGTGTATATCCTGGCGTGGCAGCAGCAGGCCAGTGACCCAGGCGCAGCGCCCATCCCGAATCGGTGTTGCGAGAGGCTGAACCAAGCGGCAAAAGTCCGTAGATTGTTTCCCAATTGGAACCAATCGCTGGGTCGATCTAAAATTTGTCCAGAAAAAATGTCGCGTAACCCGCAACAACGCCACATCGTGCAGCAGGATTATATGACAGTTTGAAGACACCTAATCTAAAATAATATTCAAAATCAATGGTTTCTACCATAGCGCGTATTTTGCAAGTGCAGCAAATCGTTGCGGCAAAAATCCGCTTATGGTATCCACGACGTGGGAAGGGGTGAAAGCTTTCGAGCTTTTTGTTAGTGGAGTAATACCGTTGAAGAACGCCTTATTGTCGGTCACAGCCGCATTTGTCTTGTCGACATCTGCCAACGCCGCGACCGTGCACGATCTTATCTGGTTCGGCGGTCATGCCGGCCTGCAAGGCACCGGCCAAGCGCTGACCTTTTCGGGCACTGGCGTATCGGTCGATGCCACGGGTCATAAGTTGCTCAACGACGGTTCGATCGGCCGCGATTACCGGCTCGGTCAGTACGGCGGCGGCCTTGGCGTCACCTCCACGCAGCACAATGACAGCCACGAAGTTGATGGCAAAGGCCCCAACGAGGTTGTCAAACTGTCTTTTTCCCGCGTGGTAACGGTTGAGAAGGTTTATTTCTCATATGTTCAAAGTAACGACGACTTCGCCTTTACCGTCGTCGATGGCGTGGATGCCGGGACTTATTATTCGTCCACTGACATCCCGCAATGGTACTGGAATTCCAGCTATGGCGCGTACACCTTCCAGAATGACTGGACGGGAACCATGTTTG
>JBCCLL010000013.1:0-82862 GCA_039026855.1 Pseudomonadota bacterium | reverse complement strand
GCGCCTGGGCACAAACCGACACATCGGTTGCGGACGCGCTGAAAAAGGTCGATCAGGCCCGCATCGACAGGCTGCAAGAGCTCCTGCGGGCCATCGGCTTGCGGAACGAAGACTTTGCCAGAGCCGCCTTTGGCACACTGGTCGGGCTACAGCAAACGCATATTGATGACGGCGATGCGCTGGTGGCCTACGGCGCCTTGATCGACGTGATCCTCGCCAGCACCTGACGCGAGGCTGTAACCCCCGTTCAGGAATAACAAGCACCCCGACCATCCGCTCTTCTCATCGCGGCCACCGTTGCCATTTGCTCTCCGCCATGTTCAGAACCAACGACCCGCGTCTAACCGGAGGTCGATGCCGACGAAAAGTGTAATTAATCTGTGATACAGTTTTCATCTGCCGCGCGCTCTAGCAACGCGCCGGCGCTCTAAACCTTGCAATGCAGCCCTAACCTTCACGCGCGCTGACTGACCTGCGCCACAAAACGCGCCCGCGCGTCTGGTAGCGGCAAATTACCCATTTGCGGGGCAAGGTGCTGCTCCAGGAAATAGCCCGTCACCTGCAAACTGCGCGCGATCGCTGCGTCCGACGCGTCTCCATGGCCCAGCATCACCGGCGGCAAATCAAGCAACCGCTTGGCCCAAGTTCCCGCCCCTTCGATGCTGACAGCACGCCCGGTTTTGGGCGAGACATAAACCAAACCCTCCTGCGCTCCGGTCACAGCGCATGCACTGAGATCAAGACCAAAGCCCATCTCCTCCAACAACAGCATCTCCCAACGCAGATAGGCCAACGGCCATAGATCATCCTGCCCCAGCAAATCCAAAAGCTGCTCGCTGCGCGCGTAAAGCAGCGGATACGCTTCCCGTTCGGGCAGACAAAACACCAACAGGCCAAGCACAGCGTTGAGCCCCGACAGCGCCAAGCGCGATCCCATGACTAGCGCCGCGCGACTGCGCTCGGGCTCGATGGTAAAACTGCCGATATGCTCTTCCAGCCGCGCCCGCCATCGCAGGTCCAGTTGCGCGCCCGGTTGCAAGACCGGTGCAAGCTTGCGGCTTGTGCCGCCCCGGACCACGCCGGCACAGCGCCCCCGCTCGGGTGTAAAGGTATCGATGATCAAACTGGTTTCGCCATGGCGTCGCGTGCGCAACAAAAAGCCTGTGCTGCGCCACTCCACCTCAGACCAACCCCTCTTGGTCGAGCAAATGCCGCCCGGCGCGATCTTCGACCTCCAGCACCCACAGATCCGGGTCAAACCCACGCTGCCGCGCCACTGCGGCATCGACCTCCGCCTCGCTTCCAGAGCTCAACACGGCCCAGACACGTGTGTCCGACATCAGATCAAAACTGCGCTGATAAAGCACCGCCGCCCCGTCGAGCGTATTCAGTTTGACCAAAACCGCGCCGCCCGTGTCATCCCCGTGCACAACCACAAAGGCCGGAATGTCGGCAAAACGCAGTCGCGCCAGATAGGCATCCACCCAGAACCGCGCTGTCAGCCGAGGCGCCACGCCGGTCCCTTCTCTGTTTCAAAAAAATCCCCCCCGGAGGGTCGGCCAGCAGATATCTCAGGCGTTGCCATCTTTGAAATCCAGCCCCATCTGATCGTAGCGTTCTGCCTCTTCCAGCCACTTTTCGCGCACTTTGACTTGCAGGAACAGATGAACCTTGCGTCCCAGAAACGCAGTCAGCTCTTCCCGCGATGCCTTGCTCACCGCCTTGATCGTCTCGCCCTTGTGGCCCAGAACGATGCCTTTGTGCCCATCGCGACTGACATAGACGATCTGCTCGATCCGGGCCGAACCGTCCTTGCGCTCGTCCCAGGTCTCGGTTTCCACCGTCAACTGATAGGGCAATTCCTGATGCAAACGCAGCGTCAGCTTTTCGCGCGTCATCTCAGCGGCGATCATCCGCAGCGGCAAATCGGCGATCTGATCTTCGGGATAAAGCCACGGCCCCTCTGGCACCTCACCCGCCAGCCAGGCGCGCAGGTCTTCGACCCCGTGCCCTTTCTCGGCCGAAATCATAAACGTTTCGGCAAACCCGTATCGTTCGTTGAGTTCTTGCGTCAGACCTAGCAGCACCGGTGCGTCAACGCGGTCAATCTTGTTAATGGCCAGGGCCACCTTGCGGCTCTGCCCCATCGCTTCCAACCCGTCGATGATCCGTGCCACGCCGTCGGTGGCGCCGCGGTGCGCCTCAACCATCAGCACAACCACATCGGCATCCGCAGCGCCGCCCCACGCCGCCGCCACCATCGCCCGATCAAGCCGCCGCCGCGGCTGAAACACGCCCGGCGTGTCGACAAAGACAAGCTGGCTGTCGCCTTCGATTGCCACCCCGCGAATACGCGCGCGGGTGGTCTGCACCTTGTGGGTCACAATGCTGACCTTGGCGCCCACCATGCGGTTGAGCAGCGTGGATTTGCCCGCATTGGGCTCTCCGATCAGGGCAACAAAACCGGCACGGGATTGCATCTTTCGACATCCTTTTCGACGCTTCGGCTGCAGTATATCAAAGCCTGTAGCGTGCCAAGTTCCGCGCGACGGTGCTTGCGCCATGCCGTTCTCGGATAAACCGTACTAAATGCATGTGGCACTGTTTTCAGAGCAGTCTCAGCACGCGTTGTGATGTGCTCAACGAAATCGCATATTACACGTCGTTGACAGAGACAGAGTTGTCTCCCCTCAAGAGGATTGACATATACTGCCCGATAGCACGCAACACTACCGCGGAATAGATCCAGCTAGTCTCCGCATTGGTGGGCTGCAACATTCTGGCGATGCGCTTGTCTTGCGCAAACAGGTAGGCGCAAAACCTGTTGCGCGGCCCCGCAGGACTTACCAACCCAGAACCACAACATCGATTGAATGTGTTCAGTCCTCGTGCGCCACTTTTGCCAGCAATGCCTTGGCCGCCGCCTGTTGCGCTTCGCGTTTCGATCCGGCCGAAGCGACGGCTTCGGCGTCATTCTCAAGCTCGGCACGGATGGTGAAAACAGGTGCATGATCGGGACCGGACCGGTCCAGTTCGGCGTATCGCGGCGGCCGCATGCCGCGCGCCTGTGCCCATTCCTGTAGGGCGGTTTTGGCATCGCGGGCGTCACCTTCGACCCTGTCGATCCGCGCACCCCAGAGCCGCAGAATCAAACCGCGCGCTGCATCAAAGCCGCCATCCAGATAGACCGCAGCGATCACCGCCTCGGTGGCATCGCCCAGCAACGCTTGCTTGCGCCGCCCGCCCGACACCATCTCGGACCGACCCAGGCGCAATACGTCGCCCAGGCCAATGTCCCGGGCCACATCGGCGCAGACCTCTTTGCGCACCAGTGCGTTAAACCGCGGCGCTAGGATGCCCTCAGCCGCCCCGGCGTCAGCACTCAACAGCGCTTCGGCCATAACAAGGCCCAGCACCCGGTCGCCCAGAAATTCCAGCCGCTGATTGTCGCCGCGCGTAGGCGTCGACATCGACGCGTGCGTCACCGCCTGCACCAACAAGTCAGGCTGCACAAACTGGTGGCCGATCCTTTTTTGAAACGCCTTCAAATCAGCGCTGAGCTTCACCGCGCCTCTCCAACGGCCGCGTGCCGCGCGAAATCCGCTGCCGCGCTCACTCGATCCCCTTAAAGAACCGATCGCTGCGCCAGGTCCAGAAAAACAGCATCGACCGGCCTGCGGAGGAGAAAATCACCCGATCCGCGCGCCCGATCAGGTTCTCATAGGGCACAAATCCGACGCCGCGCGACACATGGCTCAACCGGCTGTCCGCAGAGTTATCGCGGTTGTCGCCGATAAAAAAGAAATGCCCCTCCGGCACCTGGAAAATAGCGGTGTTGTCCGCGCTCGGCGTGCCCTGATCATTGATGTTGAGCACAGCGTAGGTGCGGCCCTCCGGCAAGGTCTCGACCGAACGTTCCTTGATGCAGTCTGCACCGAACCCGGTGGCACCGCCCGCACAGCGCGGGCGCTGGCCTTGCGGCCCCTGAATGGCGAATTCCTCGATAAAGGCGCCGTTGGGTTCCTGTGGCACCGGTGCGCCGTTCAGGATGACCTGGCCGTCGCGCATCTGCACCGTATCACCGGGCAGGCCAATCAGGCGTTTGATGTAGTCGTTGCCCGTCACCGGGTGGCGGAACACAACCACAGCGCCCCGCTCGGGCGCGCTGCCGATGATCCGGTCATTGCCGCGTGGCAGGAACCCGCAAACGATGTCGGCATCAAGCCCTATGATCCGCAGCGACGGGCATGAAGCATAGGAATACCCGTAGGCCATTTTGTTGACGAAGAGAAAGTCGCCGATCAGCAGCGTTTCCTTCATCGACCCGGACGGGATCCAAAACGGCTGAAAGAAAAAGGTGCGAAACACGCCCGCGATCAGCAGCGCATAGACGATGGTTTTGATCGTCTCGACAAAGCCGTTCTGGGACTTTTCCTTGGCGGCCATGGCCTGCTCCTTACCTGCGCCTTCGGGCGTACATGCGGGGGCGATGGGATGGTGTCAAGTCGCGGGGGCTGCGGGGCGCGCCTCGATCAGTACAAAGGCCTGCGCCCAGGGGTGATCGTCGGTCAAAGTCACGTGAATGATCGCCTCGTGCCCGGCGGGTGTCATCTCGGCCAGCCTTGTGGCGGCCCATCCGGTCACGTGCATCACCGGCTGCCCGGTCTCAAGATTGCTCACCGCCATGTCTTTCCAGGCGATCCCCATGCGCAGCCCGGTGCCCAGCGCTTTGGAGCATGCCTCCTTGGCAGCCCAGCGTTTTGCATATGTGCCGGGCGTGTCTGCGCGCCGCTCGGCCTTGCGCTGTTCGGTGTCGGTAAAGACGCGGTTGCGAAACCGGTCGCCAAATCGCTCAAGCGTGCCTGCGATCCGTTCAATATTGGCAAGATCCGTGCCGATGC
Organism: Pseudomonadota bacterium; assembly: GCA_039026855.1. Lineage (GTDB taxonomy): Bacteria > Pseudomonadota > Alphaproteobacteria > Rhodobacterales > Rhodobacteraceae > Tateyamaria. The sequence goes on along the minus strand of JBCCLL010000013.1, from coordinate 77,961 downwards.
CGAGGATCATCGCAGCCGCACCCCAGTGCCTTGCGTCAGATCTATGCGCCACCGCGCCGCCGCGGTTGGACAACAGCGCGGGTCATTTGGGCCCAGCATCAGCGTGGTGATTTCGACCCAGCCCGGACCAAACACGGCATCGCGCGGCTCGTGCCCAAACACCCCGTCTATGGGGCGGACAAATTGCCAGGCCGTCCCGGTGCGCCGGTAGTGACCCAACGCAATTGTCGTATTGCCCGCAGACCCACGGATCCATTCATAGGCAACCCCAATCGCCTGTGTCGCGACCGCTCCGTCAATATGGTCGGGCAGCCAATAGGTGGCCTCTGCCGTGCCCGACTGGGTCAACGTCGCATACAGCAGCGGGTCGAGGTTGGGCCAGTTCTGTGCCTGCGCCGCTTTGACCGCAAAGACCACGGCACTCACCGCCAGCATATGTTTCCATGTCACCATGACGCGCCCCTCTGTGTCGCTTTTGGCACCCTAGCCCGCAAAAAGCGGAAAGGACACGCCCAGTGCCCACGCCAGCACCAGTCCCAGCGAAATCCCCGCGCTGGCCGGTCCGGTTCGCTTGGTAAATCCGCGGCCCATGGTGCCAAAGATGATCAGAAACAGCAGGATGACCGGTGCGATCATCAGCAGAAAGAACAACCCCTCAAAGTCCAAGGCAACCGCTGCACCAAGTGACGCCAAAAACATCGCCCGCCCGGCGATGCGTTGCCACAACGGGGCACCCCAGGCGACCCAGCCATCCGCCAGCATGAATGGCACGGCGCCAATGGCCAGTGCGGCGATGATGACCGCCCGGTCATCACTGGGCCAAAAATTTGCGCCATAGCGATGCAACGCCGCGCCAAACACACCCAGGCCCCAAACCAACAGCAGCGCGCCTGCCCGCACATTTGGGCGTGGCAGAGCCGGTCCAAACCGGATCATCAACCCAAGCTGGAGCACACCAAAAATAAGCAGGTGCAAGGCCAGATAGTCGGCCACAAGCACCGGCAAAAGCTCTAGCGGGATATTGACTGCCACCAATGGGGCCACAACAGCAGGCACCCCGGCGACCAGCGCCCAATTTCGCACGCCCAACGGCGCAGGTGCCGAAACGCGTGCCGGCACCAACAGGCTGAGCGGGCGCGCGCCCAACATGATCGCGAAGAGCAACGCGATGAGCGCCCAACCGGTCTGCGGGACTGCGGCGGTCTGATCTCGTTGGTAATATGCGTTCAACCAGTTCAAGGCCTCGGCGCGCGCCGCCCGCGATTGCAAAATCGCCACATGTTCAACCAGCGGCGCTTCGACCGCGCGACGCACCACATCGCCCACCTGCACCGTTGCGCCAGCTTGGGCCGCAGGGTCGACCATTTTCAGCGCTTCGACGGCAAATGCAGCAAGCCCCGGCTCCCAGGCGCCCGCGACAAACAGGGCCGCCTGCGGCTGCGTGGCTGTTACCGCGCGGGAAAAGGCGGAAATCAACACCAAGGGCCCTTGCTGCGGCTCCGCCTCGGCCACCCGAACCAGAATGTCGGTGGCCATCGAATGACCAACCAGCGCAATCGGTGTCTCGCCCTCGCCAACCGCCGCCATGACCGCGCGGGTCTGATCGACCAGTCGTTGCGTTGTGCCATCCAGCGCATTGACATCGCCGCGCATAGGTTCGGGGTGGCGGCCATGTCCTTCGAAATCAAACGCATGCACCACATAACCCGCCCGTGCCAGCACCAGCGCATAGCCCTGCATCATCTCGCGTGACCCGGCAAACCCATGCGCCATCACCACGTGCGGACCATCTGCGGTGGCATATCGGGTCACCGGCGTCTCGCCATAGCTAGTGTGGGTGATCGCAACACCGCTGCGCGCCCCTTCGAGCACGATCAGCGCCCAAACCGAAAGCACAACGGCCAGCACGATCTGCGCGATCAGGCGGCCACGCGCGATCATTGCGCCCCGGTGTCGATGTCAAAGACCATGATGCCGTCTGCGCCACCCCGACACAGTGCAACCAGACGCTGACCCAGCGCCTGGTGCGTGGGATGTTGTGCATAGCGCTGCAGCGCCGCTGCATCCACGGCGTCAAAAACAAAGCCGTAGTCATAGGCTTGCGACTTGCTTTCAAAGTCGCGGTTCAGCCCGTGCTGAAATCCCTCACACCCATCAAGCTGTGTGACCAGCGCGCTCAGCTCTTGCATGACCGTTATCAGCGTAGCCTCCACCTCGCCGTCGGCGAGATTCAGGAACACGCAGTGCCGGATCATGCGCGCGCATCGTCCATCAGGCGCCGCATTTCGCGGATAGCTGGATCAAGCCCGCGAAAGATCGCCTCGCCGATCAGAAAATGCCCAATATTGAGCTCCATCACCTCTGGGAATGCCGCGACCGGCGCAACAGTTTCATAGGTCAAGCCATGGCCGACATGGACCTCCAAGCCCAGGTCGTGGGCATAGGCGGACATCTCGCGCATCGCCTCAAGCTCGTGGTCGCGGGTGGCAAAATCGCCGTCGTGATGGGCGTCGCAATAAGCGCCCGAATGCAGTTCGATGACCTGTGCGCCGATCCGGTGGGCGGCGTCGATCTGACGTTTGTCGGCGGCGATAAAGATCGACACCCGGCACCCTGCATCACGCAGCGGCGCAATAAAATGTGCCAGCCGATTTTCCTCGCGTGCGACCTCTAGCCCGCCCTCGGTTGTGCGTTCCTCGCGCTTTTCGGGAACGATGCACACCGCGTGCGGTTTGTGGCGCAGGGCGATCCCCTGCATCTCTTCGGTTGCGGCCATCTCGAAGTTTAGCGGCACTTCAAGAATGTCCATCAGGCCCTCAATGTCCGCGTCCGAGATGTGGCGCCGGTCCTCGCGCAAATGGGCCGTGATACCGTCGGCCCCCGCCGCTTCGGCCATCTTGGCCGCGCGCAAGGGTTCTGGCGTGGCGCCGCCGCGCGCGTTGCGCACCGTGGCCACGTGATCGATGTTCACACCCAGGCGCAAGCGTCCAAGAGCGTCCATGCGCGCACTCCTTCCTTCGTCGTGGTGCGCAGGCATGTAGCGCGCGGGTAAGTGCATGGAAATGCCGACATTGGCGGCAAATTGTACCAAACAAGGCCGGTTTTCATCAAAACGCTTAGGAACGTCAGTCGGGCTTGCTGGCCAGATCCGCAGCCTTGGCCTTTAGCGCGCCGATCTTGGCCTTGATCGCGCCCTTGCGACGCTTTTGATACGCCCGGATGAGCGGCACCGACAGGTAATAGCAGATCGTGCCCGCAATGATGCCCGGCAGGATGCCCCCGATGATAAAGGGAAAGAACACCTCGTCATAAAACAGCCGCAGGTCGGACCAGTCGGCGGTATCGGGGGTGAACAGTTTTTTGAAATTTTGCCACAGCGACGCCGCCGCGTCGCCAAAACGGGCGCCCACCGTGGGCGCGTCCACGCCGTCCTGCGCGCGAAACCGCAAGCGCGACGGATCAAGGCCCAGCATCCAATAGCCCGTAAACATAGACGTCGCGATGATCGGGATATAGGTCAGCGGATTGCCAAAAAACGTCGACAGCATTGCAGCAAAAACATTGCCGCGCATGATCACCGCCAGCAGCGCCGCCACGAGGAAGTGCAGGCCGTAAAAGGGCGTGAAGGTGGTGAACACGCCGGCCCAAATGCCGCGCGCGATGCGTTCCGGCGTGTCAGGGATGCGGCGCACCCGGTGGCGCACATAGGCAAAGGCACGCGCCCAACCGCCCTTGGGCCAAACAAACTCGCGGATGGCCTGCAAAACCGGTCTGGTATCGCGCCGTTTGAACACCAAGCGTCCTGCCCCCGCGCCGCGTTATTCCGCCGCCTGCGCGGCATCGGGCGTGCCCGACTGACGGTGGCGGGTGATTGCCGCCACGTCGCCTTCGGCCTCCAGCGCGGCCATAAGCGTGTGCAAATGCTCTGCGTCGCGCAACTCGACATGCAGCATCAGGCGAAAAAAGTCGGGTTTACGGTCGACAAAGGCCAGGTTTGAGATATTGGCACCGCTCTCCCCGACCAAGGTGCAGACCCGGCCCATCACGCCAGCATCATTGCCGATGGTCAGATCCAGCGTCGCACCGTAAATTGCCGGGTGCGCCCCGTCCTGCCAACGCAAATCGAGCCATCGGTCCGGCTGATCTTCATAGGCCACCAGCCGGTCGCAGTCGATTGCATGCACCACCACGCCCTGGCCACGATAGGTGATGCCGACAATCCGCTCGCCAGGCAGCGGCTCGCAGCAACTGGCGCGCTGAAAACTCTGGTTGGTGCGCAAGCCGATGACCGCGCTGGCCTGATCGACCACTTTGCCGGGCTTGGGCGTAAGATCGGGATAAATCGTTTGCACCACGTCGCGACCGGTCAACTCAGCCGAGCCAAGCCGCGCCAATACTTCGTCAGCGTCTTTCAGACGCAAATGCCGGGCGGCGGTTTCCAACGCTTTGTCGGTCGCCTTTTTGCGCACATGCGCAAAGGCGGAACGGGCCAATTCGCGCCCCAACGTGATAAAGCGGTCGCGATCCGCCTCACGGAGGGATCGGCGGATGGCCGACTTGGCTTTTCCGGTTGTCGCGATCTCAAGCCAGGTGGGTTGCGGTGCTTGCGCCTCAGCGGTGATGATCTCAACCGATTGGCCGTTCTTGACCCGGGTCCACAGCGGCACGCGCATGCCGTCAACTTTGGCGCCGACGCAGGAATTGCCGATCCGCGTGTGGATCGCATAGGCAAAATCGATGGGTGTCGCGCCGCGCGGCAGCTTTACAACCTCGCCTTTGGGGGTAAAGCAGAACACCTGATCGGAATACATCTCAAGCTTGACCGCTTCGAGAAATTCGTCGTGATCATCATCGCCGTCGAACTGTTCGGTGAGCTGCGCAATCCATTTGGCCGGATCGACGGCAAACGGGTTCTCGCCCCGCACCCCGTCACGATAGGCCCAATGCGCCGCGACCCCGGTTTCGGCAACATCGTGCATTTGACGGGTGCGGATCTGCACCTCGACCCGCTTGCCATCGCGGCCCGACACAGTGGTGTGGATTGAGCGGTAGCCGTTGGATTTGGGCTGGCTGATGTAATCCTTGAACCGGCCCGGCACCGCGCGCCAGCGCTGATGGATCGCGCCCAGCGCGCCATAGCAATCCTGTTCTTCGGTCGTGATGACGCGAAACCCGTAGATGTCAGACAGCCGCGAAAAGCCCTGATCCTTCTGCTGCATCTTGCGCCAGATCGAATGGGGTTTTTTGGCGCGGCCAAACACGTCCGCAACAATGCCCACATTCTCAAGCTCATTGCGCATGTCCGTGGTGATCGAATGGATCACATCGCCGCTTTCGCGTTGCATTGTGATAAAACGGCGAATGATGGAGGCGCGCGCATCCGGGTTGAGCACCTTAAATGCGAGATCCTCAAGCTCTTCTCGCATCCATTGCATACCGATACGCCCCGCCAGCGGCGCAAAGATATCCATCGTCTCGCGCGCTTTCTGCGCCTGTTTGTGCGGTTTCATGGCGCGTATGGTGCGCATGTTGTGCAATCGGTCACCCAGCTTCACGAGGATCACGCGCATATCCTTGGACATGGCCATGAACAGCTTGCGAAAGTTCTCGGCTTGTTTTGTCTCGACCGAACTAAGCTGGATGTTTGTCAATTTCGTGACGCCGTCCACCAGCTTGGCAATTTCGTCACCGAAGCGGTCAGCCACGATGGCATAGCTTGCCTTCGTGTCCTCGATCGTGTCGTGCAGCAATGCGGTGACGATGGTCGCATCGTCTAGCCGCTGTTCGGTCATGATGGCGGCGACGGCCACGGGGTGGGTAAAATAAGGCTCACCCGAATGGCGCATCTGACCCTCGTGCATCTCGCGCCCAAACTCATAGGCGTCGCGGATCAGCGCTTCGTTCGTTTTCGGGTTGTAGTTGCGGACAAGAGCAACAAGATCGTCGGCTGAAATCATGCCGTCCCGTCCTTGGGTTTGTGGTTCAGCCTTGCCCCTGAGCGGCCATCAGTTGGCGCAGAAGCATCTCCTCGGACATGCTGTCTTCGTCGGGCTTGTCCTGTTCGGCGCCCATGAGCAATGCCATCGCGTCTTCTTCGGCCTCGTCCACCTCGATCTGGGTTTGGTTCGATTCGATCAAACGCTCGCGCAGTTCCTCGGCGCTCTGGGTCTCTTCGGCAATTTCGCGCAAGGATACGACGGGGTTTTTGTCATTGTCGCGATCCACCGTGATCGGCGCGCCCGCCGATACCTCACGCGCCCGATGCGCGGCCAGCATCACCAGCTCAAAGCGGTTGGGGACCTTATCAACACAGTCTTCGACGGTCACACGGGCCATAAAACGCTCCTTGCGCGGCTAGATAGGGCAGAGGGTTTGCACTTAGGCGCGATTCATTCGAATAGCAAGGAAAGAAACCGCCTCTTAGGCTTCGTCACCCCAGCCATTTTCGATGGGCACCACACCGCTGAGCGTTTGCGCTGGCAGCGCGTCGCGCAGTTGCGCGGCGTTTCTGCGCAACACAGGATGCACCCAATCTGGCGCGATCTCGGCCAGTGGAACCAGAACAAACGCGCGCTCGTGCAGGCGCGGGTGCGGCAGGATCAGGTCCGCTGGCGCGGTTTCTTGCTGCAGCGCGGGATCGAGATCCATCCAGTGCCGCACCGTGGCAAGATTTGGCCGGATCTCATTCCCGATCGCGATGAGGTCGAGGTCGATATGGCGCGCCTCCCATCTTTTTTGTCGGCGCCGGCCCATCTCGGCCTCAATGGCGTGCAGCGTGGTGATAGCCGCCCGCGCAGGCCAGTGGGCGTCAAGCGCGAATACAGCATTAGCATAGTCGGCGCCGGATCCGGCCGGAAAAGCGGGACTGTTGTAAATCGCGCTCTTGGCGCGAATCACTGCCCCCGCCGCCTCGATCTTTGCAGCCGCATTTTTTAGCGCATCTGCGGGCGAATTACCGCCGTTTGCACAATTTGACCCGACGGCAACCAGCAGATTTGACCGGATTTGATGCACCATTAGGCAATTTCCCCCACTCTTTCTTCTTGCGGCATGATAGAAAGTAAATATTTTCAGCGCGACGGAACCCAACAAAAGAGCGTCACCGCTCACTGACGGACATGTTGGGATACCCACCGAATTTTCGGAAGGACAATTCAATGTTTTACAAGGATGAGCGCCTCGCGCTCTTCATCGATGGTTCGAACCTCTACGCTGCGGCCAAAGCGCTTGGGTTCGATATCGACTACAAACTGCTGCGACAAGAATTCATGCGGCGGGGCAAATTGTTGCGGGCTTTCTACTACACAGCGCTTTTGGAGAATGACGAATATTCGCCAATCCGCCCGCTGGTCGACTGGTTGAATTATAACGGCTTCACCATGGTGACCAAGCCAGCCAAAGAATACACCGACAGCATGGGCCGTCGGAAGGTTAAGGGGAATATGGACATCGAGTTGGCCGTAGATGCGATGGAATTGGCGCCGCGCATCGACCACATCGTGCTGTTTTCCGGCGACGGCGATTTTCGCCCACTGGTTGAAAGCCTCCAGCGCCAAGGCGTGCGGGTATCGGTTGTATCAACCATCCGCAGTCAGCCGCCGATGATCTCGGATGATCTGCGCCGCCAAGCGGATAATTTCATCGAACTAGACGAACTCAAAGATGTCATCGGACGTCCCCCTCGCGAGAATACGCCCGACCGGGAAGTGCGGAGTGCCGTTGGCACCTGATCGCGCGCTGGTCCGGACGATGATTTTGTGCAAACATCCGCCTGTTTTGTACGAAACAATCCATTGGACCCGCCCATGATTTCGCTTCAATTCCTGCTCACAGCATTTGTCGTTGTCATCGCGCCGGGCACAGGGGTGATCTACACCCTGGCCCTCGGGCTGGGGCGCGGGTGGCGGGCCGCGATCTGGGCGGCTGTTGGCTGCACCTTCGGAATTGTACCGCACCTTGTAGCAGCGGCGTTGGGCTTAGCAGCGATCCTGCACACCTCGGCGGTGCTGTTTAACATCGTAAAATTCGCCGGCGTCGCCTACCTCTTGTACCTTGCCTGGAGCAGCCTGCGCGACGGCGGGCCGCTGCAAGTCAGCGCCAAAACCACCCGCGAGGCCGGTTGGCGCATCGCCCGGCGCGGCGCGCTGATCAACATCCTTAATCCCAAACTGTCGATCTTTTTCCTGGCACTGCTGCCGCCCTTCTTGTCGGGCAACGCGGCAACCGCGACCGCCGAGATGGTCGCGATGGGGCTGATTTTTATGGCGATGACCTTTGCCGTCTTTGTGGTCTACGGGTGCTTTGCTGCACAAGCGCGGCGGTTGATCCTTGGGTCTGAAACCGCGATGCGCTGGTTGTCGCGCAGCTTTGCCGGGATCTTCGCGGCCCTGGCGGCACGTCTGGCGATGGAGCGCGCCTAGGCGCAGGCGGTTGTCGTACGAAATTCACATCCCCAGTGGCAAACGGCGTCGAGCCTCAAACGTTTAGCGCAACAATGATGGTGTGACCCAAAGCCGCTCTGCAAGTCAAACCTAAGCAAATGAGCCCGTTTGCACATGTTGTTTGTCGCTTCTGGCAAGTCTCAGTGAAGACCACAGGCACTGTCCCGGCGGGCTTCTTTGAGCCAAAGAGCTAACCCACCGATCACGAGCGTGAACAGATGCCCGCCGCCGTCGTGACGGCGATACGCAACCAAACAAGGGGCGCTAAAAATGCGACCTCACCCCGGCGCAAACACAAGCATTTGCGTCTTGCCAACCGCGTCAAAACGGCCGACACCCGGATCAAACGCATTGCCAAGTTGGTCGCAGAGCTATGACACCGATCCCCCGCGCGCCCCTCGTTCTGGGTCTGGCCGGACTGCTGCCCTTTTTGTGGGGTGCGGCCACGGTGTACTATCCAGCGCTGGCTGATTTCGGAACGCAATTTCTTGGGCCGCGGTTTATTGGCCCTTACGTGCAACTGTTTTACGGATCGGTGATCCTGAGCTTTATGTCTGGCGTGCTTTGGGGCTTTGCCACCCGCGCCGGGGGCGCGCAGGCTGCCACGGGCTATGCGCTGTCGGTTTTGCCAGCGCTGTGGGCATTTTTCATGACAGGCGGTGGACCGATCAGTGCGGCCACCAACCTGATCTTTGGTTTTACGGGGCTTTTGATGCTCGATTATGCCTTTTTCCGCTGGGGGTTAACACCGCAGTGGTGGATGTCGCTGCGCGTCCTGCTGACCGGTATCGTGTTGATCTGCCTGATCCTGACGGTGATCTGAGATGAGTGATCGCGAAACCCTGAATGTCTACGCCGCCAAGGCCAAGGAATATCAAGCGTTGGTGGGCGCTGATACACCGGACGCCGATTTACAACGCTTTTTGGACGCGCTGCCGGCAGGGGCGCGGGTGCTTGATATCGGCTGCGGGCCGGGGATGGCGGCAGGGTTCATGGCCGCAGCGGGCCACAAGGCCTAGGCTTGGGACCCCGTGCCCGAGATGCGCACTATGGCGGCGGCCCGCGCTGGCGTGACCACGCGTGCCGCGGGCTATGATGATCTTGATGTCGAAGCGGTATATGACGGGATTTGGGCAAATTTTTCGATGCTGCACACGCCGCTCGACCATTGGGCGCAGCACTTCAATGCGATCCATGCGGCGCTCATACCGGATGGCCTGTTCCACTTTGGCACCAAGCTAGGGACCGGCGAGATCCGCGACAAAATCGGGCGCATGTATTCCTACATGGAAGAGGCTCCGCTGCGTGACCTTTTTGCCCGTACCGGGTTTGTCATCGATGCGGCGCGCACCGGCAAAGAGGCGGGACTGTCCGGTGAGGTTGCCCCCTACATCGTGATCCTTGCGCGCAAGGCAGATGATGTCTGAGCTTTTTGCCTATACCGATGGCGCATGCTCGGGCAATCCGGGCCCCGGTGGCTGGGGGGTGCTGCTGCGCGCCATGCAGGGCGACGACATTGTCAAACAGCGCGAGCTGAGCGGTGGCGCCGCTTTGACGACAAACAACCAAATGGAGCTGATGGCAGCGATCATGGCGCTCGAAACGCTGGAGAGGTCGGCGACGCTGACCATCGTGACCGACAGCAACTACGTCAAAAACGGGATCACGTCGTGGATCCACGGCTGGAAACGCAACGGTTGGAAAAATGCCGCGAAAAAGCCGGTGGCCAATGCTGACCTGTGGCAACGGCTAGACGCGGCACAGGCGCGCCACAGCGTGACCTGGACATGGGTCAAAGGCCATGCAGGCCACGCCGAAAACGAGCGCGCCGACGAACTGGCGCGGGCCGGCATGGCACCGTTCAAGGACGGATGAGAAGCGTCGTTTGCCCCGTTGTGCTGCACCCGAACGGTGCACCGTCGCGGATTGCCGCGTTCGAACACCCACAAGCGGGCCTGCAACTGGTCAAAGGTGGCCTGCGCGACGGCGAGCGCGCAGAACAAGCTGCTGCGCGTGAATTGTTCGAAGAGTCAGGTCTCGAGGCACGCTCGGCGATATTGCTGGGCGTGTCAGGGGGAATCCAAACCGGCGAGCGCTGGCACTTTGCCCTGTGCCGGGTTAAACCGTCCGTGCGCGCGCAATGGCAGCACTTTTGCGCCGATGACGGCGGCCATATCTTCCGCTTCTTCTGGCTGAACCTGACCACAGAACCCAGCGCAGCATTCGAGGATCGCTATGTGCGCGCCATCGATTGGATCCGCGCAACTCTCGACGGCTAAACCCGCGCCCGGCCTGAGTAGAAACACACCGCGCGCGTCCTCTTCTCTGTTTTAAAAAAATCCCCCCCGGAGGGCCGATTTCAGCCAGGCCGATGCGTCGTCATTTACGCTTGCGCCAATGCGTCGGGACAATGACCAAGGCGCCAATCGATGCGGCGATGGCGTTCAGCCCGGCGCTGCCGAAACCAATGCGGAACATCAAAGCAACGAAGTAAAACAGAAACGCGCCGCCCACGCAGATGATGATCGACTGCAATATGCCGTTGCGGGTGTAGCCGGATCTCTCCGAGACATAGCCAATGATGCCGGCAATCACGACCGTGCCAACAAGCGATGGGAACATGGATTAGCCTCCGATAGTTGTGCCGGGTGGCAGCGGCGTGCCGCGCAAGAACTCTGCCGCGTCCTGCGCCCCTTTGCCAGCCTTTTGCAGACGGGTCAGCGTGACTGCTCCGCTGCTGCACGCGACGGTCAATTGATCGTCGAGGATCGCGCCGGGCGCCCCGCCGCCCTGCCCCAGCTTTGAGCGCAACACTTTGACGCGCATGCCCGCATGCTCAAACCAGGCACCGGGAAAGGGTGAAAGGCCGCGGATCTGCCGATCAATCTGTTCTGCCGGTTGCGACCAATCGAGCGCTGCCTCGGCCTTGTCGATCTTGTGGGCATAGGTGACGCCTTCGGTAGCTTGGGTATGTGGTGTCAGCGCTGGCAGATCCGCGAGAGCGGTGCAGATCAGCCGCCCACCCAGCGCCGCCAACCGGTCATGCAGATCCGCGGTGGTGTCTTCGGCGCCGATGGGGGTTTGCTCGCGCAAAAGCACCGGGCCGGTATCAAGCCCCGCCTCCATCTGCATGATGCACACGCCGGTCTCTGTGTCGCCCGCCATGATTGCCCGGTGGATCGGAGCCGCGCCGCGCCAGCGCGGCAGCAGGCTGGCATGGATGTTTAGGCAGCCATAGGTCGGTGCATCAAGAACGGGTTGCGGCAGGATCAACCCGTAAGCCACGACCACCGCGATGTCGGCGCCCAGAGCGGCAAATTCTGCCTGCGCCTCAGCCGATTTGAGCGACAGGGGATGGCGCACGGACAGTCCCAAGGCTTCGGCCGCTTGCTGCACCGGGCTCGGGCGATCCTTTTTCCCGCGGCCCGCCGGACGCGGGGGTTGCGCGTAGACACAGACGATGTCGTGGCCTGCGGCGTGCAATGCGTGCAGCGCTGGGACCGAGAAATCGGGCGTGCCCATAAAAATCACGCGCATCGCACCTACCGCTTACTGGCCTTACGCAACAGCATGTCGCGTTTAACCTTGCTGAGGTTGTCGAAATACATCCGGCCTGCCAGGTGATCGATCTGGTGCAGGATTGAGCGCGCTTCGAGCCCCTGAAAATCGCGGCGATCAACCGTGCCCTGGTCGTTGAGATAGCGGATGGTGACGCGGGCCGGGCGCTTGATCTTGGCCGAAACACCCGGCAGGCAGGGCGATGCCTCTTCGCTGCTGTGCAGCTCATCGGCCTGATCAAGGACCGATGGATTGGCCAGCAGGATGCGGCGCGAACGGTCCGGGGTTATGTCCACAACAGCAAGCGCGTGCAGCACGCCGATCTGGTTGGCCGCAAGCCCCACACCCTGGCCCGGCATCGCGTCCATGGTCGCCACCATGTCGTCCCAAATGCCGCGGATGTCATCGGTGATTGCCTGGACCGGGGATGCAGCCGTGCGCAGCCGCTGGTCCGGCCATTGCAGGATCGGGCGCACTGGCATTTCAGGCCTTTTCGCCAGCGCTCTCCCGCGCGCGCTCTTTCTTCAGCTTCACCGCCTTGCGGGTGATCAGCTGCCGCTTCATCGGACCCAGATAGTCGATAAACAGCTTGCCATCCAAGTGGTCGATTTCGTGTTGCACACAGGTAGCCCATAGGCCGTCCATCTCTTCGGTCTGCTCATTGCCGTCCCGATCCATCCAGCGCACGGTCACCATCTTGGGCCGGGTCACATCGGCGAATTGTTCTGGGATCGACAGACAGCCTTCTTCATAGACGCTGGTTTCATCTGAGGCGGCAATGACCTCGGGGTTGAACATCGCCAGCGGGCGCGGCAGTGCGCCTTCCTCTTTGACGCAATCGAGCACGATCAAACGGCTGAGCACGCCAACCTGGGGCGCCGCCAGCCCGATGCCGGGTGCATTGTACATCGTCTCAAGCATGTCGTCGGCCAGAGCGCGCAAGTCGTCGCTGAGGTCGGCCACAGGCGCCGAAGCCCGTTTCAGGCGCGGATCCGGATGCATCAGGATGGGACGTTTCATACCGGTGATGTAGGCGAAAGAAACCTGCCCTGCAATGCGCTCTTGCACCCGCTGCGCGTCAGGTTAGCTTGCCTGATAAGTGCCAGCAGGAGACACGCCATGAGCTTTGACGACATCATCGACCGCCGCGGCAGCCACTGTGTGAAGTGGGACATGATGGAGAGCCTGTACGGCGTGCCGGCGGACACCGGCCTGGCGATGTGGGTGGCCGACATGGATTTCCGCCCACCGCAAGCGGTGCTGGACGCAGTGCAGGCGCAACTGGATCACGGCATCATCGGCTACTTTGGCGATGACAGCGCCTATAAGGCGGCGATCCAGTGGTGGATGGCGGAACGCCATGGCTGGCAGGTGGAGGGTGCTCACATCTTTACCACGCACGGGCTGGTCAACGGGACCGCCATGTGCGTGGAAACCTTCACCCAGCCCGGCGACGGTGTGGTGCTTTTCACGCCTGTGTATCACGCCTTTGCCAAGGTCATTCGCGGCAACAACCGCCGCGTGGTCGAATGCCAGATGGTGCAGCGCAACGGTCTTTATGAGATGGATTTTGAGGCCTATGACGCGCAAATGGATGGCAGTGAAAAGATGCTCATCCTGTGTTCGCCGCACAATCCAGGTGGCCGCGTCTGGAGCCGGGGCGAGTTGGCCGCCGTGGCTGCGTTTGCCAAACGGCACGACCTGATCATTGTGTCTGACGAAATTCACCACGATCTGGTGATGCCAGGCCACAGCCATATTCCGATGACCCACATCGAGGGGATCGAAGACCGGCTGATCATGATGACCGCCACCACCAAAACCTTCAACATCGCGGGCAGCCATTCGGGCAACGTGATCATTGCCGACCCCGACCTGCGCGCACGTTTTGCCGCGCGGATGTTGGGGCTGGGGCTGTCGCCCAATTCCTTTGGTCTCTTCATGGCAACGGCCGCCTACAGCCCAGACGGCGCCACCTGGGTGGACGATTTGATCACGTATCTCGACGGAAACCGACGGCTGTTTGACGAGGCCGTGAATGCGATCCCGGGGTTGCAGTCGATGCCGCTGGAAGCAACGTATCTTTCATGGGTCGATTTTTCCGGCACCGGGATGAGCCGCGAGGAGTTCACGCGCCGTGTCGAACAGGACGCGTGCATCGCGGTGAACCATGGCCCGACCTTTGGCACGGGCGGCGAAGACTGGCTACGGTTTAACATTGCAGCGCCACGCGCCCGGATCGAACAGGCGGTGGAGCGGCTGGCGCACGCCTTCGGCGATTTGCAATAGGGACCGCCCATGTTCAGCATCGAGCACGAGTTTGACAGCACGGTGATCACGCTGGTTGACGAAGGATCGGCCCCGCTGCAGGAGGACGTCATCGTCAACAGCTTTGCCGAGTGTATCACTGTCGAGCAATACGACGCCCGGCGAGATGACGTGGTTCGCATCTCCCTGTCACTTGAACAGGTGCGCGATCTGGCGGCGGCGCTGGATCTGCCCGAGGGTGTTTATCAACTCAAACCCGAGGGCTAGCCGGTGTCCGGTGAAGGGGAGCCACCCCGGCACTGCTGCATTTCAGGTTTTATCGCCCAAGGGGATGGGCCGAGCGCATCTGGTCAGGCGATCTGAGGCTTGCCCTTGCTCTGCAAGATTTGCGCGCGTCAAGCAGAGTGATTTGCCGCACCACGTAGCATCTCTTGCCCCATGCATATGCGCGTCTATTGTTGCGCCACCCAGCACAGGAGCTTGTCATGTATTCCAAAGCCTTGGCCCTCGGCGGCATCGCCGTTGTCACCGGTGCCGCCAGCGGTGTCGGCCGCGCCGCTGCAAGGCGTTTTGCCCAAGACGGTTTTGGTGTGATCTTGGCCGATTTACCCGGTGAGGCTTTGGTTGCCGCCACGCAGGACGTTTCAGCCGCGGCAAAAAACGGCGCGCCTGTGATCGCCCAGCCCACCGATGTCGGCTCTGACGCAGACGTCGCAGCGCTGGCGGACCGGGCCTTTGCCACAGGCGAGGTGGCGGTGCTGATGAACAACGCAGGCATCGGCGCCGAGACAAACACATCGTGGTCCGGCACGCAGGGCTGGGACAGCATCCTCAACGTCAACTTTCGCGGCGTATTGCGCGGCCACATGGCGTTTGTTCCGCGCATGATCGCGGCCGACCGACCGGCAGTCATCATCAACACGGGGTCCAAGCAGGGCATCACCACGCCACCCGGCAATCCCGCCTACAATGTGTCCAAGGCGGCAGTAAAAGTGCTGACCGAGCAGTTGTCGCACGAATTGCGCGCCGAAAATGCTCGGATCTCGGCGCATCTGTTTGTGCCAGGCTTTACCTACACCGGCATGATCCAACGCGTGATCCCGGAAAAGCCTGCCGCCGCTGCAAACCCCGAAGATACCGTTGACTACATGCTCGACCGTATGCGCGCAGGAAGCTTTTACATCCTCTGCCCGGATGGCGATGTGGACCGCGCTTTGGATGCTCGCCGCGTTGCATGGGCGGCTAGCGACATCATCGAAGATCGCCCAGCCCTGTCGCGCTGGCATCCCGCGTTTGCAGACGCATTCAAGGCATTTGAATCGGATCGATAGCGGCAAGAAAGGTCTGGTCTTATGACCTAATCTTGCTAGGCTACCAGCAACACGGGAGGAACGCATGGCTGTCGGCACAAACATACGCACCTACTTTGAAGGAAGCTGGCACGACGGCGATGTGCCGATCATGCGGGCGGCGGACCATGGCAGCTGGCTGGGCACAACAGTCTTTGATGGCGCACGCTACTTTGACGGGCGCGCGCCGGACTTGGCGCTGCACTGCGCCCGCGTCAACCGTTCAGCCGAGGCGCTGATGTTGGTTCCCACTGTGTCCACCGATGACATGGTTGGGATCATTCACGACGGCCTCAAAGCTTATGCACAGGAGACTCCGGTCTATATTCGGCCAATGTATTGGGGCATCCACGGCGACGTCACAGGCATCGTCCCGCAACCCGAGGAAACCGGATTTGCCATCTGCCTTGAGGCCGTGCCGATGGCGGATCCTGGCGCCTCCACGACGCTGTCACGCACCAGGTTCCGCCGCCCGGTTCTCGAAGACAACGTGGTCAACGCTAAAGCCGGGTGTCTCTATCCCAACAACGCGCGCATGCTGGTCGAAGCGCGATCGCGTGGATTTCAAAATGCGCTGGTGGCGGATGCGATGGGCAATGTCGCTGAAACGGCCACGGCCAATGTCTTTATCGTAAAAGATGGCGCCGTTTTAACGCCGATCCCAAATGGCACATTCCTCGCCGGGATCACCCGCGCGCGCCACATCGCGAACCTGCGCGCAGATGGGATGGACGTAATCGAAACAGTGCTCAGCTTTGACGACGTGGCTGCGGCAGATGAGGTTTTCTTGTCCGGCAATATGATGAAGGTCACGCCCGTCACTGCGTTCGAAGACACGTCATACCAGATGGGCCCCGTCACACGGCGTGCGCGCGAGCTATACTGGGACTGGGCCGCAACCGCCTGAGGCACATGCCGGCTCGGCTTCAAAAGCGCAGCCAAACGGTCAAGCGGCCACTCGCGAAACCCGCGCCGTTTTTGCAATTGCCAGCTCAGCGCCGCCGCGTCATGATCTGTCGACGCCGAAGTGGAGGGCAGCATGCGTAAGTTCCTGGTGGTCCTCGATGACAGTCGCGAATGCCTGAATGCGATGCGATTTGCGGCAATGCGGGCGGCGCATACCGGCGGCGGCGTGGCGATCTTGTCGGTCATCCCACCGGATGAATTCAATCACTGGATCGGTGTCGGCAATGTCATGCGCGAGGAAGCGCGCGAACGGATCGAGGCGCATTTCGAAGTGTTCGCCAAGTGGATGCGCGACAAACAAAATATCGACCCCGAACTGATCATCCGCGAAGGCCAACCCGTGGACGAGATCGTCGCCCTGGTGCAAGAAACACCGGAGATTGGCGTTTTGGTGCTCGGCGCGGGCACTGGCAAACAGGGACCGGGTCCGCTGGTCACGCAGCTCAGCCGGAACGCCGGCGCGCTACCCATTCCGATCACCATCGTGCCCGGCGATCTCAGCAAGGAAAAGCTCGAAGCCATCACCTGAGCCAACAGGCTTTGGCGAAGAGGTCCGCACGGACCGATGAGCTTCTTTTAGAATAATTCTAAACCTTGACACACAACCGCGCCGAGCGCATATCGGTGCCAGCTTCAAGGAGAGCACCGCATGTTCATCCAAACCGAATCTACGCCCAATCCCGCAACGCTGAAATTTTTGCCCGGTGTCACCGTGCTTGCTGCTGGTACCGCAGACTTCCCATCAGCCGACGCAGCCAAGGCGTCACCGCTGGCAGAGCGTCTGTTTGCCGTTGACGGGGTCACGGGCATCTTTTGTGGCACCGACTTTGTCACCGTGACCAAAGCGGACGCCGTTGAATGGGATCACATCAAGCCCGCCTTGCTCGGCGCGATCATGGAGCATTTTCAGTCCGGCGCACCGGTGATGATGGACGGTGAAGCGCCGGTGTCCGGCCATGCTGACCATGATGGCGAGGACGCCGTTGTGGTGGGTCAGATCAAGGAGCTGCTGGATAGCCGCGTGCGCCCTGCCGTGGCACAGGACGGGGGCGACATCACCTTTCACGGTTTTGACCGCGGCGTTGTCTATCTGCACATGCAAGGCGCCTGCGCCGGTTGCCCATCGTCGACCCTGACGCTCAAGATGGGGATCGAAAATTTGTTGCGCCATTACATCCCCGAGGTGACCGAGGTGCGCCCTGTCGCGGTCTGAACCGGGGCTAACGGCACGTTGCTATTGCGGTGCCGTGCAGCTCACTTTCACCGCACGCCCCCACACGGTTGCCTATTGCCATTGCGGCGACTGCCGCCGCTGGACCGGCGGACCTGTGGCCGCCTTTGCCGCCTTTGAACAGGCAGTGATGCAGGCAACACCGCCTTTGGGCCAGGCCCTGCAGCACACGCCCGGGGTGGAACGCTGGTCTTGCCCCGACTGCGGGTCACCCCTGGCGGCGCAATTCGACTACTTGCCAACGCAGATTTACGTGCCGCTGGCCATTTTTGATCAAATCGATGCGCTGCCGCCCGCGTTGCACTGCCACAGCGATGCAGCACCGCACTGGTTGCACATTGCCGATAATCTACCACGGCACCACGGCTCTGCCCGCGACAGCCTGAACGACGCCTCGGCATGACAGTCGACCCATTGGTTCTGGGGTTTGACACGTCCGGTGCCTATTGCGCTGCGGCCATCGTGCGGGGCGATCAGGTGATCGCCGCACATGCCGAAGATATGGCCCGCGGTCAGGCAGAGCGGCTGGTGCCCTTGCTCGAAGAATTGCTCGCGCAGGCAGGTGTCACCTGGCAAGAGCTCAGCGCCCTCGCTGTTGGAATTGGGCCGGGCAATTTTACCGGCATCCGCATCGGCGTGGCCACGGCACGCGGGCTGGCGTTGGGTCTGGCCTGTCCCGCCATCGGCGTTTCCGGTTTTGCTGCCCGCCGCTTTCTCGGACTGCCCGTGCGCATCAATGCACCGCGCGGCCAGATTTATACCTTGCGGGACGCCGGTCCCGTTCTGACCACCGGCGCACCGGCACCCGAATGCGCGCCGGCTGAACTGGCCCGTGCGATTGCACGGATTGGCGCCGCACATCCAGAGGAAGGTGTGACACCTCCTGCCCCGCTCTATGTCAAAGCGCCCGACGCGGCCCCCGCGCGGGACGCGCCGCCGCGCATCCTGCCATGAGCCCAGACGACCTGGCCACATTGCATAAAGCAGCCATGCAACATGAGCGCGCCTGGACGGCAGCCGAGTTTGCCGACATGCTCGGCGCGGCGCACACACGCTTGACGCATCTGCCCGACGGTTTTGCACTGTGGCGCGCGGTTGCGGACGAGGCGGAGCTTTTGACAATCGCTGTTGACCCGTCCTCTCAACGGCAAGGGCGCGGTACAACGCTCATGCAGATGTGGCACAGACACGCAGCGCGTGTCGCGCAACATGCATTCCTCGAAGTGGCCGATGACAATGCCGCAGCGCGCGCGCTCTATCACAAATGCGGCTACGTACAGATCGCACAGCGCGCGAAGTACTACGCACGGCCCAACGGGCGCACGGATGCGCTGATCCTACGTCGAGATTTGACGCGCGTTGCAGACAGCGTGAAGCAGTCATATGCAACGTGATCAAGCGCACGGCATTCTGCCCAATAACCGCGTAAATTCAACAAAAAGCGGTTGACGCCCCCAAGGCGCTGTAGCCTTATTATTGGCGATCACTGCGATCCCCGGGTCAAGGTGCGGCGCTGCTGCCGTCCGGCCCCAACCATGACAATGGGAGAGACGACCAACATGACATTCATGCACAAAATTCTGGGTGCGACCGCTGCCTTGGCGCTGAGCGCAGGCGCCGCATTGGCCGAACCTGCGCTGATCTTTGATCTGGGCGGCAAATTCGATAAGTCGTTCAACGAGGCCGCGTTCAACGGCGCCCAGCGTTGGGCAGATGAAACCGGCAACTCGTTCCGCGAAATCGAGCTGCAATCCGAAGCCCAGCGCGAACAGGCGTTGCGCCGCTTTGCCGAAGCAGGCGCCAATCCCATCGTGATGGCCGGCTTTGCCTTTGCTGACGCGCTCAGCCAAGTGGCGGCGGATTACCCGGACACAAAATTCACCATCATCGACATGGTAGTTGACCAGCCCAACGTGCGTTCGGTTGTGTTCAACGAACATGAAGGCTCATACCTCGTGGGCATGATGGCGGCCAAGGCTTCGAGCTCGGGCACTGTCGGCTTTATCGGTGGCATGGACATCCCGCTGATCCGCAAATTTGCCTGCGGCTACGCCCAAGGCGTCAAGGCGGTGAACCCCGACGCCAACGTGATCGCCAATATGACAGGCACCACGCCTGCAGCTTGGAATGACCCAGTGAAGGGCTCGGAACTGACCAAGGCGCAGATCAGCCAAGGCGCTGACGTGGTCTATGCCGCGGCCGGTGGTACCGGCGTGGGCGTGCTGCAAACCGCGGCCGACGAAGGCATCCTGTCGATCGGCGTGGACAGCAACCAGAACTACCTGCACCCGGGCAAAGTGCTGACATCCATGCTTAAGCGTGTGGACAATGCCGTATTTGACGCATTCACCGATGGCGCGGATATGGAAACCGGCTTTAACGTCATGGGTCTGGCCAATGGCGGCGTCGGCTACGCTCTGGACGAAAACAACGCCTCGCTCGTGTCGGCTGAAATGAAGTCCGCCGTGGACGAGGCGTCCGCAGCAATTGCCAGCGGCAGCCTTGCGGTACACGATTACATGTCCGACGACAGCTGCCCTGCGATCAGCTTCTGATCCGATGCTGTGCAAGACTTGCAAGGGCCGCGCCATATCGGCGTGGCCCTTATGCCATCAGAGTTGACCCGGGGACAGCATGACACAACGTGACCAGGCACCGCACGGAGCATACCTTGCGTTGACATGCGCCCCACTGCGCGCACCTATCAGTAAGCCGCAACGTCAGTCACTTGTCAGTCTGCGGCGGCGCGCATGACGAGCGATACCACACACCCTGCTATCGAGCTCAAAGACATTTCCAAAGCTTTTGGCCCGGTCCAGGCAAATAAAGACATCTCGATCCGCGTAATGCCCGGCACAATCCACGGCATCATCGGCGAAAACGGCGCCGGCAAATCCACGCTGATGTCGATCCTCTATGGCTTTTACAAGGCCGACAAAGGCGAGATTTTTATCAAAGGGCAACGCACCGACATTCCCGACAGCCAGGCCGCCATTGCCGCTGGCATTGGCATGGTGTTCCAGCACTTCAAGCTGGTCGAGAATTTCACGGTGCTGGAAAACATCATCCTCGGCGCCGAGGACGGTGGCTTGCTACGACCGTCCCTGTCTAAAGCGCGCAAGACACTGATCGAATTGGAACAGGAATACGACCTGCGCGTGGACCCCGACGCTTTGATCGAGGAAATCGGCGTGGGAATGCAGCAGCGCGTGGAAATCCTCAAGGCGCTGTACCGCCGCGCTGACATCCTAATCCTCGATGAACCAACGGGTGTGCTGACCCCGGCCGAGGCCGATCAACTTTTCCGCATTCTTGGGCGGCTCAAGGAGGAAGGCAAAACCATCATCCTGATCACGCACAAACTGCGCGAGATCATGGATATCACCGACACCGTCAGCGTGATGCGCCGGGGCGAAATGACGGCGACGGTGCGCACAGCGCAGACGAGCCCCGAAGAGCTGGCCGAACTGATGGTGGGTCGCAAGGTGCTCTTGCGCGTAGACAAAGCGCCCGCGCGCCCCGGCAATGTGGTGCTCGACATCAAGGATCTGCGGGTCACGGATGAGCAAGGGGTCGAGCGGTTAAAAGGCATCGACTTGCATGTGCGCGCAGGCGAAATTCTCGGCATCGCGGGCGTTGCGGGCAATGGCCAATCCGAACTGCTCGAAGTGTTGGGTGGCTACGCCATCGGCACGGGCACAATCACCTTGAACGGCGCGCCCATTGATGTGACCGGTGCGGGAGCGGACGGGCGCGCCCGCCGCGCCATGGGCATCGCCCATGTGCCCGAAGACCGCCAGCGCGAAGGCCTGATCATGGACTTCGCCGCCTGGGAAAACACCGCCTTCGGCTACCACCACGATGCGGCTTACACCGCCGGCTTGCTGAGCAACAACGCCGCGATCAAGGCCGACACGCAGGCCAAGATGGACCGCTTCGACGTGCGTCCACCGCACCCGCACCTGGCGGCCAAAGACTTTTCCGGCGGCAACCAGCAAAAGATCGTGCTCGCCCGCGAGATCGAGCGCAATCCTGACCTGTTGCTGGTCGGGCAACCCACGCGCGGCGTCGACATCGGCGCTATCGAGTTTATCCACCAGCAAATCGTAGCGCTACGCGATCAAGGCAAAGCCGTTCTGCTGGTCTCCGTCGAATTGGAAGAGATCTTGGGCCTCGCCGACCGCGTCGCGGTGATGTTCGATGGCCAGATTATGGGCGAGCGCGAGGCCGCCGCCACAGATGAAAAAGAACTGGGTCTTCTGATGGCCGGGATGAACGAATGAGACTTCTCTGTTTCAAAAAAATCCTGGGGGAGTCCCAACGGGACGGGGGCAAAGCCCCCCAAAATAAATGGTGTGTGCGCAGCACGCATTTTGACAGCGGGGGCCAATCGTGGACGTGATGCCAAAATGGGCCGAGGTGATCCTCGTGCCGCTGATCTCACTGATCCTCGCCGCCATCCTGTCGGCGCTGGTAATCATCGCCATTGGCGAAGATCCCGTGGCTGCCGTGCAATTGATGGTCACCGGCGCGCTCGGGTCCACCTATGGCTGGGGCTACACCCTCTACTATGCCACCAATTTCATGTTTACCGGGCTCGCTGTGGCAATCGCGTTTCACGCGGGCCTCTTTAACATCGGGGGCGAAGGCAAAGCGATGCTTGGTGGTCTGGGCGTGGCGCTTATCTGCCTGTTGATCCCCTGGCCGCACTGGAGCGTCGCCCTCATCGGTGCGGCAGCAGGTGCCGCGCTCTTCGGGGCGGCGTGGGCCGCGATCCCGGCCTATTTGCAAGCCAGCCGCGGCAGCCACATCGTGATTACCACGATCATGTTCAATTTCATCGCCGCTGCGGTATTAAACTACATGCTGGTCAACGTGCTGCGGCCCGCAGGCGCGATGGACCCGGCCACCGCACGGTTTCCCGAAAGCGTCCACTTGCCGTCGCTGCATGAAATCCTTGCCCCCTTGGGCATATCATTTTCCAAAGCTGCGCCCGCCAACGTATCACTGGTGATCGCCGTTCTCGCGTGTTTCCTGGTCTGGATCCTGATCTGGCGCACGCCCCTGGGGCTAGAGATCCGGTCCTTCGGTAAATCCGGACGCGCTGCACGCTATGCCGGTATCGGTGCCATCCGCATCACTATGATCGCCATGCTGATCTCGGGCGGGCTGGCCGGGCTGATGGCCATCAACAACGTCATGGGCGAGGCTGAGCGGCTGGTGCTAAACGCGGTCGAAGGCGCGGGCTTTATCGGCATTGCGGTGGCCCTGATGGGGCGCAGCCATCCGTTTGGCGTCTTTCTGGCTGCGATCCTGTTTGGGTTCCTCTACCAGGGCGGTGCCGAACTGGCGCTGTGGACGACGATCCCGCGCGAGTTGATCGTGGTGATCCAAGCGCTGGTGATCCTATTCACTGGCGCGCTCGACAACATGGTGCGGATGCCGTTGGAAAAGATGTTTCTGACCATGCGCCGGTCGCGGGAGGCCTAGGCGATGGATTATCTGACGCTGATCCAAATCCTCGACAGTTCGGTGCGCCTGGCCACCCCGCTGCTGCTGGCCTGCCTTGCCGGATTATTCTCGGAACGTGCAGGCATTTTTGACATCGGGCTTGAGGGCAAGATGCTGGCTGCGGCGATGTTTTCTGCGGCGACGGCCGCCATCACTGGATCTGTTTGGCTGGGTCTGCTGGCTGGCATCGCAGCCTCGCTGGCGCTGTCAGGCATTCACGGACTGGCCTCGATCACGTTCCGCGGCAATCAGCTGATTTCTGGCGTTGCGATCAACTTTCTCGCGGCGGGGATAACAGTGCTGGTGGCGCAGGACTGGTTTCGCCAAGGCGGTCGCACGCCGCAACTTTCGGGTGGGGCGCGGTTCGAAGGGTTCAGTCTGCCCTTCGCCGAAAGCCTTGGCGCCGTCCCACTGTTTGGTCCGGCCTACGAAGAGCTGGTGTCCGGCCACTCAATCCTTGTCTACATTGCATTTCTTGCTGTCCCGGCCACCTGGTACGTACTGTTTCGCACGCGCTTTGGCTTGCGGTTGCGGGCCGTGGGTGAAAACCCCGCAGCCGTGGACACTGCCGGCGTCTCGGTCGTTGGATTACGGTTTGCCGCTGTAGCGATTTGCGGCGTCCTGTGCGGCATTGCGGGCGCCTACCTGGCCACAGCGCTGCAGGCGGGTTTTGTCAAAGACATGACCGCGGGCCGCGGGTTTATCGCTCTGGCTGCGTTGATCTTTGCCAAGTGGCGCCCATGGGCCGCGCTGTGGACCTGTTTGTTGTTTGGCTTTCTGCAGGCGATTGCGCTGCGCTATCAGAACATCGACTTGGGTGCGATCACGGTGCCCGTGCAGTTGATGGACGCGCTGCCTTACATCCTGGTTGTGGTGATCCTCGCCGGTGTCGGCGGCAAGGCGATCCCGCCGCGCGCCGGTGGCGAGCCCTACGTCAAAGAGCGTTAACGCCAGTCCTGGCCACTGCCCAGACCAATTTGCTGCAAAGCAGCATACGCCCTTGATTTCGTCTCTGACCGCGGCATAGGGAGGCGCATGCAAGTGTTCCTGCCCATCGCCGAAGTGTCGGTCAATGCGTTCCTCCTATTGGGGCTCGGCGGATTGGTTGGGATCTTGTCCGGCATGTTTGGTGTGGGCGGCGGATTTTTGATGACACCGCTGCTGTTTTTCATCGGCATCCCACCCGCGGTGGCGGTGGCCACCGAAGCCAACCAAATTGTGGCCTCTTCCTTTTCCGGCGTGCTGGCGCACCTGCGGCGCAAAACGGTGGACCTGCGCATGGGTACAGTGCTGTTGATCGGCGGCCTGATCGGCGCAGCCCTCGGCGTGGTGGTTTTCAACTATCTGAAATCGCTGGGTCAGGTCGATCTGCTTGTGCGGCTGTGTTACGTCGTGTTCCTCGGCGTGATTGGCAGCTTGATGTTTGTCGAAAGCTTCAATGCCATTCGCAAGACCCGTGCCGGGATCAACCGCCCGCAGCGCCGGAAACACAGCGCCATCCAAAAGCTACCGTTCAAAATGCGGTTTCGCGTGTCTGGGCTTTATATCTCGGTGATCCCGCCGATCCTGATCGGCATAGCAGTTGGCATTTTGGCCGCGATCATGGGCGTAGGCGGCGGGTTCATCATGGTTCCCGCGATGATCTACATCCTTGGTATGCCCACCAAAGTGGTGGTTGGCACATCCCTGTTTCAGATCATTTTCGTGACCGGGTTCACCACGATGCTGCACGCGACCACCAACTACACAGTGGACGTGGTGCTGGCGGTCCTTTTGCTGATTGGTGGGGTGATTGGTGCCCAGATCGGCACGCGCATCGGTGTGCGCATGAAAGCCGAGCAACTGCGCATTTTGCTGGCGCTGATGGTGCTCGCCGTCTGCGGCAAGCTTGCGTTGGATTTGCTGCTGCAGCCGGCAGAGCTGTACACCCTCGGTGCGGCGGGGGGGCACTGATGCGCTGGCTGCTTTGCATTCTTTTTCTGGCATGCCCAGCTTACGCCGAGGAGGTGGTTCTGGGTCTCAGCCAGGATGAGATCGCGATCACCACCAGTTTTGACGGATCAGAAATCCTGATCTTTGGGGCTGTCAAACGCGAGGCGCCAATACCGGCGGGTCCGCCGCTCCAAGTGCTTGTTACCGTAGCAGGCCCGTCCGAGCCGGTGACGGTGCGGCGCAAAAGCCGCCGCTTTGGAATATGGGTGAACACCGACGCGGTCGAAGTGGATGCCGCGCCAAGCTTTTACGCGGTGGCGGCAAGCGGCAGCTTCGGCGATGTGCTGCGCGACACAGAAGACCTGCGTCACCAGATTTCGATCCCACGTGCAATCAGATCGGTGGGCGCACCGATGAACATCTCGGATGCAGCCAACTTCAGCGACGCGCTGATCCGTATCCGCACCGACAGCGGGCTGTATCAGGCTATGGAACACCACGTTGTGGTTGATGATCAAACGCTGTTCCGGGCGCGCATCGCGCTGCCTGCCGCGCTGACCGAGGGCGACTATGCCACGCGCATCTTTTTGACCCGCGGCGGCACCGTCATTTCGAGCTATGAAACTGCGATTGACGTTCGCAAGGTCGGGCTTGAGCGCTGGCTGTTTAATCTCAGCCGCGAGCAGCCGTTCTGGTATGGGTTGATGTCGCTGGCGATCGCAATTTTTGCCGGCTGGGGTGCATCGGCGGCCTTTTCCATACTGCGCAACTGAGGTGCGGTGCGCAGTGAATGTGCACCCTACGTCTACTCCGTCTCCGTCGGCGCAAGCGACAAAGGCGCCGCGGCACTGGCGCGCAGGTCGTCTACCTGCAGCGGACCCGAGGGTTTGGCCAGGCGGTTGCGCACCACCCAGATCAAACGCTCTTGCGCCCGGGTGATTGCCACATAGGCTAGCCTTTTCCACAGTGGTTGCCCAGCCTCGGTCCGGCCCATGCGTGCGGCGGCGTAAAGGTCGGGCGCAAAGACCTGAACCGCGTTCCACTGACTGCCTTGCGCCTTGTGTATGGTCACCGCCGCCCCGTGCAGAAAGGTCGCGCCCATGTGGGCGGCAAACGGGATAAACGGCTCTTCTTCATCCGGTTTTTCAATCTTTACTATAGATGCCGCGGAAACCTGCGGCTCTTCTGCGCCCATCACGTGCAGCCGGGAAAAGCCTGGCTTGCGTCCCTCTCCCAAAAACACCACCTGCGCGCCTTTGATCAGGCCGCGCGCCTCGAGGTCGATGCGCTTTTTGCGGTGTTTCAGGGGCAGTTCCAACCCGTCACAGATCAGCGGTTCCCCGGGCAACAGACGATCGTCGGGCGCGGCGTGGACGGCGCGAAATGCGTTGATGAGCCGTATTCGGGTGGCATTGCGCCAGACCAGCACAGGGCTGCGCGCCATCAGATCAACCTCGACCCGCTGACCCCAGACGACCCGGTCATCGCCTGCCGCCGCCTCTTCGACCATGCGCTCGAACCGGTAAAAATCGACCTCTGGGTCGGCCAGCGCGTGGGCAAGGTCCAAAACCGGGCTATCTGCCGCCTGCCGATGAATGCGCCCCAGATGGAGAACGCGTTTTTCCGGCAACTGATCAAAGACCATGGCACCGGATTGGTTCACCGGTGCCAACTGCGCCGGATCGCCAAACAGCAAGAGGGTTGGAAAGATCTCTTTGAGATCTTCAAACTGCTTGTCATCGAGCATTGAAGCTTCGTCGACCAACCCGATATCCAACGGTTCTTCGCGCCGCTTCCAACCGGTGATGAAGTCTGATCCCCGCAACCCTGCCGCTGCAAGCGCGCCCGGGATGGACGTGTTGGACTGGTAAAACGCGTAAGCGCGATCCAATGCGTCCGCGGTCAACCCATCGATGTCGGGGCGCTCATCATGACCGGCAAGCCACTCAGCGATGCGCTCGTATTCGGGATCATAAACGGGGGTATAGAGAATGCGGTGTATCGTGGTTGCGGGCACGCCGCGAAACCGCAGCACAGAGGCCGCCTTGTTTGTCGGGGCAAGGATGGCGAGCGTTCGCTTGTCACGTTTTTTGCGCGACTCGTAGTCACCCGACACAACCTCGACCCCGGCGCCCTCGAGCGCCTTGTAGATCTGTGCCAGAAGCAGCGTTTTGCCCGACCCCGCCTTGCCCGTGACAGCCATGACCGACGTGGCAGACGATGTCGGCGGCATCAACAACGTGTTATCAAGATCGATACCGGCGCTGCGCAGCATCTCGCTTACGCTGTCAAAGGCGGTGGCCTGATCATCGGAAAGGGCAAGCTGCATGGCGCGACCCTACCGGCGTCGCGCCACAGGGGCCAGAGGGATCAGGCGCTGAGAGCAAGGTCAGGTGTTGCCGATGATCCAAATGAGCGTTCAAACCATTCCGCCGACTGCGCGAGGGTCACCCCAGCACGGGCCGTTACTTGCGGCGCCGCTTCGCCCTGGTAGTGCCAGAGGCCAACGCTAACTTGCTCGCGACCTTCTCCGGCGGTGCCCAGAACCTCGGGCGTGACACCGATCAAACGGTAGATCCGCGTCATCCGCGCGTCAAACACGCCAACGAAGTGATCGACATTGAAATTTTTCATGATTTCCCCGCCTGCGAGAGTCAGAGCAGCGGCCACATGACGACCCGCACCGCGCGCCAGGCAGAACCGCGTGCATTCCCAAATGAACGGACTGACAATGGGACCGGAGGTGAGATGACCGAAATGGTCGTTCACCATGGTCCGGCCGACCGTCGGCAAAAACCGCATTGACCCCCCATGGCTTCCGTCGGCTTCTTCCCAGATTACGTAGAGCGGGTTGAGCGCGTCATAGACGTCCCGCTCGTGTCCTTGCGCATCCACGTGAACATCCCATCCGAGCCGCGCCTTGAACTGGTCAGCGCGGTCTTCGAACATGGTGCGGGCGAGTTTGGGAAACTTGTGCAGATCGTTGGCATAGACGTAACGCAGCATGGCGGCTCTCCTTGGGCAGACCGGGCAGGTAATCCCCAAACGCTAGCCATGACAGCGTTAACTCTTTTCTATCTGAGCGTGCGTATGCGCATCGCAGCCCGCAACAGCTTAAGCCACGATAAGACCTCTCGAAATGGCCCGTGCCACTGCGTGCGTGGTATTCTGCGCACCGAGTTTGTGTCGCGCGCTTTCGATGTAGACCCGCAATGTGTGCTCTGAGATTGACAGCTCGTCTGCCACCTGCGCGCGGCTATAGCCCAAAGCAAGGAATGTCATCGCGTCCAGCTCTCGCGGGCTGAGTTGTTGCGTCTGCCCCGGCCTGCGATCTGCTTCGAATTCCAACGCCTTTTTGTTGAACTCGTGCGCGATGAGGATCAGATCCCGTTGGTTGGCCTCTGCCCAGTCCTCCCATTGATCGTCGTCACAGGTATGACTGACGGTGAAAAGTGCAAACTGCCCGTTAGGTCCGCGGATTGGAACGGTGAAACCCTGGTTGCCAATGCCATGTTCCAGTGCGGCACGCTGAAACTCGCGTGCTGCTTTGCTTGACCAATCAAGTTGCTTCCAATTGACCGGGTGAAAGCTTTGAAAACACCCGATAATAACTGGATCGACCCGAAGATAATTCCGCTCAAGATAGACATATCGCCATTCATCCGGATAGGTTCCGCAGCCGTAGTGATCACCGGCGCTGTCGACCCAGTGATACACGACATGATCTTTTTGATAGTGCGCACACAAACGTTCCGTCGCGTGTTGGAGCGCGCCCAGCTCTTCAGCTTGCTCCAGTTCCTCCAAGATGAATTCCAACGGCTGGGTTGCCGTCGCGGCGTTGACCATGTTGAGCTTCCTTCGCAGCAGCGATCTCGGCCATAGCGACAATTGCCGTATCATCGAGCTGCTCGGCCAGCGCGGGCATCCCGTTGGAAGTGGCGAATGTCTTGAGGTCGGCGAGAACGTCCAGTATCCAATCACTTTTCATAGGTCACACTCGCTCCTGATTGGTTAACGAAAGATTAAACCAACTATAGCTTGTATTAACTGCCTTTGAAAATTCACGGTTTTCTCCTCCCCAGAAATAGCGAGGCATCCCGCGCTATGTCGCTGAATTTTCAGAGACGACCCAGAACACGCGTACAGTCCGCAAAACCGTGAGGTGATTCGCGGACTGCACTTTGCACGTTAAGCGTGTATACTATTGCGCTTTGGCTTCCAAGACGTCTTCAAGCGTCCGCAGCCCAGTTTTGGGCGATTGCACCAGAACGGACATGTTGCCGGGTTTGTGTTCGTTGCGCAGCATCTTCATGTGTGCCTCGCGCAGGTCGTTCCAGGCAAAGACCTCGGACATGCAGGGATCGAGCCGACGCTCCACCATCAGGTGATTGGCCGCAGACGCTTGTGCCAGATGGGCAAAGTGTGACCCCTGCAAGCGCTTTTGGTGCATCCACATGTAGCGCACGTCAAAGGTACAGTTGAACCCACTGGTGCCGGCACAGATCACAACCATCCCGCCCTTTTTGCAGACAAATGTGGATACAGGGAACGTACTCTCGCCCGGGTGCTCAAACACCATATCGACGTTGTTACCCTTGCCGGTGATGTCCCAGATCGCTTTGCCAAATTTGCGCGCTTCTTTGAACCACTCAGCGTATTCGGGCGTGTTTACGGTTGGCAGCTGCCCCCAACAGTTGAAATCCTTGCGATTGATGACGCCCTTGGCGCCGAGATCCATCACGAAATCGCGCTTGCTTTCATCACTGATGACGCCGATCGCATTTGCACCGGCAGTGTTGATCAGCTGAATGGCATAGGATCCCAGGCCGCCAGATGCCCCCCACACCAGCACGTTTTGACCCGGCTTCAGATCGTGCGGTTCGTGGCCAAAAAGCATGCGGTAAGCGGTGGCGAGTGTCAGCGTGTAGCACGCGCTTTCTTCCCAGGTCAGATGCTTGGGACGCGGCATCAACTGTTGCGCTTGTACATTTGTGAACTGGGCGAAGGAGCCGTCTGGTGTCTCATATCCCCAGATACGCTGGCTGGACGAATACATCGGATCGCCACCGTTGCAATGTTCGTCGTCACCGTCGTCCTGATTGCAGTGGATCACCACCTCATCGCCGACCTTCCAGCGCTTGACCTTGTCACCGACAGCCCAGACGATGCCAGAGGCGTCAGAACCTGCGATGTGAAATGGCTGTCCATGGCCATCAAAGGGCGAGATAGGCTGCCCGAGCGACGCCCAGACGCCGTTGTAGTTCACGCCAGCTGCCATCACCAAAACCAGAACCTCGTGACTGTCGAGCGTTGGCACATTCACCACCTCAAGCTGCATGGCGGTGTCCGGCTCACCGTGGCGCTCGCGGCGGATGGCCCAGGCATACATTTGCTTGGGCACATACCCCATGGGCGGCATTTCCCCCATCTCATAGAGGTCCTTTTCAGGTGCGTCGTAGGACGCGATACCGGTGTCGAGCGCCATAAAAGACTCCTTTGGTCATGCCGTGCCGCAGTGCAGAATCGATGTCTTGTAGCCGTGGATATGGTCAGTTGCGCAAGAAAGCAACACTGTCGGCATTGATTTTGTAATTTTATGACTTTGCACCTGCAGCACCGCGTGCTGCGTTTGCGTAATACTGCAAAAGCTCTGTTTCAGCCGGTTTGGCGGCCCAACCGTTATCACGCGACTCAATCAACCCGCGTTGTTGCATGTGCGCGATGACCCGCGTGATATCTGGTTGTTCGATCAGTTTCGGACTTGAGGCGATTGCGTTTTCAAAACCGCTTTGCAGATCCGCTGTTGTCATTGCTGCACCATGGTCCAGCAACGCGCGCGCGATATACGCCACGCCCATCAACGGCATTTCGGCCGCAATCCGGTCCATAAGATGATCTGCCAGCGCTTCAGGGTCTGGCTCGGCGCCAAATGCGCTCAGATAAACCGGCGCGCCAAATACCACCCCTGCCCCGCCAAACCGCAAAAACCGACCGGTGACACGCAGCCACAGCTTGCGCAGGATGAACCCGGCCACCACCGACATGCGGGCCCGAAACCGTCGATTGCCCGCGCCATGCGCGGCAACCAGGACACGGTCCTCGAGCACGCGGTCATAAGAAATGGCGACAGGTACAAATGCTACATCCCGCCCGCACCGGCGGTACGCCTCAACCACATAGGTTAGCAAGCCGAGCTTTGGGCGCGCGATATTGCCGTCCAAGCTGAGCCCGCCTTCGGGAAAGATCGCCTGGGTCACGCCGCCTGTGGTCGCCAGTTCGACATATTTCGCCAACACCTTGCGATAGAGTGCCCCTCGCGATTTGCGGCGGATGAAAAAAGCGCCCATCGATTTGATCAGCCGCGATAGGGGCCAGACCCGCGCCCATTCCCCCACCGCATAGGACAGCGCTGAGGCGCGCGCAGCCAAATACGTCACAAGCACGTAGTCCATGTTGCTGCGGTGATTCATCACAAAAATCACTGTGCTGCCTTCTGGGATGCTCTTGATGCGCTCCATGTTGTCGACGCCAGTGCGCACCTCATAAAGCTGTGTTGCCAGCCACCGCGCGATACGGATACCAAACCCAAAATATGCGAAGGCCGAGAAGCTGGGCACAATCTCCCGCGCGTAGCGGCGCGCCTTTTCAAATGCCACGTCTTCGCGCACGTGGTCCCTGCGCGCGTGTTCCACGATTGCCTGGGTGACCTCTGGATCATAGAGGATGCGCTGGATCATATCGTGCCGACGGGCCAGTTTAAACGGCTCAATTGGCACACTGAGGCGTTCGTTCAGCCGCTCGACCGCCCGCTCGAGCCGTCGGCGGAAAAACCAACGCACAGACGGGAACAGAAAATGCGAGGCAAATGTCACAGCGGCAAACAGCACAATCAGCACAAAAAGCCACAGGGGAAGTTCCACGATCTGCCACATCGTTAAAGAGTGACAGGCCGCTGCCAGACGTACAAACAGGACGGCACAAATCAGCCGCATCGACCAAAGTCGCCGTGACATATCTGCCGAAATTGCCGCAACGCAGCACATTGACGACGACGCAAAGTTTCGTGTACCCACGGTGAGACGAAATTTTCTTGCTCTGCCAAGATTGGATACCGACATGACCGACGCCGTCACCAAAGATAGACCCTGGCTGATCCGCACATATGCGGGGCATTCGACCGCGGCCGCATCGAACGCGCTCTATCGGTCAAACTTGGCCAAAGGGCAGACCGGGTTGTCAGTGGCTTTCGATTTGCCCACGCAAACCGGGTACGACAGTGATCACGTGCTGGCGCGTGGTGAGGTTGGCAAGGTTGGTGTGCCCGTCGCGCACCTGGGCGACATGCGCACACTGTTTGACCAGATCCCGCTTGAGCAGATGAACACGTCGATGACCATCAACGCGACGGCACCCTGGTTGCTGGCGCTCTACATCGCCGTGGCCGAAGAACAGGGCGCTGACATCAGCAAGCTGCAAGGTACAGTTCAGAACGACCTGATCAAAGAGTACCTGAGCCGCGGCACATATATCTGTCCGCCGGAACCGAGCCTGCGCATGATCGCTGATGTCGCTGAGTTCTGCTATTCCAACATGCCAAAATGGAACCCAATGAACGTGTGTTCCTATCATTTGCAAGAAGCTGGTGCGACGCCGGAACAGGAGCTTGCCTTTGCGCTCGCCACAGCAACAGCGGTGCTGGACGTTCTGAAACCGCGCATAACGCCAGGGGACTTTCCCGCAGTAGTTGGCCGCATTTCGTTTTTCGTAAATGCCGGCATTCGATTTGTGACCGAGATGTGCAAAATGCGCGCCTTTGTCGATCTCTGGGATGAAATTTGCGAAACCCGCTATGGCGTGAGTGACCCGAAACATCGACGCTTTCGGTATGGCGTTCAAGTCAATTCCTTGGGTTTGACCGAGCAGCAGCCTGAAAACAATGTGTACCGCATCCTGATCGAAATGCTGGCCGTGACGCTATCGAAAAAAGCCCGCGCGCGCGCCGTGCAGTTGCCCGCATGGAATGAGGCACTTGGCCTGCCGCGCCCTTGGGATCAACAATGGTCCATGCGCATGCAGCAAATCATGGCGTATGAGACAGATCTTTTGGAATATGACGACTTGTTTGATGGCAATCCGGCTGTCGACGCCAAGGTAGAAACGCTCAAAGAGGGCGCGCGCGCCGAATTGGCGAGCCTCGATGCTATGGGCGGCGCGATCGCCGCAATCGAATATATGAAAGGTCAATTGGTCCAATCAAATTCGGAACGGCTGGGCCGGATCGAAAAAGGCGAGACTGTTGTTGTCGGCGTCAACAAGTATCAAGCAGGCGAAGTGTCGCCTTTGATGACGGGTGATGGCGGCATCATGGTTGTGGATCCCGCAGTTGAAGCGGACCAGATTTCGCGACTGAATGCTTGGCGCGCGGATCGCGATGAAATGGCTGTCAAAGCGGCGCTCGATGCGGTGCGCGCGGCCGCGGCAAATGGCGAAAACGTCATGCCTGCCTCTATTGCCGCTGCCAAAGCAGGTGTAACCACCGGAGAATGGGCCGCGCAAATGCGCGCAACACATGGCGAGTATCGTGGCCCAACGGGCGTGGCCTTGGGCAAATCGAACCAGACCGAAGGCCTCGAAGACTTGCGCGACGCGGTTGACGCGGTCAGTGATCGGCTTGGCACGCGTCTAAAATTTCTCATGGGCAAGCCCGGTCTTGACGGTCACTCCAACGGCGCCGAACAGATTGCCGTGCGGGCCCGCGATTGCGGCATGGACATCAGTTATGAAGGTATTCGCCTGACGCCCGAAGAAATTGTGACCGCTGCGCGCAATGAAGCGGCACATGTCATCGGTTTATCGATCCTCTCGGGCAGTCATATCCCGCTTGTCGAAGACTTGATTTACCGAATGCAGCAGGCGGGCCTCGGGCACATTCCGCTGATTGTCGGCGGCATTATTCCAGACGAAGACGCCGCACGTTTGACAGCGATGGGCGTCGCGCGCGTTTATACGCCGAAAGACTTCGAATTGAATGGAATAATGATGGACATTGTCACCCTTGCTGAGCCAGAAGCAGTTGCAGCGCAATAGCGTCAATCGATCCGCGTAAGAAATTATTACTCTTTCGTTACAGATTTCCCGCAGCAGTTTAAATTACCGCGATTTTGCATCCTTTGAGCGAAATCGTGCCAACGGTGACCCGTTTTCGATCACCTAGGCCTATTGCATTAGCACTGCTATTCGCCCTAGTGATAGCGCGCTATTGAAAGGGAAAGTAAAATGGCAAAAAATCTCGAGAAAATGTCGCATAAAGAGCTGGAGAAGCTGCGGGTGGACGTCGACCAAGCGCTGGTTGCAGCCAAGAAACGCGACAAAAAAGAGGCGCGCAAAGCGGCCGAGACAGCAGCAGCCGGTTTCGGATTTACACTGGCGGAATTGGTCGGAAACGCCCCGGCTAAAAGCAGCACTGCAGGCGCACCGAAATACGCCAATCCGGAAAAGCCCAGTCAAACCTGGACCGGCAAAGGGCGCCAGCCGCAATGGTTCAAAAACGCAGTCGAGAGCGGCAAGTCCCCCGCGGATCTTGAGCTTTGAACCCGACAGCGGCTAGGTAATGCTGTCCTTATACCGGAGAGCACAATGACCGTTCACATAGGGGCCGCAACAGGCCAGATCGCTGAAACCGTTCTCATGCCAGGCGACCCCTATCGTGCCCGTTGGGCGGCGGAAACATTTCTCGACAATGCAGAGTTGGTGAATGACGTGCGCGGGATGCTGGGCTTTACCGGCATGTGGCGCGGCAATCGCGTGACAATTCAGGGCTCGGGCATGGGAATGCCGTCGCTGTCAATTTACGCCAACGAATTGATCCGCGACTATGGTGCGCAAATTCTGATCCGCATCGGATCCTGCGGTGGCATGCAGCCAAATGTTGGCATTCGCGACGTAATCATCGCGATGACCGCATCTACGATCACGTCACCGTCGTCTGCGATATTTCGCGAGATGAACTTTGCCCCCTGCGCCGATTTCGATCTGCTGACAGCCGCCGTAAAGTCTGCACAGTCGAAAGAGACAACGACCCATGTGGGCGGGATTTATTCTTCGGACGTGTTTTACGCCGAACGACCAGATTTGGACGATCAAATGGTGCGGCACGGGATTTTGGGTGTCGAGATGGAGGCCGCTGAGCTCTACACGCTTGCTGCCCGCCACAACCGCCGCGCGCTTGCCATACTAACAGTCAGCGACCATCTGCAAACCGGCGAGGCCCTGCCCAGCGAAGACCGCGAGCGCAGCTTTGGCGACATGGTTGAAATTGCGCTAGAGGCAGCGTTTACCTAGCACGTCTGCAAAACTGGGAATGGCTGTTTGGCCAAGTTTAACAGACGCCTAACGCAAACCTATTTTATTCGGCGCCGTGGGTTCGATCATAGCCATTAACTCGTGGGCTATGCCAACCGTGTAAACTCTGTGGGTCGGCCGAAAACACTTCGACGAGAAGCGGGTAGCAGGCGGCCACGTCTGACGTATGCTCCGAACCGCAATCGCCGCCAGGACAGGCGCTCAAACCGCCGATCAGATCAATTTCCGCGAAAAATTCTATGTAATCGCCCGGCCGAACGGGGCTCGCTTTCATAAAGTACTGACCGGTATCTCGGGTAAATCCCGTGCACATGAAAACGTTAAGAACATCGTGAACGTACGGTTCAGCCTCCTTTATGGAGATGTTTTGATGTTGGGCGAGCGCCCGGGTCAGGTTCGAATGACAACAATAATGATAATGCCCGCCTTTCAGCAGATTGCCGGTGTAAGGGTCGCAGCGCGTACCAATCACGTCGTGCACGCTGCCACCAAACGCATCAAAGCCATACCACCCCAACGTGTCTGCGACGATCGTCGCCATGGGTCGAAGGTTTGGAAAACTGCTCCATAAACGGTCACCAAAGCTGACGTGAGTACCGTGTAGCGCCCGGGTTTTACCAGAATAAAACCGTTCAGAAAGATCGTGCGCGTGCCACAAATTCATATCGCCGACCTGTGGACCTTCGACGCTCGTGATACGGAAAAAATGTCCCGCTGGCACATCAAAGCAGGCTGCGTCGCGTGGAGGCACGGTGGTTTCGGCTATCTTCGTCGCCGTTGCGCGCGCCGATGCATAGAGCGGCAGGTTGGGTTGCGGTAATGTCTCGGGTGGATAGCAAATCACCGGCGCGATGGCACGGCGGGCATCAGCATCGGGCGGTTTCGTCATAGTGTTACCTTTGAAAGAGATTGATGGTCCGACCGCCAAAGTCCACATGACCTCTCTTATCAGTTGGCTGTTCGGCGCCGAACGCACTGAACCAAGTGCACTGCGGCGGCACCAGATGAAGTGTGAAGAGCGTCATTAGACCAGTCCTGTACGCATCGGCTGGTCCGCGCAAAGCGCGCGGTTGAGCCAAACGATCGTCGCCACCGTGGTAGAGCCGCCCGAGCATGTTTCGCAACTTTATTGGACGGTTCCGGTCTAAGTCGACCGTCAATTCAGAGACCTTGCGTTTTTCTAATGGGTTCTCGCTTCCTCTAGTCGCGGGCGTGCGGCAGCGGAGTTGAACGGCGGATGTCATCATGAGATTGCGCTTTTAGTAGATGGCATACTTGTGTGCGGGTATAGCCCACCTGCGTATTCCGTGACACCTTCTGCGGCGTTAGAAATGCGTTACATTCGACTAGGATAAACGCGTTTCTTCTCTCGCCTCGACAAAGTCGGCGCCCAGCGCAACACTCATCAGATTGCGGGTTGCGCGCCGCTACCACAATAAGGATGTCCCTGTTGGCGATTGTGACCGTGCGTGCGGGTTATTTACCAATCAGCACAGAAAGGGTTGGGCGGGATAAGTTCGAACCTTTGGTTCCTGCAACGCGCCTGCTCCACCAAGCCGCCATGACCTTTTTCACGGCCATCCGAGCGATGCCTGCTATGGACTACAACTATACCTAACTGACGCTGTTTCTGTGCCGTATGGCCCTCCTAAAGACACTGCCGCCGCTCTTGGATCAGACCGTCCGGTCCACCATCATCTTTTTGATATTGGCGATAGCTTCGGCCGGGTTCAGGCCTTTTGGACAAGTCTTGGCGCAGTTCATAATCGTGTGGCAGCGATACAGTTTAAACGGATCTTCGAGATCGTCAAGCCGCTCTCCAGTTGCTTCGTCACGGCTGTCGATGATCCAGCGATACGCGTGCAGCAACGCTGCCGGCCCCAAGTAGCGGTCGCCATTCCACCAGTAACTTGGACACGACGTTGAACAAGAGGCGCACATGACGCATTCGTACAAACCATCAAGCTTTTTGCGATCCTCAATGGACTGGCGCCATTCCTTGGCCGGACGGTTTGTCTTTGTCTCAAGCCACGGCATGATGCTGGCGTGCTGCGCGTAAAAATGGGTCAGATCAGGGATCAAATCTTTGACCACAGGCATATGCGGCAACGGGTAGATCTTCACGTCGCCCTTCACTTCGTCCATGCCATAAATGCAGGCCAGCGTATTGATGCCATCAATATTCATGGCGCAGGACCCGCAGATGCCCTCGCGGCACGACCGCCGGAAGGTGAGCGTTGGATCAATCTCATTTTTAATCTTGATCAATGCGTCCAACATCATTGGCCCGCAGGTATCAAGGTCCACCCAATAGGTGTCGACGCGCGGGTTTTTCCCATCGTCGGGGTTCCAACGGTAGATCTGGAATTTGCGCAGATTGGTGGCGCCTTCGGGTTTGGGCCACGTCTTGCCGACTGTGATGCGTGAATTCTTGGGCAGGGTGAACTGAACCATTACGTTGCTCCTTTGGCTGAGCAGGATGGCGCGTTGAGCAGCGCGTTTGCGCGAATAAGGTAAAAGGGGCGCGGGGCGTTCATTTTATCGCCCCGGTTGGTCTGGTGACCCAGCGCCGCCGCGACGACCGGAAGATGGATCAACCGGGCTTTGGTTTCACCGAAATCCGATAGACTAAGACCACGTGGAGCGCCAAAACTTTTCGCGTTACCGCATACCGTTAGCGGCCACAGCATTTTGTCCGCCCCTTTGCAATCTGAGTTCAACAGACTTTGCATCTTCACGCACCCTGCGGTGCCAGGTTTGAAACGCCAGCGGTCAAGACACACTGCTGGGTTTCTGGCCGCGAAAGTACAGAACGGATTATCGCGACGGTTGTTTCGGAAACGCCGATCACAGCATCCTTGGCCAGTTCGCCGATCTCTCTGGCGGTGGCGTTGTCGATAACGCAGTCGGTAAATGGAGTGACCGCTGCGCTGGGAACCGAAGGAAAGCGCGTGGTCAGCGTTTTTGCAACAGCCGCTTTTGCGCTGCGTTGCGCAACGTCATCGACCGCGCGCGTTGCGTCTTCGCATGCCACAAGCCCCACCAAAGCCGCCCCAAGGAGCGCCAGCAGTGACCCGCGCGGCGTCAAAGCGTGTTCAAGTGCTCCGGTCACAGATCAGTACACCCGTGCCTTTGGCGCAATCTTTTTGAGGTCGATACCGCCATCGTTGTGACCGGTCAGCGGTTGCAGGTGCACACCGCGATACCCAAGGCTGGCCGCATTGCCCTTGAACCAGACCAAGCTGTGCTTGCGCCAGTTTACGTCGTCGCGATCCGGGTAATCTTCGTGTGCATGCGCACCCCGGCTTTCCTTGCGCGCTGCGGCAGCGGTGATCGTGGCGACCGCATTTGGCATCAGGTTGGTCAACTCCAACGTTTCCATGAGGTCGGAGTTCCACACCAGCGATGTGTCGGTCACCTTCAGATCGCTCTGCTTGTCTGCCACGCCCTTCATCTTCTGTTCACCTTCGGCCAACGTCTTGTCCGTGCGGAACACAGCTGCGTCCTGCTGCATCGCCTTTTGCATCTCCAGACGCAGGTCTGCCGTGGGCACGTGACCGTTGGCGTAGCGCAGCCCGTCAAAGCGGCTAAATGCGGCTTCGATCGACCGCCGATTGGGTCGGGGCACCGGTGATTTAGCATCGACAACGGTCCCCGCCCGGATCGCCGCGGCGCGGCCAAAGACTACCAGGTCGATGAGCGAGTTTGATCCCAAGCGGTTGGCGCCGTGCACGGATGCGCAGCCGGCCTCACCTACCGCCATTAAGCCTGGTGCCACGTTATCGGGGTTGTTTTTGGTTGGGGCCAACACCTCGCCCCAATAGTTAGTCGGAATGCCGCCCATATTGTAGTGGACGGTCGGCAGCACTGGGATCGGCTCCTTGGTCAAGTCAACACCTGCAAAGATCCGCGCGCTCTCGGAAATACCGGGCAGGCGTTCTGCCAGCGTTTCTGGTGGCAGGTGGTTAAGGTGCAGATGGATGTGATCGCCGTCTGGACCAACACCCCGCCCGTCGCGGATCTCCATGGTCATGCAGCGCGATACCACGTCGCGGCTTGCCAGATCTTTGTAGGTGGGCGCGTAGCGTTCCATAAACCGCTCGCCTTCGGAGTTGGTGAGGTACCCGCCCTCGCCCCGCGCGCCTTCGGTGATCAAACAACCCGAGCCGTAAATGCCTGTGGGATGGAACTGCACAAATTCCATGTCCTGCAACGGCAGACCGGCACGTGCGGTCATGCCGCCGCCGTCCCCAGTGCACGTATGCGCCGACGTCGCCGAGAAGTAAGCTCGACCGTACCCGCCCGTTGCCAGCACCACCATCTTGGCCGCAAACAGGTGCATCGTGCCGTCATCAAGTTTCCAGCAGAGCACGCCCTGACACACCCCATCGTCCGACATGATCAGGTCAATGGCGAAATACTCGATGTAGAATTCCGCGTTGTTCTTCAGGCTTTGGCCGTAAAGCGTGTGCAAGATGGCGTGGCCGGTCCGGTCGGCCGCAGCACAGGTGCGTTGCACCGGTGGACCTTCGCCGAATTGCGTTGTGTGGCCGCCAAAGGGGCGCTGGTAAATCTTGCCCTCTTCGGTGCGCGAAAATGGCACACCGTAGTGCTCAAGCTCATAGACCGCCTTGGGCGCTTCGCGGGCCAGGTACTCCATGGCGTCAGTGTCGCCCAACCAATCGGAGCCCTTGACCGTGTCGTACATGTGCCACTGCCAGCTGTCTGGACCCATATTGCCCAGGCTTGCCGCGATGCCACCTTGCGCAGCAACAGTATGCGAACGGGTCGGGAAGACTTTGGATATGCACGCGGTGGAAAGCCCTTGCTCCGCCATCCCCAGAGTGGCCCGCAGTCCGGCGCCACCGGCACCGACGACCACGACGTCATATTCATGCGTCTCGTAATCATATGCAGCCATTTATCTGGCCTCCTGTTATTCCGCGCTTTTCCAAACCGCGCATCGTCATTCCGTTGTCAAAGCGCCATGCGCAAAATGGCCAGCACCCCGGCAGCGATAAGTCCATACCCAAATACGCGCACGGCAATCAGGCTCAACTTGCCTTTGGCACCGTGAACATAGTCTTCAATTGCCTCGATGGATTCTTGCATCACGTGCCAAATGACAGATGACAGAGCCAA
This sequence comes from Pseudomonadota bacterium, assembly GCA_039026855.1. Lineage (GTDB taxonomy): Bacteria > Pseudomonadota > Alphaproteobacteria > Rhodobacterales > Rhodobacteraceae > Tateyamaria. The sequence goes on along the minus strand of JBCCLL010000013.1, from coordinate 37,201 downwards.
TATTGTGATCAACGCGATGAGCGGACGATTAAAGAACGTCAACACCGCGTCGTGATTACCGCCGAAGGCCACTGCAAACGTGATCACGACGGCTGGGATCGCACCAAGAAGCAGGATCGAGCTGATCAACATCTGCCAATGATGGTGCGTGCCATCGCGCCCCGATCCAAGGCCAACCACGCGCTTACGATCTGTCAAATATCGCATCAACGCCTCCTTACACCAACGCCACAATACCGACCGTGATCACGGTCAACAGTGTCGCCACCCCAAACATGCCAATCGCCATGCGTTCCGATGTTTTGACATCCAACGCATATCCGAAATCCCAGATAACGTGGCGCAGACGACCCAGCATGTGGTAGAACGCTGCCCAGATAGCAGCGGTGAAGATCACCATCGCAACAAAGCTTTGATAGACGCGGTCAACAAGTGCGAACGCCTCTGCGGACGCTGCTGCGCTGAACAGCCAGATAACAAGCAACAACGCCGTACCAAATGTGATGATCCCGGTAATCCGCACCATGATCGACGAGATCGAGGTGAGTTGCGGGCGGTAGTACGGACCAATCATAAATGGGGAAAGTGGGCGCACGCCTCTGTTCACTTCCGGCATCATGGCTCCTCGCGTAGCTGGGTTGACTAGTGTCTTATACTTTTCTACGCGAGAGTCACGTGCTTGGCACCGCGCAGGCACGTGGTTTTTTGGCGCATCAGCGCATTTCTCGCATTTGTGATCACGGCAAAATATCTTGTGATCACGAACTGAACAAACCGCACGCCGTATTGCCTTGTACGGCCTGCTCTAAGCGATGGGCGACGTCTACGCGAAACGCATAAACACAACAAAAACAATCGGGTATTATTGCGGCACCAAAGCCCAGTAATCCAGATCAAGCAGAACGTGCGGCAGGTACTTGCCATCATCACCGCGCAACGTGCCTGACGCACCTCCTTTGGTTGCGACGAGACGTAGGCGCAAAGCGCCTACATTCGGGGCGGATGTGTCGGCTTTGTCTAACACCTCGGTCCAGGCGCGCACCGTGTCGCCGGCAAGACAAGGGTTGGCGTGCGCACCCGCATTCAACCCGACAATCATTTGTGCGTTTGCCAGCCCATTGAAGCTGAGCGCGCGCGCCATCGAGATCACATGGCCACCATAGATGAGACGTGTCCCATCTGGACGCGCAGAGGTATCGAAATGCACCTTCGCTGTGTTTTGCCACAGCCGCGTGGCCATCATGTGCTCGGCTTCTTCGATTGTGACACCGTCAATGTGGTCGATCTGCTCGCCAACGGTGTAATCGCCCCAACGATGCGGTTCGCCCGCGAGATCAAAATCGTAGTTGGAAAAATCCAAACCTTCGGGAACGACCAACTGATCGGGGGACACTATTGGTGCGAGGTCTGGCACAACTGTCTCGGGCGCCGGCGCGCTGGCATCGCGCTTGCGGACCATCACCCATCGCACATAACTGAGAACGGGTGTGCCCGCCTGAGAGATCCCCGTGGTCCGGACCCAAACCACGCCGGTGCGACCATTGGAGTTTTGTTTCAAACCAATGACTTCCGACCGGGACCGCAAGGTATCACCCGGCCAAACCAGGCTCAGCCATCGCCCCTCGGCATATCCCAAATTCGCTACGGCATTCAGCGAAATATCGGGGACCGTTTTTCCAAATACCGTGTGAAAAGCGATCATGTCATCCAGCGGCGCTGCGGGCAAACCGCAGGATTGTGCAAACGCGTCCGACGAGTAGAGCGCGTGTCGCGCTGGATACAGCGCGTGATAGAGTGCGCGCTCGCCTGCCCCGACGGTGCGGGGCACTGCGTGCTCGATCACCTCACCAAGATGGTAGTCTTCAAAAAACCGGCCCGCGTTGGTTTTGGCCATCTACTGCTCTCCCCGTTGGATATCGTCGCGATGCGCGCGCCGCGCCGCCGCATTTTGCAACACGCTGACCTGTCTGCTTCAAAAAGATGGCGCAGCGGCATCAGTGTCATTCTCTAGATGACCGTACGCGCGCGCAGCAGAAAACCCGTCGAAACGCCTTGCCACGCAAGGGATCATTCTGCTGCCATTGCCGCGATTGCGCTGGCTTTGGCTAGAGTGTCACGTGCTGTGACGACGTGCAGGTTTTCCACAATGCGCCCGTCAACCACTGCCACCCCCTGGCCTGCGGCCTCGGCCTCACGAAAGGCTTCAATTTGCCGTCGCGCCAGATCGATCTCATCGGCAGAGGGTGCGAATTCGGTGTTGGCAATCTCCACCTGTGCAGGATGGATCAGCGTTTTGCCGTCAAAACCCATGTCGCGGCCCTGAACGCATTCCGCACGCAACCCATCATCGTCTTTGAACGCATTGTAGACCCCGTCTATGATCGCGATGTTATGGGCCTTGGCTGCCAGGACGCACTGCCCCAAGCCCGCGTGAAGCGGTAGCCGGTCCGGGCGGAAGCGCACGTTCAAATCCTTGCCCAGATCATTTGTTCCCATGACCATGGCTTGCAAATGTCCGTGGCTGGCAATGGCGGGCGCGTTCAACATGCCCAGCGGCGTTTCCATCATTGCCCAAAGGTCTACGCTGCCCGTGATCGCGACCAGTGCTTCTAGATCCGCAGGCGATGACACCTTCGGCAGCAGGATCGCATCGATGCTCATGTCGGCCACTGCCTGCGCATCATCAACACCCCACGCGGTATCAAGTGCGTTGATCCGGACCACTTTCATCCGCGCACCGTATCCATCCTGCGCAAGCGCTGCCGCAAGCGTTGCGCGTGCGGCCACTTTCTCTTCTGCGGACACCGCGTCTTCGAGATCGAATATGATCGCATCGACAGCCAGATTGCGCGCCTTGTCCAACGCGCGCGGTTTCGAGGCTGGGATGTATAACACCGAACGAAGCGGGCGATTAAGAGCCATGATAGGGTCCTACGCGACATAAAGTTGCGGCGTTTTGCTCATTTTTTTTCAGATCGTTCAAGCCAAATCTCGCCGCATTGCAGAAATTTTTTCGCCTCCAAAACACGCATTGCGCGCATAACGATCAAATTGCGTGAAACGGCGGGCGGGTCGTTAACCAATATTCAAGACGTCCTCGTCACCCTGCCGAGGTTCCGATCTCTCCGGGAGGGCCGTTTCGGCAGGGCCGCCGAGGACTTTGCGGATGGAGAATCGAACGGTAAACCGGGGCTGCCCGGTCATCGCCGGGACACCCCCGGATCGGCCAGATGACCAGTGGTGATTGCCTTTGCTCGAAAGGCGAAGACTATGTTTTGGAATACAAAATTGAAAGGTGCTCTGGCCGCGACCGTGACGGTTGCAACGCTGGGCAGCGCCACCGCTCAAGCACAGCAGGCGCGCAATTGTGCACCCCGCGACATCGTGGTCACACGGCTCGCTGACGGCTATGGCGAAACGCGTCAGTCGATGGGTTTGGGAGCGAACAATTCGGTGGTTGAGGTATTTGCGTCGGACGAATCGGGCACTTGGACCATCACAATCACCTCGCCGAACGGGATGACATGTCTCGTGGCCTCCGGTCAGGCCTTTGAGGAATTGGTGGAAGCACTGCCCGCCAAAGGCAACGACGCTTAAATTTCTCGGCTTGGGCAGCGATGCGCGTGCCCGGGCCCGCCGGTCGAGCCCAGCGCGTGACTGCCTACACACTTACCAACGTGTATTATGTGCGTGATGGTCAGGTCAGACCGTCCCAAATCAGTTTTGTCCCGGTCACCATCAACAAAATATAGGTGAGCGTGAAAAAAGCGCGCTCGGGGACAAGGTGATGTGCCTTGACGCCTAGCCACGCTCCGAGCACTGCAAACGGGGCGAGCGCCACATTGGCCCAAGTCGTTTCTACGGTGAACATGCCCAAAAACGTGTACGGGATAAATTTGCCGATATTGATCGCCCAGAACACCAGGACCGTGCTCGCCTGGTATTCAGTTTTGCTGATTTTCAGCGACAAAAGATAAACTGCGGCGGGCGGGCCACCTGCGTGACTGACAAAACTGGTGAAACCCGCAACCAAACCCGCAAACGCGCCATAGGCCGGATGCAGCGCCGCTTGCGCCATGCGGATCCAGCCGCGGGCCTTGCAGATTTGCCAGCACACAAATCCGATTGAAATGACCCCGATTAGAACCCGCAAGACATCTGCGTTGGTCAAAGTGTAAAGCCAAGCGCCCAATGCCACACCCGGCAGCCCACCAACAATCATCAGGGACGACGCGCGCAGGTTCCAACGGCCCCAATACGGGCGCAGCGTCACCAGATCGATCAACATCAGCAGCGGCAGCATCACGCCAAGCGCCACACCCGGATCAAGGATCAGCGCCAGAATCGAGGATGCTGCAAACGCGGCTCCAGACCCAAACCCACCTTTGGAGATACCGGCAAAGATCGCAGCGGGCACAGCGACAGCAAAAAAGCCCCAAGTCAATTCAAGCATTCATATGATCCGCAAAGCCCGCGCTGCGCCGTGCTTACACCCGCACCGACCGCGGCACCAGCGCACGCCCGGGCATATGCTGCGGCGCAGCACCCTTGCACGAACGACCACATCGCGCTACGCACCGGCGCGATAAAACAGACGTTTGGAGATGATCCCTCATGGCAAGACCCAAGATTGCGCTGATCGGCGCCGGTCAAATCGGTGGCACCCTGGCCCACCTTGTCGCGCTCAAAGAACTTGGTGACGTTGTGCTGTTTGACATTGCCGAGGGCACCCCGGAAGGCAAAGCGCTCGACATCGCGGAGTCCGGTCCATCCGAAGGCTTTGATGCCAAGCTGCGGGGCACACAGGACTACGCCGACATCGCGGGTGCAGACGTCTGCATCGTGACTGCGGGTGTGCCGCGCAAGCCGGGCATGAGCCGCGATGACCTCTTGGGAATCAACCTTAAGGTCATGAAATCAGTCGGCGAAGGCATCCGCGACCATGCGCCCGACGCGTTTGTGATCTGCATCACCAATCCGCTTGACGCGATGGTTTGGGCCCTACAGCAGTTTTCCGGTCTGCCCACGGAAAAGGTATGCGGCATGGCAGGCGTGCTCGACAGCGCGCGCTTCCGCCACTTTCTTGCCGAAGAGTTCAATGTATCCATGCGCGATGTGACAGCGTTTGTGCTGGGCGGGCACGGTGACACCATGGTGCCGTCTGTGCGCTATTCCACCGTCGCTGGCATCCCGCTGCCTGACTTGATCGAGATGGGGTGGACCACGCAGGAAAAGATGGACGCGATCGTGCAGCGCACCCGGGACGGCGGTGCCGAGATTGTCGGGCTGCTGAAAACCGGCTCGGCCTTTTATGCACCCGCAACCAGCGCCATCGAGATGGCCGAGGCATTTTTGAAAGATCAGAAGCGTGTGTTGCCTTGCGCGGCGCATTGCGACGGCGATTTCGGGCTGAAAGGCATGTATGTTGGCGTGCCGACCGTGATCGGGGCCGGCGGGGTTGAGCGGATCGTGAACATCAACCTCAACAAAGATGAGCAAGAAATGTTCGATACCTCCGTCAAGGCCGTTCAGGGCCTGATGGAGGCCTGCAAGGGCATAGACGGCACACTTACCTGACCTCAAAAACGCGCCGCTGCAGTGAATGGGGGGCACGACGGGGGTTTGCATCCTTGCAGCGCGCGCAAAATCCGAGAGACAGGTGGACTGAGATTACGGTCCGCCTGGAAGTTATCTTTTGAATTACCTTCGTTGGGGAGGGCAACGACGCTGCTGCTACAGGAGCGTCGCCGCTAGGCCTGGTCTAATAAGTCATGCTTGTTTGGGCAGAACACACTCTCGGCGAAGTAACGCGGCGGAGAACCCTTGTGCGTTGAGCCACAACACACCAGGGTTTGGTACAAATTCACCGGCTCAAACTGAGCAATGCCGTGCTTTGCTCAGCCTGCAATAGACGATGAAAAAGCGCTGGGTTGCAATGCGCTAGCGTAAAAGCAGGGCGATTCCTGTCTGTGTTAAGAAATTTGTGATCACACTTTTTTAGCGCGTGATCACAAAACTGCTTTTTTGACCTGATTTGCGGTTCTGCGCAATATTTCCTGTTTACGCGCAGTTGGGCTTCGTTGGATGAACGAAGCAGACGCATCAAAGAGAACGATTTGCAATGAACATCCATGAATACCAGGCCAAAGCCCTTTTGCGCAGCTACGGGGCTCCGGTCTCGGATGGGCGCGTCGTACTAAAATCAGAAGATGCCAAAACGGCGGCTGGTGAGCTTGACGGCCCGTTGTGGGTGGTCAAAGCGCAAATTCATGCCGGCGGGCGCGGCAAAGGGTCGTTCAAAGAACAAGATGCGGGCGAAAACGGCGGCGTGCGCCTGACCAAATCCGTTGCCGAAGCCGCAGAGGAAGCCAAAAAGATGCTCGGTCGCACGCTGGTCACGCACCAGACGGGGCCTGCGGGCAAGCAAGTCAATCGCATCTACATCGAAGACGGCTCGGGCATCGAGACAGAGATGTACCTTGCCCTGCTGGTCGACCGCGCCACAAGCCGCGTGAGCTTTGTGTGTTCGACCGAGGGCGGCATGGACATCGAAGAGGTTGCCGCCGAAACACCTGAGAAAATCCTCAGCTTTAGCGTCGATCCGGCGACAGGGTATCAGGCGTATCACGGTCGCCGCATCGCATTCATGCTGGGTCTGACGGGCAAGCAAGTGAAGCAATGCGTGGGCCTGATGGGCACGCTCTACAAAATGTTCATCGAAAAAGACATGGAAATGCTCGAAATCAATCCGCTGATCGTCACCGACAGCGGCGATCTCAAATGTCTCGATGCCAAGATGGGGTTTGACGGCAACGCGATCTACCGACACACCGACATCAACGAACTGCGCGATGAGACCGAGGAAGACCCCAAGGAACTCGCCGCCAGCAAATACGACTTGAACTACATCGCGCTCGACGGTGAGATTGGCTGCATGGTGAACGGTGCGGGCCTCGCCATGGCGACGATGGACATCATCAAGCTCTATGGTGCCGAACCTGCCAATTTTCTCGACGTAGGCGGTGGTGCAACCAAAGAAAAAGTTACCGAGGCGTTCAAGATCATCACCTCTGACCCAAACGTCAAAGGCATCCTGGTTAATATTTTTGGCGGCATCATGCGTTGTGATGTCATTGCCGAAGGCGTGGTGGCCGCGGTCAAAGAGGTGGGCTTACAGGTGCCGCTTGTGGTCCGCCTCGAGGGCACAAATGTGCAACAGGGCAAGGACATCATCAACAATTCCGGCCTCGATGTGATCGCGGCGGACGACCTCAAAGACGGCGCGCAAAAAATCGTCAAGGCTGTGAAAGGGTAACGTCCGCATGGCTCGCTTGGCGTACATGCTGGTCTGCACGGCTCTGCTGGTGGCAAGTGCCGAGCATTCGCACGCGCACAGCGTTCCCGTGCAGTCTCCCGTTTTATCGCAGCGCCATCTGTCGATGAGCGGGCAGGTAATCGCACACCCGGCGGTGCCGAGGTCACAGCAGACGATGTCTGCGCCGGGACCGATCATGAGCTTTGCGGGGGCGGCATCGGCGGACTCCGTTGCGCGAGCACAATTGGACGGTCGAAATTTTTCGACAGCGCACTTTCAGCCGGACGCCATGACCACCGTGGAAAAGAACATTCAAATCGCGTGCAAGGGGGCTTTATGAAACGACTTTCCTGTGCTGTCGCACTGGTGTGCTTAGCTGCCTGCGACGAGCGACCAGACATCCCCACCGAGAATTTTCCACCCGTTGGCCTCGCCTCAACCGCGATCTGGCTGGAAAGCCGCCAGTCGCTCAACGCCGCTGCACGACTTGGCGCGACGCAGGCACGTCAGGCAACCCTGCCTGACAGTCGTTTTCAAAATGCGTCAGCAGCGGAACCAACAATCCCGACGCGGTCGCGTCCTACGACGCGCCGCGGGCGCGCGGTGCAGGCGTTTGCCGACATTTGCGTTGCATCGATCCCGGACGTGGCTGGCCTTGTGGCCCGTGCCCAAGCCGTGAACCTGCGCGATTTTGATGAACCTGCGCGCGTGGCGCGGGAAAACAATGCGCAAGCGGTTCTTGGCGGCATTGATGACGGTCCCATCCGGGTCGTCATCGGTGTGAACCCAGATAACGACGACACCGTCGCCTTGTGCACTGTTACCGCCATCGGCAGTGGCGCGCGCGCCACCGCGCAGGCCAAAGTCGACGCGATCGCATCCGCCGGATTTGGCCTGCAACCGATCGCAGCCGAGGGCAACTCACAGCAATCATTCCGGATCGTCGGCGCACCCGAAGGGACAACTGTGAGCGTGCGGACGAACATCTTTGGTGTCGGGGTGAACATCGCGTGGCGTTAAAGATCGCATACGCTGTGGGTCTGCTTTTATGCGCCAGCGGGGCTGCGGCCAGTCCGGCCATCGCAGCCTTCACCGAATGGTGTTTCAAAGCCGGTCAGACAGCATCCACCGCGCGCGCCAATATGGAGCGTAGCGTTGGCGCGCCTTTGCCGTTTGATCTGACATTCTGGGACATCTCGCTGGAAACGGCCGCTGACGCGCCTGAACAGTCCGAACGCCGGTGCGAGGTTGCCTTTGACGGCGCGCACGCGGCGGATGCAATCGCAGCAGTTGTCGCCAAGATGGCAATGCCACCGGTGTTTGGTGCGCCTGTCGCGTTGCCCAAGCCGTATGCCCGATCCGAACACACCGACATGATCGAAGCGCGCGCGCTTTTGCGAGGCCGCATCGCAGTGGTCGAAATTGGTACCCTGCCCGGCCCGCGCACTTTCATCCGGGTCGACCGTTTACCGTCAGGCTACGTGTGGGACGGCGCATGAGTGGCGCGATCTATGCCGAGGCGATTCATCTCGCCAGCGCGAACGGACTGCGCAAGCAAGTGCAGGCCGCATTGCGACCTTTGAGGATCTCGGAGCAATTCCTGACAGTGCAGAACATGAAAAAGCCCGAAGTTGACGCGGCGCCGGAACACCGCAAACGGACCTGGCTGCGGCGCATTCAATCAGTGAACAGGGCCTGCACGATTAGCCACCGGTGCAACAGAAATGCCTCTCGCCCAGTGCGTCGCGGTGATCTGTTAGGTCAACGCGGTAGGGCACTTGGCATGACGCCCGAAAGCGCGGACAGGTGGCCACGGAAAGCCCGCCGCAACTGGTGCCGCGTGGCGTATATCCCTCCGACCTCCCATAAGTTTCTCACCGGCCAGATCGCCCTGGCTTGTGTCCCACATGCCGCCCGCACAGGCGCAGCAAACCCAATTCTCGAGACGTGAAAAGGACCCGTAATGGCCGTACTCATTGATGAAAACACCCGCGTGATCTGTCAGGGCCTGACCGGATCACAGGGGACGTTTCATTCCGAACAAGCAATCGCCTACGGCACCAAGATGGTCGGTGGGGTCACCCCGGGCAAAGGTGGGACCACGCATCTGGAACTGCCGGTCTTTAACTCGGTACACGAGGCGATGGAAAAGACCGACGCAAATGCCAGCGTGATCTATGTGCCGCCGCCCTTTGCCGCCGACTCGATCCTTGAGGCAATCGACGCCCAAATGCCGCTGATCGTCTGCATTACCGAAGGCATCCCGGTCCTCGACATGATGAAGGTTCAACGCGCGCTCGAAGGCTCAACCAGCCGCTTGGTGGGCCCGAATTGCCCCGGAGTGATCACGCCCGATGCTTGCAAGATCGGCATCATGCCCGGCCACATCCACAAACGCGGCAGCGTTGGTGTCGTGTCCCGTTCGGGCACGCTGACCTACGAGGCGGTCAAACAGACCACCGACATGGGCCTGGGCCAGTCAAGCGCCGTGGGTATCGGCGGCGACCCGATCAAAGGGACCGAGCACATCGACGTGCTCGAGATGTTCCTGGCCGATGATGAGACGGAAAGCATCATTATGATCGGTGAGATTGGTGGCTCTGCCGAAGAGGACGCGGCGCAATTCCTCGCTGACGAGAAAAAGAAGGGCCGCTGGAAACCCACCGCTGGCTTCATCGCCGGCCGCACCGCCCCTCCCGGTCGCCGCATGGGCCACGCAGGCGCGATTGTCGCGGGCGGCAAAGGCGGCGCAGAAGACAAGATCGAAGCCATGCGCAGCGCCGGCATCATCGTCGCAGACAGCCCCGCGACCCTGGGCGAGGCGGTGATGGAAGCGATCAAGGGCGAATGAAACCCCGTCCCGGGCGTGACCCGGGACCTCAAACATGGAGGCCCCGGGTCAAGCCCGGGGCGCGAAGACACCAGATGGCAACCGTCGCGGTATCAAAAGCAAAGACATCGCTGATCCTCGATCACGGTCGTACCACCGCGCCCAAAAGTCGACGCGCGCGGCCCGGCAACCGGCAATGGGGATTCTGCTTATGACCTTTGGGCAAGCCATCAATTCATGGCTGTCCAAGTCATTCACGACGTCTGGCCGTGCCACCTGTTCTGAGTTTTGGTGGTTGTGGGCATTCCACGTGGTTGCTCCGCTGTGCTTGATTGCCGCCGCCGGGATACTGCGCGCGCGGTCAGATATCGCGGCCAGCACTGTAGGGTCTATCGCCCAACTCGTTTATGTCGCGACCATCCCCGCCACCTTTTGCTGTACCATCCGACGACTGCAAGACACTGGCCGCTCGGCTTGGGCCAGCGCAATGTACGTAATCCTGGTCCCTATTGTCTGGCTCAGTCTGCTTGTGACCTTTAATTTGATCAGTGAGTTGATCACCGTTCAGGCCTTAGCCGAACCGGGGCCACTTCTCTACGCATTGCCGGGTTTGGTTTTTATCGATGCCATTATGTTTGGTTTCGCGTTTGTGACGACAGTGCTGCCGCTGCTTTTGATTGCCGCGATCCTTGCGGTGATTTTGCTCGTCTTCCTCTCACGCCCATCCCAACCCGGTCCCAACGAATACGGTCCCAACCCACATGAGGTGTCCCAATGACCGAACACTCTCCCAACGACCAGTTCCATGCCTCCTCGTTTATGCAAGGGCATAATGCGGAGTATCTCGAACAGATGTATGCCCGCTATGCCAACGACCCCGCAGCGGTCGATGAAAGCTGGCAGGCGTTTTTCAAGGCGATGGGCGATGATGAGGTCTCCGTCAAACGCGAGGCTGAGGGGCCGAGCTGGGCGCGCGGTGACTGGCCACCGCAACCAACCGATGATCTGACGGCCGCGCTGACCGGCGAATGGGCGCCAGCACCAGCCGAGGCAAAAGCCGCTGGCGACAAGATCAAAGCAAAGGCCACAGAACAGAATGTCGAGGTCAGCGACGAGCAGATCAAGCGCGCCGTGCTGGACAGTATCCGTGCACTGATGATCATCCGCGCCTACCGCATCCGCGGGCATCTGGTGGCGGATCTTGACCCGTTGGGCATGCGTGATCAGACCCCGCATCCCGAGCTGGATCCAAAGTCCTACGGATTTACCGAAGCGGACATGGACCGCCCCGTCTTTATCGACAACGTATTGGGCCTGCAGCACGCGTCGATGCGCGAGATCCTCGCCATCGTGAAGCGCACCTATTGCGGCACCTTCGCGCTGCAGTACATGCACATCTCCAATCCCGAAGAGGCTGGCTGGCTCAAAGAACGGATCGAAGGCTTTGGCAAAGAGGTCGTTTTTACCCGCGAGGGGCGTAAAGCCATCCTGAACAAGATGGTCGAGGCCGAGGGGTTCGAGAAATTCCTGCACGTCAAATACATGGGCACCAAACGCTTTGGCCTCGATGGCGGTGAAAGCCTGATCCCCGCGATGGAGCAGATCATCAAACGCGGCGGTGCGCTGGGTGTGCAGGACATCGTGATTGGCATGCCGCACCGCGGTCGCTTGTCGGTGCTGGCCAATGTTATGGCCAAACCCTACCGCGCAATCTTCAATGAGTTTCAGGGCGGCAGTTTCAAACCTGATGAGGTCGACGGATCGGGTGATGTGAAATATCATCTCGGCGCCTCTTCCGACCGCGAGTTCGATGGCAACACCGTGCACCTGAGCCTGACGGCCAACCCCTCGCACCTTGAGGCGGTGAACCCCGTTGTACTTGGCAAAGTGCGCGCCAAGCAAGACCAGTTGGGCGACCGTGAACGCACCAAGGTGATGCCGATCCTGCTGCACGGCGACGCGGCCTTTGCCGGGCAGGGCGTTGTGGCCGAATGCTTTGCGCTTTCGGGGCTGAAGGGTCACAAGACCGGCGGCACCATGCACATTGTGGTCAACAACCAGATCGGTTTTACCACCGCGCCGCATTTCTCGCGCTCGTCCCCGTATCCCACCGACAACGCGCTGGTGGTAGAAGCGCCGATTTTCCACGTCAACGGCGACGATCCCGAAGCCGTGGTGCACGCCGCCAAAGTGGCCACCGAGTTCCGCCAAAAGTTCGGCAAAGACGTGGTGATCGACATCATCTGCTACCGCCGCTTTGGCCACAATGAAGGCGACGAGCCCATGTTCACCAACCCGGTGATGTACAAGCGGATCAAGGGGCACAAGACGACGCTAACGCTTTACACAGAACGGCTGGTGCGTGACGGGTTGATCCCCGAAGGCGAGATCGAAGACATGAAAGCCGCCTTCCAGGCCCGCATGAACGAAGAGTTTGAGGCGGGCAAAGATTTCAAACCGAACAAGGCCGATTGGCTCGATGGCAAGTGGTCTCACTTGGACCGCAACGCCGGTGAATACAATCGTGGTCAGACGTCGATCAAACCCGAAACATTTGCCGAGGTTGGCGCCGCCCTGACCGCAGTCCCCGAGGGTTTTCCGCTGCACAAAACCGTGGGCCGCCTGCTCGAAAGCCGTAAGGCGGTCTTTGACAGCGGCAAAGGCTTTGATTGGGCCACTGGCGAGGCGCTGGCCTTTGGCTCGCTCCTGACCGAAGGCTATCCGGTGCGGCTGGCCGGTCAGGACAGCACCCGCGGCACGTTCAGCCAGCGACATTCGGGCCTCGTGAACCAAGAGACCGAGGAACGCTACTACCCGCTCAACAGCATCCGCGCGGGGCAAGCGCAGTACGAGGTCATCGACTCGATGCTGTCAGAATACGCAGTGCTGGGCTTTGAATACGGCTACAGCCTCGCCGAACCAAATGCGCTCACCCTGTGGGAGGCGCAGTTCGGCGACTTCGCCAACGGCGCGCAGATCATGTTCGACCAGTTCATCTCTTCTGGTGAATCGAAATGGCTGCGGATGTCCGGCCTTGTCGTGCTGTTGCCGCACGGGTTTGAGGGGCAAGGCCCCGAACACTCGTCTGCCCGGCTCGAACGGTTCCTGCAGATGTGCGGACAGGACAACTGGATCGTGGCCAACTGCACGACGCCCGCCAACTACTTTCACATCCTGCGCCGCCAGATCCACCGCGATTTCCGCAAACCGCTGATCCTGATGACACCGAAATCGCTGTTGCGGCACAAACTGGCCGTCTCGACGACCGAGGAGTTTATCACCGGATCGTCCTTCCACCGCGTGCTGTGGGACGACGCGCAGCATGGCAATTCAGACACCAAACTGGTCACGGATGACAAAATCAAGCGCGTGGTGATGTGCTCGGGCAAGGTCTATTACGATCTGCTCGAAGAACGCGACGCACGCGGCATCGACGACGTCTATCTGCTGCGCATCGAACAGTTCTACCCGTTCCCGGCGATCAGCCTCGTGAAGGAGCTTGAACGCTTCAAAAAGGCCGAAATGGTTTGGTGCCAGGAAGAGCCCAAAAACCAGGGCGCCTGGAGCTTTATTGAACCCAACATCGAATGGGTCCTCAGTCGGATCAACGCCAAGCATTCGCGCCCGGTCTATGCGGGCCGCGCCACATCTGCCAGCCCCGCCACGGGCCTGGCCAGCCAACACAAAGCACAGCAAGCCGCGCTCGTCGACGAGGCGCTGACCATCAAAGGATAAAACCCATGACCACAGATGTGCGCGTCCCCACCCTGGGCGAAAGTGTGACCGAGGCCACCGTTGCCACCTGGTTCAAGCATCCCGGTGACGCGGTCGCCGTGGACGAAATGCTCTGCGAGCTCGAAACCGACAAAGTAACGGTCGAGGTGCCCAGCCCCGTGGCAGGCACCCTTGGCGACATCATCGCCAGCGAAGGATCAACCGTCGGCGTTGACGCCCTGCTGGCCACCATCGCAGAAGGCGCCGCTTCTGCCGCAAAGGCCGATGCGGCCGCGCCCGCGGCCAAAGAGGCACCCGCGCCAAAAGGCGACAATGTTGACGTGATGGTCCCCACTCTGGGCGAAAGCGTGACCGAGGCGACGGTGTCCACCTGGTTCAAAGCGGTGGGCGACGCCGTCGCCCAAGATGAAATGCTCTGCGAGCTGGAAACCGACAAGGTCAGCGTCGAGGTGCCCGCACCCGCCGCAGGCGTTCTGGCCGAAATCACCGCTCCCGAGGGCACCACAGTGGATGCAACCGCCAAGCTCGCGGTGATCTCCGCCTCTGGCGCCGTCGCAGCAGAAGCCCCCCCCGCCGCGGCACCAGCTGCGCCTGCGGCATCTACCGCTAGCTCTGGCCGCACGGACGTCGAAAACGCCCCCTCCGCGCAAAAGGCTATGGCCGAGGCTGGCCTGCACGCCGCGCAGGTGAACGGTACCGGCCGCGATGGCCGCATCATGAAAGACGACGTCGCCCGCGCCGTCGCCACCGCCGCCACCGCGCCCACACCGGCACCCGTCGCTGCCGCCCCCCGCGCGCCAGTGCCCGCCGACGATGCCGTGCGCGAAGAACGGGTCAAGATGACCCGCCTGCGCCAAACCATCGCCAAGCGCCTCAAAGACAGCCAGAACACCGCCGCCATGCTCACCACTTATAACGAGGTGGACATGACCGAGGTGATGGCCCTGCGCAACGAATACAAAGACCTCTTCGCCAAAAAGCACGGCATCAAACTGGGCTTCATGTCCTTTTTCACCAAAGCCTGCTGCCACGCCCTGCGCGAGGTGCCCGAGGTCAACGCCGAGATTGACGGCACTGATATCGTCTACAAGAACTTCGTACACATGGGCATCGCCGCAGGCACACCGACGGGCCTTGTGGTGCCGGTGATCCGCGACGCGGATGCGATGTCTTTTGCCGCCATCGAAAAGCAGATCGCCGAAAAGGGCGCCCGCGCCCGCGATGGCAAGCTCAGCATGGCCGAAATGCAGGGCGGCACGTTCACGATCTCCAACGGCGGCGTCTACGGCTCGCTCATGTCCTCACCGATCCTGAACCCGCCGCAATCGGGTATCCTCGGCATGCACAAAATCCAGGACCGTCCCATGGTCATCGGCGGAGAGATCAAGATCCGCCCCATGATGTACCTCGCCCTCAGCTACGACCACCGCATCGTCGACGGCAAAGGGGCGGTAACGTTTCTAGTGCGCGTGAAAGAAGCGCTGGAGGATCCGCGGCGGTTGTTGATGGATTTGTAAATTGAGCATTGATCATGAAAGCTTCAGCGCTGAAATAATCAAAGAGGTCGGCTTCTACACCCAGAAGGTTTTAACCACGCTGAATGTGGGAGGCATCATCGCTTTGCTTACCTTCATAGCAAGTATCGAAAACGGCAATGCAGTCGTCTTCGATGTAGTCTGGCTGGAACGCAGCATTGTTGGCTTCACATTCGGTCTTGTATTTGTTGGCGTCTCACTTTTCGTTACTTATCTAGAGGCGCAGCCAGTGGTAGCGAAAAGATCAAATGAAGGTTCGGGGCTGACCCCATTCTTAATCAAAATGGTTGGTCCACCGCTTGCTTCGTTTTTATGCTTTTTACTGGCCATTTGTCTTGCTCTAATTGGAGTGAAACCGGCATGACCCCCGAACTCCTCTACCTCACCTACGCCGTCCTCCTCCTGATCGTGCATGTCCTGATCCAAGCGACCCTCTCGGACCTGTCCAAAGGCATCGGCTGGGCCCTCGGCCCGCAGGATGAAAAGCGTGATCAGAACGCGGTCGCCGGGCGCGTTGAACGCGCACTTTGGAACTACGTCACCTACTTCCCCGCCTTCGCCGCCATGGCCCTCGCCTTGACGGTCGCCAACCTGAACACCGAAACCACGGCACTCGGCGCGGCCCTCTGGTTCTGGGCCCGCGTCGCTTACGTCCCGGCCTATGCCTCCGGCATCCCGTTGGTCCGTTCTGTTGCGTGGATCACATCGATGGTCGGCCTCGTCTTGCTGGTGCTCGGCATGTTTGGCACCCCGCCCGATCCCGTCCTGCTGCAACCCGCCGACGGATGAACCGGGCTGCCGCATATCTCCGCGCCATCGCTGCGCGCCGCGCGTTCCGCCTGCCGGGATACCCGACTTTGGCCGAGACGGGATATGACGGCGACTATGTCTCCCCCATACAGATGACCTCCGGAAACCTCACCGGCCCACTCCTGATGTCCAAAGACTGGCTCGACGCGCCCTCCGCTCGCGCGCACCGGAACGTTTTGGGCACAACGGGCTATCTGCCAGACAACCCGTTCAACCAAGTGATCGACCGGGTGCTGGCGCTCTTGGGCCTAACCCGCGCCGACATCTACATCACACCCATCTTCCACCTGCTCACGCCCAAACGCTCCTCCACGATCCCCGTTGCCCATGCCCGCGCCAGCTTTGACGCCATAGGCCGGCACGAGCTGATGGGCCGCCGCCCGGTCGCCCTTGGCACCGACAGCGCACGCGTTCTGCGCCACTACAGCATCGACCACGTCACAGCACCACACCCCTCGGCCCGCATCGGCAGCTATGACGCCCGCGCCACCCAAATCGCCCAAGCGATCGCAACAGCATGAGTACAGAACTCACCGTCCTCGCCCTCGCGGGCTTACTCCAAGCGGCGCATTTCCTCGTGGTTGCGACGGCCACGCATCTCGAACTGCCTGCAAGCAAATCCATGGGCCCGCGCGACCCCGACACGCTGGGCCCACCCCTGCGCGATCAGGTGTCGCGGCGCACCGGCCGCACCATTCGCGCCTGGGAAAACCACTTCGAAAGCCTCGCCCTTTTCACCATCGCCACTGTCGTGGTCACGCTGGCCGACGCCGCCACACCCTTCACCGCCGTCTGCGCCTGGGCCTACCTCGCCGCCCGCGTTCTCTACATCCCGGCCTACATCCTCGGCCTCGTGCCCTGGCGCTCGGTCATCTGGACGGTTGGTTTTGTCGCACCCGCCCTCATCCTCATCGCAACTCTGGCTTCTTCTGGCTAAAAATACCTCGGGGGTCCGGGGGCTGGCCCCCGGTTCCGCACTCGCAAAAAGGACCAACAAAATGGCATCTTACGACGTTATCGTGATCGGCTCTGGCCCGGGCGGCTATGTCTGCGCGATCCGTTGCGCGCAAAACGGCCTGAAAACCGCCGTTGTCGAAGGGCGCGACACCCTGGGCGGCACATGCCTCAACGTCGGCTGCATCCCGTCCAAGGCGCTCTTGCACGCCTCGCACATGCTGCACGAGGCCGAACACAACTTTGCCGCCATGGGCCTCAAGGGCAAAAGCCCCTCGGTCGACTGGACGCAGATGTTGCAATACAAATCCGACACCATCGGTCAGAACACTTCGGGCATCGAGTTTTTGTTCAAAAAGAACAAGGTCGACTGGCTCAAGGGCTGGGGCAGCATCCCCGAGGCGGGCAAAGTCAAGGTGGGCGACGACGTGCACGACGCCAAAAATATCATCATCGCATCAGGGTCCGAACCGTCCAGCCTGCCGGGCATTGAGATCGACGAAAAGGTGGTGGTGACCTCCACCGGCGCGCTCGAACTGTCCAAAATCCCCAAAAAGATGGTGGTGATCGGCGCCGGTGTGATCGGGCTCGAACTTGGGTCGGTCTACAGCCGCCTCGGCACCGACGTGCACGTGGTCGAATTTCTGGATGCCATCACCCCCGGCATGGACAGCGAGGTGCAGCGCCAATTCCACAAGATCCTCACCAAACAGGGGATCAGCTTTACCATGGGCGCCGCCGTGCAAAAGGTCGACAAGACCAAGACCAAAGCCAAGGTGCACTACAAACTGCGCAAAGATGACAGCGACCACGTCATCGATGCAGACGTGGTTCTGGTGGCAACAGGGCGCAAGCCGTTTACCGACGGTTTGGGCCTGGATGCTTTGGGAATAGAGATGACCCAGCGCGGCCAGATCGCCGTGAACGCGCACTGGCAAACCAACGTCCCCGGCATCTACGCCATCGGCGACGTGATCGAGGGCCCGATGCTCGCCCACAAGGCCGAGGACGAAGGCGTCGCCGCCGCCGACCACATCGCGGGCAAGCATGGTCACGTGAACTACGGCGTCATCCCCGGCGTTATCTACACCCACCCGGAGGTCGCCAATGTCGGTGCAACCGAACAGCAGCTCAAAGAGGCAGGCCACGCCTACAAAGCAGGTAAGTTCAGCTTTATGGGCAACGGCCGGGCCAAGGCGAATTTCGCCGCAGACGGGTTCGTCAAGATCCTCGCCGATGCCGAAACCGACCGTATCCTGGGCGCACATATCATCGGCCCCGCCGCAGGCGACCTGATCCACGAGATCTGCGTGGCCATGGAATTTGGCGCCTCGGCTGAGGATATGGCCATGACCTGCCATGCGCATCCGACCTATTCCGAAGCGGTGCGCGAGGCCGCGTTGGCCTGCGGAATGGGCGCAATACACGCGTGAACCGCGCAGACTGCGCGAAAATTCGCCTCCGCACGGTGCGTTTTCGCCCATAAAGGGGAACTTTTGCGATGTTTTTTGCGTTGCATGGCTGTTCACGGCCATACCCGCACTAAGTTTGGCGTAACCCGCGCAGCGTAACTGACAGAAAAGGGACACCTTATGGACCGTCGCAGCACCCTCAAACTCATCGGCGGTGGCGCCGCTTTGCTCACTTTGGCGGCCTGCGCCGCGCCGGCTGGCGATGACATCATTGATGTCGCATCGGGCAACCCCGATTTCTCAACGCTGGTGGCAGCGGTTTCGGCGGCGGGTCTCGTCGACACGCTGAAAGGACCGGGCCCCTTCACCGTCTTTGCGCCGACCAACGCGGCCTTTGCCGCACTGCCCGCGGGCACGGTCGACACTCTGCTTCTACCCGAAAACCGCGATCAGCTGGTCAGCATCCTGACCCATCACGTGGTGCCGGGCCAGATCACGGCGGGCGACGTGCTGGGCACGCGGCAAACGGTGACTACGGTCCAGGGTGGCACACTCGATGTAAACGGTCTGGTGGGCAAGTTTGGCTCGGGCGTGCGTGTGAACAACGCCAATGTGATCCAGCCGGATGTCTTTGCATCCAACGGCGTGATCCATGCAATCGACGCGGTTCTGCTGCCATAATGGCTTAGTCAGCGCCAGTCGCGGATATCACAGGTTTACCACATGGTCCGGGCGGCACGCTCGGGCCATTTTTCGTCGTAGAGCGCGCCACCTTCTTCGCCTTGGGACACCTCGGCAAGAATTTCGCCCGCTGTCGGCAAACCTTCGGCGTCGTTGCGGTCCCAAAGCCCGGCGCGCAGAACCGCGCGGGCGCATTGGGTGTACACCTCGGCGATTGAGATCACGATCACCGTGGCTGGGTGCCGGCCTTTTTGTTCGAATGTCCGGCACAGAGTTTCGTCCGCTGTCAGCCGTGCGGTGCCGTTGACCCGCACCACGGTGTTTGACCCCGGCACCATAAACATCAACGACACGCGGCCATCCGACACAATGTTGCGCAGACTGTCGAGCCGCTGGTTGCCGCGCCAGTCGGGCATGGCCAAAGTACGGGTGTCCAGCGCCTTGACCACGGGTCCATCATCGCCGCGCGGGCTGCCATCGGTGCCGTCGGGGCCGACCGTGATCAGCACGGCAAAGCGCGAGCGCATAATCCAGCGGTGATACAATGGTGTGAGATGATCGGCCACTTTGCGCAGGGACGCCGCGCCGGGCGTGGCATAGAGCGCTTCGAGCCCTTCGATCGTGTCAATGTACTGCATCAGCTTCAAACCCTGCTTCGGCCATCAACGCGTCAGACCGATGTTCCACAATGTCTTCGACCCGCGCCATAAACGTCGCCCGGTCCAGCCCCGTCGGAATTTCGGGCAAAAACTCGACCACAGCGGTACCGGGGTGACGCATCACACCCTTGCGCGGCCAAAAAAGGCCAGCATTGGCGGCAACCGGGACGCAGGGCTGGCCAAGCTCTTCGTACAAGATCGCCGTGCCCACCTTGTAGGGCACCTTCACGCCGGGCGCGACCCGCGTTCCTTGCGGATAGATCACCAGTTGCCCCGGCTGGGCGCGCCCGGCTTCAACGTCGCGCACCATCTTTTGGATCGCAGCGCCCCGCTTGCCACGAGAGACCGGCACACAGCCCAGACGCTTTGCATAAAGGCCGATGATCGGAGTCCAGAGCAGCTCGCGCTTCATGATGAACTTGGGCGCGGGCAAGGCGTGAAAGATCAGCATGATGTCGAGGAATGACTGGTGCTTGGCCGCGATCAGCACCTCGCCTTGCGGGGGCGTGCCGCGCACCTCGTAGCGGATGCCCACCAGCCAGCGCATCGTCCATTTGACCCAGATGCAATAGGTCTGGCAGGCGCGGCGCGCGCCAATCGGGCTTAGCGCCGCATAGGGCGCAAAGACCAGTCCAAGCACCGCCATCGCAAAATAAGCCTGTATGGTGAAGAGCAGCGACCGCAGGTATTGCATGTATCAGGACAACCTTTCCAAAGCGCGCCGCGCGGCGAGATCGGTCGCGACAAGCGCGACAATGCCTGCCACAGCGGGCACCAATAGCGGCACCAGCCAATCGGCGCCGGCAAAGCCCAAACCGGTCAGCAGCCCGGGCGTCGTTGCAGTGCCGGTGGGCAACAGCGTCACAGCGATCAACCCGGCAAGCGTGCCTCCCGCAGCGCCTGCCAGCGCGCGCAGGGTGAAGCGGCGCACAAAAGCGTTGGCAATGTAGCTGTCGGTTGCGCCGACAAGGCGGAGCACGGCAATGACCTGCGCATTGGCGGCAAGCGCGGCATTTGCCGCAAGCGTGACCATCGCCGCCACCGCGGCCACGATCAACAGCGCCACGCACCAGCCCAGCACCCGCAACCGCGCCGCGGCGGAACTCAAGGGCGCGCGCCAGCGGCTGTGATCGTCCAGCACCGCGCCCGGCACTTCGGCAGTGAGGCGAAGGCTGAGGCCGCGCGCGTCAAAACGGTCGTCGGTGAAGATCTCGATCAACCGCGGGACCGGCAAACTGTCGAGCGGCAGATCGATGCCAAACCACGGCGCCAGCAGCGCGGTTTGTTCTGCGTCGCTCATTGCCGCAGCAGAGATGACCCCCGGCGTCGCCTCAAGCACGCGCAACGCGGCGTCGGTTTGCACATTGCTTTGGTCGGCGGGGGCGACGATGCGCACGGTCGCGGTTTGCGCCAGTTCGCTGCCCCAGCGGTCCGCGAGGCGCCCGGCAGCCAGCGACAAGGCCAGCGCAAAAACTGCCAGAAACGCCATCGCGCCCGCTGCAAAAACAGTGAGCCAGGCGGTAAATCCTGTGCGTGGCACCACGCGATTGGCCTGACGGTCGCCGATCAACAGGTCCTTGAAATGCGCCCGGCTTGGCCTCACAAGTCGGCCCCCGCCAGTTGCACGCGGCGGTTGGCGATACGCAATACGCGGGCTTGGACCTGCGCTTTTGCCGCGCGGATCAGGCCGAGATCATGGGTCGCCACCAGCACCGTCTTGCCCATCCTGTTCAGCTCGACCAACAGGGTCAGCAGACGCTGCGACATCTCCCAATCGATGTTGCCGGTTGGTTCATCGGCCAACACCACCTCGGGCGACATGATCACCGCGCGTGCCAGTGCCGCGCGTTGGCGTTCACCGCCCGAAAGCTCGGGCGGCAGGCCCGCGGCGCGTGTCTCAAGCCCAACCCAGCTGATCAGATCGGCCATGTCACTACCCGCCGCTTCGTGGCTGCGCCCCGCAACTGTAAGCGGCAGCGCGATGTTGTCCGCCACCGGCAAATGATCCAGAAACTGCACGTCTTGATGCACCACTCCGATGCGTCGACGCACCAGCGCAATGTCGTCGCGTGCCATGTCGCGCACATCCGTCTCAAACAGCCGAACGCGACCTGCGGTGGGCAACAGCGCTCCGTAACACAGCTTGAGCAAAGTTGTTTTGCCCGCTCCAGACGGACCCGTCAGAAAATGGAACGAACCGGATGCCAGCTTGACAGAGATATCCGACAACAGCTCACCCCCGCCGTAGGTATAGGCCACATCTTCCAGCTCGATCACGCAGTGCCCTTTCGTTCTGGCCCTGTTGTGCCTCAGCATCAGACGGCTTTCAATGTGCTAGCGCAGCCCAAGTCGGCCACTTCTTGCTTTTAGTTGGCCAGATGCCACCATATGATGTGCGGCGGAGAAGGTGTGGAGCGGACCATGCGGTTAACGTGCCCGAATTGTGACGCCCAGTACGAGGTTGCCGACGACGTCATCCCGACCGACGGGCGCGATGTGCAATGCTCAGCCTGTGGCGACACATGGTACCAGTACCATCCCGATCACATGCCTGCGCCAGATCTTGCCGAAGATACCCCGCCCGATCTCATCGATGAACCCGACATTCCGGGCGAAGACGAAGAGAGAACCGAAACCGTTCCACCGCCACCGCAACCGTCCGAGCAGGACGCGATGGCGGACATGGAGCCTGAGGAAACCAACCTCGAACCACAGCGGCGCAAGTTGGATGACGGGGTGGCTGATATCCTGCGCGAAGAGGCGGATCGCGAACAGAAGGCCCGCGCAGCGCAAGCGATAGAGACACAGCCCGATCTGGGTCTCGACACGGTGGAAAGCGAAACGGATCGGCGCGCCCGCGAAGCGCGCGAGCGCATGGCGCGGCTGCGCGGCGAAGATCCTGTCCCCGCTGAGGCCGCCGCAACTGCCGCTGCCGTGGGATCCAGAAAAGAGCTTTTGCCTGACGTAGAAGAGATCAATTCAACGCTGCGCGCCAATGATGAGCGCGACACACGGCAACCCGATGTGAACCCTGATGCCGTCGCCCCACGGCGGTTCGGTAGCTTTAGAAGCGGTTTCCTGCTGACGCTGGTGCTGGCGGTCCTACTGGCCGCGCTATACGTCTTTGCGCCGATGGTGGCGCAAGCGGTGCCGCAGGCTGACCCATACCTATCAGGGTATGTCTCAACGGTGGACTCGCTGCGGCTTTGGCTCAACGCGCGTTTGGCGGGTGGGCTGGAGTGGCTCGACGCCATCGCGTCCGAGGGTTGATCAGAACCTGTCGAGCAGTCGCTTGAGATAGCTCAGCTCTTCTTCGGGACGCGCCCCTTCACCGGCGCGGCGCCGGATCTCATCAAGCAGGTCGCGCGCGCGACGGTAAACATCTTCGCCTTGCAACAGCCCCTCTTCGGTGCCGATCGACCCGTTGGCGCCCGGCTCGCGGCCTAGCGGGTCGCGTGCCTCCGCCTGACGGTCGCTGTCGGCCATGCCCTGGCCTTGTTCACCGTTCTGCGCCTGCTGTTGCATCGCCTCACCAAGGGCGCGCATGCCTTCGCGCAGTGCCTCCATGGCGCGGCTTTGGTTGTCGATGGCGCCGGCAAAATCGCCTTCGCGCAGGTCTTGTTCCGCGCCATCCATCGCCCGGCCCGCGCGGTCCAGCGCATCGCGCGCGGCATCACCTTCGGGCGTGCCTGCGCCGGGAAGATTGCCCTGCTGGCGGTTCAACTCGTCGCGCAACGCCTGCTGGCGGTCGGCAAGCGACCCTTGTCCCTGACCTTGGCCGTCGGCTTGGTTTTCGCCTGCGCCGCCTTGCTGATCATTGCCTTGCTGGCCCTGTCCAGTGCCACCTTGGCTGTGCTGCTGGCCACGGCCCTGGCCGCCATCGCTGCCTTCGTTGCCCTGACTTTCGCCGGCTTGCGCGTTGGGGTTGAACTGTTCTTGCAGGTCGCGGAACGCCTCGTCACTCAGACCCTGCTGCTCGCGCAATGTTTCCGCCAGGCCTTCCATCGCCTGTTCGCCCGGGTTCTGACCCTGGCCACCCTGCCCTTGAGTGACCTGCATGTTCTCCAGCATCTGCTGCAGCTCTTGCAACGCTTGTTCAGCTTCGGCCATGCGGCCCTGTTCCATCAGCTCCTGAATGCGGTCCATCATCCGCTGCAGATCGTCCTGGTTCATCTGCATCTGCTGCTGGCTTTGCTGGCCGCCTTGCTGAGGCTGACCATTTTGTTCCGCATTCAGTTGCGCCTGCCGCGACAGCTGACGCATGTAATCGTCGGTGGCGCGGCGCAGCTCTTGCATCAGTTCGGCAATTTCCGCCTCGCTCGCGCCTTCGCGCATCGCCTGTTCCAACCGCTCTTGGGCGCGGCGCAGTCGCTCGCGGGCGCTGGCCAGGTCACCTTCTTCGATACCAAGCGCAAGATCCCACAGATCGCGCGCCACGCGGTCCTGCTGTTCGTCGGTCAGACCGTAGCTGGCAAAAGTCTCCAGCTTTCGGATCGCCTTTTGCATGCGCAACCGGTCGACCTCTTTGCGGAACACCTCGTCAGGTTTGTAGGACACTGCGCGCAGCAGCATCGCCACACGGTCGGCGTTTTGGCGCGACCACATCAGATCGCGGCGCTGCTCTATGATGGCGGCCGCCAGCGGGTCAAAAAAGCGGCGCCCGGGCAGAGTGTGCGTCTGCGCCGCGCTCAGGCCCTGCTGTTCGGCGGCGTCAAGCACCGACATCTTCATCGACACCGGCAGATTGGCCCATGGGTGTTCAGAGAAATCGCCGATCAGATCCTCGTCAAATTCAGCGCGCTGTCCAGTGAATGGCATCGGCAGCGCGATGGTCAACTCGGGACGCGGATCGGGTGCGATGGCCAGCCCGTGACGCCGGTCAACTGCCGACAGATCAAGCGCAAAGCGTGCCTCGCCAGCCTCAACGCCATAGTCGTCCTGTGCTGCAAAGGGCAACGTCATCTCGCCCAAGGCGGACGCTTCGGGCGGGCGTGTGATGGTCACACTCGGCGGTTGGTCCGCGATGACGGCGACGTTCCACGTGCGCCCGCCGGGACCGCTTACGGCAATATCACCCGACTGCGTGACGATGAAATCCTGTTCCGGGGCCGAGGCGGGCGGAACCTCGCCGGTGCGACCGGACACCGTTTCGGCGAGGGTCAACGCGCCGACCTCGCCATAGAACCGCAGGGTGATCAACGTGCCCATCGGCACGTCCAGCGGTCCCTCAGCGATGTCATTCAGATATATGGTCGGGCGACCTGTGTAGCGCGGGCTTTCGGCCCAACCTTCCCAAACCGGGCCTCCAGCCAAACCGTCTGCCGCGCCGGGCGCCATGTCGGCCACAGAGCTGACGCGCCAGATCGATCCAAACGAAAGCGCCACGACAAAGATCAACAGCGCCACATATCGCAATCCAAACGGATCACGGTCTGAGACGCGCAGGTCACCCCCCACGGGCCGCGCTTGCGCCGCGCGGGCCATCATCCGATCCTTGTGCGCTTTCCAAACCGCCTGGCTGGCGGGATCTGCATCGCCCACCGCCTGGGTGTCGATCAGCGCCTGCAAGGGACGGCCCGGCAGTGTCTCATCCAACCGCCGCAGCGCATCACCTCGCTTGGGCCACCGGAACGCGCGAAACCCAAGTGCCAGCGCGCCCAGAGCACCCAGGACCGCCAGCACGGCCCCACCCCAGACAAGCTCAACACTCACCAGATCCTGCAAGCCCAGCATCAAGATACCGAGCACAGCGAGCACCACCGCCAAGAGCGGCCAAAATGCCTGAACCGTCCGCTCGCACAGCAAGCCAGCCCATGTCAGGGTCAGGGCGACGCGGGTTTTACGCAGTTTGGAACGCAGGTCGGACAAATCGGCCATGTGGATCCTCAACAAAGCATCCGTCGCACCATAGCGTCAGAGCCATTCAGGAATGGTATCGCGATTTATCATTTCGTCAAAGGTTGGGCGCGGGCGGATCACCGCGTATTGATCGCCGTGCACCAGAACCTCTGGGATCAGCGGCCGCGTGTTGTACTCACTGCTCATAACTGCGCCATAAGCACCCGCTGAACGGAAGGCGACAAGCTGCCCTTCGCGCACAGGTGGCATCATCCGTTGCTTGGCAAAGGTATCGCCCGATTCGCAGACCGGCCCCACGATGTCATAGGCCTGTTGCGCAGCACCCGCTTTGGGTTCGACCACCGGCACGATGTCGTGATATGCGTCATACATCGCAGGACGGATCAAATCATTCATCGCGCCGTCGAGGATCAGGAAATCGCGGCCCTCGCCCGATTTGATGTAGATGATGCCGCTGACCATCAGCCCGGCATTGCCAGCGATCAACCGGCCTGGTTCAATCTCGATCTCGCAGCCCAAATGGCCCACTGTGCGCTGGATCAGCGCGCCATAGTCGGTGGGCAGAGGTGGCGCTTCGTTTGAGCGCGCGTAAGGAATGCCCAGACCGCCGCCGAGGTCGAGCCGCCGGATACTATGACCGTCGGCGCGCAGCATTTCGGTCAATTCAGCGACCTTGGTATACGCTGTTTCAAATGGCTCCAGCTCTGTCAATTGGCTGCCGATGTGCACGTCGATGCCCACCACTTCGAGATGCGGCAGGTCTGCCGCCATCTTGTAGACATCACGCGCCCGCGCAATCGGAATGCCAAATTTGTTTTCTGACTTGCCGGTGGAGATCTTGGCGTGGGTTTTGGCGTCAACATCGGGATTGACACGGATCGTGATCGGGGCGCGCAAACCGACGCTTGCCGCAACGGCATTGAGCGCCAGCATCTCAGTTTCGGATTCGACGTTGAATTGACGGATGCCGCCGGTGAGCGCCATCAAGATCTCGTCGCGGGTTTTGCCGACACCAGCAAAGACAATTTTGTCCCCCGGCACTCCCGCCGCCACCGCGCGCTTGTATTCGCCGGCCGATACCACGTCCATGCCCGCCCCGGCTGCCGCGAGCGTTTTGAGGATGGCCTGATTGCTCGCCGCTTTCATCGCATAGCATACCAGGTGATCAGTCCAGGCGAGTGCCTCGTCAAACAGACGGAAATGCCGCAGCAGGGTCGCGGTCGAATAGACGTAAAACGGCGTGCCCACCGTTTCCGCGATCTGCGGGATGGGCACGTCTTCTGCGTGTAGGATGCCGTTTTGGTACAAAAAATGATCCATGCCCCGCGCATATCGCCGCGCGGGGAGAGGATCAATTGGCTACTTGCCGCTCAGCCGGGCGAGCTGTTTGGTCTGCCGCTCTGCTACCCGGTCCCAGAGGGGCGTCAATTCAGGTGACAAAACCCCACGGCGCGCCGCGATCTGGTACAGATTGTGCGATGGATTGTCGTTGCATTCCAATATTTTAGGCCCGTCAGACGCAATCGCAATGTCAAATCCGCAAACGCCGAATTCGGGGAAAACAGCGTGCGTGTCGCGCGCCAATTGCAGGGTCGCGTCCCAATGCGGCACCTGGAAACCCACAATGTCGCGGTTTGACACAGGGTGCTTGGTCACATCCGACATCGCCAATCCCATCCCTTTGGTGACGCGCTGCACTGTGCCGGTGTCTTTGTCGAGCGCGGCGAGCAGGCTGCCATCTTGCCAGAAATTATCCGACATCGCCTGCGGTGCCGGCAATTTCCAGCAGGTGTAAGCCACTTCGGGCCCGGTCCCATCATTCACGGTGACAACGCGCACGCAGCCGACAGCGGGGCCAGCGATGTCTGCCATCTGCGGGTGTGGCTCAATTGCGCTTTGCAGCAGAAAGCCACCGGGATAGCGCGTCATCACCTCATCGGCAAATTCGATAACGCTGCGCGATGTGCCGTTGGCGATCTGCACCTCTCCGTCTTTGCACCCGTTGATGCGGATTGTTCCTTCGGACAAAGAGCCGTGGTGCGGTTTGCCAAAGATCGGAAACCGCGCGTCATGTTGCAAAAACGCGATCAACGCGCGCGCATCACGCAACACCCGCAGCGCGCCCGCAGTGCGGTGCGTGCTCACCAGGGCTTGGGTTTCGGCCGTGGCCAGGCCCAGTTGCGTCAAAAGTTGCGTGTACAGCAGCTTGTTGCCGACAAAGGCGCGGGTTGGGACCGCCTTGGGCGGATTGAGCCGCGCATTCAGTGCGTTAATCCCCTTTTGCCCCGCAAAGGCACGCTTCTCAGCGGCGGTCATGTCGGGATGAAACAAACGCAGCGCGTAATATTCATTTGAACCCAGCTTTTGCGCGCCGCCTCGCATCGACCAGCTTTCGCGCAACTGCCGCATGGGGCTGACGCCAAAGGCTTTGGCCACCTGTACGATTACTGGCGCCTGCGCCGCTTTGGCCTGCCCCGGCCCATCCAAGAGCGCGCCGCCACTCAAGCTTGCATCCGACATCTGTCTGCCCCTTTTCCATTCTGCTCATTAAGCAAGATAACTGCGGACTTGGGCAACAAAAGGGCGGGATTGTTTCCGATTTATGTAAAATACGCGGTAGCGGGGTGTCAGACCCGCTTCATTTCAAATCGAACACGACCAACCGGGATGCCAAGCCGCGTGACGATGGCGTCATTGATGACACGGCCATCGGCACCAAAATAAATCACATCTTCAAAGCCCAGCCGCGTGACGTCATCGCCGGATTGAAAATCCGCCAGATAAGACAGGCGTATCTCGGTGCCCTTTTCGACCACGTCTGCCACGCCCACTGTATCCTCCCGCCGTCCTGTCCACCGGCCGGGACCTGCGCGATCAAACACCCAGATGAGGCGGTTTTCTTCACCGTCATCGTAGAAAAAGTCTTCGACCACTGTCAGCCTGTCACCGCGCAACTGCCCGTTGAGCCGCGCGTCAAACCGACGCTCCGACCCGGTCAGATCGACGCGAAAAACCCCTGCGCCAACAGCGCGACCGACAAACGCCTGGTCAAGCGTGATCGGCTGCAAAGGTTGGTTTGGCGACGCGGGGACAGTCGCGCAGCCTGCCAGGGCGAGCGAGCTGAATAGAAATGAACGGCGGGTCAGTAACATGCAGCACCTGCGGCGGTTTAGTTATCCGCAAAGTAATACGCCAGATACGCGGGTCGATGCGAAAGCTGCTAAGTGCTAAGTGACAGGCCGCGAACGCAAAAACAGATAGAGCGGCAATCCACAACTAACGCCGATGCAGAACGTGGCAGGGATCGCGACCAAGCCAAGCCAGTTCCGCCGAACAGCGACTTCGGCGATGATGAACACCGTCAATGCAACCGCCGCAATTGTCAGGTCCCAGACCAAACCGCTTGTTGCGGCGTTGACGTGCCAGGCATCAACCATCGCCATAATGCTCCACCCGTTTTCCTGAAACCACGCGATGAAATAGTACATCGGATGGATGCTGCCCCAGATCGCGAGGGCCAGGTAAACCAAGCGCAACAGGCTCAAAAGAGGCTGACCCCGATCCGCAACGGGCCACGGGCGACACCGACGCTCGCGCCTGCGCTCAAACCGCTGGACGAGATCCCGATGGCGACGGATGCATCCGGTTCAATCGGTTCTCCATCTGCACCGCAGGCAGCAAGGGCTAGGAGGGCAAGCAAAGCCAACGCTCGTATCATGACAGAATTTCCTTCCAACGGGCAATCTGGACGCGCACCTGCGCCGGCGCAGTACCGCCATAAGACATACGCGACGCCACCGAATTTTGCACGGTCAAAACGTCGTAGACGCCCTCGGTGATGCTACCATGCACCGATTGCATCTGCGCGAGGGTCAGATCTGTTAGCTCGCAACCGCGCGCCTCGGCCATTGCCACCAGCGTGCCCGTGACATGATGCGCGTCGCGAAACGGCAGGCCCGGCACCCGCACCAGCCAATCAGCCAGGTCGGTTGCTGTTGCAAAGCCGCTGCCCGCGGCGGCAGCAAGCGCGTCACGATTGGCTGTCATGTCGCGCACCATCCCGTCCATCGCCGCCAGCGCCAACATCCAGTTGTCGGCAGCGTCAAAGACCTGTTCTTTGTCTTCCTGCATGTCCTTGGAATAGGCCAGTGGCAGCCCTTTCATCACCATCATCAGCGCTGTGTTGGCGCCAAAAATGCGGCCGACTTTGGCGCGGATCAGTTCGGCGGCATCCGGGTTTTTCTTTTGCGGCATAATTGATGAGCCCGTCGAAAACCGATCAGACAGGGTGACAAACCGAAACTGCGCCGACGACCAGATCACAAGCTCTTCGGCAAACCGCGAGAGGTGCACTGCGCAGATGCTGGCAACAGAAAGGAATTCAAGCGCAAAGTCGCGGTCACTGACGGCGTCAAGAGAGTTTGCCGCAGGGCGCGCAAAGCCCAGCGCCTGCGCCGTCATTTCGCGATCAATCGGAAAGCTGGTCCCGGCAAGTGCTGCCGCGCCCAGCGGGCATTCGTTCATCCGCGCCCGCGCATCGCGCACCCGGGATAGATCGCGGCCGAACATTTCCACATAAGCCATCATGTGATGGCCCCATGTCACCGGCTGCGCCGTCTGCAGGTGGGTGAACCCCGGCATGACCCAATCGGCACCGGCGTCTGCTTGATCAAGGAGCGCTGAAAGCAGCGACGAGAGCGCGCTTTCGGCGGCATCAAGCTGTTCGCGGACCCAGAGCTTGAAATCCGTGGCGACCTGATCGTTGCGACTGCGCCCGGTGTGCAACCGCCCGGCTGGCTCGCCGATCAACCCCTTGAGACGCGCCTCGACATTCATGTGAATGTCTTCGAGAGCCGCAGAAAACCGGAACTCACCCGTTTCGATCTCTGACAAGACTGTGAGCAGCCCTTCCCGAATGGCGTCGGCATCGCTATCACTCACAATGCCTGTGGCGCCTAACATCGCGGCATGGGCACGCGAGCCCGCAATATCTTGGGATGCCATGCGCTGGTCGAATGAGATTGAGGCGTTGATCGCCTCCATGATCGCATCGGGACCCGCCGCAAAACGGCCCCCCCACATGGCATTTGCGGCTTTGTCGGACATAAAGGGCCACCTGTGCTGGGACGAAACATGAAGAGTATTGCTGCTGCCGCCGTCTACATCGCCTACGTCATGGGCGCAATTCCTGCTGTCGCAGATGTCGACGCAGCAAAGGCACTGCGCGACGGTGACATGAAAAAACTCACCTTCGCCGCCACACCCGAGTTGGCGCCTGAAACACCCTTCGATTTGGCCGATGGTGCGGGCACGGGCAGCCTTGCCGACTATCGCGGCAAGCATGTGCTGGTGAATTTTTGGGCCACATGGTGCGCGCCATGTCGGCATGAAATGCCGATGCTGTCCGCCCTGCAAGATCAGTTCGGCGGCGACACATTCGAAGTGGTCACCATCGCCGTCGGCCGCAACAACCCCGCGGCTATCGTCAAATTTCTCGAAGAGATCGACGCCACCAACCTGCCCCGCCACCAGGACCCGCGTCAAAAACTCGCTGCCGGTATGGGCGTTTTTGGTCTGCCGATTACCGTAATTCTAGACCCTGAGGGCCGTGAAATCGCCCGTCTGCGCGGCGATGCCGACTGGGCCTCGGACAACGCCAAAGCGATTATCGCAACCTTGATAGGCGGTCAGGCCAGCTAGGCGCGCGTCGCTCACGCAGCGGCGAATGGTGCAGGCGCTGAGCAGCGGTATGCTGTTGGTCGATCGAGCGAACTGTTGCTCTTAAGGGCAGGTGTTCAGCTAGTCGAAGTGGCGCAGAAGAGCGGAATTTTTGGCGGCGAAATAGGTTCCGGATCTCATCTGATTACAATGTGCGACATCGGTCAAACCGGGACGCCGGCGATCAATCGGGGCAAATTTCGTGGATGCATCCCTCGTCGTCGTAAATTTATCTTCTGGATATATCTCCAGCGGACTGCCCCGAAGCCCTAACACTGTTTGCAGATTAAGATTTGGCTGAAGGCGGCCGTCAGGAAGCAGATTTGCTATGTATGTCGGCACGGGTTGAAACATCGCAGTTGGACCGACGCTGAGCGATATTATCCAGCACCGAATGTTCTCGAAGTTGCAACATTCGGCCTCGGAGCGCTGCGTTTTCCGCCTCGGAAAACGACCGGAAACCGCATCGGTTTCCGGGTCCTGGCGTCAAGCGGCGTGCATGAGAATGGCCGCCTCACTCGCCGACAGGTTACGTCGGGCATAAGCGCCGTAACGATGTGCGTCGTGTTCGAGCTCAGGCAGTTGCCTCAACAGCTTCGCGCGATCGGCATCACTCAGGGTGCTGAGTGCGGTGTTGGCGGGATGGAAACTTTCCGTCTCCAGGCCATTTGCCCAGATCACCTCGTGCTTGGGCAAAAGCAGGTGGATGTAGGTGACTTCGCGCACCGCCAGGTCAACGCGGATGCTTGTGCCGTTGACCAGATCCTTGGCAGCGACCAACACTTCTGGCGTGTTAAACAGGGCGCGCGCCACATCACCCTGCACAAGCAGACGATGTTCCGGGGAAACCAGAAGGTCCTGATCCGGCGCGAGATCACCCAAAGCGCCCGCTGACAGTCGCACCGGTCGCAGACGTGGCATGGCAAAAAGCCGGGCGCCTGTCATCCGGCGCGCACCAACCCATTGGATGGCCTGCGATCCACTGTCTTTGGTTGCGACCTGATCTCCCTCGCGCAATTCATCGACCATGCGCGGCCCGTCAGGTGTTTCAATCCATGTTCCGGGCGTGAAACAGATGACACCACCAGAATTTTCGCCGGTCTGATCACCCGGTGCTGCGTTTAACGTGTGATGCACCACCCAAAGTTCGGTGTTTCTGGGCGGTATGTCACCAACAAACATCAGCAAGGGCAGCGACCCGCGCCCGACCTCAATCATCGTCACTGTGTAGCTCTTGGCCCCATCGGTGACGACAAAGCTGCTGTCACGCAGGTCTGCGTCTGCCCGCTCTGGCACTGCGCTGAGAGGTTTCTGTTCGACCGCAGCGCCCACCAATCTCTGCACCATGCGCGCAGCGCGCCTGCGCAACGCCTCTGATCCGTCCGCACCATCAAGTCGCAAAACGCCCTGTGGCCCGTCGACGCGCACTGTATCGCCGCGCCAGGACCACACCGCACCCACCGTCAAGGACTGCACTGCTGCACCCTCGAGACCATCTACCTCAGTTTGCGACCAGGAGATGACGAACGTGCCCTCATAGCCCGTTCCCATTCGCCTGTTTGCCTGCCTTTATTTTTATTAGCGGCAGCATTAGCAAACAGACGCCACCCGTCAAAGAACCGATTTACGAAGAGAGTCAAAGGCGTACAACTGTTCGTTGAGGTGATGCTGAAATACATCAGCTGATCCAATCTGGTTCAAAAACCGAAATTGACACGCACCGAACCAACAAATTGGCCTTCGTCCTGGCCGTCAAACTCTTCGCTCAGATAGGTCACGCCAGCGTAGCTCGACATGCCGCTCTCGGATTGCCACATCAGACCGGCGCGCACGCGTCCGCGGGTCTCTTCCAGCGCAGGACCGCGGTCATCAGGCAGAAACTCACTGTGCTCCACGTGGCCGATATCCGCGCCGAGGGTAAAGCTAAAGCCGCTCCACGCCTCTTCGATGACCCGGTAACGCTGGCCGGCCACCGGATCACGCACCAAAAGCTCGCCCTGCCCCAACCCGCCATATGTCCAGTCAACACCGATACGCGCGAGGGTCTCAGCCCCGGCGCGCGCTTCCACAAACGGACGCACCGTGCTGTTCGGGCCGCTGTTCAGGATCCGCCCTGCCTCAAACACGAAGGTGGGGCGGAAGGCGTTGTCAATCTGGTTCCCCAGAACGGCATCGGAAGGTTTTGTGATGCCAAAAACGTCGTGCAATTCGCGCTGAAAACTGTCGAGACCGGTTTGCGGCCCGATAACCACCAAATCGCCGCCCATCGTATATTGCATGGCGCCACGCTGTACATGTGTGTGCAGGCCCAGCGACAGCGCTCCGGCATAGCGGCGATCGTCGGCGTCGAAGTTGCGCAGGCTGACCGGGGCGATGATTTCACCGTGCAGCCGCAATTCCAGAAGGTCACCAAAGCTGGTCGGCGCGATGCCAGTCCATTCTGGACCCCAGACGCGACTGCTCGCAACCGAGCCGGTGCGCCAACGATCCTCGCCGTCACCAATCAGGTCATTGGTGATCAAACGCCCATAGCCGAGACGCTTGCGTTCCTGCGCATCCGCGCTGGCGGCAATGGTGCCAGAAACAAAGGCGGAAATAACGAGGGCGCGTAACATAACCAAGTCCTATCGTGTCGCCCCCCGGCGGGGTTGAGATACGCCACGAATTCCCGTTTGGCTAGTGCAGACCAGCCACGGTGAAAATATTCTGCTATTTGCGCGCGCTGTTCAAAAGCCGCCGAACATATGGCGCATCTGCGCCAGCATTTGGCGCGTGACGACCGCGCACAACAGCGACACAATGGGGATAGCACATCCGGCCGACCCCTCTTTGCCAACTTCAAAGTGGCATCAACGCTGCCTGGCCCAACGTGAATTCAAAAGTCAGCAATGCTGCTAGCCGCAGATATAGGTTTCGACAGACTTGGCACCGCACACGCCGAAGGTCCGCTGAAGCCTATTTCTGTTCGCTTCGCCGCAGCTACCGACCGAGTTTTCCCAAATGACGCAAGCCGCTGAATTTCCAATAATCATGTAATGCCCACTCACTCAGAGGGCCCTTCGAACGGTAGCGCTACGCCATCGGCGCACAGTAAAACGCTACACTGCACTAAAAAGGCTTGTAAATTGCCCCATAGAATTGCCATTTCACTTTTGTAAGCCTTTGAATTCATTCAGCGCAGATTTCGGCATTTTAAGACACTTTGCCACTCATGACCCCATAAATCTTCCATTCAAGGGCAAAAACCGAAACTTTAGTCAATTTCCCGCGCTGACCGGGTGTCCCTGCTTTTGAAGCGTGCCAATCGCCTTCAGGATGGTTTCGAGTTCCGTTCTCACCAAATCCAGGCTGGCAAACAGATGCGCCTCGCTGCGTCCCGCAAGAGATAACACCGCTAAAAAGCCCGCATCAGAGTTTCTCATCAGTTCGATCAGATATTCTCCTGTCGGCGCATGGGTGCCAGAAATCCAGTTCCTCGCGGTCCGTTCGCTTACGCCTGTCCACCGCATCGCCGTCTTGGTCGGCTGATTGTGCCTCCCAACTCACTCGTCAGTGCCCTCCAAACCGCGTCACGGTATTCTATCTGCCCGTTCTCTTTTGTGCCTCCATTTTGAAAAGTGTTGCCTGTCTTCGGAAACATCTTGCCGCCCTTCCCATGCTAAAAATGGAACAAGGAATCGCAAACGAACTGCGCGGATTTAAGAATTTGAAAGATGGAGGGCAGCAAAATTGGGCTGGCCAGATGATCATCGAGAACAGGACAAACTTCGCAAAGCAGCGCAGTACGTCCGCATGTCGACCGAGCATCAGCGCTACTCGACAGAAAACCAGGCGAATGCGATCCAAAGATAAGCGCGGGTATCAGATCATCAAGACCTATTCGGATGCAGGGAAGAGTGGTCTGCGCATTAAAGGCCGTACTGGTCTCACCCAATTGATCGAAGATATCGAAGTTGGCCAAGCCGATTTCAGGACTGTGTTAGTTTTCGACATCAGCCGCTGGGGTCGCTTTCAGGATGCGGACGAAAGCGCCTACTACGAATACATATGCAAGCGCGCCGACATGTCAGTCGAATATTGCGCCGAGCAGTTCGAAAACGATGGCAGCCCGGTTTCCACCATTGTCAAAGGCGTCAAACGAGCAATGGCAGGTGAATATAGCAGCGAGCTATCTCAGAAGGTCTTTGCGGGTCAATGCCGCTTGATAGAACTGGGTTACCGGCAAGGTGGTGCGCCCGGGTTTGGTCTGAGACGGATGCTGATTGATGAAGCGGGCAACACGAAAGGCATTCTATCTCGTGGTGAGCACAAGAGCATTCAAACCGATCGCGTGACGCTGGTACCGGGACCAGACGAAGAGATCGCCGTTGTAAATCAGATCTTCCAGGAGTTCGTCCGAGATGGCCGATCCGAGGCCGAAATCGCCGCGGACCTCACTGCGCGCGGGATTAAGACAGATCTGGATCGGAGCTGGACGCCAACCGTCGTGCGCCAAATCCTCACCAACTAAAAGTACATCGGCAACAACATCTGGAACCGGAACTCATTCAAACTGAAGAAACGCCACGTCCGCAATGATCTAAGCAATTGGGTCCGGGCGGTTGGTGCCTTTGAAGCCATCATCAGCACAGACCGTTTCGAGGCTGCGGGTGCAATTATCGGAGCCCGGTCTCAGCGAATGTCGGACGAGGAAATGCTGGAAGGTTTGAAAGAAGCGCTGGAACAACACGGATTTCTCTCTGGCTTTGTGATTAACGAAGCCGCTGCCTTGACGTCCAGTGGTGCTTATCAAAGCCGGCTCGGCAGTCTGCTACGAGCCTATAGTTTGGTCGGTTTCAAGCCGGACCGGGATTATCGCTATATTAAAATCAACAAACGCCTGCGGGGGATGCATGCCGATATCATTCGTGATGTTGTCGCCGGCGTCGACGCGGTCAGTGGACTGGCTGATCGCGCTGCATAAACCCACCTCATCACCATCAATCACGAGTTCACAGTGTCCATCGTAATTGCGCGGTGCATGCAGACCGGAGCCGGTGCCTTTCGCTGGAACATACGCCTCGATACCGGCCGCTTGCCATATATGACGATCGTCGTCCGGATGGGACAGATGAACGAGCTGCCGCTGAATTACCATTTGCTGCCGACTTTCGACATGACCCAATCCAAGCTGCGCCTGTCGGAGAACAATGGCATGTCGCTTGATGCTTTCCGTTTCGATGACCTGTCGCATTTCTTCGCAATGGCGGCACGTGCGCCGCTTGTGGAGGTGGCTTGATGGGCGACGCCGATCTCAAACAGACGGTACTTGTACCGATCGATGCGATCACC
Source organism: Pseudomonadota bacterium (assembly GCA_039026855.1). GTDB lineage: Bacteria > Pseudomonadota > Alphaproteobacteria > Rhodobacterales > Rhodobacteraceae > Tateyamaria. The sequence continues at coordinate 362 of JBCCLL010000013.1, read as the reverse complement.
GTTGTTAATCCAAGGGTTCACAATCAGAAGGTTTTCGAAGTGATCAAGGCAAACATCGCAGAATTAGGACTGAAACGACCGATCACAGTTGCGGTGCGGGAAACGGAAGGTGAAGGCGAGCCAAACTATGAGTTGGTGTGTGGTCAGGGGCGCATGGAGGCGTTTAAAGCGCTTGACGTTCCCCCTTGATCTGGGCCGCTTAGGTGTAGGATCCGTTCCTGTTTCTTACTGTTGATCTGGTTGCGGTCAAGACCGGCTGAGCGGAGCCTTTGCGGAGCTCAAGCGAAGCCGGTCGGGTGGAACGTAGCCGGTTAGCGAACTCGGTTGGAGTTTGCCCTTCCAGCGATGTGTGTGGTCTGTTG
>JBCCLL010000012.1:0-86856 GCA_039026855.1 Pseudomonadota bacterium | reverse complement strand
GGGCGCCACGCCCACACCGTCGGGGCCACGTAGTGCACCGTGCGCGTGATTGATGACGCCTTGACCAGCTTTGCCACGCGGAACGAAAAATCCGGCGCGTCGATGGTGATCAGCACGTCCGGTTGCGTGTCGATCACGGCTTGCGCGGTTTCGGCGATACGCCGTTTGAGGTGGAGATATTTCGGCAGCACCTCGGCGATGCCCATGACGCTCAATTCGGACATGTCAAACCGGCTGACGAGCCCTTGCGCCTGCATCAGAGGTCCGCCGATTCCGTCAAATGTGACGTCCGGCGACAACTGACGCAGCCCCGCCATCAGGGCGCCACCCAAAGCGTCACCCGAGGGTTCGCCAGCCAACAAAAAGACCCTCAGCGCACCCATAAAAACAGCCCCGCGTCGTTCAGCACCCGAAGCACCTCGGCACGGTCGAGCACCATGACACCGCCGGCTTCGATCACCAAACCGTCGAGGCCTGCGGCAACGACGCCCCTGGCGGTGTCCGGCCCGATGGTCGGTAGATCAACACGCAGGTCCTGCCCCGGCTTGGGCGTTTTGAAAAAAACGCCGCCCTGGCCCAAAGCGCGCGCCTCCGCCACTGGCCCGGAGAGCCAGTCGGCAGCCTCGCCGAGCATGTCCCCGACAAAGTCCATGGCCTGCCCAAACGGGTCATCTGCCTCTGGCATTTGCGACGGCGCTAGCAAGCCGCGCAACATGGCATCGGTGCCGCGCCTGTCCTCTTGCGCGATCACCTGGCCCGCGCGGATGACACAAGACTGTCCCTGATCGCGGCGCCCCTGCTCGGCGGCAACGGCCGCCGCTGCGGCCAGATTGGCCTCGATCTCTTCGTCTGGTTGCGCCTGTGTCAGCACCCCTACGGGCGGCAATAAATCCGGCGCCAGTTCATGCGCGCCGCGCACAGCAAACCCTTTATCCTCGAACAGGCCAAGCACCGCGCGCAGCGCGCTATCCTCTCCGCCTGCAAGCGCCTGCCGGATCGCCGGGACCAGCGGCCATGTGCGCGCATCCAGCCGCCAAAGCGCCACGCGCGGACGGTCCACCGCACCGCACAGACAGACCTCGCGCACGCCTTGGCGAGACAACCGGTGCATCAACCCGCCAAGCCGTTCGATGTAAAAGCTTTTGTCTACCTTCAACCCGGTCGGCACGTGACCATCGAGCGCGTAGACCAGCGGCGGCACATCCTGCACCTGCGCCACCGCAGCGGGCAGCGCGCCCCGGCCCGTGATCAGCGCGAGGGTCATCGCGGTGTGAGAAAGGACCGATCGCTGTCACCCATGACAAAATCGACGATCTCGCGGACATAGGCGCTGTCAGTCTCGGTACCCAGCCGTTCTGCGCGGCTCTGAAACGTGCCCTCACCCTGCGCCAGCATCTGAAACGCCGCACGCAGCGCGGTGATATCGGACCGCGCCACACCCCGCCGTTTCAAACCGACAAGGTTCAGCCCATCCAGCTCGCCCCGCGGCGCCTGCACAAGGCCATATGGGATCACATCATTTGTCACCATTGTGACCGCACCGATGATCGCGCCGCGCCCGATACGCACGAACTGGTGCACACCCGAGAGGCCGCCAACAATCACATCATCTTCAAGCACGCAATGGCCCGCGATGGCAGAATTGTTGACCACAATCACCCGATCCCCGATCTGCGCGTCATGCGCAATATGGCAACCGGCCATAAACAGACCGTCATCGCCGATCTTGGTCACACCACCGCCAGCTTCGGTGCCGCCATTCATGGTCACGTGCTCACGAATGCGGTTGCGCGCTCCAATGACCAAACGGCTGGCTTCGCCCTTGAATTTCAGGTCTTGCGGCTGCTCGCCAATGACCGCAAATGAAAACACGGTTGTGCCTTCGCCGATCTGCGTGTCGCCCGCGATCACTACGTGGGATTTCAGCGTTACATTTGGCCCGATACGCACATCGCCGCCGACCACGCAAAAAGGGCCAATGCTGGCCGAGGGATCAATCTGCGCCCCGTCCTCGATGATTGCCGAGGGGTGGATCAAACTCATGCTGGGTCAACATCCATCATTGCGGTGAATTCAGCTTCGCACGCCAATTCGCCGCCAACTTCCGCCACGCCGGCGAATTTCCACACCTTGCCGCCGGGTTTGCCGCGCGTTGTGCGAAGCTTTAAGTGCAGCACGTCCCCCGGCCCCACCATCCGGCGGAATTTGCATTTGTCGATGGCCATGAAATAGACCAGCATATTGCGGTCCTCCATGCCCAAATCCGCGCCGACCATGACGGCAGCCGTTTGCGCCATCGCCTCGACAATCGTTACGCCAGGCATAATGGGTTTGCTCGGGAAATGGCCCTGAAAGTGCGGCTCATTCATCGTCACGTTTTTGATGCCGGTGGCTGACTGGTGACCGTCGATATCGATCACTTTGTCGACCAGCAGAAACGGATAACGGTGGGGGATCAGGCGCTGGATCCGCGTGATGTCAGCGGTCTGCATGGTTGCTTCGGTCACGTTTGCGCGGCCCTTTTGTCGGTTTTTCTGTGGCGCTTGCCTAGCAACAGGCACCACTGGCTGCAAGCGCGGCTACTCTTCGGGCGCTGTGCCGGGCGCATTGGATAGCACTGCATTGACGCCAGCAATGGCCCGATCGGTGATGTCGATTGTGCTGGCGCTGGCGTAGACGAAATTCACATCCAGCACCACGGCTGCGCCGATCTCGCGCATCAAACCTTCCAAGACTGGCTGGGCCGCCTGCAAAAACTGATCCCGGTTTTCGTCTAGCAGCACCGAGATCGCCCGGCTCTCTGCTTCGCGCTCGCGGCGGATAGCTTGTACCCGCGCGTCAAACGCATCGGCGAGATCGCGAAACTCTTCGGGTGTTAGGGTTGGCCGCAGTTCCTTCAGCTCGCGTTCTTCGGCCTCCAATTGCGCCTCAATCTCGCGATTTTCGGCGGCAAGGGCGCGGTTGCGGCTGTCTATCTCGGTCAGAATGCTCTGTCCAAAAGCGCTGTCGAGATAGAACCGCTCCGGGTCGATGATCGCGATTGGCCCGCGCAACAATTGCTGCGCATCACCGGCATGCGCAAAGCAAAGCACAAACGCCAGGGCAACCCAGATGCGCCCCAGCATCGGCTAGAACGTGGTTGAGACGGTCAGGTCAAAGCTCTGCTCTTCGTCAAAGTCTTCTGCGCTGAGCGCCTTTGAGAAGTTAAATCGCAGTGGGCCAAGCGCCGTGTCCCACAGCAGCGAAAATCCGATGACATGGCGGAAGGACCCTTCGGCCCCGACAATATTACCGCCGCTCAGATCGGCGTCGTCGAGGTTCCAGAGGTTGCCGATGTCGTAGAATATCCCTCCGGTCAAACCAATCTCTTCAGGTAGGCCCAAGGGAAATTCGACGTCAAAACGGGCGGCAAAATACGTGTTCCCGCCAAGCGGATCGGAATCACCCGACGCGCTCAGGTCACGTGGGCCAATGCCGCCTGAGTCGAACCCTCTGACAGTCGCCGGGCCGAGGTTAAATCGGTCAATTGTCCGGTTCGCCCCCGAAGACCAACGCAATAGACCTGCTTCGACTGATGCGCGCAGTGTGATGTCGTTGTTAAAGATTTTCCTTTCGCCCGCGATCCGGGCAACGGTGCGCGAATATTCTGCATCGCCCCCCAGACCGGCAAAGTCTTGCGACAACTCCACCAGCACGCCCGAATCTGGGTCCAAACCACCACCACGCGTATCATAGCGATACGTAAACCCAATGGACGAAGCGACCTGCGTCCCTACGTCGATTTCGCGCGCAACAACATTCCCGAAGGCGGGTGTTGTGTCATTCCGGCTAAGCATCTCGTCTTCGCGGTAGGTATACCTGAGGGCGACACGAGTATTTTCTTGCAGCCGAAAGCTTATCGAGGGCTCAACGCGCAAAGAGGTGCTGTCGAAATTGGTAAAGCTGCTGTCAGCCTCGCTATATTGTGCGTCGAAGGAAAATGCGACGTCGCGACCAAGAAGGTTAGGCTCTACGAACTGAATGCCAAACTGGCTATTCTCTTCCGCCGTTGACACCGTCAGACCCAAGGTCTGTCCCCGCCCCAAGAAGTTGCGTTCAGTCAACTGTGCGACCAAGCCCAGACCATCGTTATTTGAGAAGCTGGCACCAAAGGACAGCGAACCGGTGGGTTGTTCTTCGACATCCACATCGATCACCACCTGGTCGTCAGAGGATCCCTCGCGCGCGTTGACATCTGCGTTTGAGAAAAACCCGGTGGCGCGGATGCGTTCCGCCGCCTGCCGGATCTGGCGCGGATTGAACGGATCGCCCTCGGCGACGTCGAACTGGTTGCGGATCACCCGGTCAAGCGTCGTCGTGTTGCCTTCGATATCGATGCGCTCGACAAAAACCCGCGGGCCGCGGGTCAGGACAAACTCGACGTCGAGTGTCAGGTCCCGATCATTGCGGGTGACGCGTGGCTCAACGCGCAAAAAGTCGACGCGGTCGCGCAAACCCTGCGCTTCCAGTCGGCTGATCTCGGCCTCAACCGCGGTGGGCGAATAGATCTTGCCGGGGCGCAATTTGAGCACGGCAGAGTAGAAGTCGGGGTCTACGTCGGGGCGCTCGCTCGTGACCGAGATATCGCCAAATCTGAACTGCTGACCTTCTTCGATGTTGAACACCAGAAAGAAGCCGTCACGTTCTTCGGTAAGCTGCGCGTTGCTCGACAGGATACGGAAATCCACGTAACCGCGCGCCGCATAAAAGTCGCGCAGAAGTTGCTGGTCAAACGCGATCCGATCTGCCACCAGCGTGTCGCTGCGGATCAACGACCGCAAAAGCCCCGCCTGTTTGGTTTGCAGAACCTGGCGCAACCGGCGATCTGAAAAGACCCGGTTACCGACAAACGTCACGCGCTCAATCTCGATCACGGCACCTTCAAGCACCTCATAGATCACATCGACGCGGTTGTCGGCCCGGCGAATGATCCGCGGGGTCACGCGGGCCGAAACGCGGCCCTGCTGCGCATACGCCTCTGAGATTGCGTCGGCGTCAGCCTCGGCGGCCGCCGGGGTGAACACACGACGCTCTTGCAACAAGATCACGGTGGCCAGCGCGTCATCATCAATGCGCCGGTTCCCTTCGAACGCGATGCGGTTCACTGTTGGCAGTTCGACCACCGTGATCACCAGTCGCCCACCGCGCGGGGTGACCGATACGCTTTCGAACAGACCGCTATTTTCCAGATTGCGCAAAATCGCGTTGGCTTGCCCAACGCTCAGCCTCTCACCAGGTGTGATTCCAGCCTGCTGGAGGATCGCTGCATTGCCGATCCGCTCGTTGCCTTCGATGATGATCTGAGACGCGTTGAACGATTGCGCCGCACCTGCCGTGGGTAACGCAAACCCAAGCATGCAAATTAAAAGGAAAATTTTAGTCAAACTGCCTAGGCGCTGCAGGTGTGGCAGTACCTGCAAACCCGTGCCCAAAAACCCCAATCCCATGGTTTTGCCCCACGTGTTTAGCTATCACTGACACGTGAGTATCGGGATTGCGGTTTCTTGTCAAAACCATGATCCAGCGATGATTGTCGCCCAAGTGCGAACAACACAGTGGCGTGTTATTGGCTGCCCAACCATGCGCCAGCGCCGAGTGCGGCGGCAATTGTTGCGGCGTACAAGGCACGATCCGCGTTCAACATGAACAACAGGCTCAAAGAGCGATATCCGGTTTGCAATGTTTGCATTTTACCATCCTTTAACTGTGACCGGTGGTACAAAAGCAAAAGGGCGCGATTGCGGAACAAATATGGCGCGATTGTGGCGGCCGCAGTCGGCTCACAATCGGGCGGCGTCGACCATAAACAGCTCTTTATAGAGGAAATCAGGCCAGCGGTGCACGTAGCCGTTCTTTTCAAACAGCGCGATCAACTCTAGCCTCTCGGCATTGTCTTTGGCCTCAACGGTAAAACACTGCACCCGGTGCGCATCGAAATCAAAGCCGCGCAGGATATCAAGCTCCGCCCCTTCGGTATCAATCGACATGAAATCGATGGTCTTTGGTGCGTTGTATCGGTCGAGCATGTCGTTCAGGCTGATCGTCTCTAGGCGGATGATCTGCTCCACCCCGTCTTCGGTAGCATGCGCATTGGTGTCCACCACACCCGAAAGCAGCCCCCGCTCGTGCATGGCAAATCGCATCGTCTCGCCGCTGACACGGTGGATCAGGTCGGTGCACACCGGCGCCTTGCGTCGTTGGGCCAACATGTCGTGAAAGGCCGGATTGGGCTCACCTAATAAACCGGTCCAGCCGTATTTGCGTTCGAGCATGAAGGTGTTGGACAGCCGTTGCCCACCCGCGGCACCAAACTCGACAAAATATCCGCCGCGCTTTTCGCCGTGCTCCCACAGCGCCCACAGGTCCTGCACAAACTGCGACTTCGACATGTGGATGCGTTCCAGCGCAAATCCGACAAACTCGTAAAATGCGCCGTCCCGCGCCGGTCCGGTTTTGCGAAATTCCCGCTCCGCCTCGATCAGACCGCGCATGCCGCGCCAAAACCGGCGCGCGCGGATACGCTGTTCTTCCAGCGCGTTGTCTTCTTTTTTGCTCAGAGCCACTGCAACGCCCCGCATGTGATGTTTTGCGCACAGCCTAGCGCAGCGGGGCGGCGCTGCCTACCGTCTAGGGGCAGAAGAGATCATTGCCGAGCGCAAAGACCATCAGGCTCAGCACCATTGCAAGACCGGTTGCCATCAGCACCCGCAGCGCGCCGTCGCTGGGCGGCTTTCCCGCCACCGCTTCGTAGGCGTAAAACACCAGGTGCCCGCCGTCGAGCGCCGGAATTGGAAACAAGTTGAGCAGGCCCACAGCCGTCGACAGCACCGCGATGAACCAGATAAAGTTCACCGCGCCCTGGCTCGCCATGGTGCCAGACACTTGCGCAATACCAATCGGGCCGGACAGGTTGCAGGTGCTAATGGCACCGGTGATCATGTGGCCCAGTCCCGAAATGGACCCTTCAATGATGCGCCAGGTTTGGGCGACGCCGCCGGTGATGGCCTCGCCAATGCCGGGGGTCTGGGTGGCTGGTTCAAAGGCGTTGCCGCTGGCAATCCCGATGCGCCACACAGTGACAAACCCGCCATCTGCCTGCGGCTCGTCAGTGCGTTTCGGCGTCAGCGTTTTTTCAATGATCTCGCCGTCGCGCCACACCGACAGCGCCAGGCTGCGCCCGTCCGATGTCTCGACCGCAGTTTTGAGCTGATTGAATGCAAATACCGGTGTCCCATCGATGCTGGTGATCACGTCACCCTGTTCCAGACCCGCAGCCAGTGCTGCGCTCTGCGGTGTCACAGTCGCCACCAGCGGCGGACGCAGGTAGGGCCCCGGCACCACCATGCGGGTGCCGTCACGCTCAACAGTGTAGTCGAGCATCGGCGACTGCGGCAGGTCCGACATGAACGCCGCATAGGCTGGATCTTCGAGGCTGGGCACAGCAGCGCCATTGATCTCACGCACAATGTCACCCGCTTGCAGGCTTTGTACCTCACCCGGCAGGGCGCGCAGTTCGCCAACGGTCAAGGGATCGCGCACCACGCCAGAGCCAAACCCGACGGCTGCAAACACCATAATCGACAGCGCAAAGTTGAACACCGGCCCTGCCGCCACGGTCGCGGCCCGCGCCCAAAGCGGTGCGCCATGCATGGTGCGGCGCAGAGCCTTGGGGTCATGCGCCGCATCGGCCATGGCTTGCTCATCCTTGCCGGAGGCCGCATTGGCGTCGCCCGCAAATTTGACATAGCCGCCAAAGGGAAGTGCCGCGATTTGCCAGCGCGTGCCGCGCCGGTCGTACCGGCTGTAGAGCACCGGACCAAAGCCAATCGAAAACACATCTGCATGAATGCCAGACCACCGCCCGACGATGTAATGGCCGTATTCGTGGATCGCAACGATGACCGAAAGGGCCACGATAAAAGCCAAGATGGTCCAACTGAACCCACCAAAAGCCGCGAGCACTGCCCCGATATCCAAACCGTCACCTCGTGTTATGCGTGCCTGTGTGCGACCATGTGGGCCGCGCTGCTGTGTCTATCAAGCCTGTTTTTGGCATCATCAAGGCATTGCGCGCGCTTTTCGCGGGTCAAAGCGCGTTCCAGGGAAAGCCCAACGCAACCTCCAGCAGCAAAAGCGCTAGCGCCGCCCCCATCATGCCGTCAAACCGGTCGAGCAGACCGCCGTGACCTGGGATCAGCGACGAGCTGTCCTTGACCCCCACCTTTCGTTTGATGGCGCTTTCGGCGATGTCGCCCAGTTGCGCGGCAAAGCTAAGAAAGACCGACGCGATCATCAGTGCGGCCACGTCCCCCGTCCTCAGTCCAAAGCCCAGCCCGACCAACGCGGATGCCACCCAACCGGCTGAGGTGCCCGACCAGGTCTTTTTTGGGCTGACCGAGGGCCAGAACTTTGGCCCGCCAAAGGTGCGCCCGGCAAAATATCCGGCGATGTCGGTGACCACCACGATGAGCACCAGCCAGACCATCCAGCCAACGCCGAGATCATCGCGCACATGCGCCATGCCCCACCCGGCCAGCAGCACAAGCGCCGCAAAGACAAGATACACCGGCACAAACCGCGCCACCTGCCCCAGGCCAACCAGCACAGCGGCCAACAGCACTGGCAACGCATAAATCACCGGCAGATAGCTGGCCAGCAGAACAGCAAGACCGGCAATCGCGCCCAGACGCAACGCCATCCCAGGCGCCGCTGGCATCAACATGCGCACCAGTTCCCAGACCATCAGCGCGCAAATCGCGGCCATCAGACCGTGAAATGTCGCCCCACCGGCCCAGATGCAGGCCACGCCGATTGCCACCAGAACCGCGCCCGACCCGATGCGCGCGCCCAGGTCGCTCCACCTTTCCGGCGCGACGCTCACAGATTTATGCCGCCATAGCGACGCTCGCGATTGCCGTAGCGCGCGCACAGTTCGGTGAATTCCTCGCGGCTGAAATCTGGCCACAACGTGTCGACAAATTCGTATTCCGCATAGGCGGACTGCCACAGCAGAAAGTTGGAAATGCGCGCCTCACCGCTGGTCCGGATCACAAGATCGGGATCAGGCAGCACGTAAGTGTCGAGAAACCGTACCAGCGTAGCCTCATCGACGTGATCGGGATCGAGATGGCCTGCCGCCACTTCGCGCGCCAGACGCTGGGTTGCGCGCGCAACCTCATCGCGGCCACCGTAATTCAACGCGATTGTTAGATGCACCCGCGTGTTGGCTTCGGTCATCGCTTCGAGGTCGTTCATCAACTTGATCAGCTTTTGATCCAACCGCACACGATCGCCGATAAAACGCACGCGCACGCCAAACTCGTCCAGGCTGCGCGCTTCGCGGCTTATATACCGGCGAAACAGGCTCATCAGCCCGGTCACCTCGGCCTGGGTGCGTTTCCAGTTTTCCGTGGAAAACGCAAAGATGGTCAGAAACTCGACGCCGATATCCGGGCAAGCTTCTACGACTTCACGCACCCGCCGCGCCCCCGCATGGTGGCCAAAAAGACGCGGACGCCCGCGTTGGGTGGCCCAACGTCCGTTGCCGTCCATAATGATCGCCACGTGCCGCGGGCCCGAGAGATAGGGGTCAGAAATGGTTCACCTGCCAATCCCGGTTGAAAACCGCGCGCGCGCACTGCGCCGCATTCGAAACCTGCGTGGTAAAAAATTACTCAAAATGGCACCGTTGAACAGTGCGGGACGCGATCCCGCGGTGCACTGTAAAACGTCGGTTGTAAAAAAGCCGTCACAGGATTTGGCCATTTCCACAAAACATACCAAAGATGATCCACTGGGCCTGTCGCCCTAGGATCTTCACTTGCGGCTTGTGTAAATGCTTCCATTCTGGGCTCCGCCCTTTGACACCCCGAAGGTCCACTGGACCTTTTGCCCAACGCATGGCCTCGGGTGCGGGTGTCAAACCTGCATGATCTCTGTCTGTTTGGTTTCAAGCGCGGTGTCGATGGTTTTTATGAACCGATCGGTCATCTCCTGCACTTCGTCTTCCCACATCTTCTGTTCGTCTTCCGACAAGCCGTCAGCCTTGGCCTTTTTGATCTGATCCATTCCGTCACGCCGGACATTGCGGATGCTGACCCGCGCGCTTTCGGCGTATTGGCCGGCCACCTTACCCAACTCGCGGCGGCGTTCCTCGTTCAATTCGGGGATCGGCAGCATGATGATCGTCCCGTTGAGCTGTGGGTTGATGCCCAGCCCGCTCTCGCGGATGGCCTTTTCGACCTTTCCGACCAGCCCCTTGTCCCAGACATTGACCGTGACCATCCGCGGTTCGGGCACGTTCACCGTGCCCACCTGATTGATCGGCGTCATCGCGCCGTAGGCATCGACCATGACGGGCTCAAGCATGGACGCCGACGCCCGCCCGGTGCGCAAAGAGGCAAACTCGGTCTTGAGATTGGCCATCGCGCCGTCCATCCGACGCTCAAGGTCATCCGTGTCCAGCATAAAATCGTCTGACATGCCCAATCTCGTTTTTTGTTTCTCACTCTGGGCGCCTTCTTAGACCGCCAAACCTGATAGGGGCAACCAAAAGGCTTTGTTTACCTTGAAACACTAGACCGCGCGCAAAAGAGCAGGAACTCGTGCGTGGCGTCAGTCTTTTCCAACCTCATCTACATCGGCAATTTTGCCGATATGGACACGGACGAGTCCAACCAGTCGAACGAGGAAGAGTTTGTGGCCGGTACCTACACGGCCGCTGACATGTCGCTGCACACCATCGAATTCGATGATCAGAATGGTGACGGCGTTATCTGGGATGATGAAGCCTATGACAGTGACGATGATGACGATGATGATCCGCCGGGCGAGTTGGCCTATTATGACGTCGGTAATGGGCCGCAAGCGCAACTTGCCGATTCAACCAGCGACTACACCGCCACGATAACCCTGGCCGATGGTTCCAGTTTTGTGACCCACGTCGCCGTGATCCAGATGCAGAATGGCGATGTGTTTTTGGGTGAGCCACAAAGCTATAGCGGCAGCCTCGACAACATCGACATTCGGTCGATACGGCTGGAACCCTCGCCTGACACCGATTTTGCCGGGTTTTACGCCAGCAACTCGATGTCGAACACATCCGTGGTCTGCTTTACCCGGCACACATTGGTGCAAACGCCAGATGGCCCGGTCAACATCGCACGGCTGCGGGTCGGAGATCTGGTTGAAACATTGGATCAGGGGCCGCGGCCAGTGGCTTGGGTCGGCGGGCAGTTTCATGCCTTACCCGGGATCCACGCCCCGATCCGTATATCGCCGGGGGCCTTGGGCGACGGGCAACCGGAGCGCGCATTGCTGGTCTCGCCGCAGCACAGGATTTTGCTCCGCAACAAGGTCGCCGCGCGTATGTTCGGCAACCCGGAGGTGCTGGTGGCCGCCAAGGCGCTTTTGCCTTTGCCCGGAGTATGCCAGATGCCGCCGACGCAAAGCCTGACCTACTGGCACCTCGCATTTGATGCGCATGAGGTGATCCGCGCCAATGGCGCCTGGGCAGAGGCGCTTTATCCCGGGCCCATGGCCTGCCACGCCCTGCCCGAGGTCGCGCTGGAAGAGCTGCGTGTCCTGATGCCGGGTTTCGGGTTGAGTGGTGTGCAAATGCCCCTCGCCCGTCCCAGCCCGCCGATGCGGCAGCAGACCCGGCTGCTGCAGCGGGTCATACAAAACAAACACGTGCCAGTGGCGCCGCCCCCGGCATAGGTCCGTTTTGACCGGCGCAAGCGTGTTGGAGGCGCATTTCATGGCGGGTTTTGCGCACCACGCTGATAGCATCGAACGTGCAGGAACACGTCCGCTGCGATACGCAAAGAGGACAGCGACGGCCAGCGCCTAGTGCAAACAGAACAGCTCTCAGAGATAACAGTTACTTTTCAAAGAACTGCCAATAATGGAGATGCGAGGGGTCGGGACGTTCCTGCCAGATGATAAACTCTGCGCCACGCGCTGGGTAGATCGCCTGACCGAATAGTCTGGCTGGGCACTGGACCTAGAAAACGACGCCTAGCGTTGCACGCGCGTAAAAGTCCCTTTGCCCTCAATAATCTCCTTGAACCCACCCTTGGTATCGAGCGGAAACACAAACAGTGGCAGGTTATTGTCGCGCGCCAGCGCTATCGCACTGGCGTCCATGACTTTCAGGTTTTTTTGCAAGACTTCGTCGTAGGTCACCACGTCATAGCGTTTGGCGTCATCATGGTTCTTGGGATCTTTGTCATAGACCCCGTCAACGCCGTTTTTGCCCATAAAGATCGCCTCGCACGACATCTCATTGGCGCGCAGGGTCGCGGCGGTGTCGGTGGTGAAATACGGGTTGCCGGTGCCCGCAGCAAAGATGCAGACACGCTGTTTTTCCAAGTGGCGCACGGCGCGGCGGCGGATATAGGGCTCGGCCACCTCGTTCATGGTGATGGCGCTGATCACCCGGGTAAACACGCCCAAACCTTCGAGTGCGGATTGCATCGCCAATGCGTTCATCACGGTGGCCAGCATCCCCATGTAGTCCGCTGTGGTCCGTTCCATCCCCTGCGCAGAGCCTTGCAGGCCGCGGAACACGTTGCCGCCGCCAATCACCATGCAAATTTCCACGCCCATTTCGTGCACCGCTTTGACCTCGCGCGCCACCCTTTCGACCGTCGGTGGGTGCAAGCCAAAGCCCTGATCCCCCATCAGCGCCTCGCCGGAAATTTTCAACATGACGCGCTGAAACCCAGCCTGTCGGTCTGTCGGCTGATTCATGGGATACCCTCGCTCTTGGAATTCGGCGGCAACCTGTCCTAAAAGCGGGCGGTTTTCAATGTGCATTGCGGGAATGCTCTTCGGTTATGGAACATAACCTCATCGCGACGCTGCTGGCAGGGCTGGACCCCGCGCGTCCGGTTCTGATTGCGGGCCCAACCGCGTCGGGCAAATCGGCCCTCGCACTCGCCATCGCAGAGGCGCAGGGCGGCACCATCGTCAACGCAGATGCCAGCCAAGTCTATGACTGCTGGCGCGTGCTAACCGCGCGACCTTCGGCGCACGAAGAGGCGCGGGCGCCGCATGCGCTTTATGGTCATATTGAGTATGACGCGCCTTATTCGACCGGCCACTGGCTGCGTGATGTGACACCGCTGATCGGCGCAACCCGACCGATTATCGTGGGCGGCACCGGGCTGTATTTCAGCGCTTTGACCGAAGGGCTGGCCGAAATCCCGGCGATCCCGGCGGGCATCCGCGCCCGCGGTGACGCGATGGACCTCAATGATCTCAGCGCGGCCCTGGATCCCGGCACCGCTGCGCGCATCGACATGGCCAACCGCGCCCGGGTGCAGCGCGCGTGGGAGGTGCAAGCCGCAACGGGCCGACCGCTTGCGGCATGGCAGGACGACACGCCCCCGCCGCTGCTGCCAAAGGGCAGCTATACCGGGATCGTCATGGACAGTCCCAAGGACTGGCTCACCCCGCGCATTACGGCGCGGTTTGATGCGATGCTGCGCGGTGGCGCGCTGGACGAAGCGCGCGCCATGGAACACCGATTTGACGCCGCCCTGCCCAGTTGCCGCGCGATCGGCGTGCGCGAAGCGATGGCGGTGGTCCGCGGGGGCATGTCACATGACGACGCCGTCACGTCGGCCACCATCGCCACCCGCCAATACGCCAAAAGACAGCGCACATGGTTTCGCGCGCGGTTGTCGGACTGGCACTGGATCGCGTCCCAAGACCTCGCGTCCACTTGACAATTTACGCTCTTTCACGCGGGATATAGGGGAAAAACACCGCCAGACTTTCCCGGAACAGACAATTGATGGATCTTCCGCCTATCCGCATCTCGACCCTCGCGCAGCTGACGGGCGGCCAGGACTGGCGCCTGTCGCTGCCCCATGACCGCGGCGAAAGTCTGATCATATGGATCACGCGCGGTCAGGGCCGTGCGCTGCTCAATGGCACGCGCCGCGGTATTGGCACGCACAATGCGCTGCTGATCCCGGCGCGCACCCTTTTTGCCATTGAACTGGGCCGCCAGGGTTTGGGCCAGGTGGCCCGGATCCCCGAAGGCACCGACATTCGCCTGCCCGAGACGCCGCGCCAACTGCGGCTGCGCGATGTAACCGCAATCAGTGAGATCACGACCCTGTTTGACGCCGCGCAACGCGAAGCAACGCAGCAGCGCCCGCTGGTGCAAGACGCGCTTGACGCGCATGTCGCGCTGATTTCGGTCTGGGTGCGCCGTCAGATCACCCTGCCCGAACACCTGCCGCAGAAAACCGACGCTGCGGCCCGACTGACCGCGCAGTTTTGCGACAGCATCGTGCAGTCTTATGCCAGCCCGATGACGATGGCCGACCACGCTAAGACCTTAGGCGTCACACCGACGCACCTGTCGCGTGCCTGCAAAGCGGCCACCGGGCGCACGGCTGCAGAACTTCTGACGCAACGCACGCTCTACGCCGCGCGCATCGCTTTGGCAGAAACCAAAGTGCCGATCCAGGACATCGCACGACATCTCGGCTTTGGCTCGGCTGCGTATTTCACCCGGTTCATGCAGCATCACACCGGGCACGCACCCACCGCCTTGCGACAGGCTAGCGCCTGACAGCCACCCGCGCAGGTCGCAAACACGCAGCAAGAGCGTCGTTTTTCGACACGGTTTTCCGATTGCCCCGTTGACGCGCACGCGCAAACGGTGCCTCATGGGACCAACAATATGGCCTAGAAAACTCGCCACGAGGACCCGCACACCAATCCACACAGCCTGACAGGCCGGCGCGGCCGTCTGAACCGCGAGGCGCAGCCAATGCACCCGCATGATCAAAGCCACAAGCCGTAATCGGCTCAAAGCCACCCAACAGGGGCACCTTCATGGGATTATTTATCTTGCGACGTCTGGGCGTGATGCTGATCACAGCTTTGTGCCTGACGTTCATCGTCTTCTTTCTGACCAACCTCTACCCCAACCTGGAAAAACTGGCCAAGACCCAAGGCAATTTCCGCATGACAGACGAGGCGGTGGCCAGTTGGCTTGGGGATCGCGGCTATACCGATCCGATGTCTGTCAAATACGGTCGCTGGTTGGGCATAGCGCCAGGCTGGGTGACCGAAAACGAGGACGGCACCGTCACCGGCCAGTGCTTTGCGGTTGACGCGCCAGAGGACATGCGCCCCACCTTTTGCGGCGTCTTGCAGGGCGATTGGGGGTTTAGCCTGGTATTCAAGGACGAGGTTGGGTCCGTTGTCGCCACCCGCCTGGGCGCGACGGCCAAGCTGATGGGCTGGGTGCTGATTGTCATGGTGCCGCTGTCGCTGATTGTCGGCGTGCTCGCGGGTATGCGCGAGGGGTCAGGGCTTGACCGGTCGCTGTCCACCTTTTCGATCGCAACGACAGCGACACCGGAATATGTCTCTGGCGTGATCTTTATCGTGGTTTTCACGTCCTCGGCGGTGGATCTCAAATGGTTCAAAGGGTCCGCGACCCAGGCAGTTGAAAATGCCACCTTTGAGAATTTCACGCTGCCGGTTGTCACCATCGCGCTTTATGGCATGGGCTACATTGCTCGCATGACCCGCGCCAGCATGACCGAGGTGATGACAGCGCAATACATCCGCACCGCCCGGCTCAAGGGTGTGAGTTTCCGCAACATCGTGCTCAAACACGCGCTGCGCAACGCGCTGATCGCGCCCTTTACCGTCATCATGCTGCAGATCCCGTGGCTGCTGAACGGCGTGGTGATTGTCGAGACGCTATTTAACTACAAGGGCTTTGGCTGGCTGCTGGTGCAGGCGGCTGGCAATAACGACATCGAATTGCTGCTGGCAGTGTCGGTGGTATCGGTCATCGTGGTGCTGATCACGCAGTTGGTGTCTGACATCGGCTACGTGTTCCTCAATCCACGCATCCGCATATCGTAAGGGAGGCTGCGACATGGACCCTTTGACCTGGACCGGGCCGCTTGGCCAAATCCTTGATCCGATCACGGCGGTATGCGCGGCGCTCTTTGGCATTGCGGTATCGGCACAGATGGCGCTGGCGGTGTTTGGTCAGCCCGCACAACTGATCACAAATGCCGATGGCACCATCAGCATTTCGCGCGGCACCTACGGGCAGTCAGCTTTGGTCACCAAATGGGTCGGGCTGGCCCTTTTGCTGGTAGTGCTCGGCTATCTGGTGATCGGTGCGCTCGCCGGTCCCGGCACCGCCGGCATTATCGGCGGAATAAGCCAGCAGCTTTTGCCGGTCTGGATTGCGCTGATCGTGACCTTTGCCGTTTCGATTGCGTTCAAATCGCGCCTGGGACTTTACGGAAAGCTGTTTGATTCGACGGTCGGCATGATCGGCTTTGGGTTGGTCATGTTCTGGGTGTTTGCAGGCACCATGGCGGGTCTCTTCGACATGATCGTGACCCATGACAGCCTGGTGCAGGTCTCTGGGATGAAGAACAAGGCCCCCGGCACACCGATGCGCGGTGCTGATGAGGCGGACTATGCCTGGTATCTGCTCGGCGGCGACAACCTTGCCCGCGACGTGTTTTCACGCCTGTTCAAGGGCGTGTGGGTTGTGGTGCAGATCGCGCCGTTGGCCACGCTTTTTGCCTTTATGGTGGGGATCACGCTGGGCCTTCCGGCGGGCTACTATGGCGGGCGGCTCGATACCGTGTTGTCGTTTCTGGCCAATCTGATCCTCGCCTTCCCGGTGATCTTGCTGTTCTACCTGCTCGTCACCCCCGAGATCGTGGCCACCGGCATTCCGAACTACATGGCCACGGTGTTGTTTGTGTTCCCGCTGATCTTTGTCGCGATCCTGCTGAACTCACGCTATCACACGCAGCCGAACATCCGCACGCCGCTGTTGTCCGTGGTGTTGGGGGTCTTGGGCTGGATCTACCTGTCGCTGATCACCAGCAACGGGTCGATTGTATCCACGGTGGATTACAGCATTCCCGGCTTGCCCGCAGCGGTCGACCTGTTTGAGATCGATCCGGCGATCCTAGTCGTGTTTGTCTCGGTGGTGTTTGTGAACGCCCCCACCGTGTTCCGCATCGTGCGCGGCCTCGCCATGGACATCAAAACCCGCGATTACGTCGCCGCCGCCAGCACCCGTGGTGAGGGGCCGTGGTACATCATGCTGTGGGAAATCCTGCCAAATGCACGCGGGCCACTGATCGTCGATTTCTGCCTGCGCATCGGCTACACCACGATCCTGCTGGGAACGCTGGGCTTTTTCGGACTTGGCCTGCAGAGCGAGAGCCCCGATTGGGGTACCACGATCAACTCAGGCCGCCGCCTGATGGCGATCTACCCGCACGTGGCCATCGCCCCTGCCCTGTCGCTGCTGACGCTGGTGCTGGGCCTCAACCTGTTGGCAGACGGCCTGCGCGAGGAAAGCTTGAAAGACTAGCGTGACGCGCCCGGGACACCGGGCGCCCGCTCACCCGGCCAAATATTCCGACGCGGTGGTATAATTGTCCATGAATTGCCAAAAGCCGGGGATCACCACCGTTTCGATCCAAAACCGCAGATCGGTGTAGTTGGCTGCCAAAACACCGACATTGTAGGCGGCGGCAAGCTGAAATGCGCGCGGGCGCGACGCGCTAAAGATCAGCGTAAATAGGAACACAACCGGCGCCAACGCGCAGGCCGCCATGTACGCGCCGAGCTTGAAATCAGCCAGCAACAGCCCGTAAATCGTGATGTAGTCGAGGGTGAGCAGGAACAGCCACCCGATGTTCATGGCAAAAAGACTGCCAGCAACCGCACCGGCCAGACCGCCTGCGGCAAGCATGTCAAAATGGAACCGGGATCGTTTTTGTGCTGTTTGGATCAATCGCGCGCCTTTGGCGGTCACCTCCGGCGCGGTCTGCGTCTCGCCCTGGTGAATGCGGGCGAGACGCTCTTCAAAGGTGGATTGACCCGGCTTCATGTTGCCCCCCAACGTTTGGAACACGCCGAGAGGTAGGTGCCGCACATGGCACGTTTAAGGCGAAATGTGACCATTGTCGGGGCGCGTGTCAGCTGCCCCAGATGATCCGTACGTAATCGCGCGTCTCGCGATATGGCGGCACGCCATTGTGTTTTTTCACCGCGCCGGGGCCGGCATTGTAAGCCGCCAGTGCCAGCCGCCAGCTGCCAAACTCGTTGTACTGTTCCTTGAGGTAGCGCGCCCCACCGTCGAGGTTTTCGACAGGGTCCTTGCGATCCACGCCGAGATAGCGCGCCGTTGCGGGCATCAGCTGTGCCAGACCGTAGGCGCCCTTGATCGACCGCGCCTTGGGGTTCCAGCCACTTTCCTGCTGCACAAGGCGCAAGAACAGATCCTCTGGCACCCCGTTGCGCCGCGCGGCATCCCGCGCCACCTGCAAGAACGGACCGTTATAACGGCCGCGGAACTTGGGTGACACACCGTCATCCCACTTGGTGGGCGTGACAACTTTGGGGGGCTGCAACCGGACCGAGTTTGAATATTGACTGGCCGCCCGCGTATCGAGCAGCTTGGTCTGCGATTTGAACAGGCCCGCGCGGTTGCGCTTGGAGAACAGCTCCGCTGACGCAGCCTCACCCACCAGTGCGGCGATCACCGCCAACACACACACCGCCCGCATTTACACCCAACCCCGTCGAAAGCTTGTCGAATTCCGCGCAAGATAGGGGATCAGCGGCGTTCTGGCCAGTGCCATGATTAATGTTGCTTTTACCTCGTGCGGTGCACGGTTAACCTAATGCAAATGAAAAGCCGCCCGGGAATCGGGTTTCGGGCAAGAAAGTGAGGGCAAGAACATGGCGGGTTCGGTCAACAAGGTGATCCTGATCGGCAATCTTGGGCGCGACCCCGAGGTGCGGACATTTCAGAACGGTGGCAAAGTGTGCAACCTGCGCATCGCCACCTCCGAAAATTGGAAAGACCGCAACACGGGCGAGCGCAAGGAAAAGACCGAATGGCATTCGGTGGCGATTTTCTCGGAACCACTGGCCCGCGTGGCCGAGCAATACCTGCGCAAAGGATCGAAAGTGTATCTTGAAGGCCAGCTCGAGACCCGCAAATGGCAGGACCAGTCCGGCCAGGACCGCTATTCAACCGAGGTGGTGCTGCGCCCCTACCGGTCCGAGTTAACCATGCTTGACGGTCGCGACGGCGGCGGCGGGGGTGGCGGCGGCTATGGCGGTGGCGGGTCTGCGGATCAGATGGGCTATGACGACCGCGGCGGCGACTTTGGCGGCGGCAGCAGCAGCCCGGCCCCAAGCCGCGATCTGGACGACGAAATCCCGTTTTAAGTAGCGCAATCGCGTCATGACCACGCCCGCGGATACTGGCCCGCATCGCTCAATCTTGCTGGCAACGCCGTCTTACGGCGACAGCTTTTGCGGCGATTTTGTGCACGGGGTACAGAACCTCGCCCGCTGGGCGGAACGGTCCGGGATCGGCTTTAACACGCTTTTCATGGATTACGCTGATATCGTTGCGTCGCGTAACATACTGACAACGCTGTTTTTGTTCGAAGAGCTGTCGCACACGCACCTGCTGTTCATCGACGATGACATGGGTTTTTCCTACGATCTGGTGGCAGACACGCTGGCCTTTGATCCTGGCTTGTGCGGTGCGTTTTACCCCCGGCGGCGCGTTGACATGGCAAAGCTGCACGCGGGCAGCGACAAACCCTATGAGACGGCCTTGGCCCAAGCGACACAGTTCGTGGGCGATCCCAAACCCGACCCCAAGCATCACGGCCGCTTTCAGACCGTGCACAGGATCGGCACGGGGTTCATGCTGCTGTCGCGCGTGGCGCTGCAGGCATTTATCGACAAGCGCCCCGATCTGATTCACCCCAGCCGCTATGACAATGTGGTTGGCCGGCGCATGGAAAAGGGTTGGCTGACCCTGTTCGACCGGATCGAGGAAAACGGCTTTGAATCGTCCGAAGACTACGCCTTTTGCGCGCGCTGGCGCGACACCGGGGGCGAGATTTGGGCCGCGCGCGACGCTGGCCTCACCCATATGGGTCGGATGCAAGTGTCCAGCCGCTGGGACAAACGCTAGGCGCTGGCAAGCGCGTCGTCCAGCACGCGCAGCACCGCGTCTTTGGGCACATCAGAGGTGACAAAGGCCTGCCCAATCCCGCGCGCAAGAATAAACCGCAGCGTCCCCGCGATCACCTTTTTGTCCTGCCCCATCAGGTCCAGCAGTGCCTGCGCGCCCGGCAAATCGCCGGGGATGTCGGCCAGATCACGCTTCATGCCCATCTGTGCCAAATGCGCGCGCACGCGGCTGGGGTCTTCTTGCGCGCATAGCCCGAGGCGCGCGGACAGCTCAAAAGCCAAACCACAGCCGATGGCCACGCCTTCGCCGTGTAACAGGCGGTCCGAATAGCCGGTCACCGCCTCAAGCGCGTGACAAAACGTATGGCCCAGGTTCAACAGCGCGCGGTCGCCTTGTTCCGTCTCGTCGCGGGTGACAATCTCGGCCTTCATCTCCACCGACCGCTTCACCGCCGCCACGCGCAATCCCATGTCGCCTGCCGCCATCGCCGGTGCGTTGGTCTCAAGCCAGTCGAAAAACGCGGCATCCCCAAGCAGGCCGTATTTCATCACCTCGCCGTAGCCTGCCAGAAAATCCCGCTGCGTCAGCGTGCCCAGCACGGCAGTGTCAGCCAGGACCAGCGCGGGCTGATGAAACGCGCCGATCAGGTTCTTGCCGTGACCGTCCGACGAGTTAATGGCCGTCTTGCCCCCCACCGAACTGTCCACCTGCGCCAAAAGCGAGGTGGGCACCTGCACATAAGCCACGCCGCGGCGCAGGATCGCGGCTGCAAAGCCGACAAGATCGCCGATCACACCGCCGCCAAAGGCGACAACGATGTCGCGCCGTTCGACCTTTTGTTCCAGAAGCCACTCGGTCACCCGCTGCAACTGCGTCCAGGATTTGCTCGCCTCGCCTGCAGGCAACACCAGCGCAGCCATGTCGATGCCCTCCGCAGCCAGCCCGGCGCGCAAGCTGTCAAGGTGCAGCGCGGCGACACGCTCTTCGGTCACCACAACGACCCGCGGCCGCGGCAAGATGGGCGCGATCAGCGCGCCCGCCTTCGGTATCAGACCCGGACCAATCTCAACGTCATAGGCCCGATCGCCGAGCGGCACATGCACCGTCTCATGCATGGCGCACCTCCTCGATCACATCTGCGCGCTCGCGCATCAGAGTCAGGAGCACGCGCTCTGCCATCTCTTCGATGCTCAGATCCGCCTCCGACTGCACGCGCACATCGGCCAGTGCGTAAACCGGCACGCGTGCGGCATAAATCTCGCTGAGTGTGGCGCGCGGATCGGCGGTGCGCAGCAGCGGGCGGGTGTCCTTGTGTTTGACGCGCGACCACAGCAAATCAAGCTCGGCTTCCAGCAATACGGATACCCCCCGTTCTGAGATCGCCATGCGGTTGCGCATCTGCAAAAACGCGCCCCCGCCGGTCGACAGCACGCCACGCTCTTCGTCCAAAAGCCGCGCGATAACCTGCGCCTCCTTGTCGCGAAAAAACGCTTCACCGTCGCGCGCGAAAATCTCAGGCACGCTCATATTTGCAGCCAGCTCAATCTCGGCATCGCTGTCCAGGAACGGCACACCCAGTTTGACCGCCAGCGCCCGGCCCACAGCCGTCTTGCCCGCGCCCATCATCCCGACCATCACAACGGTCTTTTTCAAACGGAAGCTGGTGCCCGCCTCGGTTTTTTGCCGAATTTTGCTCATCATCGTGTCAATGACGTGATTTTGCGCAAAAGGCCATATATGCTGCCGGCAAAACAGCCAATAGAATGGCAGGCAGCGGGCAGCTAGGCGGCGTATCATGGGAAGAGTTCTGAAACTCCTGATTTTTCTTTTGGTGATCGGGGGCATTGGCCTGGTGGGCTACGCCTATGTGGGTGAGTATTTCGGGGCGAATTTCTCACCGCCACAAAGTGAAACGCGCCTGCCGGTGACCCTGGATGCAGAGCCCAATGGCAGCTAAGAACACCCTACTCGCAGCCGTGCTTGCGCTCGCTCCCGGCGCGTTTGCGGCTGCGCAAGAGGCGGCACCGCTCAGCGCCATTGACTGGCTTGACACCCTGCCACCGCCGACAGAACCGCCGGGCCCGTCCGAACCGGCGGCAACCGTTTCTGCCAGCGTGCCTGGCGTCGTCGTGACACCGCTTGACGGGCCCGCGGCACGGCGCGTCGGGTTGGTGCCCGCAGACGTCACCGGCCTGCCCGATAGGCTGTGGTCCGGCGCGGACGGTACCGCCCTGGCCGCCCGTATCGCCGCCCTGCCGCAACTGCGCCTGCCCGCACTGCAACAACTGGCCTTTACCCTGATGCTGGCCGAGGCAACGCCGCCCGCGGGCGACACCGCCCGCTTTGATCTGGCTCGCATCGACATGCTGCTGGCCTACGGCGCGCTGGACCCGGCCATGGCGCTGATGGCGCAGGCCGGCATGGACACGTCGCCCGCGCATTTTGCGCGCGCCATCGACATGGCGCTGATCTTTGGCAACACCTCGACCCCCTGCGCGGTATTGCGTGCGCAGCCGCGTCTGTCGCCCGGTCCAGGCCATGACATCCTGTGCGCCGCGCGCTCCAATGATTGGAGCACGGCTGCCCTGCTTTTGGGCAGTGCCCGGGTGCTCGAGCTTCTTCCCGACGCGCAGGTCACCGCGCTGGAGCGTTTCCTTGATCCCGAACTGTTCGAAAACGACCCCGATCTGCCGCTGCCCGATGCCGCCGATCCCCTGATGTTCCGGGTGTTTGCCGCGGCGGGCCAACCCATACCGACCCGCGGCCTGCCCGTGGTCTACGCCAACGCCGATTTGTCGAGCACGGCCGGCTGGAAGACCCAGATCGAAGCGGCCGAGCGTCTGGCCCAAGCCGGCACATTGCCCGGAAACCGCTTGCTGGGTCTCTACAGCGCACGGCAAGCAGCCGCGTCAGGCGGGGTTTGGGACCGGGTGCGCGCGGTGCAACGGCTTGAAACCGCGCTAAACAGCCGGTCCGCCTCGGCGGTGTCAAAAACGCTGCCCACAGCGTGGCGTCTGATGGGCGAACAGGGGTTGCAAGTGCTGTTTGCCGGCCTCTTTGCGGAAAAGCTGCGGCCGCTGGTGCTCAGCGGTGCCGCCGCCGACATCGCGTTTGATCTATTGCTGTTGTCGCCGCAATACGAGGCGGCAGAACAGGTGTTCCCGGCACGGGCGTTGCGCGCGCCGATCTACGCCGCCATCGCCCGCGGCGCCGTTGCGAACACGATGACAGGCACCGGCCGCGAGGGTGCGGCGCTGCGCGGCTTTTCCACCGCCGACCCGGACCAAGAGATTGTCGCGCTGGCACAATCAGGCGCGCTTGGCGCGGCCATCCTCGAAACGCTCAGCTTGGCCCATGCCGGCAGTGCCGGTGATGTCACCGCCCTGGCCCGGGCACTTGCCACCCTGCGCGCGCTCGGGCTCGAAGACGTGGCCCGCCGCACGGCGCTCCAGTCCATGCTGTTGAGCGGCGCAACATGAGCGACCGCTGGATTTCCACCTTTCTCGACGCTCAAGCCGCCGAGCTGGGGGCCGCACGCAATACGCTGTTGGCCTACGGTCGCGATCTCAAGGACGTGGCCGCCTGGCTCACCGACGCGGGCACCGATTTCAGCCGCGCGCAGCAAGACCAGATCGAGGCCTACCTGATCCATTGCGACGCACAGGGCCTCGCCCGCGCCACGCGCGCGCGGCGTCTTTCAGCCATCAAGCAACTCTACCGTTTTGCCTTTGACGAAGGCTGGCGCAGCGACAATCCGGCGATCCAGATCGCCACCCCCGCGGCTGTGAAACGGCTGCCAAAAATACTGGATCTGGCCGAGGTTGATGCCCTGCTATCCGCCGCTACCGGTTTGGGCCGCAACCGGCATGACCGGGCTCGCGACACCTGCCTGATGCAATTGCTATACGCCACCGGCATGCGCGTCAGCGAACTTGTCGGCCTGCCCGTCGCGTCGGCGCGCGGCAACCCGCAAATGCTGCTGATCATGGGCAAAGGCGGCAAAGAGCGCATGGTGCCTCTGTCACCGCCAGCCCGGGATGCACTCGCCGCCTGGATCAAGATCCGCGACGACCGCGCCGCAACAGCCCAAGAAAACGGCACCCCGCCCTCACGCTTTCTGTTTCCCTCGCGCGGCAAGGATGGGCACCTGACCCGCGTGTGGTTTTACAACCGCATCAAGGCTCTGGCGGTCTTTGGCGGGGTCTCGCCAGACAAGGTCACACCGCACACGCTGCGCCACGCCTTTGCCACGCACCTGCTGGCGGGCGGCGCAGACCTGCGCGCGATCCAGACGATGCTGGGCCACGCCGACGTCGCCACAACCGAGATCTACACCCATGTCGCCAGCGATCATCTGCGCGATCTGGTGCTCGATCACCACCCGCTGGCCCGTCCGGCAAAAGACGACCGCTGAAGCCTTGCGACTGCGGGGTCCGTGACGCTACGCTTCAACCCATGGTTAACGCAGCGGATGTGGGCTGGGGGCGGTGATGATCAGACGCGTTTTTTCAGCGGTTTTTGCCGTTTTCACCGACGAACGCTCGAACCGGGCGCTGACACTGCTGATCACCATATTGGTGCCACTGATCTCGGGCGTGTGGTACCTGACAACCCGGTTGAATGACACGCCACAGCCGGCGCCCATGACAGACACCGGCATTCTGCAGCCCGGCGACGTCTTTGCCACCAGCGCCATCGGCGCCGAGATCTATCAAGGCGACACACCCTTGCGCATGACCACCGGCCCCCAGGACTGGGGCTTCCAACGCATCACCCTACGCCGCGCCCCGTTCCACATCGCCCTGTCGAACCCCGAACCGCTCTTTGCCGCGATGGAGGTGGAACCTGAGCTGAAGATCATGTTCTTTCGCGATCCCAGCTTCCTGGCCAAAGAGGTCGGCTATTCCGTCAGTCCCAAACTGGTTGAAGATGGCATTACCGAGCTTTTCTCCCCTTTCCTGGCTGGCGCAGACAGCCCAATTGGCGGCAATTGGATCAACGAGGCAGGGGAAAACTGCTGGGATGAAACCTCGGGATGGAACCTCATGAACTACTGGACCGCAGAGGGCAGATTCACCGAACATGCAGGCCGCTCTTATGCCAAATACGTTTCGCAGATCTATTACTGCGACACCAACCCGTTGCACGGCAGCGCCACGCTGCCCTCGGGGACGTGGTACCTGCTGCTGGGCGTCGGGCGCTACACCGATCTGATCGAAATAACTTTCGAAGACTAACGCGCGGGTCGCTGCCCTTGATCCTGCGCCACCTGCATCCCATAACCGGCTGAACACCTTACGGAGCTGTGATGGACGACGCCGCCACCCTTGCCACTTCGGGCACAATCGACGCTGCCTTCTGGATCAGCTGCGGCGTGATCTTGCTGCTCTTGGTGCTCTCGGGCTTTTTCTCGGGCTCGGAAACCGCTTTGACGGCGGCCTCACGCGGCAAACTGCGCAGCCAGGCCGACAAGGGCTCACGCGGAGCCGCACGCGCGCTGACCATCACCGAGGACAACGAACGCCTGATCGGCTCGGTGCTTTTGGGCAACAACCTGGTCAACATCTACGCCGCCTCGCTGGCCACTGCCCTGTTCACCCGCGCTTTTGGGGAAAGCGGTGTGGCGCTGGCCACGCTGATCATGACCCTGCTGGTCCTGATCTTTGCCGAGGTGCTGCCCAAGACATACGCCATCACCAACGCCGAAAAAGCGGCCAGCATGGTCTCGCGGCCCATCGCCATTGTGGTCACCATCTTTGCCCCCATCGTGGCCGCCGTGCGGCTGTTTGTGCGCGGGGTGCTGCGCATCTTTGGCGTGCAGATCGATCCTGACAGCCACATCATGGCCGTGCGCGAAGAGATTGCAGGCGCGCTCTATCTGGGCCACTCCGAGGGTGTAGTGGAAAAGGAAGACCGCGACCGCATCCTCGGCGCGCTCGATCTGGGTGACCGCAACGTCGAAGAGATCATGCTGCACCGGTCCGGCATCGAGATGATCGACGGCGGCAACGCCCCGCGCGACATCCTCGAACAGTGTCTGGCCTCCAGCCACACGCGCCTGCCCGTCTACAAGGACGAGCCCGAAAACATCACCGGCATCATCCACGCCAAGGATCTGAGCCGCGCGATGTACAAGGAAATCGCCGCCGCGGGCAGTGACACCAACCTCGATGATTTTGACGTCGGCCGCGTCATGACGCCGCCGTATTTTGTGCCCGAAACCACCACGCTCGACCACCAAATGCGCGAGTTTTTGCGCCTGCGCGGCCACTTTGCCCTGGTTGTGGATGAATACGGCGCGCTGCAAGGCCTGATCACGCTCGAAGACATCCTCGAAGAGATCGTGGGCGAGATCACCGACGAATTTGACTCCGATGACGAACCGTCGTTGGAAAAGGACGCCAACGGATTTTACACGGTTGATGGCGCCATGACGATCCGCGATCTGAACCGCGCCACCGATTGGAACCTGCCCGATGATGAGGCCAACACCGTCGCGGGTCTGGTGATTCACGAGGCACAAACCATTCCAACCGTGGGCCAGGTGTTCAGCTTTCACGGCTTCCGCTTTGAGGTCACCGACCGGCAGGGCAATCGCATCACAGGCCTACGCATCGCGTCCCTGGATTAAACAGCGTCGCGTGCCGCAGCGCGATTAAAACAAATTATCACAACGAGATGGCCGCGTTAACTTCATTTGCGCGGCTTAGTGCTTATGTTGACCACACCGCTGCTGCAGATCAGGGAGACGCCCGTTGATTACCGCCAAGACCCCGCCATCCGGGCTTGTCCTTGCGCTGGAATATGGCCCCATCGCCGCCTTCCTTGTCACCTACCTGACCTTGCGCAACGCCACCTTTGCCGTCGCGGGCGCCGAATATTCCGGCCTGATCGCTGTCACCGCCGCCTTTATCCCGATCTTCTTGCTGGCGATGCTGGCCCTGTGGCGGCTGACCGGGCGGCTCACGCGGTTGCAGGTCGCGGTCACGACGCTGCTGGTGCTGATGGGTAGCATGGGCGTCTGGATGAACGACCCCACGTTGATCAAGATGAAGCCGACGGTGGTGTACGGCGCGCTGACATTGATCCTCGCCGCGGGTCTTTTGCGCGGCAAATCCTGGCTTGAATTCCTACTGGGTGAGATGATCCCGATGCGCGACGCCGGCTGGCGAAGCCTGACCAAACGGGTCACGGCGCTGTGCCTGCTCGCCGCAATCGCGAATGAGGCAGTGTGGCGCACGCAATCGGATACCACCTGGTTTCTTTTTGAAACTGTCGCCATGCCGATCATCGTGCTGATCTTTTGCCTGGCGCAGATCCCGTTGGTCGTCGATCACGCCACGTTCAAAAAGAAAAAGGCTAAGCGCGCAGCCGCGCGCCGCTCGGATCAAATGGCGGATGGTGCAAAACAACGGCGCGGCGGGGCGCACCTAGCACCATGACGTCAACCGCGTCGCCCGGGCTGACGTCGCGCACAAACCCCAAGGCGAGGCTTTGACCCACGCTGTAGCCATAGGCCCCCGACGTGACGCGACCCACACCGGTATCGCCGACAAAAATCGGCTCACCACCGGTAGCATCCGCCGCGGGCGCATGCTCTGCCGCCTCCTCTAATCCCAGCAGCACCAATTGCTCGCGCGCTGGCTCTGCAAGCCGCGCTTGCGCGGCCTCTCGGTTCAGGAACGGTTTGTCGAGCTTGATCAACCGGTGAAGCCCGACCTCATGCGGCCAATATTCCGGACTGTACTCCCGGCTCCACGAGCCATAGCCCTTTTCCACCCGTAAGCTCATCAACGCGCGGCTGCCAACCGGCGCCACGCCTAGCTCTGCACCGGCCTCAACCAGGGCGGAATAGAGGGCCACCTGCGCGTCCGCACGGCAATGCAGTTCCCAGCCCAGATCGCCCGTGAATGACACCCGCAGCGCCATCACCTCGACCCCCGCGATCTCAATCATCGCCGACTGCATAAAGGGGAAATCTGCGGTCTCCAGCGACCGATTGGTCAGCCGCTGCAATAGCGCCCGGCTGTTGGGTCCGGCCACGTTGAACCCGCACCACTGGTTCGTGAGACTTTCGAATGTGGTGCCCTCGGGCAGCGGCACGGCACGGAAATACCGCTGGTGATAGCGCTCGGCCATGCCTGACCCGATCACCCAAAACGCCTCCGGTCCAAGCCGCGTAACCGTGAAATCGCCAGCAATCCCGCCGCGTTTTGAAATCAGCGGCGTCAGGCAGGACCGCCCCACCGCGCGCGGCATCCGGTTGGCAAAAAGCGCGTTCAGCCAATCCTCGGCTCCCGGTCCCGCCACGCGGTATTTGGCAAAGTTCGAGATATCGATGATCCCGCCGGTTTCGCGCAGCATCCGCGCCTCGGCACCCACCGCGTCAAACCACGGCTGGCGCGTGAACCCGGGCTTGTCCGGCACGTCGGCAAAGTAAAGCGGATGCTCCCAGCCATAGTTCAGCCCCATCTGCGCGCCCATCGCGCGCTGCATCTCGTATGCGGGCCGCGTCCGCATCGGCCGCCCGGCGGCGCGTTCTTCGCCCGGGAAATGGATCTTGAACCGGTTGGCATACTGATCGCCCACCCGCGCCTTTGTAAAATCTTTGCCCGCCCAGTGCCCAAACCGCGCCACGTCCCAAGCGAACATGTCGTATTCTGTCTCGCCCTCGACAATCCACTGCGCCGCCAGCTTGCCCATGCCGCCAGATTGGGAAAAGCCCGGGATGATCCCGTTGCAGCAGAAATACCCCTGCAGTTCAGGCACCGGCCCAAACAGCACGTTGCTGTCGGGCGACCAGATCATCGGCCCGTTGATCACCCGCTTGATCCCCGCCTGTCCCACGGCAGGCACCCGGTCGATGGCGCGCATCATGTTGTCCTCGATCCGCTCCAGATCGTCGGCAAAAAGCTCGTGGCCAAACCCCTGCGGCGTGCCATCCTCGGCCCAAAACCGCACGTCCTTTTCATAGGCGCCGACGAGCAGCCCCTGCCCCTCTTGCCGGAGGTAATATTCACCGTCGCGATCGGCGACCGATGGCAGGCGGCGGTCCATCCCTGCAATCTCGGCAATTGTCTCGGTGACAAAATACTGGTGTTCGGTCGGCAACAGCGGCAGTTCAATCCCCGCCATCGCCGCCACCTCGCGCCCCCAGAGGCCCGCGGCGTTAATCACCCAAGGGGTGGTGATGTCGCCCTTGTCAGTTTGTACAATCCAGCCCCCTTTTTTGTTCTGCGTTGTACCAAACACGGGGGTAAAACGTACAATTTCCGCGCCATTGGCCCGCGCGCCAGCGGCATAGGCGTTGGTCACACCCGACGGATCCACGTTGCCGCCATCCGGTTCCCACATGATGCACTTGATCCCGTCGAAGTTCACGAGCGGGTGCAACCGCTCAGCCTCATCGCGGGAAATCTCGTGGAAATTCATGCCGTAAAGCTTGGCCTTGGACGCTTGCAGGCGCAGCTGTTGCACACGTTCCTCGGTTTGCGCCAGGTAGAGCGAGCCGGGTTGAAACACCCCGCACCCCTGCCCGGTCTCGGCCTCCAATTCACGGTAAAGACGCATCGTATAGTGCTGAATTCGCGAGATATTTGTGCTGTCATGCAGCCCGTGAATATTTGCCGCTGCATGCCAGGTCGACCCGGATGTCAGCTCATCGCGCTCGAGCAAAACGACATCTGTCCAGCCCAATTTGGTCAGGTGATAGAGGATCGAACACCCGATCACCCCGCCCCCGATCACCACCGCCTGAGCATGTGTTCGCATGTTTTTTCTCCAGCGTTTTCTGAACCTTGTCGCCTTTGCTCGGGCACCATTTGTCCAGAAACGACACCCCATGTCGCTCTGACCATCCCGATACGTCACTTTGCCACATAAACTCTGTGCAACGGGGCGGCTGGCCCACCAATCCAAAGGCACCAATATGCAAAACACCACACGCGTGGCGGTTATCGGAGGCGGCGTTGTGGGCGCTTCGGTCTTGTATCACCTGACCAAATTGGGGTGGTCGGACGTGATGCTGCTGGAACGGTCCGAGCTGACTTCGGGCTCCACCTGGCACGCCGCTGGTGGCTTTCACACGCTCAACGGTGACACCAACATGGCCGCGCTGCAGGGCTATACGATCCGGCTTTACAAGGAACTTGAAGAGCTTACGGGCCTATCCTGCGGTTTGCACCACGTCGGCGGCGTGACACTAGCCGACAATCAGGACCGGTTTGACATGCTGCTTGCCGAGCGGGCCAAGCACCGCTTCATGGGGCTGGAAACCGAGATTGTCGGTCCGGACGAGATCAAAGACATCGCCCCGATCACCAACACCGACGGTATCATCGGCGCGCTTTACGATCCGCTCGACGGCCACCTTGATCCCTCGGGCACGACCCATGCCTATGCCAAGGCCGCGCGCATGGGCGGCGCGCAGATCCACACCCACACCATGGTGACAGAGACCAATCAACGCCCGGACGGCACCTGGGACGTGGTCACCGACAAGGGCACGATCCACGCCGAACACGTGGTCAATGCTGGTGGGCTGTGGGCGCGCGAGGTGGCGGCCATGGCAGGCCTATACCTGCCGCTGCACCCGATGGAGCATCAATACATCGTCACCGACGACCTGCCGGAAATCTATGAGCGCAGCGCCGAACATCCGCATGTCATGGACCCCGCCGGTGAAAGCTATCTGCGGCAAGAAGGTCGCGGGCTATGCATTGGATTTTACGAACAAACCTGCCGTCCCTGGGCGGTGGATGGCACCCCGTGGAGCTTTGGGCACGAGCTGCTGCCCGATGATTTTGACAAGATCGAAGACAGCATCGCCTTTGCCTACAAACGCTTTCCGGTGCTGGAGCGGGCCGGCATCAAATCGGTGATCCACGGGCCGTTCACCTTTGCGCCGGATGGCAATCCGCTGGTGGGGCCGGTCCCGGGGCTATCAAACTACTGGTCGGCCTGCGCGGTTATGGCAGGCTTTTCCCAAGGGGGTGGTGTCGGCCTGAGCTTGGCACAGTGGATGGTCGAGGGCGCGCCCGACCGCGACGTGATGGCGATGGATGTGGCCCGCTTCCCGCGCACGTTGACGCAGGAATTTACCCGCCCGAAGGTCATCGAGAATTACCAGAAGCGGTTTTCCGTGGCCTACCCGAACGAAGAACTGCCCGCCGCGCGGCCGTGGCGGCGCAGCCCGATGTACGACCTGTTCGATCAGATGGGCGCGGTGTGGGGCTTTCAATATGGGTTGGAAGTACCCAATTACTTTGCCAAACCCGGCGAGCCGCGGTTTGAAACCCCATCCTTCCGCCGGTCAAACGCGTTCGAGGCGACCGCGCGAGAAGTCCGTGCGGTGCGCGACAGCGTGGGTATCAACGAGACCCATAATTTTGCAAAATACGATGTGACCGGGCCGGATGCTCGGGGTTGGCTCGACCGGATCATGGCCGGCCGCGTGCCGCAGCCTGGACGTTTGAGCCTGGCCCCGATGCTCAGCCCGCAGGGCAAAATCATCGGTGATTTCACCATCTCATGCCTCGACGAAACGCGGTTCCGGCTGACCTCGAGCTATGGGGCGCAAAGCTATCACATGCGGTGGTTTGAAAGGCACATGGCCAAAGGGGTGTGCGTGGTCAATGTATCGGACACTGTGACCGGGTTCCAAATCGCCGGGCCGCGCGCACGCGATGTCTTATTGAAGATCGGCGTTCAAGGTATTGATAGCACGCGATTTCTGGATCTGCGCGAGGCGTCTGTGGGCGCTGTGGCGTGCACAATCCAACGGGTCAGCTATACCGGCGATCTGGGTTATGAGATCTATTGCGACCCCATCGAGCAGCGCGCGCTGTGGGATATTCTATGGCATGCAGGGCAAGAGTTTGCCATGCAGCCCTTTGGCATGCGCGCGATGATGTCCCTGCGGTTGGATCGGTTCTTTGGCTCGTGGATGGCGGAGTTCTCGCCCGACTACACGCCCGCTGAGACCGGGCTGGACCGGTTCATCGCATGGAAAAAGAACGTGGATTTCATTGGTCGGACGGCGGCAGAGGCAGAGCGGGCCAACGGGCCGGAGAGGACGCTCTGTGCATTTGCGGTCGACGCGGAGGACGCCGATGTGCAGGGCTATGAACCGATCTGGATCGACGACGAGGTAGTTGGGTTTTGCACGTCCGGCGGCTATTCGCACTATGCGCACATGTCTGTTGCGCAAGGGTTTTTGCCAAATGACTGCCCTGTTGACGCGGTTGAGATCGAGATCCTTGGCCAGCGTCGTAACGCAACGCGCCTGACCCAGCCACTGCTCGACCCGGCCCGCGCGACTGCTTGAGGGGTTTTGCCCCGCGGTGCTGTCTGGCAGGGTCACGCCATGACACTCCCCGTGCTCATCCCGGCCGCTGGCCTGTCTTCGCGAATGCGCGGGACAGACAAATTGATGCTTGAGGTCGACGGAAAGCCGCTGTTGCGCCGCCAGATCGAGATCGCGCAGGCGGTCAGCGATGACGTACGCGTGGCCCTGCCGCCCGCGCCGCATCCGCGGCACGGTGTCGTGCCCGATGGCGCAACGGTGATCCCGGTGGCTGATGCCGCAACGGGCATGTCGGCAACCGTGCGCGCCCTGATCGCCAGCGTGTCAAAGACCGCACAGCACGCGATGATCCTGCTGGCCGATTTACCGGCATTGACGGCGGAGGATCTGCGCGCGGTGTTGGGGGCTGTGCACACGCGTCCCGATGCACTGATCTGGCGCGGCACGACCCATGGCGGCGCGCCGGGGCATCCGATGATTGTGGCGTGTCACCTCTTTGCCGAGTTTCAAGCTCTTACCGGCGATACCGGAGGTGCAATGATTGCCAAGGCGCATGCCGAGCAGACCTGTTTCGTGCGTTTGCCCGGCGATCACGCGCGGCGCGATCTCGACACACCCGAGGATTGGATCCTCTGGAACGAGGCCCAGGGGACACCCCCGCCCCGGGCTTGACCCGGGGCCTCCCCGCCGGCCGCCCAGAGGCCCCGGATCAGGTCCGGGGGGCCGACCCACCAAAACGTGAAAGGCGAAGCAGCCCCCTGCTTCGCCCTTCGGTCCTGCCTGCTGGAAGGACGATGTAGCTGCCACTTCCCCCGGCGTCAGGTGAGCAGTTTGGCCTCATGCTTTTTCAGCGCGCGGCGGGCCGAGGTATAGGCCTCGATCCCATCTGGCGTGTCAAGCTCGGGGAACAGCTCGAAAATCTCGGCGCGTTGCGCATCACCCATCGCACTCAGTGTCATGTCGCCGGGCTGAAAGCTCTCGCTCCACGCGCCGTCGGATAGGATCACCTCGTGCTGGTCAAACATAACGTGGATGTAGGTGGTGCTTGAGACCTCAACCTCGTCCACACCGTCGAGATGCGTCAGATGCTTGGCCGCCACCAGCACTTCGTTTTCGTCGAAAAAGAAGCTTGGCTTTTCGCCGGTCATGAGCATCCGGTGCTGCGGTGACACCAACATGTCCCGCTCCGGCAGGTTGCGGCCCAAGGCGCCCGCACGGATCAGGATCGGGTTAAAGCGCGGCGCGCGCGCCAGCTCTTCGCCCGTCATGGCACGGTGGCCAACCCACCGGATTTCCTGGATGCCGTTATCGCGGGTGATCACGCGGTCACCGACCTTGAGGTCTTCCACCCGACGCTCACCCCGCGGCGTCGCGATCAGCGTACCGGGGGTAAAGCAGGGAATGACCTCTTCGATTTCGGTAAAATCAAGGCGGCCAACCTCATCACCGTTTTCGTCAAAGTAAGTGACAAAGCCATTGAACCCGTTGCCGTTGCTGTCCACACCGCTTTCGGTGACTTGCAGCGAGCCGCCCTCGGGCGCCGAGCCGCGCAGATCGAGCACGTCCCAATCCTCGTTCGCGGCCGCCGTATTGTCGGCCACAGGCGCACCACCTGCGCCACCGTCGACCACGTCGCCAATGCCGGAACCGGCCTGGTAGAGCGGGTCATCGGGGTCTGCGATGATGAAGGTATCTTCGCCGTCGCCGCCCAGCATGCTGTCTTCGCCCTGCCCGCCGATCAGCACGTCGTCGCCGGTGCCACCCATCAGGGTGTCGTCGTCGATACCGCCGTTCAGGACGTCGTCGCCTTCGTCGCCCATCAGCAGATCGTTGTCGTCGGCGCCAAAGATGGTGTCATTGCCCGCGCCGCCCGACACTGTGTCGAGGCCATTGTCCGGCACCAGATCAGGCGTGAGCGGATTGACCGAACCCAGATCGTCGTCGGGGATATTGACCGCATCGGGAATGCTCGGATCATTGCCAGCAAAGATCAGGTCATCGCCGTCGCCCGCATCGATGCTGTCATTGCCCTCGCCACCGACAATTGTGTCATCGCCGTCGCCGGTGATCACCGTGTCGTCGTCAAAGCCCGCGTCGATGTCATTGTCGCCGTCGCCTGCGTTGATGAGGTCATCGTCATCGCCGGTTGTGATCTCGTCATCGCCAGAGCCCGTCGTGACCGTGTCTTTGTCGTTTTCGGGATCATCGTCGCCCACAAACAGACCGGGGTAGCCCGCGTCGGGCTTGCCTTCGGGATCGGTGGGATCGATGGAGGACGGGCCAGACGTGTCGATGACATTGTTGCCGTCGCCGCCGTCGACGCTATCGCTGCCGTCGCCGGTGGTGATCTCGTCGTCGTCGTCACCGCTGTCGATGGTGTCATCGCCGTCAGTGCCGGTGATCGTGTCGTCACCCGCGCCGGTTTCGACATTGATCGGACCGTCGCTGTCGCCACCGTCAACGTCGTCGTCGCCGGATCCGGTGATGACCTTCTCGATCTCTTCAAAGGTGATGTCGACCGCGCCGTCACTGTCGAGACCGTCAACGGTCCCGTCCTCGGGGTCAGTGTCGTCAAAGCGGACCTCGAGGTCTTCGGTGACATCGCCGAGGTCAAGCACGTCGCCTTCATTGCCGTTGGCATCGTCGTCGGGGTTGCCGTCTGTGCCATCGCTGCCGCCGTCGATGGTCACTGCGTCGATGTCGCTGGTCGGATCGCTGTCATCCAGCGTAAAGACGTCGTCGCCCGAGCCACCTTCGGCCATGTCACCGTCGTTGACCGCGATGTCGTCGTCCCCGAGGCCACCTTTCAGAGTGTCCTCACCAACACCGCCCGCAAGCGTGTCCGAACCGGCGCCGCCAAGCACCGAGTCGTCGCCGTCCGCGCCGGTGACGTCATCGTTGTCCGCGCCGCCATCGATTGTATCGTCGCCGTCGCCACCGTCGATGGTATCGTCACCGCCGTTGCCAAAGATGGTGTCATCATCGCCGTCGGTGCCGTCGATCTGGTCCCCTTCGAGGTCCACATAATCGTCGGGCAGCATCAGTTCGCCCGCATCGGTGCCGTCCACGGGCCCGATCACGTCGGTCACATCAACGCTGATCGATGCAGAGCCGCTGAGCCCCTCGGGATCGGTGATCGTGTAGCTGATCGTCGCGGTGCCCACAAATGCAGGCGCAGGTGTGAAGGTCACCGTTGTGCCGTCAAAGCTGACGGTGCCCTGCTCAGCCGGTACCGACGCCGCAGTGACGGTCAGATCCGCCAGCGGGGTGTCGGGATCGCTGTCATTGTCCAGCACGCTGATGATCACCGGCGTGCCCTGGTCGGTCACGGCCGCGTCATCTTGCGGTTCCGGGGCATCCGCCACCGGGGCCACATTGACCAGGGCGGTGCCGATGTCCTGTCCCCCATCGGGATCTTCCACGACGTAGGTGATGGGCGCCGGGCCGTTGTAGTTTTCGGCCGGGGTAAAGGTCACCTCGCCAGTGTCGGGATCAACCTCGACCGTGCCGAATTCCGGATCAACCGTGGCATCGACCACGCGCAGATCTGCGGTCGGAGATTCGACGTCGGTGTCATTCTGCGCCGGGTTGAAGGTGATCGGCGTGTCTTCGTCGGTATCAAAGACGTCGTCCACGGCAACCGGGAGATCGTTCACCGGCTCCACCGTGACATTCACCGTCGACGTTGACGTCTCCCCATCCGGGTCGGTGATGGTGACGGTAAAGCTATCATCGCCAAAGTAATCCGTGTCAGGCGTATAGGTCAGCGTGCCGTCCGGGTTTTCTTCCACGGTGCCATTGCTGGGCTGGGTAAAGCTGTCGACCTCCAACGGGTCGCCATCGGGATCGGTGTCGTTGACCGTGGGATCAAAGGTGACTGCACCGTCTTCGGCCACGGTGACATCGTCATCATTGGCAATTGGTGTGCCGTTTTCATCAAACAGGATGGTTTCGATGCCCGAAAAGGTCAGCGTTTCGCCGTTCTCGAACGTAACCGTGCCCGCAGTGGCGCCAGCGTCGTTTGCATCCGCGGTGTCATCGATCACCACGTCTCCGGCACCGCGCAGATCGAGCACGTCGTTGTCGGTGTTGTCGTCGGGGCCTGCGCCGCCGCTGATCACGTCACCGTCGCCCTCAGCGCCGCTGCCGACAACAAAGGTGTCATCGCCGCCTTCGCCAAACATGACGTCCGCGCCTTCGCCGCCGATGATCACATCGTCACCGCCATCCGGCTGTGCGGCGTCCATGTCAGCGGCGTCAAAGTAGACGTCAGTGACCCAGATGCCCGAGTTGAACGCCCCCTCGCTGTGTTCGATGACAATGCGCGCAACCGGCCCTGCAATTGCGACATTGGTTGAGAAATCTTCGGAATCCGGGTCGTCATATTCGCCCAGATCGGCGGTGGTGACCGTGTTGGCGTCCACGAGGTCGAGACCGTCGCCTTGGGTCAGCACCACCGGCACCGCGTTGCCGTCCGAATCAAAGGCCGTGATCCGCACCGTGGCAGATCCGTCGATGTCATTGACGTTGAAATCAACATTCTCAACGTCATCGCTAAAGGTCAGTTCATAGCTGGCGGAACCAGCGTCGCTGCCGCCGAGGGTTGAATTTAGACCGCTATCGTCGTCGATGCTTTCCGGGCCGTCATCGATGCCATCGACATTCTGCTCTTCGGTTGAAAACGCGGTTGTGGCACCGTTTTCGCTGAGCACGGCGTAAGACACGGTAACATTGCCGGTGTCCTGCGATCCGCCGCTGAGCGGGTCGCCATCGTCGATGCCGCCGCCACCGTTGGGATCAGGCAGCTTGTCCCACTCAAAGCTTTCGCGCACCAGTACGCGATCCTGGCTGCTGCCGTCGTCGCCAAAGATGGTATCGTCACCGCCCGCGCCGTTGATCGTGTCATCGCCGCCATTGCCAAAGATCAGGTCGCCATCGTCGGTGATCTTGTCCCCACCCTGATCGGTGGGCGCATTGGCATCGTCATAGCCGAGCTCCATGCGCTCGCCGCTTTCTTCGCCATCAACCGCGCCGTCGGGGCCATTTTGAATGTCCCTGTCGTAGACCGCGACATAGTCGATAGAACCATCAAACAGGTGGTCATAGCTGCCGTCATCCACCTCACGCGCACCAAAGGTAAAGATCTCATCGTCGTTGTCGCCGATCTCCATATCAAGACCGGTGGTGTTGTCGGTGATGGTGGTCGACGTGTTGTCGGTCAAATTCTCGACCGTGAATGTCAGGCCTGCATCTTTGTCCCACGAATAGGTCGCTTTGACGTTGTCGCCCGGTTCGAAAAAGTCGTCCTCTGTGCTGAGCAGAACGCTTTCCCCGCCGGCGATGTGCTGGACCTGCACCTTGCCATCGCGGGTGACCTGAATGGCAAAAAAACCTTCGGTGGAGGCGTCGTTAAATTCGCCGCGATTGACCAGCGTGTCGGGTGATGTTCCGACATGTTTGTCCTGCGTGAATTGAACGGAAATCGTGCCCTCATCCAGGTCAAAGGGCACATCATTTGGGCCGTTGTTGCCGTCGACATCAAAACGGTCGTTCTGGCCATCCAGACGCAACCGCCCGCCTGCAATGCTCGCGCCGTTTTCCGGTGTGCCGTCCTGGGCGAGGCCATCGGCAAGGCCGGTATCGCCATTGGGATCGCTGTTCAGGAAATCCCACAGACCAATCAGATTTTGCGCAAAAGGATCGTTGAAATTGTCAGCCATGGTCGTCTCCTATTGATCCGCAGCGGATGCCGCGCGGACGCGACCGATGTGCTGGCGGGGCGCCGCGTGGGCGGCGTCATGGCAATGCAGGGCAGCAGAGGTACAAACGCTATTCAAAGTGTCACTCGGTGGGTTTGAACGGTTGGCCGCAGTCGCACAGGTAGGACCTGCAGCACAGGCAGGCACCGTGCCGAAAACAAACGACTGTTCCGGCATGTAGACGGTGCAGGACGGCCCGCTGGTCTGCTCTGGCAATTGTATCCAAGTCACTTTCATCTGCGTCTCCAGTAGGGCCAAATCGGCCATTACCTTTTCATGTGCCAGCTAGGCGCGATGCAGCCGACTGGAGCGACCGCACGGTTGGCTTGAACTGAAGGAAGACACGCGAATGGGCCAAGCTGCGCTTTGCGCAGTTGGCGCCGACATCACAGACAAACGTCCTGCGACCTGGCACGCCTTCGGCATCAGTCAGATGCGCGTTGTGCGGTCGCCCCTAAACCTAAACATCGTCCCCCAGTTGGACAGCGCACCTTTACGGCGAGGATTGCGGCAAAAAAAGCGAAAATTACCCGAAAAATTGGCCAATCGACCCAACGTTATGTTTAGTTTGATGTGCGCATGCGCAACAATGTTCAATCTGTGGTCGTAACTTGCAGAATAGGCACTGCGCCTATGTCGATGCAAAATCTGCATAAATCCAATTTTTCAACGTGATGAGCGATTTTCAGAACGCGTTAGCCCGTTTCCAAATGCGCAACAATTTACCAATGGTTCAGATTGCCACATTCCCGCCATAGGTGCGGCAAACCTGTTTACGATTTGGCATCAATGCACGGGCATGGTCAAAATTGAGGCACGCATCGCGCGTTATCGACCACATTCTTCGAATCGGTTTTGTGCAGGCCGCACGCCCAGGCCAGCGCGACCCGCGCACATGCCCGCAATTCGCCACAATCAGCGCGGCCATAAACATGACCGTCGCACAAACGTCTGCCGTCGAATTGTGAAGCCTGGTACCCAAGGCCGGACTCGAACCGGCACGCCCGCAAAGGCGGGGGATTTTGAATCCCCTGCGTCTACCATTCCGCCACTTGGGCTTCGAGAGAGGTGTCTAGCGATGCAACGTGGGTGGAGCAAGCGCAAAGCGACTTGACCCGCACCCGCGAGCATGCTCTGCCGTGGCGCATGATACGGGCGCTTTACGATTGGACCATGGCGTGGGCGGACCATCCGCGCGCGCTTTGGGTGTTGGCCTTTGTCGCATTTATCGAAAGTTCGATCTTTCCCATTCCCCCTGACGTTCTGATGATCCCCATGATCCTGGCGGCACCACATCGCGCGTGGCTGATCGCCGCTGTCTGCTTGGTGTCGTCGGTTCTTGGCGGGCTTGCCGGGTACGGCATCGGCGCGCTGGCGTTCGAGACTGTGGGCCAACCGATCCTGATGGCCCTGGGCAAGGCAGACGCGATTGCGGCGTTCAACACGCGTTTCAATGATCTGGGGTTCTGGGCTGTGCTGACGGCGGGGATCACACCGTTTCCCTATAAGGTGATCACCATCATGTCCGGATGGACCGGGATGCCGCTGATGACCTTTGTCGCCACCTCCATCCTGGCGCGCGGGTTGCGTTTTTTTGTCGTTGCCGCCTTGCTCTACCGCTTCGGTGATCCGGTGCGGGAGTTCATTGAAAAGCGGTTGGGCCTGATGTTCACAGCCTTTGTAATCCTGCTGGTTGGCGGGTTTTGGGTGGTGACACAGCTGTGACCCGGCGGCTTCTGATCCTACTGGCGGCGAGCGGTTCGGCGGCACTGCTGCTGGGCGCTTTTGCCTTTCAGCATTTGGGCGGGTTGGCACCGTGCACGATGTGCATCTGGCAGCGCTACCCGCACGGCGCAGCGATTGTGATCGGCGCCGCCGCACTGGTCCTGCCCATGTCGTCGCTTGTCGCACTTGCCGCTTTGGCTGTTTTGGTGACGGCGGGCATCGGCGGCTTTCACGTCGGTGTCGAACAAGCCTGGTGGGACGGCCCGGCAACCTGTTCGGCGCAAGATATTGGCGGCCTCGGGACCGGCGATTTGTTCGATCAGATCATGGCGGCGCCGCTTGTCCGATGTGATGAGATCGCATGGCAGTTCGCGGGATTGAGCATGGCCGGCTGGAACATGGTGGCCTCACTGGCCCTTGCCGGCGTCTGGCTGCTGGCGCTGCGCAAAACAGCCTGACGCCGTTGTTCGGAAAAGAAAAAGGCACGCTGCGCGGCGTGCCTTATGTTCAGTTTTGGTTTTGAACTCGTGCTGGTTAGTTTGTTGCGCCATCCATTTTTTGGACCGCGCTGACCACCGCTGGCGACTGGTTAATCGTCGCGATGCACTTTCTCACGGCGCTCGTGCCGTTCTTGCGCCTCAAGGCTCATGGTGGCGATGGGACGGGCGTCGAGACGCTTGAGCGAAATGGGCTCACCCGTCACAATGCAATAGCCATATTCGCCCTCGTCGATGCGGCGCAGCGCGGCGTCAATCTTGGCCACCAGCTTGCGCTGACGGTCGCGGGTGCGCAGCTCAAGCGCGCGGTCGGTTTCTTCGGATGCGCGGTCCGCCACGTCGGGGATGTTGCGGGTGCCGTCTTGCAAGCCTTCGATGGTGTCGCGGCTGCCCGCCAGCAATTCCATTTTCCAGGTCAGCAAC
Source organism: Pseudomonadota bacterium (assembly GCA_039026855.1). GTDB lineage: Bacteria > Pseudomonadota > Alphaproteobacteria > Rhodobacterales > Rhodobacteraceae > Tateyamaria. The sequence continues at coordinate 46,086 of JBCCLL010000012.1, read as the reverse complement.
TTGCGACGAAAATACTCAATCTGCCGATCGTTCATGAACGGCTCGTCTTCGGCCGGGCTGTAATCGTCCGGCAAAAACACTTCCTGCTTCATTGGCTTCCCCTCCAAGCGGCTTGCGTTGGCCATGGACGTCATCAAGTACTCCGATACGTTGCACCGCCGTGTTCCCTGCGCACGATCTATCTAACGCAGAATGGATTGTCACTACACAATCCTGCGCCACTTTGGTTAATAGCGTCGCATCCGCCCAATTCTGCGGCAAATGAACTGCAGCCAGCAACAAGGTGATAGAACATGAAATTTCAGGGCACCGAGTCCTATGTGGCAACCGATGATCTGACGATCGCGGTTAACGCGGCCGTCACCCTGGAACGGCCGCTGCTGGTCAAAGGAGAGCCGGGCACGGGCAAGACGGAGCTGGCCAAACAGGTGGCCAGCGCGCTGGGGCTGCGGTTGATCGAATGGAATATCAAGTCGACCACGCGGGCCCAGCAAGGCCTGTATGAATACGATGCCGTCAGCCGGTTGCGGGACAGTCAGCTGGGCGAGGACCGGGTACATGACGTGTCAAACTACATCCGCAAAGGCAAGCTGTGGGAGGCGTTTGAGGCGGGCGAAAAGGTGGTGCTGCTGATCGACGAGATCGACAAGGCGGACATAGAGTTTCCAAACGATCTGCTGCAAGAGCTTGATAAGATGGAGTTCTTTGTCTACGAAACTGGTGAGACGATCCAGGCGCGCCACCGCCCCGTGGTCATCATCACCTCCAACAATGAAAAGGAACTGCCGGACGCGTTTTTGCGCCGCTGTTTCTTTCACTACATTCAATTCCCCGACATGGACACGCTCAAGGCCATCGTCGAGGTGCACCACCCCGGCATCAAGGAACGTCTGCTGACCACCGCGCTGACCCAGTTTTTCGAGATCCGTGACCAGCAGGGGCTGAAGAAAAAGCCGTCAACATCGGAAGTGCTCGACTGGCTCAAGCTGCTCTTGGCCGAAGATCTGGATGCCGAAGATCTGAAGCGCGACGGGGCAAGTGCGCTGCCGAAATTGCACGGGGCGCTTTTGAAGAATGAACAGGATGTGCACCTGTTTGAGCGGTTGGCGTTTATGGCGCGGGGGCAGCGTTAACGCAGCGTGCGGTGTCGCTTCACAGCGAAAACGTTCAAAGCGGCGGCTGTTTTGTACAATTTGGCCGGGCAAAAACCCCGTGATTTCGCCCGGTTTTGGCAAAACGTTCAAAATGGCCGGGGTTTTGTACAAAACGGCCCTGTCGCGCGCGGTAACGTGCCGTTAACAAACGCGCGGCTTTAACCATTGCATGGGGCGCGGTAACGCTCGGTTAACTTTTGGCGCGCTCAGCTATCGCCGCCGGTCTGTTTGGCAATCTCGGCATCGAGCGCCTGCATCATCTGTTGCAGCTGTGCTATGGCGTCGTCATCCTCTGCCGCTGGGGCGGACGCGGCATCACCTATGCGCCCGGCGAGCTGGGCAAGCTCTGCGCGCAGCGCGGCAACCTCGGCCAGGGTCTGCTGCTGGAGCGTGACCATCTTTTGCAACAGAGCCATTTGCATGTCGCCGGAGGCGGGCGCCGCATCCGGCGCGGGTTGGGTGGCCGGTGACGCGGGCTGTTCGGCGGCGGCGCTGACAGGCGTCGCCTGTTTGCCAGACGTCGGCATAAACGAAAAAGAGACGTCGGGCACGTGGGTTTCGGGGTTGGGCGTTTCGGGGTTCGGCGCGTCGGCGCTGGGCGCGGCTGGCTCGGGCGCGGCGGCGCCCTCCTCCACCAGCACAACCTCATCGCCGGACATCTTCATGACATAAAGCGCCTCGTCACTGAGAGCCTCAAATTCCGCTTGCGTCATGTAGCGTGTTGTCATGGCACCGACCCCTTTCTTGCCCGTGTGATGGGACCGCACACATGTGGGACGCACATGCGCTGATCCGCTACGCCAAGTTCAACATGGCACCGGGGCATCCGGCAAGTCCGATGCGGTGCGACGTGCAATTTGGCCACATTCAGTTTGCCCTGCCCCAGCTTTGCCGCGTTGTGGATAATTTTTCTTTCTTTTGTCTAAAATGCTCCATATCCTGACCGCGATGAGAGGCGAAAACGCCCACATCCAATATGCTAAAAAGCAGGCAGGCAGTACAAAATGACCCGTTTTTACGCGCGCAATGTGCGCTTTTCCACGTCGCTGGATCGTGCCCGTATGGCCGATCTGCGCGCTGATTTTATCCGCTCTTATTCTGCGTCCAAGCTTCCTGCGATGCTGGCCGGAAGCGTGTTGAGCAGCGTGAGCGCCCTTGCGGGGTTGCAGGTCGGTCCCGGACAGGGGTAACGCATGCGCCGCTTTGTTCTGCCCTTTGTTCTGCTCCTGAACGCGTGCGTGCCCGTCACGCCGGGGGATACGCCGACCCGTGCGCTGCCACAGGCGATGGCGTTGCCGCCGATGAAGACCTTTGGCGCGCCGCGTCCGGCGGCGCCGAAAAAGTCCAACAACGATCTGGCGCTGGATTTCATCGAACTGAGTTTCCAGCTTGAATCGGGCCGCGAATTGCCGGTGTTTACCCGGTTCGAAGGCCCGATCAGCGTGCGCGTCACCGGCGCGCCGCCGCCGTCGCTGGGCACCGATTTACGCCGGTTGATGCACCGGTTGCGGACCGAGGCCGAGATCGACATCTACGAGGCCGCGCCGAACAGCACGGCGAACATTACCATCGAGGCGGTGAGCCGCGCGCAGATCCGGCGCGCCCTGCCCCATGCCGCCTGTTTTGTGGTGCCCAACATCACCACCATTTCGGAATACAAACCCAATCGCCGCACAACCCGGACAAGTTGGTCGGCGCTGCGCACGCGCGAGCGGTTGGCGATCTTTTTGCCCAATGACGCGAGCCCGCAAGAGGTGCGTGATTGCCTGCACGAGGAATTGGCGCAGGCCATTGGTCCGCTGAACGATCTTTACCGGCTGCCCGACAGTGTCTTCAACGACGACAATGTGCACACCGTGCTGACCGGGTTCGACATGATGATGCTCAAGGCCTATTACGCGCCAGAGCTGCGGTCGGGCATGAGCCGTGGGCAAGTGGCACAGCGCCTGCCCGGCATCTTTGCCCGCATCAACCCTGCGGGACAGTCCTTGCCTGCCAATTTTGCCACGCGCACCCCGCGCGCCTGGAGTGAGGCTGTGCAAACCGCGCTTGGCCCCGGCGCCAATGCCAGCCAACGCCGCGCCGCAGCGGCGCGCGCCCTGGATATCGCCAAGGCGATGGGCTGGCGCGATCACCGCCGCGCCTTTGCCCACTATGCCAGCGGCCGCCTGCTGCTGAGCGCCGATCCGCATGCCGCACAGACCCATTTCCGGGCTGCCGATCAGTACTATGCCGCGACCCCAGGCGCCACATTGCACCGCGCTTATGTGGCCACGCAATTGGCGGCCTATGCGATTACCAAGGGCGATGGCGATCAGGCGATGACAATCCTGTCGCGTCACATTGACGAGGCAACGCAGAGCGAGAATGCCGCCCTGCTGTCGACCCTTCTGCTCTTGCGCGCCGAAGCGCTGGATTTGCAGGGCCGGTCGGCCGAAGCGCAGACGGTGCGACTGGACAGCCTGGGCTGGGCGCGGTACGGGTTCGGCTCGGACTGGGCGGTGCGCGCCAAGCTGCGGGAGATCTCGTCTTTGAGCCCGTTGAACGGATAATCGCCGCGCCCTAGGTTTGGTGAACCCAGAGCAAAGGCACACCCATGATCTACATTCCTGCAGCGCTTCTTGGCGGCGTGATCGGTGGATTTACCGCGAAAAAGCGCGGCGGTGCGACGGCGGACATTGCGCAATACGCGGTGGCCTATGGCATTGCCTTTGGCCTGCTGGGTCTGCTGACCACCATAGTGCTGCATCGCAACGGCGTATTTGGCTGATGTTTTTGCCCTTCTTCGAGCATCTGCGTGCCTCGAAGGTTCCGGTGTCATTGCGCGAATTTCTGAGCTTTCTTGAGGGGTTGCAGGCGGGACTTGCCACCTATGATGTGGAGGCGTTCTATTATTTGGCGCGGCTGAGCCTCGTGAAGGATGAGCGCAACATCGACAAGTTTGACCGCGCCTTTGCCGCTGCCTTTGAGGGGCTGGAGGCGATCAGCCTGGATCAGGTGCTGGAGGCGGTGGACATCCCCGGCGACTGGCTGACCAAGATGGCCGAAAAGCACCTGAGCGAAGAAGAGCGCGCCGAGATTGAGGCGATGGGCGGGTTCGACAAGCTGATGGAGACGCTGAAAAAGCGGCTGGAAGAGCAGAAAGGCCGGCATCAGGGCGGCAACAAGTGGATCGGGACCGCCGGTACCTCGCCCTATGGCGCCTATGGTTACAACCCCGAGGGCGTGCGGATCGGGCAGAAGGAAAGCCGCCACGGGCGCGCGGTGAAGGTGTGGGACAAGCGTGAATTCAAGAACTTGGACGACACTGTTGAACTGGGGACGCGCAACATCAAGGTGGCGCTCAAACGCTTGCGTCGGTGGGCGCGGGATGGGGCGGCGGAAGAGCTGGACCTGAACGGGACGATCCGCGCCACGGCTGAGCACGGGTATCTCGACGTGAAGACGCGCCCCGAGCGGCGCAATGCGGTCAAGGTGCTGTTGTTCCTCGACGTCGGCGGCAGCATGGACCCGCATATCAAAGTGGTCGAAGAGCTGTTTTCTGCCGCGCGGGCGGAGTTCAAGCATCTGGAATACTTCTATTTCCACAACTGCCTTTACGAAGGGGTCTGGCGTGACAACCGGCGGCGATGGGACGCGCAGGTGTCGACGCATGAGGTGCTGCGGACCTATGGGCCGGATTACAAATGCATCTTTGTGGGCGACGCCAGCATGTCGCCCTATGAGATCGCCTATCCCGGCGGCGCCAATGAGCATTGGAACGCTGAAAGCGGTCAGGTCTGGCTGGAGCGCGCGCGGGATCAGTGGGCGTCCAACCTGTGGATCAACCCGGTGCCCGAGAAGTACTGGGGCTACACCCATTCCATCGCTATGATCCAGGAGATCTTTGGCGCTGACGCCATGGTGCCCATGACGCTGGAGGGGCTGGGGCGTGGCATGCGGACGTTGACCCGGTAGAGGCCCATGTCAGACGCCCCGGTCTATCATATCGACCCTGCGGCGTTTCACGCTGACCCCTACCCCGATCTGGCCGACATGCGGGCGCGGTCGCCAGTGTGCTTTGTCCCCGAACTTGGCGCCACCTTGATCACCCGCCGCGACGACATCTTTCGCGAGGAAAAACGGATCGAGGTGTTTTCGAGCGATCAGCCCAACGGGTTGCTCACGCAAGTCATGGGCCCCAACATGATGCGCAAGGACGGTGCCGCGCATATGCGCGAGCGGCGGGCGCTGTTTCCTGCGCTGAGCCCACGCACGGTGCGAGAGCGTCTGTCGCGGCAGTTTGGCGCGATTGTGCAAGAACACCTCGACCGGCTGCGACCGGCGGAACACTGCAATCTGGTGCGCGACTATGCCATGCCCGTGGCGGCGGACGCGCTGCGCCATATGACGGGGCTTTTGAACATGGCGGCCGCTGACATGGATGCGGCCAGCCAAGCGATGTTGGATGAGGCCGCCAACTACGCGCGCGACCCGGGCGTCACCGCACGCGGCAATGCGGCGGCGGCACAGGTGCGCGCGCTGATCGCAGTGCGCCTGCCTGAATTGCGCGCGGCACCCGACATGTCGATCATTTCGGTGTTCGATCAGGCGGGCCTGAGCTTGGATGAGATCGCGGGCAATGTGCGCGTCATCATCGGCGGCGGCCAAAATGAGCCGCGCGACGCCATCGCCGGGTGCATTTGGGCGCTGCTGACCCATCCCGAGCAGCACGCGCTGATCCACGAGGGACGCGCCAGCTACGACGACGCGTTTGCCGAATATGTGCGCTGGATCGCACCGATTGGCATGTCGCCGCGTCGCGTTGCCAAAGATGACACCACCTGCGGTGTCGCCTTTGCGCCGGAGGATCTGGTGTTTTTGATGTTTGGGTCGGCCTGCCGGGACGCGGCGCATTTTTCGGACCCAGAGCTTTTTGATCTGACGCGGGACACGCGGGCCGCCATCGGATTTGGTGCGGGCCCGCATTTTTGTGCGGGCGCGGCGGCGTCCAAAACGCTGATCGCGGGCTATGCGCTGCCGATGCTTTTTGCGCAGTTCGAGGGGTTGGAGATTGTGGGCGATGTGCCCTTTACGGGATGGGCGTTTCGCGGGCCGCTGACCTTGCAGGTGCGCTGGCGCAATTAGGCGCCCAAGACGCTTGCCAGCAGCGCAGAGCGATCCCATATTCTTGCCATGATAAAGCTGACACCTATCCTGCTGGCGCTGCTCTACGGCGTTGTCATGTATCGCTTTTCAGCGTGGCGCACGGCCAAGGAGCTGGACGAGAGGTCAACCGAGTTGGCCGATCCGATGTTGCGTCAGATGTGCGATCAGATGGCTGCGGCGCTGGAACTGCCGCGCATCCGCGTGCACATCTACGAGATTGAGCCGGTCAACGGCCTCGCCGCACCGGACGGGCGCATTTTCATCACGCGCGGGTTTTACAACAAATTCCGGGCGGGCGAAGTGTCTGCGGCCGAGCTTGCGTCGGTGATCGCGCACGAGTTGGGGCATGTCGCCTTGGGGCACAGCCGCCGCCGTATGATCGATTTTTCCGGCCAAAACGCGCTGCGCACCGCGCTGGCGATGGTGCTGTCGCGGTTTATCCCCGGGGTTGGCGTCTGGGTTGCCAATATCCTGACCAGTCTGCTGGCCGCGCGCCTGTCGCGTTCGGACGAGTATGAGGCGGATGCCTATGCGGCGGCGTTGCTGACCAAGGCCAACATCGGCGTGAAACCGCAGATATCTCTGTTTGAAAAACTCGAAGATCTGACGCAAAGCCGGGCGGGTGCTGCGCCAGCGTGGCTGCTGAGCCACCCCAAAACAGCCGAACGGATCGCCGCGCTGCGCAAGCTGGAAGACAAATGGCTGCTGGAAAGCCCGTCCTGATCGGCGGGTGACGCCCTTGGAGACCTTCGTTGCGGGATAGCCTAGCTGGTGCGCATCAGTGGCGACAGGGATTAGCGTTTCGATGTTTTTTTAGCGACGACCGCATCGATATGTTTGCCATGTACTGACCCCGCCCGAGCGTGCCGGTGTCGCGGCATGGTTTTCGCGGATAGCGCCGACCTTAGATGCGGGTATGAACAAAGCATGGGTGCCACGATGCAGGAAACCGCACACATCAAAATTGGCGACTGAGCTGCATGATCAGGGCAAACGGCCCAGTCACCCGGCGTCACTTGCCCGTTCGAACCATTTGCCGAGCCGAGGCAGGCGCGCTTTCTTCATCAGCGGGCGCATTTGCCAGGCCTCACCTGACAGCCGGCGCGCTTCGGCCAAAACAGAGTGTCCGACATGCACGACCGCTTCGGGCTGGGTTTCGGCGCAGCGGGTCAAGTAGGCGTCCGGGTCGATCCGGGAAAGCCCCTCCTCTGCCAGGATGTGTCCGGGAAAGTCGCGCGCGTTCATGGTCATGATCGCGTCCGCCGACCCGTGGATCGCCGCGGCCAGCACGTGCACATCCGCAGGATCCGGCAGCCACAGCCGCGCCTCCAACGCCTGCGGGTATCGCACCAGAGCGCGCGGCCAGTGCGCGCCGAGCCGCGCAATCTCACCGCGGGCAAGAAGTTCATCCGCAGGATCGCGACGTGCCGCGGCGCGCGCCCATTCCTCGAGAATGCGCTCGCTCCAGAGCGGTTGAAAGAGGCCGCTTTGCGCCACGCCCAACACCATCTCGCGCATGACCGTTGGATAGAGCACATTTGCGTCGATCAGCACTTTCATAGGCGGAAAAACAGCGCCTTGAGATAGCCGCTTTCGGCCAATTGCGGCAGTTGCGGGTGATCCGGTCCGGCAAAGCCGGTGTGCAACAGCACCGGCGATCTGCCCGCCTTGCCGATCCCGCGCACCGACGCGGCGCGGAATTTGGTTAAATCCGCCGCGTGTGAACAGCTGCACAGGCCCAAGATCCCGCCCGGCACAACCAGCTTGGCGGCGAGCCGTGCCACACGTTCATAGGCGCGCAAGCCAGCCTCAAGCGCGGGTTTTGCTGGCGCAAAGGCCGGCGGGTCGCAGATCACCATGTCAAACCGGTCGCCCGCATCGCCCAGAGCCGCCAACACGTCAAATGCGTCGCCTTTGCGGGTGTGCAGGCGATCCGAAGCACCCATCTGCGCAGCCCCCGCCGCGGCCAGCGCAAGTGCTGCGGCAGAGCTGTCGACGGCTGTGACCTGTGCTGCCCCCCCGGCCAGCGCGGCCAGGCCAAAGCCGCCCACATGCGAGAAGACATCCAGCACACGCGCGCCGCGGGCAAAGCCTTGGGCAAAGGCATGGTTGGGACGCTGGTCGAAAAAGAGGCCGGTTTTTTGCCCCGCCATCACGTCAGCCATGTAGGTTGCGCCGTTCATCGGCACCGGGATCGGCGCGGTTGGCGCGGCGCCGTGCAACACGCATGACACATCGTCGAGGCCCTCTTGGCCCCGCGCGCGGCCGGAGGCGTTTTTGATCACAACCTGCGCGCCGGTGACCTGTGCCGCCGCTGCTGCCAACGCGTCAAGGTGCACCTCCGCCCAAGCGGCATTGGGCTGGATCACCAGCGTGTCGCCAAAGCGGTCCACCACGACACCGGGCAGCCCGTCAGCTTCGGCGTGGATCAGGCGGTAAAACGGCGCGTCAAAAAGCATGTCGCGCAGCGCGCAGGCGCGCGTCAGACGCTGTGCGAACCAGCTTTGATCAATTTGTGCGTTCAGGTCACGGTCCAGCACGCGGGCAAAGATGCGCGAGGCCGGGTTGACCGCGACCAGCGCCAGCGGCGTGCGCGCGTCATCGACCAACATGGCCAGCGCCCCCGGCGCAAGTGCTTTGGTGCGGCGGTCGGTGACCACATCGGTGGCATAGGCCCAGGGGTGTCCGTGACGGATACGCCGCGCATCGGCTTTGGGGCGCAATCGCACCTGCGGCAAATCAAAAGAGGGCGCTGTCATGGCGCCCTCCTGTAAGCTCTCAGGCCGGAATGCGAAAGGTCAACTTGCCTGATTTATCGACTGGATCAGGCCCAGGCGCGGGTTCTGGAAGCCGTCCTCTTTGGTCAGTTCCTGACGGATAACCTCGGCCAGGTGGTCGGTGATCCGCACCTTTTGGGTTTGGCCGATGCTGTCGGCGCGGATCGCTTCCATCCCGCCAAAGGCATCGAGATCAGCGCGCACCTCACGGCTGGGCGACAGGGGTGCGCCGGTTGCGGCATCGCGCAGCGTCAGATCAAAGGTGATGTTGTGCACGCCGCCCACGGTGTAGCGGGCCTTTTCGCTGAGCGCGTGGAACCGTTTGACCACGATGTCGAGCGTGACCTCTTGGTCGCCCTCAATCGCTTGGGTACCGCGCTGCATCGCGGCCTCAAAGATCTGCGCGACCTGCGCGTGGCGGTTGCCAATCGGGTCGCCGCGCCAGACGATATCGCCCTTGGGCAGATAGCTGTTGGCTTCGGACACTTTCAATTCTTGCGGCACAACCACGTTGATCTGACCCACATTGACGCTGGGCAAAGACGCGCCGGGCACCGCCTCTGCGGCCTGATAGCCGTCGGGCACGTCGATCTCGCTGCCGATTGGCGTCGGCTCAAACGGGGTATTGCGGGTTGCGACATTTGTTGTGCCGCATGCCGATACCAGTCCGCCCAGCAGCAAGAAAAGTGCGATCTTTGCGCGTGTCATGGCCTGTCTCCAATCGGGTCTTGCGCGGTCTGCGCCGCTACAATTTCGGCATGCACTCTCGTGCCCGAATGCGGCAAATTTGAGACAATTTTACGGGAAACGCGGGATTGTTTTGTGGTGCGCCTAGCGCGGCGTGCCCTTGGAGGCGCGGCGCGCCCGCCATCCGCCGCGCCGTTTCGGCGGGTCGGTGGCGGCGGCCCCTTCGCGCAAAACCTCGGTCATCGGATGCGAGGGGTGCAGCGTTGCGTAGCGTTGCAGAAGCATCATCAGCGCAGCTTCTTGGGTCAGTTCAACCGGCAGGCTGAGCGCCCAATCCAGAAAGATGGTGCGGCAGTCGGGTTTTTTGATCCCGTCAATCCGATAGGCTTCGAAGATCAAGCCTTTGGGATCTTCGGCGTGGCTCGTCTTACGCATGTGGTGCGCCTTGTGCTGGGCGGCGCAGGGCCGCGTCAATGATCTGTGCCGCGTCGGCGTAGGCGGTTTCAAGGCGTTTTTGCCCGTCCTCCGGCGTCTCTGCCCCCGCAGCACGCAGCAGGAACGCGGCACCGCCCTCACCCACCGCGTCGATGTCGACCGGTCCGGCCGACAAGAGCCGTGCCGCCATTTGCACCGCAAAGGCCCGCGCGTAAACCGCCTGCAGCGTCTTTGCATCCGGCGCTGCGATCAGTCCGCAATCGGACGCGGCGATCAGACCGCTGTCGACGTCGCGCACCGGCGTGCCAGAAAGCAGCGCGCCGGCTTGCGCCAAAAGCTCGATGTCTTGCATGCGTCCCGGTCCGACTTTGGCATCCCACGCGCCGCCGGGCGCTTTGGCCGCGGCGATGCGGGCGCGCATCTGTGACAGCTCTTGAATAGCCTGGCGCGGATCGCGCGGCGTGCCGATGATCTCGCGGCGCAGATCCTCAATCGCGGCGCGCAGATCGTCGGACCCGCCGATTGCGCGCGCGCGGGTTAAGGCCAGGTGTTCCCACAACCACGCCTCGCCGCGTTGATAGCTTTGGAAGGATTGCCATGAGGTCGCAACGGGACCCTGATTGCCCGAGGGGCGCAACCGCATGTCGATGTCATAGAGCCGGCCCTGCGCCGTGGGCGCCGTCAGCGCGGTCACCAGCGCCTGGGTCCAGCGGGCAAAATAGGTGCGGCTGGCCAGCGGTTTGGGGCCGTCAGACATCTCAACCCCCGCGGCATCGTAGACCACAATTAGATCGAGATCAGAACTGGCAGTTAGCCGTTGTGCCCCCAAAGACCCCATCCCGAGGACAACCGGCCCGCGCCCCGGCGGGGGGCCGTGACGGCGGGCAAAGTGTTCACTGACCACGGGCACCAAGGCGGCCACAGACGCCTCGGCCAGCGCGGCGTAGTGTTCGGCGCCGTGCGGTGCGTCGGTCAATCCGCGCAACACATGCACGCCGATGCGGAAATGCTGCTCTTTGGCCCAGACGCGGATCGCATCAAGGCGCGCCTCGTAATCGAGGCCCGCCATCGCCGCAGCCGCCTCGGTGCGCAGGACCGACGCCGCGGGCAAGGGCGCAAAGAAATCGCCGCTGAGGACAGCGTCCAGCACATGCGCGTTGCGCGACAGATACGTGGCCAAGGCCGGTGACGTGGCAACGATGTCGACCAGCAGATCCACCAGGCTGGGGTTCGCTTCGAAAAGCGAGAACAGTTGCACCCCCGCGGGCAGCCCCGCCAGAAAGCCGTCAAAGGCGGCAAGCGCCTGATCAGGCTGCGCGGCGGCACCCAGACGCGCCATCAGCATCGGTTCAATCCGATCGAACAGCGCCGCCCCGCGTTGCGACCGCAAGGCCGGATAGCTGCGCCAGCGCGCCTGCATCGCCCGATCCATCTGCGCCAGCGGCTGTTCGGTGCGGGTGGGCGCAAAGAAGCCTTCGGTTTCGGCATGCACCTCGGACAGGCGCGAGCGCAGCGTCGATTGCAGCGCGTCAACGTCCATGTCCATCATCGCCGCGAGACGCGCAAACCCGTCGTCGGTCGCGGGCAGGCTGTGGGTTTGCGCGTCCTGCACCATCTGCAACCGGTGTTCCACGGTGCGGGCAAAGCGGTAGTGGTCGCTGAGCCGGTCGGCCAGGGTCGGGGTGATCCAGGTCTTGGCAGCCAGGGCGTGCAGCCCATCCACCGTGCCGCGCACACGCAAGCTGCTGTCACGCCCGCCTGCGATCAACTGCCGGGTTTGCGTGAAAAATTCGATTTCGCGGATGCCGCCGCGCCCCAGTTTCACATTGTGCCCGGGCAGCGTGATTGGCCCGCCCGTCCCCTTGTGCGCGCGGATCGCTAGGCGCATGTCATGCGCGTCCTGCACCGCGGCAAAATCCAGATGTTTGCGCCAGACAAACGGTTTCAGCTCGGCCAGAAACCTGTCGCCTGCCGCGATATCACCGGCGGCAACGCGCGCCTTGATATAGGCGGCGCGTTCCCAGGTGCGGCCCAGACCTTCGTAATACCGCTCGGCGGCACCGGCCGCCATGACCACCGGGGTGACCGACGGGTCCGGCCGCAGCCGCAGATCGGTCCGAAAGACGTAGCCGTCTGCGGTGATATCGCTGAGCGTGGTGCACATCTGCCGGACAGCCCGCACCAGTGCGGCGCGCACCGCGCCGTAATCTGCGGGGTCGTGCCGGGTTTCGTCAAAAAGGCAGATCAGGTCGACGTCGGACGAATAGTTCAGTTCGCGCGCCCCCATCTTGCCCATCGCCAGAACAAAGAGCCCGGGATCACATTCGGGCAGCGTGCCGCGCTTGCGCTGTGCTGCGATTGCGGCCTGGAGCGCTGCGTCGCAGGCCGTGTCAGCAAGGCGTGTCAGCGCGTCGGTCACCTCTTCGAGCGTCCAGACACCGCCCAGATCAGCCAGCGCCGTGATCAATGCCACCCGGCGTTTTGCGCGGCGCAGTGCTGGGGCGAGGTCATCTGACGTCGGGGGCGCCAAGGCAGCGGCAACGGCCGCGTGCGGGTTGTCCAAGGCGGCTGGCAGCCAGGCCGCCTCTTTTTGCATCAATCCGGCCAGGTAGGGCGAACACCCGGCCACCCGCGCGAGAAAGTCGCGCGCGACCCCGTCGTCCACCTCAATGCCCGCCGCCACGTCCCGCCCGATTTCGGGCTGAAACGGGCGGGGCATGATCTTGAGGTCAGATATCAGCGACATGTCCCTGTTTTGATTGCCACGTCTGCCAGGTCAATGGCCCTTGTGAGCGGGGGCACAGCGGGTAATGTCCACCACCATGAGCAAAAGCCTAAAACGCGTGCGCGCCGCACTGGATGCGGCAGGCATAGTGACACAGATCGTCGAAACCCCGCTGGCGCGCACCGCCGCCGATGCCGCGGCTGCGCTGGGGTGCGCGGTGGATCAGATTGCCAAATCGATCATCTTTCGCGGTGACACCAGCGCAGAGGCGATCCTGTTTATCACCGCTGGCGGGCGCCAGGTTGACCTGGCCAAGGCCGCCGCCGCGGTGGGAGAGCCGCTGGGCAAGGCAGACGCGGCCCTGATCCGAAGCCAGACAGGCTTTGCCATCGGCGGTGTGTCACCCATCGGACATGTCAGCCCGATCCGCGCCTTTGCCGATCCTTATCTGGCCAATTTCGACGTCATTTGGGCCGCCGCGGGCACACCGCACCACGTATTTAGCGCCACGCCGGCCGAAATTTTCCAGATGTCCGGCGCGCAAATCATTGATTTTACTACGTAATTTGGAAAATGTAAAAATCTTTCACATTTGCTCTTGCACGATGGCGGCTGCATTCCCATCTTGGTGATGTGAAGGGCATTCACATTTATAAACGGGGCCAGAGTGTGACACTGCACGCCCCTCTTTTGAAAGGGAACGAAATGACGACCATGACCACCTCCGCATCCGGTCGCCACATGCATGGCAACTGGTTCACCCGGAGCGAGCGCTGGCTTGATGAGCGTGGGAAAGGCGCCTGGATTGCCGCCATGGTTTTCGGGTTCATCATTTTCTGGCCGCTTGGCCTGGCACTTCTGGCTTACATGATCTGGAGCAAACGCATGTTTTCGAAATCCTGCACACCGCGTGGCCTGAACCGCACCATGACCAACATGCGCAGCAGCGGGAATTCAGCCTTTGACGCGTACAAGGCGGACACGTTGCGCCGTCTCGAAGAAGAGCAGCACAATTTTGAGGCGTTTCTCGAGCGGCTGCGCGAAGCCAAAGACAAGGCCGAGTTTGACCAATTCATGGACGAACGCGCCGAAGCTGCAAAATCCGAAGACTAAACCCACCCCCTGCCGCCGCGCGCCGTTCTACCGGGTGCGCGGCTTTTGTTGAAAGTGCCCCAATGTCCCTCGCTGATCCCCTGACCCAACCGCAATTTTACGCCGAAGTTGCCCCCAAGCGTTTCTTTGCCTGGATCATCGACACCATCCTGATCGCCGCCATTTGCCTGCTCATTCTGCCGTTCACCGCATTTCTGGCGGTCTTTTTCTTTCTTGGGCTGATGGGCGTTGTTGGCTTTGTCTACCGCGTGGCGACGCTCACCGGCGGCTCGGCTACGCTGGGTATGCGCGTCATGGCCATCGAATTTCGCGACCGGCACGGCGCTCGTTTCGACCTCGGCACCGCGTTTTTGCACACCTTGGGCTACACGATTTCGTGGGCGATTGCGCCGCTGCAACTGATCTCTGTCATCTTGATGATCACATCGGGCCGTGGCCAAGGGCTCACCGATATGCTGCTGGGCACCGCCGCGCTCAATCGTCGAAAGTGACGCGCACGCGAAAGCGACTTGTCTCAGGGCCACAGCTTGGTATCCTCTGTACAGTCGGTTTTGGATAGCGGATGCGCCACTCTCTTCCCCTCGCCCCGCAGTTCTATGTAACTGCGCCACAGCCCTGCCCGTATCTTGACGGGCGGATGGAGCGGAAGCTGTTTACCGCGTTGCAAGGCGAAAACGCCGAAAAACTGAACAACAGCCTCAGCCAACAGGGCTTTCGCCGCTCGCAAAATGTGCTCTACCGACCGTCTTGCGCCGAATGTTCGGCCTGCCTGTCGGCGCGCATCGACGTTGCGGCGTTCACGGCCAGCCGTGGTCAGCGTCGGACCTTAAATCGCAACGCCGATCTAGAACGGCGGGCAACCTCACCCTGGGCGACCGAAGATCAATACGCGCTGTTTCGCACCTATCTTGACAGCCGCCACGCCGACGGTGGCATGGCCGACATGGACGTGTTCGAATTTGCCGCGATGATCGAAGAAACACCGATCCGCAGCCGCGTGATCGAATACACGATGGATGACGCGCTGACCGGGGTCAGCCTGACCGATGTACTCAGCGATGGCCTGAGCATGGTCTACAGCTTTTATGCACCGAACATGCCAAAGCGCTCGCTCGGCACTTTTATGATCCTCGATCACATCGCCATCGCACGCGACGCCGGGCTACCTTATGTCTATCTCGGCTATTGGGTGCCGGGCAGCCAAAAGATGGGCTACAAGTCCAAGTTCTCCGGGCTTGAGGTATACATGGGCGGGCGCTGGCAAAAGATGGAAAAACCCGACGAGTTTTCCCCCGACACCCACCCGCTGTCCACCGATCCCATCGCCGAACAGGTCGCCAATATCTCGCTGCCGGACACGCGGCCAACGCGCTGAGGCGGTATTTCGTCTTCTTCTGGCCAAAAATACCTTGGGGAGTTTGAGGGGCAACGCCCCTCATTACCTTATAGATACAACAAAGGCGGCCCTTGGGCCGCCTTTTCCGTTGGATCACATCCGGGCAGGATCAGTTCGGGATCAGATCGGGGACAAAGGTGACAATCGACGGGAAAAACCCGAGCAGCAGCAACCCGACCACCTGGATCAGCACAAATGGGATAATGCCGCGATAGATATGGCCGGTGGTGACCTCTTTGGGTGCCACACCGCGCAGATAGAACAGCGCAAAGCCAAAGGGCGGCGTCAGAAACGATGTCTGCAGGTTGACCGCAATCATGATCGTCACCCATTTGGGGTCAAAATGCGCGCCATAGATCACCGGCCCGACAATCGGGATCACGATGTAAATGATCTCAAGGAAATCGAGCACAAAGCCCAACACAAACAGGATCACCATCACAATCAGGAACGCAACGCGCGGATCATCATAGCTTTTCAAAAACTGCTGGATGTAATGCTCGCCGCCAAAGGCAATCAGCACCAGGTTCAACAGCTGCGAACCGATCAAGATGGTGAACACCATCGACGTCACCTTGGCCGTTTCGCGCACCACCGGCGTCAGCACGCCGCTGGTATAGAGCACGTAACAGCTAAAAAGCAGGCCAAACAGAGCATAGAGGTACGCGGCATAGCTGATGGTAAACGCGACCCAGCTTTGAAAGCTGACATCGCCCAGATTGACGCGCAGGTCAAAATTCACACCCACCAAGATGCACACCACAATGGCCAACGTCGACCAGATGATAATTTTGGGGCTGCGGTCCTGATCCTTGAGCTTGCGATAGGCGGCGAGCATGATCGCACCGCCCGCGCCTAGTGCTGCAGCCGGCGTCGGGTTGGTGATGCCACCCAAGATCGAGCCCAACACCGCAACGATCAGGATCAGCGGTGGGAAGACCACGCGCATCAGCTCATTTTGCGCACAGCGCTTCACCCCTTCGATGACGCCGTAGATGATCAGCACAAAGGGCAGCGCCATCACCAGCACGTAAAAACCGGACGAGTTCAGCGGCCCGATCAGCGCGATGTCGGCGATCAGCGCCAGCACAACCCCGATGCCGCCGACGATCAGGGGTTGCGGTTCGCGGCTGGGCGACAGGCCGCGCGCTGTGGTCAGGATCAGGCTGAGAAGGACCAGCAAGATCGCGGTGCCGGTGCCGATGGGCGCGGCAGCTGCAACCTTTGCTGCGACATTTTCGGCGATCTGTTCAGCGCTCAAGGCTTCGGATTGTGTGGCAACGCCCGAGGCGTTGATCTCTTCTTGCTGGGCGACGGCGACATCCCACGCTTCTTGACCATGCAGTTCGATCATCGATGCCTTGCACTCATCGTCCACGTTGGTGCGCAAGGATGCGGTGGCGCCCACATCCGAAAAGGATGACACAACGGTTGATTGGCTGCCCACGACATTCAGGTTGCCCAGTAGGATGGTGCCCACCACGATCAGGATCGGCGCGCCCAAAAACCAGGTGAATGCCTCACCCCGTGTGACCGGTTCAGCCGTGGTGCTGCCCATCTCGACCGCGGGTGCTTTTTCCGGGTTCAGCAGGGCAAAGCCAAACGCATAAAGCGCGTAGAGCAACGCCAACATGATGCCCGGCACCAGGGCCGCCTGAAACAGCGTGCCCACCGACACCACCGCAGGCTCGCCCAGATAGGTGAGCGCATCGGTACAGCCGGCCAATTGCGCCCGGTTTTCCTGCGCCGCCGAATAGAGATCGCCCGCCAGCGTGCCCAACAGAACGATAACGATGGAGGGCGGGATAATCTGGCCCAGCGTGCCAGAGGCGGCGATCACGCCGGTGGCAATTTCGGGCGAGTAGTTGTTGCGCAGCATCGTGGGCAGCGCCAGCAGGCCCATGGTCACAACGGTGGCCCCGACAATGCCGGTTGAGGCCGCGAGGAACGCGCCGACAACAACGATGGACACCGCCAAACCGCCCGGGAGCGGGCCAAAGACCCGCGCCATCGTGGTCAGCAGGTCATTTGCGATCTTGGATCGCTCCAGCGTGATCCCCATCAGAACAAACATCAACACCGCCAGCAGCGTCTCAATCGACTGCCCGGCCAGCACCCGCTCGTTCATCCGGTTGACGACAAAGGACACATTGCGATCCAGCGCCACTTCCCACCCTTGGGGAAAGACGGGTTCCTCGATGCGCGGCAAGTCGGGGTATCGGAAGGTCGAGATCGCGTCCGGTTTCACGCCCGAATTGACCAGATCGCGATAAGTCTGCGAGGTGACGTCAATCGCCTGGTGGATCAGCAACCCGGCACTGTCGAGTGCCGCGATGATGCCAAATGAGATAACCCCTGCCCCGGCAATCGCAAACGCCACCGGAAAGCCCGAGAGGATGCCACCAAACAGGCAGACAAAGACGATAATCAGGCCGACCTCTACGCCATCAAATCCAAACATTGCTCTTTTCCGCCCCTAGTTCAGTGTGTGCCTTCATAGGCTTCTTCGCCGTCGCCGAGGCTATCGCGATCAAGGTATTTGCCAGCGCTGGCTTCGCCCTCTTTCCATTCGAGATAGGAGCGATAGAAAAACGCGACGGCGTGTAAAAAGACGAGGCCGGCAAAGGCGACGAGCAACACCTTGAAGAGGAAGTAGCCATTAAAGCCGTTGGGGCTGAAGCCGATGGTTTCCACATTCCACCGCACCGCGCGGGCCGAGCGTTCGGCGCGCTCAAGATCCCAGCTTGCCGCTGGTTTTGGTGTCACGAGGTGCCGCCACAGGAAATACCAGCCATACATCCAAATCAGCACCGCGCCCGGCGCCATAAAGATCAGCGCGCCAACCATGTCGATCACCCGCTTGGTGCGGTGCGACACAGCGGAATAGATCAGGTCGACCCGCACGTGGCCGCCTTGGACGAAGGTGTAGGTGACGCAAAGACAAACCACCAACGCGTTGTAAAGCTTAAGCTCTTCGGCAAACCACGAGATGTCGAATTGCAGCGGGATGCCAAAGCCGACCGAGATATCGGGCCGGGTAAAGATGCGCTGCATAAAGACGATGATGATCTGTTGGATCACCATCAAAAGACCGGCCCAGGCGGCAAAACGACCAACCGTGTTGGCGGTGGTTTCAAGCCCGCGGACCACGCCCCACAGAACCTCATTGCGCCACAGACCGATGCCGGTGACCACAACCAGCACGGCCATCACGGCAAAGAAAAATTCAACCGATCCGCCATAATAGACCACCTGCATCAGTGACAGCTTGTCTTCGGCGGTGTTGTTCCAGGTGATCCAGTCGAGCCACGCCGACGGATGGGTGATGGCCCAAAGGATGTTGTAAAAGCCCAGCACGAGGTTCTGAAAAAACCACGCAACACCGCCCAAAATGACGGTGAAGGCGTTGCCGCCCGCTTCAGTGTCCATGATGCCCCTCCCGTGTGCGCGTGTCGACGTCACACCAGCAATGCGGGGGTCCCGACACGTGCCGGGACCCCCAATTTTTGATCAAGTCAAAGGCTTAGCCGCCCAGCACGCGCACGCGCTGTGCCACGTAGTAGCCGTCAGATTTGTTGATCCAGCTTGCCGAGCTGGCAAGGCTTTCTTCGAACGATTTGCGGGTCTTGGCAAAGAGCTCGTCACCCATGTTCTCGTCCATGACCTCAGCCGATGCTGCGCCAAACGCATCCCAGATATCATCCGAGAATTGCAGCGTCTTGACACCCTGCTGCTGCAGACGCGCCAGTGCGGCACCGTTATTGGCCAATGTCTCGGAGAGCTGGAAGTGCGTTGTCGCCATCGACGAATACCGCATGATCGCTTGCTGCTGCGGTGTCAGGTCGTTCCAGATGTCGAGGTTGACGTTACACGCCAGCGCCGAGCCTGGCTCGTGGAAGCCCGCGGTGTAGTAGACCTTTGCGACTTCCTGGAAGCCGGCGCGCTCGTCAGCCATCGGGCCAACCCACTCCAGACCGTCCAGTGCACCGGACGACAGCGCCTGGTAGAGTTCGCCGCCGGGGATGTTTTGCACCGATGCTCCCAGCTTGCCCAGCACCTTGCCGCCCAGACCGGGCATGCGGAATTTCAGGCCGTTGAAGTCAGCCGCCGAGCTCATTTCCTTGCGGAACCAGCCGCCGGACTGCGAACCGGAGTTACCGGCCAGCATGCCCTTCATGTTGAAGATCTCGCCCAGCTCATCGTGCAGCTCTTCGCCGCCACCATGGTAGTACCAGTTGGTCACCTCTTGCGCGGTCCCGCCAAACGGAACGGCGGTGTAGTAGGCGTAGGCCGGGTGCTGGCTGATGAAGTAGTAGTCTGCCGAGTGATAGAGGTCGGCCTGGCCAGATGACACCGCATCAAAAACCTCAAACGCGCCGACCAATTCGCCCGGTGCTTTTTTGTCGATGGTCAATGTGCCGTCCGACATCTCGCCGACCATTTGCGCAAAATAGCTGGCTGCGTCATCGAGCACAGCAAACCCACGCGGCCAGGACGTGACCATGGTCAATGTCCGGTTGCCTTGCGCATAGGCCGGTGCGGCCAGCGTCGACGCAGCGGCGGCGGTACCGCCCAGTGCAGAAGTCCTTAGAAAAGAACGACGATCCATAAAAAATCCTCCCAGATGAGTATGTCCGTGCCTGTCAGTGCGACGGACGGATCGTTTCGAGTGGCGCTACACTACTGATCGGGCCGCTGTTGGAAATACCTACTACTGCGTAGAACAGCCAGATTTCCGAAACCATCCGGTAAAAACCGCGGCTGCGGCGCTGGGTGAAACACGCGCTGCGGGTGCTGTGGCTATGATTCGGCGCCATTTCATCGTATCGAATCAGGATGAAAGACGCGCTGCCCGCCCTGCGCCTGAGTTACGCGCAAAAGCTGTCATTGGTGGCGGCTGTGCCGCTGATCCTGGCGGTGACAGCGATTGCTGCGCTGGTGGCAAACCAGTCGCGCGCCACGGCCGAGCGCGAGATCCAAGCGCTTGAAGTGCAGTTGATCGAGGCGAAAAAGCGCGAGCTGCGCAACTATGTAACGCAGGCGCGCAATGGGTTCTATTTCATCTACGGGTCGGCGGCGCCCGATGATCAGCTGGCCAAGGACCAGGTCAGCCAGATCCTTTCGGCCATGATATACGGCGACGAAGGGTTCTTTTTTGTCTACGACTACGACGGCACCGCGCTGGTGCATCCGCGCCAGACCGAAATGATCAACCAAAACCACATGGAGTTGACCGATGGCGACGGCACCCGCGTGGTGGCCGACCTGATCGAGATTGCGCGCCAGGGTGACGGGTACCTCACCCACCTGTGGCCCAAGCCGTCCAATGGGCAAGAGGCCGAGATGATCACCTACGTGACCTCGTTTCCGTCCTGGCGGTGGGCGGTGGGCACGGGCGTGTTCATCGACGACGTCCTGACATCGGTCGCGGCGGCACGCGCAGATGTCGAAGCCCGCGTGCAGCGCACGTTCCTCTATATCCTGGGGATCACGATGACCGCGCTGTTGCTGGTCTTTGGCTCGGGCATGGCGCTGAATTTTCGCGAGCGCCGGTTGGCGGATGCCAAGCTGAAACGGCTCACCCAGCGGGTGTTTGACGCGCAAGAAGAAGAGCGCGGGCGCGTGGCGCGCGAATTGCATGACGGCATCAGCCAGATCCTTGTGGGCGTGCGCTACGCTTTGGACAGTGCGCGGCGCAAATTGGCAAAGACCCCCGATGATGCGGGCGCGCCGCTGAAACAGGGCATCGACAACCTGGGCACTGCCATCGCCGAGGTGCGTCGGATCAGCCGTGATTTGCGGCCGGGCGCGCTGGACGATTTGGGCCTTGGGCCCGCGCTCAAGGCGCTGGTCGATGACTTTGCAGAGCGCACAGAGACTGCGGTGACCTTTGACACGGTGGTGTTTCGCAACCGGCTGGATCAGGACGCAAAGATCGCCTTGTACAGAATTGCCCAAGAGGCGCTGACCAATATCGAGAGACACGCCAATGCCTCCAGCGTGTCGGTCGATTTGCGTGGTCACGCCCGCGGCGCCACCTTGCGGATCAGCGACAATGGCCGCGGCCTGCCCGCGCGGCGTGACCAGACCACTGCGGGGCTGGGTCTGCGCAACATGCAGGAACGCATGGAGCAATTGGACGGACAGTTGCGTATTTTGTCGCCGCAGGGCAAATCAACAACGGGCACAGTTGTTGAGGCCACCGTGCCGCTGTCACACCTGTTGCCGCCCGAAGACACGGCAAAATCTCAGGAGCGCGCCACCGCATGACCACCCGCGTAATGATCGTTGATGACCATCCCATGGTCGCGCAGGGGATCCAGTCGGTTCTCGAGGATGAGGACGACATCAATGTCGTCGGTACGCTCAGCAATGGGCAAGCCGCGCTGGACGCGTTGGCCCGGTTGGACCCGGATGTGATCCTGATGGATCTGAACATGCCGGAAATGGGCGGGCTGACGGCAACCGAGATGGTGCTGGAACGCCGACCGGGCACGCGGGTGTTGATCCTGTCGATGCATGACAGCCCCGAATACATCACTTCGGCGCTCAGCCACGGTGCGATGGGATATGTCCTCAAGGACGTGCCCACGGACGAGATCAAAACCGCCATCGACACCGTCATGCGCGGTGAGCGTTATTTGTGCACCGGTGCCTCGGGCGCGCTGGCCCCGTCCAAGGAAAGCTCGGCCCTGACCAGCCGCGAACAAACCATCTTGCTGCAATTGGCGCAGGGGATGTCGAACAAAGACGTTGCGCTGGCGCTGGATATCTCGGTCCGGACGGTTGAGACACATCGCAAGAATATCAAGCGCAAGCTGGACATATCCTCCACCGCCGGTCTGACCCGCTACGCGCTCGAACACGGTGTGCTGCAGGGTACCGGGAGCAGCATGTAACGATCCGAGGCCCGCAATCGGCGACTTTCATTTCGCGCGAGGCGGCCTAAACGTAATAAAATGTCGCAAAATTCGCCGTGGGCGACATCTTTGCTGCAATTTGCCTGTTGACCCTCCCCCAGCCCGGTCATAATGTCCCTCTACGCACAAAGGAGCCTTAGGGCATGACAGACCTCGTCATCGTAGTAGTGGACACGCGCATGGGCCGGTAACGGATATCCAAATCCCCACCCATGCGCCCTCGGAACACCGCCGGGGGCTTTTTTATGCGCCAGAGGAAACCGCAAATCGGAGCACGCGGATATGACACGTCAAATGACCGGAGCGAAAATGGTTGTCCAAGCCCTGATAGATCAGGGTGTGGACACGGTATTTGGATATCCCGGTGGCGCTGTGCTGCCGATTTATGACGAGATCTTTCAGCAAAACTCGATCAAGCACATCCTGGTGCGGCACGAACAGGGCGCTGTGCATGCCGCCGAAGGCTATGCGCGTGCCACTGGCAAGCCCGGCGTATGCCTGGTGACCTCGGGTCCGGGCGCCACAAATGCGGTGACCGGGCTGACCGATGCGTTGATGGATTCGATCCCGATTGTTGTGCTGACCGGTCAGGTGCCGACATTCATGATCGGCTCGGACGCCTTTCAAGAGGCAGACACCGTCGGCATCACCCGTCCCTGCACCAAGCACAATTGGCTGGTCAAAGAAACCGACGCGCTGTCGGGTGTGATGCACGAGGCGTTTCATGTCGCCACCTCGGGGCGTCCCGGCCCGGTTCTGATCGACATTCCCAAGGACGTACAGTTTGCCACCGGCGATTATCAGGGACCAAAACCCGCCGCATCACATTACCAACCGCGGGTCAAAGGCGACATGGACGCCATCACAGACTTGGTTGCCGCGATGGAAATTGCCAAACGCCCGATCTTTTACACCGGCGGTGGCGTGATCAACTCCGGACCCGCGGCGAGCCAATTGTTGCGCGAATTGGTCGAGGCG
Source organism: Pseudomonadota bacterium (assembly GCA_039026855.1). Classification (GTDB taxonomy): domain Bacteria; phylum Pseudomonadota; class Alphaproteobacteria; order Rhodobacterales; family Rhodobacteraceae; genus Tateyamaria. Next base: position 22,753 of record JBCCLL010000012.1, on the reverse strand, counting down.
ACGGGCTTTCCGATCACGTCAACGCTGATGGGTCTTGGCGCCTACCCGGCCTCGGGCAAACACTGGATGGGCATGTTGGGCATGCATGGCCTCTATGAGGCCAATATGGCGATGCACGACTGCGACCTGATGATCAACATCGGCGCGCGGTTTGATGACCGGATCACCGGCCGCATCGATGCGTTCAGCCCGAGGTCGATCAAGGCGCATATCGACATCGATCCATCCTCGATCAACAAGGTGATCAAAACCGACATCCCTATCATCGGCGATGTGGGCCACGTGCTCGAAGACATTCTCAAGGTTTGGAAAAGCCGCGGGCGCAAGACAAACGGGGCTGCGGTGGCCAAGTGGTGGAGCGAAATCGAAAGCTGGCGCGCTGTTGACTGCCTCAAGTTCAAGCAGGAAGGCCGCACCATCAAGCCGCAATACGCGCTGGAACGGCTTGAGGCCCTTACGAAGGATCACGACCGCTACATCTGTACCGAGGTCGGCCAGCACCAGATGTGGGCCGCGCAGTATCTGGGGTTTGAGGATCCCAACCGCTGGATGACATCCGGCGGTCTGGGCACCATGGGCTACGGGTTCCCGGCGTCCATCGGCGTGCAGATGGGGCATCCGGACGCGCTGGTGATCAACGTTGCGGGCGAGGCGTCGTGGCTGATGAACATGCAAGAGCTGGGCACCGCGATGCAATTCAACCTGCCGGTCAAACAGTTCATCCTGAACAACGAACGCCTGGGCATGGTGCGCCAGTGGCAAGAGCTGCTGCACGGCGAACGCTACAGCCATTCGTGGTCCGAAAGCCTGCCTGATTTTGTTAAGCTGGCCGAAGCCTTCGGCGCCAAGGGCATCCTGTGTGATGACCCCGACACGCTCGACGATGCGATCCTGGAAATGATCAACCACGACGGCCCGGTGATCTTTGATTGCCTGGTGGAAAAGCACGAAAACTGCTTCCCCATGATCCCGTCAGGCAAGGCGCATAACGAGATGCTGCTGGGCGAGGCCGAGACGCAGGGTGTGATCGATGCCAAGGGGAGCGTTTTGGTTTGATGTTGCGGTCTTGCGCTGTTGTCTGTTGCTTAGGGGTCCTTGCAAGCTGCGACGTACCAGTCAGTGACCAAGGTGATGTGCGTTCGGCGCGAGGCGTTTCCTTCATGTCTGGTGCGGTGTTCAAGCAGCATGCAAACATTCGACTATCTTCGAAGGTCCAGGCTAAGCTGGCAAAATTTCGTGAGGGCTCGAAATCGTATGGCGCATTTTACGTGACTTCAAATGGTCGCGGCTGGGGATACCAAGCGGCATCAGTAAATTCCCAAGATGCTGATATGATGGCAAAAACTGGATGTGAGGCTAGCAATGGACGCAAATGTGTTCTGTTCGCCACCCTGTCACCAACGAACACAGCAGCACCCAATGCTTTACCCGCAAGGTTTCGCGAAGACCTAGAAGCGCCGCTTCGCGACAACCGCGGAGAATTCGCGTTGGCCGTTGCCCCTATTGGCCCCGCGGGTTGGTCTTGGAATTATGAGTTTGGTAAAGACGCAAAGACGCGCGCGTTAGAAGAGTGCAGGACACGTGCGGACAAACGCAAGCAAGACACCCAGCCGATTGCAGTCAGAAACGCTTTTGCCAAAAGCGGAGCGTTTACCTGCCGGATCCATTTATCCTTCTGACAAATTTGGGAACAGAAACGCATGTCAGCCCTGAAGATCAAAAAAGGCGCTTCTAGCCACTCTGCCTATAACCTCCGTCCCACGTTCAGTGACGTGGTCGAGCGGCATACGCTGGCTGTGCTGGTGGAAAACGAACCGGGGGTGCTGGCGCGGGTCATTGGGCTATTTTCGGGGCGCGGGTACAATATCGAAAGCCTAACGGTCGCCGAGGTGGACCACGAGGGGCATCTGTCGCGCATCACCATCGTCACTGCCGGCACGCCGCAGGTCATCGAGCAGATCAAAGCGCAGCTGGGTCGCATCGTGTCGGTGCACGAGGTGCATGATCTGACGGTCGAAGGCGCCTCGGTCGAGCGGGAACTGGCCATGTTCAAGGTCTCAGGCCAGGGGGACAAGCGGGTCGAGGCGCTGCGGCTGGCCGATATCTTTCGCGCCAATGTGGTCGACAGCACGCTGGAAAGCTTCATCTTTGAGATCACCGGCGCGCCGGAAAAGATCGACGCCTTTGCCGATCTGATGCGCCCGCTGGGTCTGACGGAGGTGGCGCGCACCGGCGTGGCCGCCCTGCCCCGCGGTGACTGACCCGTCCTAGCTAAACGCGTGCTCGGGCTTGAGCAGCCGGCGCTGAAACGGCGGCACTTCATCGATGCTGCAATAGCCGCCGTCGCGCGCCACTTGCCGGACGTCGGAAAAGGCCGCTGGACCAGACCCCAGATGCTCGTACACCATGCGGACGACGCGCTGGGATTCCGGCGCCTCGCGCACGGTGCGCGCGACGTAGCCGACCCAGAACTTTTGCTCGAACGCGGACACTTGCGTGAGAAAGTTGAACGACGCCGTGCGCGATCCCTTGCGCGAGATGATGGCCGCGACCCCGTCCTCTTGCCGGATCATCAGCCCGCGAAATTCGCGCGCGTCTTTGGTCGACGGCAATCCCTGTGCGGCCATCGCGGCCTTTGGCTCAAATCCGCGGATCACCGTTGACCGCCCATCGCGGCGCACATGAACCAGGTTCAAAACATATTGGTCTTGCTCCAGAAAGCTGCGCCGCATGAAACTGTAAAAGCCCGAGGGAAACAGCTCTTCGGGGACGTGACTGACATCTTCGCCGACAAAGTCGCGCAGAAACGGGCTGGCCAAGCCGTCACCGGCCGTTTTGATCCGATGCACCGATTCCAACAATACGCGCGCATCGACATCAAAAAACTCGCAAATTCGCGCCAACACGTCGGGCCGCGGAAAGCTCTCGCCAGAGAGGTAGCGGTTGAACTGGGTTCTGTTGATCCCCAATTGGCGCGACAGCTCTGAGATGGAGGGGTAAGCGCGCGACAACGTCCTGAGATTGGCGCCAAACATGCTGCGCAGTTCCGCCGGAGATTGGCGTGGTCCAGCCATGGTTCGTCTTTCTTTGTTTGTGCCGGCACATCCGTGCGTGCAAACCAATAATCCAACACAAAACAGCTCGGTGATGACGCAAAATCGCGTCGCAACTGACGCTAAACCGCTACCAGAGGTTAATTGAACGGACACAAAATGCAAGCGGACGTTGCTTGCTTGGTGCTGTATTTTCGAACCAGTTTCGCGTTGAATGCAGTGCGACAAACGAACAGGTGCAAGAGAGAGCCACCATGATAGGCGTCATACTCTGGAGCGATCCGACCAAGCAAACTGCAGTGGTCTGGTGCGAAGATCACGGGAATCTCGCTTATCTCTCACAACCGCATCTGGATGATTTGTCAGGCAGTTTTGTCGACGCGGGTGATGTCATCGAATTCGACATGACCACAGAGCGCTCCCAACGCCAGATCGGAAATGTGCGGCTACTGGCGCAAGCCAGCGGCATGCCGCTGGTCAACTCGCTCAGACAATCTGCCGAACATGACCGGCGCGCGCCTGCGGATGATCACATGGGCAAGATCATACCCTTGCCACTGAACACCGTAGGCGCCGCCAACTCTGGCGCATCAGAAAGACTACAACGACAGGGCTGACACAGCCAAAGGACATGTCGGCAACGAAAAAGTGCGCGTCGAAAACGGACATGACGCTTTCGATGGGTGCACGCTAGCCTCGTGGGCAAAACGCGAGGCCTCATATGACCCAGTCTGACCTCTCCCTTGTGCGGCGGGATATTTCCGCCGCCAAGGGATTGCCCAACGCCCATTACACCAGCGAACATGTTTTTGCCGAAGAACGCGACGCGTTGCTGGCGTCGGAATGGGCTGGGCTTGCGGCGGCCGCGGATGTGCCCGAACCCGGCGACGCGATCCCAATTGATTTTGTGGGCATACCGCTGTTGCTGATCCGCGACAAAGAAGGCCAGGTGCGGGTGTTTCACAACATCTGCCGCCACCGCGGTATGATCCTGGTTTCCGAACCGCGCAGCATCAAGGGCGTGATCCGCTGCCCCTATCACAGTTGGTGCTATTCGACCCAAGGGCGCCTTGTATCGACCCCGCATGTAGGCGGCCCTGGTCAAAACACCGCCGATGGCATCGAACGCACAGAGCTCGGTCTGATTGAGGTCCGCAGCCATCTGTGGATGGGCGTGGTGTGGATCAATCTCAGCGGTGATGCCGCCGCGTTTGAGGATCACCACGCCGACCTGCTGCGACGGTGGGCGGAATATGATCAACCGCTGTATCACGGCGGGGACGACAGCCGCTTTGTGCTGGATGTCGGGTGCAACTGGAAACTGGCGGTCGAAAACTACTGCGAAAGCTATCACTTGCCGTGGGTACACCCCAGTCTAAACAGCTATTCCAGACTTGAAGACCACTACCACATCGAAGAACAGGGTAGGTTTTCCGGCCAGGGCACGCATGTCTATCGTCAGATGACCGGGGAGGCGGGCGAGCAGTTCCCGGATTTCACCGATCTGGCGGACAAATGGGACACCGCCGCCGAATACATCGCCGCCTATCCCAACGTGCTGCTGGGCGTGCACCGCGATCATACATTTGCCATCCTGCTCATCCCCAAGGGACCGGGACGCACCGAAGAACAGGTGCACCTCTACTACCCTACCGATCACACAGACGCCGGTTTGCGCGCCCAAAATGCACAACAGTGGAAGCAGGTGTTCGAAGAGGACATCTTTGTGGTCGAAGGCATGCAGCGCGGACGGCACACACCGGCATTTGACGGCGGACGCTTTTCGCCGGCAATGGATGGGCCGACACATCTGTTTCACGATTGGGTGGCCGCGCGCATGTTGCATAACCGCACCGCACCTCAAGCGGCGGAATGATCCTGTCGGACGCGGCCCTGCTTGCCGCGCATGAGGCCGGGGACAAGGCCGCGTTGGTGGCGCTTTATGCGCGTGCGGCAGACGCGGTCACGGGACCCGAACGCGCGTTCCTGCTGACGCAGGCACATGTTTTTGCGATGGAAATCAACCATCCGGAGGCAATGCAGCTGCGCGCAGCATTGGTTGAGATGGGCTGCGAACTGCCGCTATAGCGTCGGTGGTCGTGCGCCCGGCCAATTGGTTGCCTGGTGCCATCGTGCAGCCAATTGCAGCAGTTGCGCATCGCTGCCGCGCCGACCGATCAATTGCAGGCCCATGGGCAGGTCATGCGGCCCGCCAAAGCCCACCGGCACAGCCACAACAGGCAGCCCGATCAGCGAGGCAGGCACCACCACTTCCATCCAGCGGTGATAGGTGTCCATGCCCTGCCCCGCAATCTCGCGCGGCCAGTCGAGCGTGACGTCAAAGGGCCACATCTGCGCCGTGGGCAGCGCCAGTACATCGTAGCTGTCAAAAAGAGTGGCAGAGGTGGCAAACCACTGGGTGCGTGTAAGACTGGCCTGGTGCACCGCCATCGCCGAAAGCGCCTGGCCCTGCTCGATCTCCCAGATCGCTTGGGGGTTGAGGGCCGCGCGGGAGGCCGCATCGGCGTAAAGCGGTAACAGGCCGCCAGCGACGGCAAAGCTGCGCAGCGTGGTCCAGGCATGCCACATGGCGTCACGGTCAAAGGGGGGCGCGCAAGCCTCGACCGTCATCCCCATCGTGGCCATCTGGCGCAACGCGTTGCTGCACAGACCCAGAATGCCGTCCTCCATCGCATAGGCGCCACCCCAATCGGCGAGCCAACCGATGCGCATGCCCGACACGTCTTTGTCGATGTCGCGCAGTGCGTGCGGGGCGGGCATCTGACCGTGCGGCTGACGCGGGTCGTGGCCGGACATAGTGTCGAGCAAAGCGGCCAGATCACGCGGGCACCGCGCCATCGGGCCATTGGTGGACATTTGGTGCAAAAACGCGTCGCCCACAGGCTCGGACGGGACCAGACCCCAAGACGGGCGCATGCCGTAGACGTTGTTCCAGCCCGCGGGATTGCGCAGACTGCCCATCATGTCGGACCCGTCCGCGATGCTGAGCATACCGGTGGCAAGTGCGACGCCCGCACCGCCTGACGACCCACCCGCTGTGCGAGCTTGATCATAGGGATTGCGGGTTGGACCAAAGACTGGGTTTGTGCTGTGCGAGCCCAACCCAAATGCGGGCGTGTTGGTCTTGCCAATGACAATCGCGCCGGCAGCGCGCAACCGGGCCACCACGATGTCGTCCGCCTGGGCAATTTGACCGGCAAATAGCGGCGAGCCCATGGTTGTTGGCAGACCGGCGGCATTGGCCAGATCCTTGATGGCGATGGGGATTCCGTGCAGCCAGCCCTGCGGCGCGCTGTCATCGGCGCGCTGCGCCTCTTCCAGACAGGCATCTGGATCGCGCAGTGACACGATGGCGTTTACCTTGCCGTTGACCGACTCCACCCGCGCCAGCGTGGTTTGCATCAGCTCGACGGCGGAAATATCGCGCTTCTGTAGCGCCTCGGACAGATCGAGCGCGCTGCGGTCAGTCAGCACCTTGCGCCTCGGCGCGGCTCTTCCCGCTCACATCCATGGCGAGCGTGGCGGCCATAAACCCGTCGAGATCTCCGTCGAGCACGCCTTTGGTATCGGATGTCTCGTGATTGGTGCGCAGGTCTTTGACCATCTGGTAGGGCTGCAAAACGTAGGACCGGATCTGATTGCCCCAGCCTGCGTCGCCCTTGGCCTCGTGCGCGGCATTGATATCGGCGGTGCGGCGCTGCAACTCCAACTGATAGAGGCGGCTTTTCAACGCCTTCATCGCGATATCGCGGTTCTGGTGCTGCGATTTTTCGGAACTGGTGACCACAATGCCCGTGGGATGGTGGGTGATCCGCACCGCGGAATCGGTGGTGTTCACGTGCTGACCACCCGCGCCAGATGACCGATAGGTGTCGATGCGGATGTCGGACGGGTTCACCTCGATCTCGATATTGTCGTCGACCACCGGATACACCCAGATGGAACTAAAAGAGGTGTGCCGCTTGGCCGCGCTGTCGAAAGGTGAAATGCGCACCAGACGGTGCACGCCGGATTCGGATTTCAACCAGCCATAGGCGTTCTGACCGCTTATCTTGTAGGTCGCGGATTTGATCCCGGCCTCTTCACCGCCCTGTTCAGACTGCAGTTCGACCTTGTAGCCCTTTTTCTCGGCCCAGCGGACATACATGCGCGCCAGCATCGACGCCCAATCGCAGGACTCGGTACCGCCGGCTCCTGAGTTGATCTCGAGGAAGGTGTCATTGCCGTCGGCCTCGCCGTCGAGGAGTGCCTCAAGCTCTTTTTGCGCGGCCGTGTCGGCCAGCGCACGCAAGGCCTCTTCGGCGTCTGCGACGACCTCATCGTCCGCTTCCATCTCGCCCAGTTCGATAAGTTCGACGTTGTCGCTGAGGTCTTGTTTGATCCGGTCATGGGTGTCCATGGCGTCCACCAGCATCTGCCGTTCGCGCATCAGTTTTTGCGCTGCTTCTGGATTGTCCCACAGGTTGGGATCCTCGACGCGGGCGTTGAACTCTTCCAGGCGATGCTGCGCCGTCTCGACATCGAGCCGTTGCGCCAGCAAAGCCACGGATTTCTCGATCTCTTCAACGATGTTCTGGACTTCGGCGCGCATGGGTAAGGAGACCTTTGTGATCAGGATTTTGGGATTAGCCCAAGCCTTGCGGCCGGGCAAGCCGTGATCAGTACAGCCCGCCCGAGCTGAGGTTGCCAAAGGACGCTTTGCCGCCCACGACGGCCTTTTTGCCGGTGGAGGTGGTCACCTGACGGCCGGAACCGCTTGCCTCTTCGTAGAGGGGCAAATCGGACCCCATGGCAAAACCGCCGTCGAACATGATGCCAAAGATCGGCTCTTCGCCCTCGCGGAAACACTCGGCCACCACATTGGCGCCCGCAGCGCCCGGGCCAAGCCGCGCGCCGGAGAACCGGTCGATGTTCATAAACGCGCATTCTTCGGGCACTTCGAACTGGCCGCCGCCGTATTTCTGGATCGCTTCGGACATGAAGGCCGAAAACACCGGGCCGCAGGTGCCGCCGCCCGACGCGCCGCGGCCCAGGCTGCGCGGCTGGTCATAACCGATGTAGCAGCCCGCCACGATGTTCGAGGAAAAGCCGACAAACCAGACATCCTTGCTGTCGTTGGTGGTGCCGGTTTTGCCCGCGATGGGCACTGGCAGGCGGATCGACCGCGCCGTGCCGCGATCCACCACACCCTTCATCATTGAGGTCAGTTGATACGCGGTGACCGCGTTCATCACCCGTTCGCGGTTGGTCTGAATGCGCGGGCCGGTCCCCGGTGCCAATGTCGTCAATTGCGCACAATCGAGGCAGTCACGCTCATCATGGCGATAGACCGTGCGACCAAAGCGGTCCTGCACCCGGTCAACGAGCGTCGGTTTCACCCGCTCACCGCCATTGGCAAACATCGCGTAGGCCGACACCATCTGGTAAAGCGTGGTTTCCTCAGACCCCAGCGAGTTGGCGAGAAACGGCCCCATGCGGTCGTAGACGCCAAACTCTTCGGCGTAGCTGGCCACCACATCCATCCCAACCTCTTCGGCCAGGCGAATGGTCATCAGGTTGCGCGACTGTTCAATGCCGGTGCGCAGCGGCGTGGGGCCGTAGTACCGGTTCGATGCATTCTTGGGGCGCCACAGGCCCTGCGGGGTGTTGATCTCAATTGGTGCATCCACAACGATTGTCGCCGGGGTGTAGCCGCTGTCGAGAGCGGCGGCATAGACAAAGGGCTTGAAGCTTGACCCTGGTTGGCGTTTGGCCAGCGTGGCGCGGTTGAACACCGAATGCTGGTAGCTGAACCCGCCCTGCATCGCGATGACGCGGCCGGTGTTGACGTCCATCGCGACAAAGGCGCCCTGCACCTCGGGCACCTGTCGCAGGCTCCAGCGCACAAAGGACCCGTCGCTGTCAGCGGTCAGCGCGCGCACATGGACGATGTCGCCCACCTCAAAATTGTCAAAAAAGTTGCCTTGCAACCACTTTATGTCCTCACGCGGCACAACTTGCGCGGGCTCGGCGTTGGTCCAGGCTTCGATGCCCAGGCGCAGCTGTTGATCTTCGACACCCAACACCACGGCGGGCCGCCACAGACCGTCCAAGTCCACATCCCGCGCGATGGAGAAATCCGACGCTATTACCTCGGCCCAATTGTCCAGATCGTCGCCTTCCAGCCGCTTGCCGGTGCCGCGCCAGACACCGCGGGCGCGGTCGTAGTCTTCGAGCTGCTTGCGCAGGGCGCGGGCGGCGATGGGTTGCATCTGCGCGTCGATGGTCGCGCGCACAGTGTAGCCGCCGGATTTGAACTCGGTCCCGCCAAACTCTTCGCTCAACTGGCGGCGGATTTCTTCGGTGAAGTAGTCGCGCGGTGGCAGTTCGGACTTGAAGCTGTCAAAATCACCGTTTTGCACCGACCGCAGCGGCATGTCCCGTTCGGCCTGATACGCCGCCTGAGTGAGATAGCCGTTCTCATACATCTCTTTGAGCACGAAATTGCGTCGCGCCAGCAGCCGGTCCTTGCGCCGCACCGGATGATAGTCTGACGGCGCCTTGGGCAGTGAGGCAAGGAATGCCGCCTCGTGCGGCTCCAACTCGGTCAGATTTTTGTTGAAGTAAGTCTGGCTTGCGGCCGCGATGCCATAGGAGTTTTGGCCCAGGAAAATCTCATTCAGGTAAAGCTCGAGGATCTTCTCCTTGCTCAGCGCGTTTTCCACCCGCGCGGCCAGGATGATTTCCTTGATCTTGCGCTCGGCTTGACGGTCGCCTGACAACAGGAAGTTTTTCATCACCTGCTGCGTGATGGTGGAGGCCCCGCGCACGTCGCGCCCGCGCGACCGGATCGCGTCATAGGCCGCAGAGCCAATGCCGCGCAGGTCATAGCCCTCATGGGTGTAGAAATTCTTGTCCTCGGCGCTGATAAACGCCTGTTTGACCAGCGGTGGGATCGTATCCGCGGGCGCAAAAAGCCGCCGTTCCTCAGCAAACTCGTCGATGATCTGCCCCTCGCCCGAGTAGATGCGGCTGATGGTGGCTGGTTGATATTGCGCAAGGCTCTCGTGGCTGGGCAGATCGCGCCCGTACATCCAGAACACCGCACCCACGGTCAGCGCGATCATCGCAGCCCCCATGGTCACGGTGGTAAAAATGCTGCCAAAAAAGGAAAGGATAAACCGGAACATGGACCGCCCGCCCGCGATTAGGTCTCTTGATCTTGCGCATCAGTATAGGTGGTTTGCGCGCCGGGGTCAAAAGCGCTGCGGCGGATCTGTGCGCTGGTGCCGTCAGGTTCTATTGGCGGATCAACCCGCGCATAGTTGCGTCTTCATCACGCCATGCCAGAATGCCCCCTGCCAGCGCCTCGACCATGACCGCGCGCCAAACCGGATCGCGCAAATTGGCCAGATCGCGCGCGTCAGAGAGAAAGCCGATCTCGACCAGAACCGACGGAATATCGGCGCTCTTGAGCACCGAAAACCCGCCCCAGCGGCGCGGTCGCTTGTTCATCGGGCCGCCTGCTGCGGCCATCGCATCAATCAGCGCATCGGCCAGAACGTCAGTGCGCGGCCCCGTTTCGGTCCGCGCGATGTCGAGCAAGACGGTGGCCACCACATCATCTGTGCCGCTTAGATCCACACCGGCAAGGATGTCGGCGCGGTCATGCATCTCTGCCAATTGGGCGGAGGCCGCGTCGCTTGCCTCCGCGCTGAGTGTATAGACGGTTGCGCCGCGCGCCTGCCCCTGGCTGAGCGCATCTGCGTGTAACGAGATAAACGCATCCGCGCCAACCTGATGCGCCAGCGCCACCCGCGCTGGCAGCGACACAAACCGATCCGCGTCGCGGGTCAGCACCACCTCGACCCCGCCGGCGCGGCGCAGCGCATCGCGCAGATCGCGCGCAACCGCCAGCATCAGGGTCTTTTCCTCGGTCCCGCCGCGCACGGCGCCGGGATCAATGCCGCCGTGCCCCGGGTCGATCACCACCACAAAACTGTCATCCGCGGGCAGTGTCGGTGCCGCCACCTCGATCCCCCAATCGGGGTCCAAGGGTGGTCGGGCGTTGGCCGTAAACGCGTCGCTATCGGTGACGTCAAATCCGATGTTCAAAATCGCGCGGCCGCTGCTGTCATCGACCGACATCTCGACGCGTGTGGCCGCCAACGGTTCCACCAGATCCAGCACCAGCCGCGACCACCCGGGGCGATAGCTGCCCATGCGCACGGCCGCCACACGTCCCGGCGTGCTCAGCACATCCTCGGCCGCGATGCCGGTGAAATCCACTTCGCGAAAGTCGACGACAAAGCGCATTGGGTCAGCCAGCGAAAACACCCGGTAGGGCACACCCTGGCTGAGCGATAAGGTCAATTCGGTGCGGCCAAACCAGGTGTCTTTGATATCGCTGGCAGCAGCATCCAGCCGCGCCAGACCAGACAAGTCTTGGGCCAGCGCCATCGCCGCCGCGCACCAGATCGCCATCGCCGTAAAGATTGCCCGCATGTCATCCGCTCTTTTGGGCGCAGCATAGCGCAAAGCGGGCGCGGCGTGAATCCCCTACCGCGCGGCCATGTAAGCGGTCAGCCGCCGCAGACCTTCGGCGATGTCCGCGGTGCTGCGCGCATAGGAAAAGCGCAAGGTTTGGTGCCCGCGCACGGGGTCAAAATCTAGGCCGGGTGTTACCGCGACACCCGCCTTGTCCAGGATGTCCGCCGCCATGGCCCGGCTGTCTTCGGTGTATTCTGACACGTCCGCATAGACATAGAAGGCCCCGTCAGGTGGCGCGATCCTGTCAAAGCCCGCCTTGGGCAAACCGTCGAGCATCAGCGCCCGGTTGGCGCGGTAGACATCCATGTTGGCCTGCAATTCGTCCGTTGCATCCATCGCGGCAAGTGCGGCCACCTGGCTGGCATGCGGCGCACATATGAACATGTTCTGCGCCAGACGCTCCACCGTGCGGATGTGCCCCTCTGGCACGACCATCCAGCCTACGCGCCAGCCAGTCATCGAGAAATACTTGGAAAACGAATTGATGACGTAGACATCATCGCTGGTCTGTAGCGCTGTTACAGCTTTCGCCTCGTATTCGATGCCGTGGTAGATCTCATCACTGATAAAGGCCGCGCCAGCGTCGTGCGCGGCGTTGATCAAGGCGCGCATGGCGGGCAGGTCCAGCATGGTGCCGGACGGGTTGGCCGGTGAGGCGACCAGCAACCCGGCCAGATCCAACCCGGCAAAGTCCGCCGGAACGGGTTGCAGCCGGTTTTCTGGGGCCGCGGGCAAATCGACGGGCTGAAATCCAAGCGCGCGCAGGATCTGGCGGTAGCTGGGATAGCCCGGTGCGCCGATGCCAACCCGGGCCCCGCTGTCAAACAGCGCGTTAAAGGCCAACAAGAACCCGCCCGACGCGCCGGAGGTGATCACCACCCGCGCCGGATCAAGGTCAACGCCGTACCATTCCCCGTAAAGCTGCGCGATCCGCGCGCGGAGCGTGGGCAACCCCAGCGCCACGGTGTAGCCCAGCGGCCCGTCTGCCATAGCTGCATTTAATGCGCGGATCGCCGCTTGCGGTGCGCCGGTGCCGGGCTGGCCCACTTCCATGTGTATTATATGCCGGCCTGCATCCTCGGCCGCGCGCGCGGCCACCATGACATCCAACACGATAAAGGGATCGATGTCGCTGCGGCTTGAGGTTTGCATGGGCGTTCCTATGATCCGGGATATGGGAGTTTGGACCTTTCACCGCCTTGTGCGGCTGGCGTCAATACTGGTTCTGAGTGTCGCGCTCGCCTTGCCCGCGCGCGCAGTGACACTGCTGCGCGATGCCGACATGGAATACGCCTTGGCGCAAATCGCATCCCCTGTGCTCAAGGCGGCGGGTCTGAGCCCCGCACGCACCAAGATCCTTGTGGTGGATGATCCGAACATGAACGCGTTTGTGGTTAGCAATGATGCGATTTACGTGCATTCCGGTCTAATCTCGCGCATGGACCGCGCCGCGATGCTGCAAGCGGTGATCGCCCATGAGGCCGCGCATATCACCAATGGCCATATCACCCGGCGCATGACCAACCTTGGCGCTGCGCGCAACCGCGCGATGCTGGGCACGGCGCTGGCTGTGCTGGCCGGTGCCGCAGGTGGCGGTCAGGCGGCCGCCGGGGTTGCCCTTGGCACGCAAAGCGCGGCGGTGCGCAGCTTTCTCGCCCACACCCGCGCCGAAGAGGCGTCCGCCGACCAGTCGGGGCTGCGCTACATGCAGGCGGCGGGGGTGCCGCTCTCTGGCATGCTCGATGTGATGCAGCTTTTTCGCGGGCAAGAGTCGCTGTCAGCCGGCCGGCAAGACCCCTATGTGCGCTCGCACCCGCTGAGCCGCGACCGTATTCGCGCCATCGAGGCCTTTGCCGGCGCTGCAGCCAGAACTGGCGCCAGCGGCAGCCCAGCGGCGGATTACTGGTTTCTGCGCGCCAAGGGCAAGCTGACCGCATTTCAACGCCGCTCAAGCTGGACGTTGAACCGGCTGGACCGCAGTGGCGCGCAAGACATTGCCTACATGCGCGAAGCCATCGCCCGGCACCGCAACACCGACACTCGCCGCGCACTGGCCGCCATCGATCGCGCCATTGCCACACGGCCCCAAGATCCGTTCTTTCACGATCTCAAGGGGCAGATCCTGATGGAAACGCGCAATTTCAACGCGGCCGTCAAAGCCCATGCGCGCGCCGTGCAATTGCGCCCGGGCGACGGGCTGTTGCAGGCGGGGTATGGCCGGGCGCTGCTGGCCACCGGTCAGGTCAATGCAGCCCTGGCCGCGCTCGAACGCGCCCGGCGCGTCGATTTTCGGGACGGTTCCATGCTGCGCGACCTGTCGGTGGCCTACGCGAAATCCGGCCAGCGCGGCATGGCGTCTGTGGTCACGGCGGAACGCTACGCCTTGCGCGGACGACTGGAAGATGCTGGGATACACGCCAAGCGGGCAATGGGGCTTTTGCCCGAAGGATCCGGCCCTTGGAGGCGCGCGCAGGATGTGCTGTTTGCGTCCGAGCGTGCGGCAAAACAACGGAGATGACAATGCGGAAACTGGTATACGGGACACTCATCACCGCGGTGACGGCCTTACCCCTGGCAGCGCTGGATTTGCAAAGCATGACCGACGAAGAGCGGGCGATTTTCCGCGACGAGGTGCGAGCGTTCCTAATGGACAACCCCGAAGTGATCATGGACGCCGTCGCCCTGCTGGAAGAGCGCGAAGCCGCCGCCCAGGCGCAAGCTGACCTGTCCCTGGTCAGCGACAATGCCAGCGCGATCTTTGACGATGGGTATTCGTGGGTGGGCGGCAACCCAGACGGCGACATCACGTTGGTGGAGTTCCTGGATTACCGCTGCGGCTTTTGCAAACGCGCGCACGGTGAGATCGCCAAACTGCTTGAGGCGGATGGCAATATCCGGCTGATCGTCAAGGAATTCCCGATCTTGGGTGAGCAATCGCTGCTGGCGTCGCGTTTTGCCGTGGCAAGCAAACAGATCGCGGGCGATGACGCTTACAAAAGCATTGCCGATGCGTTGATGTTGGTGGGTGGCAATATCGACATGCGCACGCTCAAACGATTGGCGGGCACCTACGGCTTGGATGCCGATGCCATTGAGGCGCACATGGACAGCGACGCGGTCACCGCCGAGATCCGCGACACCCGTGCGCTGGCGCAAAAGCTGAAGATCACCGGAACGCCGACCTTTGTGTTGCAGGACGAACTGCTGCGCGGCTTTCTGCCATTTGATCAGATGCTCGCGCTGGTCGAAGAAAAGCGCAGCTAACGCGACACCGAAGGCGCATCCACGGCGGGCAAGGTCACCGTGACCACCGTGCCACTGCCCACTTCGCTGGAGATGTCCAACGTACCGCCCGATTGCACCGCGAACCCCTGGGCCATGGCCAAACCCAGCCCGGACGCTTGCCCTGCCGGTTTGGTCGAAAAGTAGGGCTCGGTCGCGTGGGCCAGTGTTTCGGGGGTCATACCCATGCCGGTGTCGCGCACGCGCAATTGCAGGGCGCCCGTGTCACTGCTGGTGACATAAATGGCGATGTCGCCGCCCCTCTCTGCCGCTGCATCACCTGCGTTCAGCACCAGATGCAAAACCATGCTTTCCAATTTGCCCGCGTCAACGCGCACCTGCGGGAGATCCTTGTCCGCGGTAAAGCGCAACGTCACCTCGGCGGGCACCGCGCGGCGCAACATCGGCATCATGCTGGTCACATGCGCCCCAACATCCACCGTTTCGGCGTTGAGCGGCAAGCGACCTGTGCTGCTCATCAGATCGCGCGTGGTGTCGACGGCACGGTCCGTGGCCTTCTCAACCTCGGCCAGCAACGCTTCGGCCTCTTCCGGCGCGGCCCCGGTGCTCAGCAACTCTTTGCGCAGCTCGAGGTTGCCGCGGATCACCGCGAGCAAATTGTTGAAATCATGTGCAACGCCGCCAGTGATCTGGCCAAATGCTTGCAACCGTGCGCTTTGCAACGCTTTTTCCTGTTGGCGGCTCAGTTCCATGTGCGCTTGCCGTACCGATCGGAATGCAATCAGGTAGTAGATCAGACCACCGAGCAATGACACCACCTGCATGCTCTTTTCCATCTCACTGACAGCACTGTCTGCCACCACCACAAAGATCAGCGTGAGAATGGTCACCGAGATGGTGACCCGTTCGACCAGCGGCGCAACAGGTTCGCGGATACGCATACCGATGGAATTCATCATCGCCGCAAAAATCAGCATCAGCGCCAAGATCGAACCCAAGCCCGGATAGCTTGCCCAGGTGTAAACGGCGGCACTCATCACCGACGCCATAACGCCAAAACCCGCCGTATAAACGGCCACCGCGTGGCGTCGTCTGGCCGTATCAGGCCCCTTGTGCAGCAGCACCAGAAACGCCGACTGACACACAAGATACGCTACCGTCAGACCAAAGAATACAGCGTCCTGAAACGCAATTCCCGACGATACGCCTGCAAAACTGAGGAACCCGATGCGGACGTATATTTCGAAAAACGCATCGCGCGATACGGACTTGTACAGGCGCAGATCATGCCCCGCAGAAAGCCCGCGCGCTTGCGTCATGCGCTACTCCCACACCCAAAATATCCGTCTTAGCGCGCACAGAGTGAATGTGCCGCTCAGAACAATAGACCCGATATTGGGTTGTTAGGGCAATGTTTTAGTTTGAAAGCGTGGGCATACGGCCCTGTTTGGCGCGTCCATCCGCCGCCGTCTAGTTACCCGTTGGCTGACAGGGCAAGGTCGCAAGCAGCGGCGCGCCGGCAGAAATCAGATCGCCGGAATTTGCCAGCATCGTGTTCAGCGCATCCGCGCTGTCGGCAGGGTTCACAGGTGCCATCACCTCGGCCAGTTTGGTTCGATCCAACGCCAAATTGCGGGTGACGCTGCCGCGACCGCCAACCGGGCCGTAACAGTCAGAGCCCATGGCAAAGTACACCGCACCGCTGTCTCCGACATGCAGCGTGGGCGGCACTTCGGTGACCGGGATGTCATAGGTGTCACCGGGCTGCATGGTCGTTTCAAACAGGGTCGCACCATCGGCGGAGCGCACCCGGACCCACGCAGGATAAGCTGCAACCATGCGCACCGTTGGGCCCAGGTCTTCGACAACCTGCGGCACAGTGCGCGCGCTCAAGGCATCCTGAATGGCAAGATCAATGTCAGACACTACCGAGCGGGTGACAGGCGGCTCAGGCGCGTCAAACGTGGCGTAGTCGCGCGGATCCAACGTGGCAATCGGCGCGTCGCGGGCTGTCAACACGGGAACGTCCAGCGCTTGCGGCCGGTAGAGGCGATCCAACGCCTCTGCGCGCTGCGGCGCACCCAGCGACGGGCCATTGGGGATGTCGTCAGCGGCCGCGGCGCTTTGCAATGGATCAAGATCGCTGAGCACAACGGGCGCCTCATCCACGGGCGCGACCTGAACGCGCTGCACCTCTTGCAACACGGCAAAGCCCCCCCACCCAATGCCGCCGATCAGGCCGAGCAGGACAAGAACGGATCCAATCGCGCGCGGCTCAATATGCGACCAAATCGCCTCCGCCTCGGGGACAAATGGCGTGGCTGGCGCGGCGAACATATCCGTGCCGGGGCGTTTGCCGACGCGTTCGTCGCGGTTAGATTTCTTGATGACCGACGCTTGCGCCGACATGCCGTGCGCAACCTCGAACCCGCTTTCCTCGCAAAACGCCGCAAACGCGCGGTCTGGGTCCATATTCAGGTATCGGGCATAGGATCGTACGTAACCAGCGATAAACCCGGGTGTATCAAAGGCATTTGGATCGCAGGCCTCGATGGCAGCGATGTAATTGGCCTTGATCCGCAACTCGCGCTGCACATCCAACAGCGATTTGCCCAAGGTCGCACGTTCGCCACGCATGACGTCGCCAAGTCGCAGTTCAAAGTCGTCAAAGCTTTTTGGCCCTGACGGTTCTACTGCCTTGCTTGTGCCGGATTTCCGCCCGATCATCCCGCGTGCCCCGTAAGTCCCTGATGTGCGCTATCGCGTGTTGTCGATTCGCGCCACCTCGTTTCTTAACCAGAGGTTATCACATGAAAAGGGCAAATGCACATTTTCCCGGGTTACCCTGCGACCTCAGCGCGATTCAGCGCACAATGCGACCACAACTTGTCCATCGCAGAGACCAGAGCATCGATTTCCCGCGGGCCGTGTACCGGCGACGGTGTAAAGCGCAACCGTTCGGTGCCACGCGGGACCGTTGGGAAATTGATCGGTTGGACGTATATCCCGTGATCCGACAGCAACCGGTCGCTCAGAATTTTGGTGTGCACCGGGTTGCCCACCATGACGGGCACAATGTGGCTGCCATGGTCAATCAGCGGCAGCCCGAGGCCCTTGAGCCGCAATTTCAACGCTTTGGCCTGCGCCTGATGATCGGCACGTAGGTTTTCGGCCGTCTTGAGAAAAGCCACGGATGCCGCAGCACCCGCCGCAACGGCCGGTGGCAGCGAGGTGGTAAAGATGAAGCCGGGCGCATACGACCGTATGGCGTCGCACATTTTGGCCGACGCGGCGATGTATCCGCCCATAACGCCGTAGGCTTTGGCCAGCGTGCCGTTGATGATGTCGATGCGCGACATCAGCCCCTCACGCTCGGCCACACCGGCACCGCGTGGGCCGTACATGCCAACAGCATGCACTTCGTCAATATAGGTGAGCGCGCCAAATTCGTCGGCCAAATCGCAGATCCCCTCGATCGGGGCGAAATCACCTTCCATCGAGTAGATGGATTCAAAAGCGATTAATTTGGGCGCGTCCGGGTCGTCTGCCGCCAGTAGCGCGCGCAAATGTTCGAGGTCGTTGTGGCGAAATATTCGCTTGGCCGCGCCGTTGCGGCGCACACCTTCGATCATCGAGGCGTGGTTTAACGCATCCGAATAGATGATCAGGCCGGGGAACAGCTTAGGCAACGTGCTCAACGTGGCGTCATTGGCAATGTAGGCGCTGGTAAACAGCAATGCCGCATCCTTGCGGTGCAGATCCGCCAGCTCGGTTTCGAGCGCTTTGTGATATACCGTTGTGCCAGAGATGTTGCGCGTGCCACCAGAGCCTGCACCGGTTGCATCCAACGCTTCATGCATCGCACGCAGCACCACCGGGTTTTGCCCCATGCCCAGATAATCATTGCCGCACCACACGGTCACCGGCTTTTTATCACCTTCCGGCGTGGTCCATACGGCATGCGGGTACTGCCCCTTTTGCCGTTCAATATCGAAAAAGATGCGATACCGCCCTTCTTCGTGCAATTGATTGAGCGCTTGATCCAGATGGCCTTCGTAATTCACGCGTAGGTCCCCTTGGTGGTCTGGCAGGTGCCGCGCAAGCCGCGACGCTTTTAGAACGTTTATAGATTAGCACGGTCACGAACAAGGCCGCCGCTGTGCGCGTCATGTCGCAGGCGCATATTACAAAAGCGTAAGGACGGCTACAGTTTCCTATGGTGAACGCGCGTCGCCTCTGGACACTTCGCGATGCCTTGCGCACGCTATGCCTCGGAAAACTACAGGAGATCTCATGTCCCTCGACGCCGTGCTGTCCCGCATCGACACCGATTTGCCGCAAGCCACTGAACGGCTTCTCACGCTCCTGCGCATCCCCTCAATCTCGACCGATCCCGCCTTTGCCGCCGATTGCGACAGCGCCGCCGATTGGCTGGTCAGCGATTTGCAAAGCCTCGGGATCGACGCGCAAAAAAGGCCGACGCCAGGCCACCCGATGGTGGTGGGGCATCAAGAGGGTGACGGGCCGCATCTGTTGTTTTACGGCCATTACGACGTGCAACCGGTTGACCCGCTGGATCTGTGGGACCGCGACCCGTTTGATCCCGCCCTCGAAGACACGCCCAAAGGCCGCGTGATCCGCGGTCGCGGATCGTCTGATGACAAAGGCCAACTCATGACATTTGTCGAAGCCTGCCGCGCCTGGAAGGCGGTGCACGGCACCCTGCCCTGTCGCCTGACCTTCTTTTTCGAAGGCGAAGAGGAATCCGGGTCGCCCTCGCTGGTGCCGTTCATGCAAGAAAACGCCGATGAGTTGCGTGCCGATCTGGCTCTGATCTGCGACACCGGCCTCTTTGAAAGCCGCGTGCCCGCCATCGTCACGATGCTGCGCGGGCTGCTGGGCGAAGAGCTGACGATCACCGCTCCTGACAAAGATCTGCATTCCGGCATGTATGGCGGCATTGCCATGAACCCCATTCGCGTGCTGACGCGCATTCTCGCCTCGCTGCATGATGATCAGGGGCGTGTCACAGTGCCCGGCTTTTACGAAGGCGTGCCCGAATTGCCGGATGATATCCAAAGCCAGTGGCAAGGCCTCGCCTTCGATCACGCCACCTTTCTGGGCGATGTCGACCTGAGGCAACCGGCGGGCGAAGTTGACCGCATGCCGATTGAGATGATCTGGTCCCGCCCCACCTGCGACGTGAACGGCATCTGGGGCGGGTATACCGGCGCGGGCTTCAAGACGGTGCTGCCGTCCAAGGCGTCGGCCAAGGTCAGCTTCCGCCTCGTCGGTCAGCAGGACCCGCTCAAGATCCGGGAAAGTTTCCGCCAAATGGTGCGCGATGCACTGCCACCCGACTGCACCGTTGAGTTTCACGACCACGGCGCGGGCGGCGCCTCGATGACGGAAACAAGCGATCCGGCCTTTGAAGCAGCACGCGCAGCCCTGAGCGACGAATGGGGCATTCCCGCGGCATATGTGGGCTGCGGTGGGTCGATCCCCATCGCCGGGTATTTTCAGGACATCCTCGGCACCACACCCATGCTGATCGGTTTTGGCAAGGATGACGACGCCATCCACTCGCCCAACGAAAAATACGACGTGGAGAGCTTTCACAAGGGCATCCGCAGCTGGGCGCGCGTGCTGGCCGCGCTCACCTGATGGTTTCTTCTGGCCAAAAATACCTCGGGGGTGAGGCCGCAGGCCGAGGGGGCTGGCCCCCTGCCACCGCGCCGCAAAAGACCCCATGACCAATATCGCCCATGACGTCATCGGCAGCGGTCCTCCGGTGTTACTGCTGCACGGCTTTCCGCAGTGCCGCGCGATGTGGGCCCGCATCGCGCCGCAACTGGCCGGCCAGTTCACCGTCGTCTCCGCCGATCTGCGCGGCTACGGTGCCAGTCCCAAACCCGAGACGATGGAAGAAATGAGCTTTCGCCCCATGGCCGCCGACATGGTGGCGCTGATGCGGGCCCTCGGGTTCGATCAGTTCCATGTGGTGGGCCACGACCGCGGCGGGCGCACCGCCTTCCGCATGGCGCTGGACACGCCAGATGCGCTCTTGTCGCTGGCCGTGCTCGACATCGTGCCCACGCAGTACCTGCTGGAGCATTTCGACCACCGCGTCGCGCGTGCCTATTACCATTGGACATTCCTGGCCCAACCCGCACCGATCCCCGAAACCCTGATCGGCTTTGACCCCGATGGGTTTTTTGACGGGATCCTGCTGGGCCTCGGCAACAGCACGGCCGATTTCGACGCGGACGCGCTGGCGACCTACCGCACGCACTGGCGCGATCCGGACACGATCCGCTGCATGTGCAACGACTACCGCGCCGCCATCGACGTGGACCTCGCCCTCGACCGCGCGGACGCGCACCGGCGCCTCGATCTGCCTTCGCTTGTGCTCTACGGCGCCGATGGGATCATGGCGCGCCAATTCGATGTTCCTGCCAGCTGGGCGCCGCATTTCCAGAATATGCAAAGCGGCACCGTGCCCGGCGGCCACTTTTTCCCCGACACGCATCCCGACGCGACCGCTCAGGCGCTGCTGCGCTTTCTCACAAAGACTTAGATCGCACCGATAAACCGTTCTGGCAGTTGGAACTGGATCGCGTATTCGGGCCGGTCAAACTGATAAAACCCGGTGTCCTTGCGCGCCTTGAAGGTCCGGTGCATCTTTTTGCGCAAAAAGCCCACGTTGAAACCGTCTTCGACACGCAAATCCTTGAATTTTTCAAAGATCGCACGGTCTTCGCCGCGGAACCCCTCGAACCAGTGGCGGCCCACGGACGCCTCCTTTTCGCTGACCGCGAGGCTCTTGGTCATCGCGTTGCGCTGGTTCATCACCCCGGAATAGACGCCCGCATCGCAAAACTTGAGGTGAAACAGGAACAGCGGATCGGGCGCCACCAGCTTGTCATACTGGGTGAAATGCCCCCCGCGCGAGATCTTGACCGGGCAGGACACGATGCAGGGTTTGGAATAGTGCGGCGCAGGGCGTGCGTAGCGGCGCGGGCCGATGATGTGATCGGTGATCGGGGCATCCTCGATGTCGATCCGGTGGATGATCTCCATGCCCAAGGGCGTGATCACCGACCCTTTTGACCGCTGTTCGAGAAACGTCTTCAGATTGCCCGTCTCTCCGGGGTCCCACACCACCAACTCGTCCACGTCCCCCACAATCACGTGGGTGTAATAGCGCCTCAGACCGGTCACGATGTTGTTGAGCAGCCCCCACCGCTTCATGTCAAAGCGCTTGTGCGGGTCACCCGGGATGCCGATGATATTACAGCCTTCGGCAATCTTTGCGACCTCGGCCCCGCGCCCGTGATTGACGACATAGCAGTTCTCGCGCCCGAACATCCCGCCGTAATGGCGCACCCACGCGCTCAGAAAAAACGCGTCGTCACGCACCATGGTCACAACGGCAACGGGCTGCATCGGGCTGTCCTGCTCTTCTTGGCTTTTTCAACAAACTAGCCCATCACTTAAACCAAACGAAAGCCAAAAGAGCAGCCATGCCCCTGCCTCCAAGTTTCGCCAGCACCGGAATGTGCGCCACCCCCATGGGCCGCCACCAGATCCGGCGGTTCCAAGTGCTGGGTGAGCGCGGCTCGGGCACCAATTACATCACCAAAATCCTGACCCTGAACACCGACTTGAAACCAACCGACATACTGGGGTGGAAACACGGCTTTCCGCACATGTTGGCGGTGCCCTTTGACATGGCGGTGATCTGCGTGGTGCGTCGCGCCGACAATTGGGCGCGGTCCCTGTTTGAAACGCCCTGGCACAGTACCGCGCGGGTGCAGGCGCTCAGCTTTTCCGACTTCATCCGCAGCCCGTGGGACACGGTCATCGACAAGCCCAAATATTTCAAAGGGGTGTTCCAGCCGATGATG
>JBCCLL010000011.1:0-87210 GCA_039026855.1 Pseudomonadota bacterium | reverse complement strand
GATATCGCAGAACCCAAGACCGCGCCCCGGTCGGTTTCACGTAGAGAAATAGCCCCCGCCCGTCGCCATGGCGTCCGGGTCCTGCCGTCCTCACTTTCTGCGCGCTCAATTTCATATTGTTCCCACATTCGTTCCCACACATTTTTCTGATTTAGGGTGGATGCGCGCGGACGTCAACGAGCGGATTTAAATTTATGTATATGAAAATAAATAAGTAAATCGAACCTATACGGATATCCGCGAACTCAGAAAAACGATAGTTATACGGACTGAGCCTCCGCCACCATCTACTTTGCTCGGTGTGTTGCTTTGCTTCGGGCTGTAAGCGTCGGCTTTCGCGTGGTTAAGTGGGTCTTGCGAGATGGCGCAAAGAGCATGGGCTTTTGCACAGCCGCCATACGTCGTGATCAATCAGGCGGACCGACAGTTGCTACAAGAATTTGTTGCTTTAAGCCCTCGTTGTTTGTGCACAGTGTCTATCGCCACAACGAATTCCAGGTTCCATATGGTCAGTGTTCTGGGACCAAGCTAATCAGCGACAGCGCCCATAACGCGCGTTTTGGCCGAAATTCTAATGCGTGTTCATTACACGCATTTTCAGACTTGGTTGACCTTTGATCTACAGGCAGTCGTAACTGAGACAGACCCGCCCAACACGCACATCAAGATTGGCGACATGAACCCTGAAACAGCGTATCGCAACTTGATCATTGAAACCGAAGGCGTGTTGCGCGGGCATCCGGACATGGCGGCCTTCGCCCCGTTTCCAGCCGATGTGCGGCCGCAGGATTTGCAGCCAACCTATCGCAACGTCTGTGACATGATGTGCCGCGATACCGGCCTGGTGTCGCACCGCTATCCCGATTTGGTGCACGCTGTCTTGGCAGCGGCCCCGCATATGCTCTGGCGCGGCACTTATGACGACAGCGCGCCATTTATGGAACGGTGGGGCTGTTTCACAGTGCTGGGAGAGGGCGGGCCATTCGTAGCCTCCAGGCTGCGGGTCTTTGTCGTCTACATGCCGCCGGGACTGTACTATCCCAGCCACCGACATCCGGCCGAGGAAATCTATCTGGTGATCGCGGGCAACGGCCGCTTTTACCGGGCTGGTTTGCCAGATCAGCACCTAGGCGAGGGCGACACAGCCTTTCACGCCAGTGAGCAAGTGCATGCGATTGAAACCCAGCAGAGCCCGATGTTGAGCGTGGTTGCCTGGCGCAGCCATCTGACAACGCCGCCGGTGCTGGTGCCGGAGGCAGATGGTCTGCGATAGGTCTGCTGCGCCCCCGATCCGAGGGCGCAGCGAGAGTTTGCGTTAGGATGCGCCTTCGCCGCTGATCCAGCTTTGGACGGTATCTTGATTGTCCGCGATCCACTCGGCCGCAACTTCTGCCGGGTCACGCTTTTCTTCGAACATGGCCTGGATCCAAGCGCCAACTTCGTCGCCGGTCAGCGCCATGTTGCTCAGCATCTTTGCCACCGGCGGGTTACGCTCTTCGAGCGACGCAGAATAGGCGACATAGACAGACGCAGCGGTACCGACACATTCGAACTCCGACACTTCAAGCCAGTTTTCGGCATCCAGGTCGAGATCCTCGCAGCCGTCAAAACGCTCTGGCTCTTCCAGCGGTGTCAGGTCGTATTGCACATGTAACGCCTCGGGCGTCCAGTAGTAGAACAACTGTGGTTGCGACGCAGCATAGGCTGCAGCCAGACCGGCTTTGAACGTGTCACCCGAGACAATGTTTGGCTCCCACAGGCTGTCGAGGCCGTAGGACTTGAACTTGACCTGCCACCGCTTGGTCGAGGCCCATGTCACGTCGCCGGCCCAGTATTCACCCAAACCATCGCCGTCCGTATCAAACATCGCCGCGATCTCAGGGTTTTTGAGGTCTTCGATGCTTTTGATCTGGTCCGACATGTAGCTTGGGACATAGATCAGCGATGTGCCGGGGTAGCCACCATTGGTTTTGACGCCGCCGGTGCCGTCGACAAACTCATCCCAAGCCGTTTGCCAGTTGGGCATCCACATGTCCGGGTGCACGTCGATCGAGCCGTCGCCTTTGTCCATACCGGCAAAGATCACTGGCTGCTGGTTCATGCCGGTCAGGATCTCGGCCTCGCCACCCATCTCGTTTTCGACGATGGCTTTGATCACGTGGCCGATGGCGCGCGCGCCGTTCCAGCTTGGATCCGAGATCATGATCTTTTCTTGCGCAAGCGCTGCGCCGCCCGAAAGCAATGCGCCAGCAAATGCGGCGGAGGAAAGCAGATATTTCATGAGGTGTCTCCCTGTGTTGGTTTCTGCTGTGGTTCTATATCCGGCTGAACGAGGCGCGAATGCCCCGCAGGATCCGGTCGATCATCATGGCAACGAGAGCGATAGCGATACCCGCCAGCAGCCCTTTGCCCGCCTGCGCGTCACCAAGGCTTTCGGTGACCAGCGCGCCGAGGCCCGCCGCGCCGATAAAGGCTGAAATCGTCGCCATTGAGAGCGCAAGCATGATGGTCTGGTTGAGCCCCGCCATGATCGACGGGATCGCCATCGGCAATTCCACCTTGCGCAAGAGCTGTCGCTCAGAGGCACCAAACGCCAGCGCGGCCTCTTTGGTGCTTTCAGGTACTTGTAAAATGCCAAGCGCGGTCAGCTTCACCATCGGAGGGATGGCAAAGATCACCGTGGCCAGCACCGCGGGCGGCTGCGAGATGCCAAAAAACGCCACCGCCGGTACAAGGTAACTGAGCGATGGAATGGTTTGCATCACGTCCAAGATCGGTTCGTTGATCCACCTAAAAAGCTTGCTCTTGGCCATCCAAATGCCCACGGGCAAGCCCACGAGCACGCAGATTGCCGTCGCCACAATGACTAGCGCCATGGTCTGCATCGCCACTTGCCACAGCTCAAAGGCGGCAAGAAAGCCCAACGAACTGGCCACAAATATCGTGGTCGCGGTGCCCGTGTAAGCCCAGGCGAGGGCGATAAACAGGAACGCAACCACCGGCCAGGGCGTTTGCATAAATGCCACCTCGACACGGATCAGCGACTGCCGCAGCACATGCGTCATGGCATCAAAAATGCCCGCATATTGCGCCCGCAGATAGTTGATGCCGGTGTCGATGGCTTCGGCATTGTAGGTAAAGATATTGATGCGGCGGCCCTCGACCGGCGGCGCTTCTTGGACAATCACCTTGGTGGCGTCTTCATCGCCAGCCGCGCGTGCCTCTTCGTCTGGCACCCGGCGATAGCGGATCTCGGGCGGGGCTTCAAACCGGGCCAACGTTGGGAAATCGTCGATGAACATGCAGTCAAAGCGATCTTTGGACGTGATGGACTGATATGACGACACGGTCTCGGCCTCGCGGCTTTTGTCGCGCAATAGTTTGCGCACTGTGCTGCGCTCTGCTTTCTGCTCCGTCGTTGGGTCAACGAGGGTGTCCAACCTGTCGAACTGTGATTGCAGCACCGTCACTTCGGTGTCGAGTTGAGCGCCGAGGGCCGGGATATCCGCCGTGCCAAGCTGCGCCATCAGATCTTCGACGGTCTCGCCCATGCGGACCTGCGCCAGGCATGCGCGCTCGTCCAGCCGCTGTTCGGTGGCGCGGTAGACGGTAAGGGGCGCACAAATTGCAATGATGATGAGGCCCAGGATCAGCCGTTGACTGCGCACCCCGTGCGCCACGTCATGGTCAATGCGCCAGCGCTGGTATTGACTGTAATACCAACGGTTTGCCTGGCTGCCCATCCAAAGCCTGCCGCCGATCAGCAAACCCCACCCGATCCACGAATAGGTGGTGATCCAGCCCGAATAGCGCGGAATAAGGGTGCGATTGGCGTCCGGGTCCTGCAGCGCTTCGGCAAGAAGGGGGGTGAATTTGACCACCTGCATCAGGCAAACGACGGCCAGGATGTCGATGGCCAACGCAATCCAGAACATCAGCCAGACACCGCGCCATGACGCCCAGAGCCATGGGGCCACCAGACCCCAGACGTTCATCTGCCACCGCGGCAACTCGTTGCGTTGCAGCCGCTCGAATGTGGCGCTGAAATAGGGTGCGTTGCGTTCAGCAAAGGTGTCGACCGAAACGTCGCGCTCCAGGGTCTCGATATGCTCGGCGCCGCTCATGCTGCCGCCCCCCCTTGCAGACCGCGCAACAACGTATCTTTGGTGACCACGCCCACCGCTTTGCCATCGGATTTGATAATAACGGGCAAATCTGTCCCAGTGGACAGGCTGACCAGCGTGTCAAGGTCGTCCTCCGGATGCGCTTCGGGCGCGCCTTCGGGCAGGTCACCCAGCGCTTCGGGGGCGGTCATGATCTTGGCCGCTGACACCAGTTTGAGGCGCGAGATACCGGCCACGAAATCGGCAACATAGTCGTCGGCAGGGTCGGTGACGATGTCTTCGGCCGTGCCGATCTGCACAATTTCACCGTCCTTCATGATGCCGATGCGGTCGCCCATGCGGATCGCCTCATCCAGATCGTGGGTGATGAATACGGTGGTTTTCTTCAGATCCTGGCTCAGCCCAAGAAACTCGTCCTGCAGGTTGCGCCGGATCAGCGGGTCCAGCGCTGAAAACGGCTCGTCCATCAGCAGGATTTCCGGGTCGGCAGCCAGCGCGCGGGCCAGCCCCACACGCTGTTGCATGCCGCCCGACAGCTCTGATGGCAGTCGGTCGCCATAGCCGTGCAGCGACACGGTCTCGAGCGCTTTGTCCGCGGCGCGCGACCGGGTGTAGCCGTCCATGCCCCGCAATTCGAGCGCAAAGCCAATGTTGTCGCGCACCGACCGGTGCGGCAGCAGGGCCATGTTCTGGAAAACCATGCCAATCTTGTCGGCCCGCAAGGCCCGCAGCGCCTGCGCGTTCATCGCCCCGATGTCTTCGCCCAGGATGCGAATGGCACCGGCGGTCGGCTCGATCAGACGATTGATATGACGCACAAGGGTAGATTTACCCGACCCCGACAGCCCCATCAGGCAAAAGATCTCGCCCTCGCCCACCTGAAAGCTGGCATCCCGAACACCGACCACGGCATCAAACCGCTCCAGCACTTCGGCTTTGCCCAAACCCTCGTTGCGGATGGCTGCCATGGCCTCGGACGCGCGGGCGCCAAAAACCTTCCAGACGCTTTCCAGCTCAACAACGGCTTCAGTCATGCGCGCGCACGTTCGCGTTTGGGGTCGAAAAACGGGATGTCAGTGACCTTTGCGCGCAGCCGCTTCATGCGTCCGTCAAGCTGGCCGACTTCGAGCATCGTGCCGGTCTCGCAATGCTCAACGGACAGGCGCGCAAACGCGATGGCGCATTCAAACATCGGCGAGCGCGTGGCAGAGGTCACAACCCCCACCTGCCGCTCATCGGCAAAGATCGGTGCGCCGTGGCCCGGCACATCATCACAGTCAAACATCAACCCTCTCAGTCTTTTTCTTGGCGCTTGTGCGTTGCGCGCGAGCGCGGTTCTCCCAATGAAATCAGCTTTGTCCAGATCAACGGCAAATCCCAGCCCCGCCTCATAGGCGTCCGAACCAGCCGCAAATTCCTGAGCGCCGGCAAGGCCTGCCTCGATGCGGATGATATCCAATGCGGCTGAACCCATGGGGATCAGCCCTTTGTCTGTACCCGCCGCGATCAGCGCATCCCAGATCTCGAGCGCGTCACTTTCCGCGCAGAAAATTTCATATCCCAACTCACCGGTGTAGCCGGTGCGCGCCACCTGAAACGGCGCACCGTCGCGGTCGCCCAACCGGGCCACGCTGACGCCAAACCATTTCATCTGATCCAGCGAAGGCACATGCGGCTGGAAAAACGCGACCTCGCGCAGGATATCCCGCGATCGTGGCCCCTGCAGCGCGAGGTTTGGCAATGTGCCACCAAGTTCGTGAATGCGCACCTGCAGCCCCATGTCATCCGCCAAGGTGGTTAGCCAACGCCCGCTTTCCTCGCTCCCGCAGCACCAGCGGAATATGTGCGGCGCCATCCTGAACAATGTGCCATCGTCGATCACTTCGCCGCTCTGGTCGCACATCAGCGCATAGGTGCCGCGCCACACCGCCAGCTTTGCGACATTGCGCGTCATGGCCTGCTGCAACAGCCGCTCCGCGTCAGGGCCGACGATGTCAAATTTGCGCAGCCCGCTCATGTCCTGCAACGTCGCTGCGTTGCGACAGGCCCAATATTCGCCGGTGGTTCCATGGCTGGGAAAGGACACCGGCGCCCACAAATCCCGCGCCGGGGCAAAGTGATTGGTCAGAGGTTCAAGCCGGGCGTGAAAGGCAGAGTTGCGGCTGATCTGCATGGGGCCGTCCTCTTTGGCACGGTAGGCGATGGCGCGCGGCAATTTGGTTGTCGGCTCGTAGATGCGAACGTGGATGTCGGTTGGATTCCAGCCATTGATCGGATCGATGTCATCCGGGCAGGCGGTGCTCACGCACAGCAAATCGTCCATCGCTTCCATCGCCACATAGTCGCCCGGACGCGAAAACGCCTCTTCGGTCAGGATGTGGTGGTGGTCGTCCAGCCAAGTATTCCAGAAAAAGTTGATGGCCGGCCACGCCCGTCGGGGGCGCACAGCATGCGGGGCCAGCGCGGCCGAGATGTTGTCGGAACAGTTCACATGGCCGGGAAAGCCGCGCTCTTCATAGCCGCGCGCGGTGCAGGCGAGGCCAAAGGTGTCGTGCCGCCCGCAAGTATCTTGAACCACGCGCAGCAGCGGGTTCATCGCCGCATCATAGAATTTGTCTAGCAGACCCGGCCCGGGATAGGCGCGGCGCACCATGGACCGTGTCGATGTGCTGTCGATTGCATCCTCATGCCCGGCATCCAGCCCCCGCAGCCGCAAAGCCTGAAAATCCGAACATTGCTGGCCGTGGATATCGATGATCTGCAGTGTCTCTCCGCGCATCAACTCATAGGCGACAGCGGTCCCGCGCTTGACCACAAACTCATCGCGCACCGCACCCTGCGGTGCGGGCACGGCCGAGGCGCCCGCTGCTTTTTGGTGCAAAACGGGAACCGCGCCGTGGCTGCCGCCGGATATAAGCGGAGCAGCCTGTTGCAGATGCACAATCCAGACGGTCACAGCCTGTGCCGCACTCAAAACCGCCGCCTCGTCCATGTGCGGCAACACCGCACCGCTGAGCGCATCATCACGATCGCCGCCACGCGCGGTAACCCAGCCGACAAGCGGTGCATGCTCGAACGCGTTTGCGTCCAACGCCGTCGCGTCATTCAAGCCAAGCGCGCCCTCAGCCCGGGCGCCATCTGGCGCGAAAGCCAATATCGCGATCTGCCCTTCGTCATGATGTGTGCCGTCCACACGCAACAGATCGCCGCTTTTTACCTCAATCCGCTGCGCCGCGCGTGGCTGCACCGCGTAGGTTTGCGGCGCATCCGGCGACGGGAACCCGGCAAAGATACGACCACCCCCAGCCAGGCCAATATTGGAAAAGGATCGGATGACGCTGTGATCCAATGTGCCGTGTCTCCCCAGGCAGGGCCATTTCCCTCGGCGCGACAGTGTTTGAAACTAGTTTCACAAGTCAATAGTCTTTCAGGAATGCGGACCTGTTGTTGAGGTCAGGATGCGATTTTGAAGCAAAAAGACCAAAAAAAACCCAATCTGCGCGATGTCGCTCGCACGGCCAATGTGTCGGCTGCAACCGTAAGTCGCGTGCTGACCGGCGCGGCGACAGTCTCGGCCGACAAAAAACAGCGGGTCGAAGACGCCATTGAGATGCTGCAATTTGTGCCCAGTTCGGCGGCGCGGGCGATCAATTCGGGCCGAACGCGTCTGATCGGCGCTCTTATCCCCACTTTGGATCACGCGATCTTTGCCCGGTTCATCGAAAAGGTCGAAGAGACACTGAACACGCGCGGACTGTCACTGATCGTGGC
This sequence comes from Pseudomonadota bacterium, assembly GCA_039026855.1. GTDB lineage: Bacteria > Pseudomonadota > Alphaproteobacteria > Rhodobacterales > Rhodobacteraceae > Tateyamaria. The sequence goes on along the minus strand of JBCCLL010000011.1, from coordinate 79,315 downwards.
CAACACGCGCTTTGATGCGGCCCAAGAACTCGACAAGGCGCGGCGGCTTCTCGACCTTGGCGTCGAGGGGCTGCTCGTCTCCGGCACGTCCCGCGCGGCAGAATTTGACGCGCTTGTTCGACGCTACGATGTCCCGGTGGTTGCCACATCGTGCTTTCGCGCCGACTACACATACCCCACGGTGGGGTATGACAACGCGGCCGTTGCTCGCAGCGCGTTGCACCACCTGACAGATCTCGGGCATCGCGAAATCGCCGTTGTGTCAGGTTACTCGGCCAACAACGACAGAACACGAGAGCGTTTGAGCGGTCTGCGCAGCACCGTCGACATACGCCTGCACGCGGTCGAAACCGCGCTTAGCTATGCGGGAGCACGCAGTGCTGTGCGCGACCTGCTGCATGCACCACGTGAGTTTTCCGCGATACTGTGCCTGTCGGATGTGCTTGCCCAGGGCGCGCTTTTGGAGTTGCGCCATTCCAGCGATCCGCGCGCGCCGGGGATGTCGGTGATCGGTATCGATGATCTGCCCAGTTCCGAACATTTTGACCCGCCTTTGACCACGGTGCACCTGCCGGTTGGCAAAATGGGTTTCGCGGCCGCAACGGCGGTTGCCGATTGGGTCGAGTTGGGCACGCAGCCCGATCACGTTCGGCTGGATACGCACCTCATGACACGCGCTACCACTCGCGCACGGGAATAACGCGTCGCGCGATGGGACTGCTTCTTTCTGCGCACAGATCTATTACTGCGGCCCCTACATAGGCATCAAAACCCCGCTATGGGCGCCGAAGACCGGCACCTGCCGTCAGGACACGGCTACGCCCAGCCAAGCCCGCGCAATGCCTGCACGTCGTTCCAGATTTTGGTCATATGCACGATCTTATCGCCGTCAAATTTCATGACATAGGCATAGTCAGACACAACGGCCTTGCCAGTCGGGTCCACCGGCCCGCCAGGTCCTGTCTGCGTGCCGTGAAATTCGGCTGCGGCCACCGCGGTGCTGCGCGCGTCATCCATCGCAAAGGACGTTAAAACATAGCGCCCATCGGGCACCGGGGTCAGCAGGCCCTTCATCCATTCGCAATAGTCCGCAAGCGTCTTGGTTTCGGCGAGGGCATCCGTCTGGCACGAAAACGTCGCATCATCGGCACACCACGTCTGGCAGGTCTCCCATCCTTTGCCTGTTTCACACGCATCAAAGAAAGCCTGGGCGGTTTCGAACTGTGTCATGTCAGCATCCTTTCTCAATGCTCTAAGCTTACGGCCTTAAACGCCATTTTGGCTCGGCAAATCGGTCGGACGCGGAAATTTCTGCGCTTTTGAGCGAACAACGCCTCTTGCATGTGCACGCCCGGCCAGCGCACCTGATGGTTCAGGTCAAAGGCTCATCGCCCGGCGGGCCCTGTGACGCATGCCAGCACTGCATCGCCATACCAAAGCGTATTGCCGACCTGTCGGAACCCGCGCCTACGGCGACATCATCGCCAGAAAAGCCGAACCTATCGCCGCCTCTGCGTTTTTGGCTGGCTCCGGCGATTGTCCCAGATGCATCGCCCTGATCTTGGTCCAGGTCGCATTCTTGGCCCCGCCACCGGCGGTCAAAATACGCACCGGCCTGCCGCCGCCGCGTCGGGCGATTTCACTGTAACTGCGCGCTTCAATGACTGCGATCCCTTCAAAGAGCGCTTGCAAGAACTGCGCGTCATCGGGGGGCCGTGGCTCCATGCGTGGCGCCAGGGCCGGATCGTTGATCGGAAAACGCTCGCCGCTGCGGGGCAGGGGGTAATAATCAAGGCCGGTTGGCGTTTCAGGATTGATCAAAGCGCTAAGCGCGGCGATCTGATCAGCATCAAAAAACTGCGCCAGCACTGCACCGCCCGTATTCGACGCCCCGCCCACCAGCCAGTGATCGCCCAACCGGTGCGAATAAAGCCCGATTGCCGTGTCATCGATCCGCTCAGCGCTGAGCATTTTGATGGCGAGCGTCGAACCCAGTGAGGTAACGGCGTATCCCAGTTCGACACGGGATGCCGCCAGAAAGGCCGCGATGCTGTCTGTTGTTCCGGCACACACCAGCGCCTGCGGCGACAGGCCAAACGCCTCGGCGACCTCGCGCGACAGGGGGGCCAAAGGTGTGCCCACGGGCAAAACCTCGGGCAACAGCCGCGCGTCGAACACCGTGTCGATCCAATCGGGCCAGCATTCCGCTTGCGGGTCGAAACCGGTCTTTAGCGCGTTGTTGTGGTCGCTGAAACCGGGCCGCGCTGTCAGTTTGGCGGCGATGAAATCGGCCTGATGTAACAAATGGGCTGGTGTGCCCTCGGCGCTGTGCCGCTGCCGCATGGCGCGCGCCAGAGCGGAGTTTGGCCCTTGGGTGATGTGATCTGGCGGCGCGGCGGCGCTGATTGCGTCAGCTTCGGCGTCAAAGCCATTGGAATTGTACATCAATGCGGGGCTGACCGGGCGCGTTTGCGCGTCCGTCAAAACCATGCTGCCGGACGTGCCGTCGACGGCGATCCGGCGGATCTCCGTTGGATCAATGCCCGCGGCCTTCAGCGCATCCACTTGGTGGCCCAGACAGGTCTTTACCGCCTCCCACCACAGGTTTGCGTCTATGCGTTCCGGCGACTGCGGCGGATGCGTGGCGCGGGCCATGGACACCACGTCGCGGTCGCTGTTGACCACCGCAGACCGAATGCCCGAGGTTCCGATGTCGATGCCCAGAGACAGCGTCATGATTGTGCCGCAAGCGCCTGACGATACTTTTCGGCGTCCCAGTTCAGCAATTCGGCTTCGGCTTGCGGTCCGATGGCTTCGGGGGTCCAGCCATCAGGCACGCGCAGCAGTACATCTGACAGACATTGCAGCATCGCAATCTGCGACGGCGTCGCGTCGTGCCGCACCAGAACGCCATCGCCCTCGATCACGACGGCGGGGCGGTCTTGCGCAGCTTTGGGTCCGGGTAAGGCGGGCCCGAGAAAGACGACATGATCGGGGTAGTACGATCCGGCCAGCGCGGTGGAGGCTGCCCATGGGTCGCGCCCGATCCAACCATGATTTGACCATTCATAGCCCTCTGGCGCGGCACCGCGCGCCTCGCCCGCAGGCTTCGGCCGGGGCTCCAGCCGCAACCGGTGCTCCACATCCGCGATCAGATGGCTCACCTCGGTCACCGTTGCGCCACAGCAGATCAGCCCGTGGTTTTGCAACAGCACCACCTGCGTTTCGGGGGTGACCCGCGCCATGATTTCGCGGGTCAGGGGCAATCCCGGCTGGGCATAGGGCACCAGCACAAAGGGCAAGCCATCTAGCTTGCGCACGGCCTCCTGCCGTCCCGCGGCGCAGGTCACGTGCACCAGGGTGGAAATCGAATGCGTGTGGGCCACAACGGCGTGCTCCAATGCGGCGTGAAACGTCGTCTCGATCGACGGGCGCAGCGTCACAGCGGGATCCAGCACTGTGGTCTTGCAACTGCCATCCCCGGCCTCTTCGCGTGCTTCGGCCAGCGCCGCCTGCCGGTCGACGGCGACAAATATGTCGTCCGTTTCCGCCTGCGCGAGTTGTGTGCCGCTGGCTTTGATCCACATCACGGTGCCGCTTTTGATCGACGTGTTGCCCCCGGCCGCCTGCACTTGCAGCGGATCATTGCCCAACCGCGCCGAAAGGCCACGAAACGCATCGGTCAAAAGCTCTGGCTGTGTGTTCATTGCACCTGTCCCATCGTGAATGTGGGCGGCGAGACGCCCTGCCGGGCAACCAAATGCGCCAGCACCTGCTCCATAGGGCCTGCAGCAAAGTCTCGTGCATAAAGCCCGCAGCGCACCAGAATGCTGTCCCACCCGGCGGCGTGCGCCCCCGCAATGTCATGTTCCAAACTGTCGCCCACCATCAGGATCCGTGAGGTGCCCAAGTGCCGCTCCAGCGCGTCAAAGATCGGGACATGCGGTTTGCCGTAAAAATGCACCGTGCCGCCTTGGTCAGCGTAGTCAAAGGCCAGCGCGCCGGGCGAGACAACAAGGCCGCCCGCGCGTGGCGAGTGCCGGTCTGGGTTTGAGCAATAGACCGAGAGGTCGCGCTTCAAGGCAGTGTGTAACACATCGGACCAATCGGACGCAGCGTTGCCATCAGGCAGTCCCATCAGCAAGATCGCCTCTGCCGCGCCCAGACCGCACATGTCGATGTCCAGCCCTTGCGCCCACGCCTCGGCATCGCCCGCTGAACGTTCAATCGGATAGAATCGGCGCGCCGCAATTGCGCCATCGCGCAGATCGCGCCACAACGCCTCGCCGCTGGTCATCACGATCTCGAACATGTCTTGGGGAAACCCCATTGCGGCGATCCGCGCGGCATTAGGTGCCGCACGTTTGCCCGAGTTTGACAGCACAGCCAAGCGGTGCCCATCGCTGCGAAGCCGCGTCAGGCTGGCGACAGCACCGGGGTAGGGCACGGTGCCGTCATGCAACACGCCCCATTGATCCAGCACGATGGCGTCATAGCCGTGCGCCACCTCGGCCAGCGATGCGATATCGCGCGTCATGGCGCGCCTCAGTATTCGGCCATGTCCTTGGGATCGACAAGGCTGGCCAGGTACGCCTCAGCCTCTTCTGCGGTCATTGCTGCGGCGGCCTTGTCCGCGGTGCCGGCGGGCATGTCACCAAAATAGAACTGAAAGCCCGGGATCGGTTGGCGCCGCTTGCGCAGCGGCATCCCCTCATATGGGAACACATCCGAACGCGCATTGGCTGCCTCGTCATGGCACGGCAGCACGTAATCGGCACGCTTGTCGATCTCTTCGACCGATTTCCAACCTTGGTAAGAGTTTACAAATCGCGCGGGCACCCAATGTCGCCACATCTCGGACGGGTTCGGCTCTAGGTTGCGTTCGACAAAAATCGCGTCGCCTGCAATCACGATGTCACCCATTGCTGTGGCCACAGTCACCGCCATGTGTCCAACCGAATGGCCCGGCGTATGGAACATGGTGATGCCGGGCAGCACCTCGCACTCGTCCTCGACCGCTTCGAACACGCATCCGGCATAGGCCGGCTCAATCCCCAGGATGCCGCATTCATAGGTGCGGTAGTAGAGCGGCAGCGGATTGTAGGCCATCTCGATCTCGCCCTTGGGCGCGATGTAGCGGGCGTTTTTGAACATTTTCATGTTCTGCACGTGATCCCAGTGCAGGTGGGTAAAGACGATGGCGTCGATCTCGTCGGGGTGCACGCCCAGCCTTTGCTCCAGGTGGTCATGCACCTCAAGGCAACCGCGTTTTTCGCATTTGTGGTGATATTTGGTGGCGCGCGCCTCGTCACACAGGCCGGTGTCGATCAGGATCTTGTGCTCACCAGTGTCGACGTAGTGGCAGTAAACCGGGTTCCAGTATTTCTTGCCCGCCGGCCCTTTCCAAAAAATGTAGGTGCCAAGGTCAGCTTCCAGCCATCCGGTGTTGATCGGGTAGATTTTGGTCTCAGCAACGCCCATGGCCGCGCTCCGTATTTTTTGGAAAACATTTGTATACAAAAGCCTCAACTCGGACACATGTGCAAGCACATTTTGTCGTTAGTTGGCTTTAAGCGCCTGCATAAAGCTCTGTGTCATGTGCGCGCGCATGCTCTGACCGGCTGTGGCAGAGTCTTCGGAAAAGATATCGTCGATCAATTCCTGATGACTTTGCGCCGATGCGATAAGGTCCTCGGCGCTGGCAAATTTCTTGGCTCGGAACGGGCCGGTGCGCTGGCGAAACTCGGCTGCGATCTCGGCGATGTAGGGGTTGCCGGTGGCTCGATAGATCGCCGTGTGAAACGCCTCATTGGCGTTGAGGTATGCGGCGCGATCACCACTTTCTGCCGCGGCAACACACTGCGCTTGCGCATTTTCGATCTCGGCTCGGGTCAATAAATTCAAGCGCTGCGAGGCGATGCGCGCGCAGGCTGCCTCGATTTCATGCATGGCTTCAAAGATCTGGCTGAGTTGCTCGCGCGAATATTCGGCGACACAGACACCGCGCCGCTCGCCGGGCACCAGAACCCCTTGGGCGGTCAAGCGCGACAGCGCCTCGCGCACAGGTGTCCGCGACACGCCAAAGCGTTCGGCCAGCCGCGTCTCGTCCAGCCGCTCTCCCGGTGCGACGGCGCCTGCCGCAATCTCGGCGATAAGCTCCTCTTCGATGCGGTGCGCGGTTGAGCGTTTGGGGAACGGCTTGGCGGTGTCTGGCATCTGGCCTCACACTCTTTGCTGGTGTCTCAGGCGCCTTCTTAGCCCGATTTCAGAGCAAAATGCAAATTTGTATATTTACTTTTTGATTTGTATACAAAAATATGTCGCATAGCCGAGGTGGGGAGTCCTATGCCTGAAATCCGTCTTCAAAACCTAACCAAACGGTATGGTTCGGTCGAGGTGCTGCACGGCATCGACCTGGATATGGCGGAGAATGAGTTCACCGTTTTGGTTGGCCCGTCAGGCTGCGGCAAGTCCACCACTCTGCGGATGATCGCGGGGCTCGAAAGCGTGTCGGACGGTGAGATTTTTATGGGTGGCACCCCGGTCAGCACCTTGGAGCCCAAGGACCGCAACCTGGCCATGGTGTTTCAGGATTACGCGCTTTACCCGCACATGGACGTGGCGCAGAACATCTCGTTTGCCTTGCGCCTGCAAAAACGCCCCAAATCCGAAATCGACGCCAAGGTGCGCGAGGTCGCGGATATCGTGGGTCTCACCGACTTTCTGGGCCGCAAGCCCGGTGCCCTGTCGGGTGGTCAACGCCAACGCGTCGCCATGGCCCGCGCGCTGGCCAAGGATTCGCAGACGTTCCTCTTTGACGAACCACTGTCGAACCTCGACGCCAAACTGCGCGGCCAGATGCGCGCCGAACTCGCGGTGATGCGTCAGCGGGTGCAAAAGAACATGATCTACGTGACCCACGATCAGATCGAGGCGATGACCTTGGCCGACCGGATCGTGGTCATGCATTCGGGCGTGATCCAGCAGCAGGGCAACCCAGAAACGCTGTTCAAATCGCCCGCCAATAAATTTGTGGCGGGCTTTCTGGGCTCACCGCCGATGAATTTTCTGGACGCGGAGCTGACGCAAGACGGCGACACGCTGATGGCCCAGGGCGAGGGGTTCAAGATCGCCATCGCAGATGCCAAGGCCAAACAGCTCGGCCAAACCAGCGGCACGGTCACACTGGGCATCCGGCCCAGTGACCTGACCTATGACGCAGATGCGGCCCAGGACCGCGCCTTTGATCTGCGGGTCAAAATCTCGGAATATATCGGTGCACAATCGGTTTTGTTGTGCACCTGCGGCAATGCCGAAGTGACGGTGGAGTTGAAATCTGAAACCCCCATCGCGCTTGGTGAAACGCTCAGGTTTGCGGTCAGACCTGAGAGCATCCACTTGTTTGACCGCACGAAAGAGCACGCGCTTTAGACGCGATAGGTTTAGCACATGGGAGGAAACCGATGCTAAAGACACTTCAGACCACGGCGCTGGTCACGGCGATGGCCGCGACAACGGCGCTGGCCGACGGGCATGGCGGGCCGTATGCCGAATATGCGGGCACGACGCTGATCGTGAATTTCCCCGCCCACCCGCATTACAACGCCGCAATGAAAGTGCTGCCCGAATTCACCAAGGAAACGGGCATTGAGGTCGAGGTGGACCAGCTGCCCTACCTCAAGATGCGCGAGCGTCAGACCCTCGAACTGGCGCAGGACGAGGGCGAATATGACCTGATCGCCTACGTGGTGTTCTCCAAGGCCGATTACGTCTTTGCCGACCAACTGGAAAACCTCGCCAAATACTTCATGAACCCCAAACTGGCGGACCCAAGCTATGACGCGGGCGACCTGATCGACGGGTATGTGGAAAACATCGGCGTGGCCGGTGGCTTCAAAGGCTATCTGCCAGGCCCGACCGGTTCGCTCTTTGGTATCCCGTTTGGCTCTGAGACGTCCGTGTTGGCCTACCGCAAGGACATTTTTGAAAAGCATGGCATCGCCACGCCCGAAAACTATGACCAACTGCTCGAAGCGGCATGCAAAATCCCCGAGCTTGAGCCGGGTATGGGCGGCATGGCGTCCCGCGCGGCCTCCGGCCACCAGGCCAGCCACGCGTTCCTTTTGCACCTCGCACCGCTGGGCGGTCGCGTCTTTGACGATGCCTGGAACCCGATCATCAACAACGCGGCCGGTGTCGAAGCGGCCGAAGCGTTGAAGTCGATTGTCGATTGCGGCCCCGAAGGCGCGATGAGCTTTGGTCCTTCTGAAGCGGCCAACGCGTTTGCCAACGGTGATGCGGCCATGTTCATGGACTCCATCGCCTTTATGCCCGGGTTCGAAAACCCTGACCGCAGCAAGGTTGTGGGCAAGGTCGGCTATGCCATGCACCCCGAAGGTGTCCGCCGCGGAAGCCAGACCGGCGGCTTTGGCATCGGCATCCCCAAGAACGCGGAAAACAAAGAGGCCGCGTTCCTCCTGATGCAGTGGCTGACATCGAAAAAAGGTGACCTGATGGTCGCGATGGAGGGCGGCAACCCGTCGCGCTTCTCGACCTATCAGGATGCGGGGCTGAACGAAAAGTTCCCCTTCGCGTCGACCTTTGGTGAAGCGCTGAAATTCGCCGACCCCGACTGGCGGCCGATCATCCCCGTCTGGGGCAAGATCAACGCCGACATCGGTACCACCATGTCCAAAGTGCTGACCGAGGATCTGGACATCCAGACAGCTCTGGACGGTGTGGCCGAACGCACGCGCGCCGTGATGGAAGAGGCTGGCTACTACACCTGGCAGTAATGCCATGCCTGCCCCGGGCGTGACCTGGGGCCTGCCCTGGGCACGATCCAGGGGCCTGCCCCGGGCTTGACCCGGGGCCTCCTCCCCTCCTGGGGCGCTGACAGGCGCCCCGGTTTCCCCCGCGGACCTCTTGGGACCTGACCCATGAACCTGACCAACCGTTTCACGCCCTACATGTTCATGGCCCCGGCCGCGATCATCATGGCCATCGCGTTGCTCTATCCGCTGGGCTACATGATCTACGGCTCGTTCCGCGCCTGGGACCCCAGCCAGGCCATCGGCGAGACCGAGTTTGTCGGGCTCAAGAATTACGTCACCCTTTGGTTCGACCCCGCCTTTCGCGAAAGCCTCGGAGTCACGCTGATTTTTGCGGCCACCGTGGTGATCGCCGAAATGACAATTGGCGTGGGCCTTGCCCTGCTGCTCGACCGCAACATTCGCGGCATGTCGGTGCTGCGCACGCTGTTCATCTTGCCTATGATGATCGCCCCGGTGGTGGTCGGTCTGATGTGGCGCTACATGTACCACCCCACGGTGGGCACCTTTAATAGGACACTGGACGGGCTCGGTCTGCCCACCGTCGACTGGCTGGGCCAACATGCGCTGATGTCGGTGATCATCGCCGATATCTGGCAGTGGACGCCCTTCATCTTCATCCTTGCGCTGGCAGCGCTGCAGTCCTTGCCGCAATCCGCGATTGAGGCGGCGCGGATCGACGGCGCCACCGCCTGGCAACAGATCTGGCACATCAAGATCCCGCTGATGATGCCGGTGCTGATTGTCACGGCCCTGCTGCGCCTGATCGACGCTTTCAAAGTGCTCGAAGTCATCCTCGTGATGACCGAAGGCGGCCCAGGGCTGTCGACCGAAATTGTCGCCCTGCGCATCAGCCGTACCGCCACCGAGTTCCGCGAACTGGGCGTGGCGGCGGCCATGTCGAACTATCTGCTCTTGCTGCTCTTGGGCCTGACCGTGGCGATGTTTGCCATCACCCGCCTGCAAGAGGCCCGCGCCGCGCGCCTTGCCCGCCAGATCCAGGAGGAAGGCTGACATGGAGTATCAACGCCAAAACCCCGCCTTTTACGCGCTGCTCGCCGCCCTGATCTTTATGGCCGTGGGGCCAATCGTGCTGATGCTTGCCAATTCGTTCAAACTGGACGTCGACATCATATCCGGCACCTCGGGGCTCTTGTTCCTGCCGACGATCCGGAACTACGAAACCGCGCTCTGCGATATTCTCTGGTATGAGCCGGAGCATCTCGATTTCTGCGCCCTCAAATTTGGCGGCGCGTTTATCAACTCGCTGATTATCGCGCTGATCTCGACGGTGCTGACGTTGGTGATCGGCACCATGGCGGCTTATGCCCTGGTCCGCTTTCGGTTTATGGGCCGCGATACCGTGTCGTTGACCACGCTGACCGTGCGCATGGTGCCGCCAGCGGTGCTGCTCGTCCCGGTCTTTGGTCTCTGGAACAATGAATTTTGCCTCGACCGCGACGGGCTGATTGGCGGTGCCATCCGTGACACTTTTGGTGGGCGCGGGGACGTGTGCCTGGCGGGTACGCATTCCGGCATCATTCTGATCTACGTGGCGATGAACCTGCCCTTTGTGATCTGGATCTTGCAAAGTTTTATCGTCCAGGTCCCGCGATCCTTGGAAGAAGCGGCACGCGTCGACGGGGCCGGACCGTTTCAGGTGTTTTTCAAGGTTGTGCTGCCGCTGATCAAACCGGGCCTTGCGGCGGCGGCGATCTTTACCTTTCGCATCGCCTGGAACGAATACCTGCTGGCCTCCGCGCTGTCGGACCGCAACACCAAGACGGTGCCGATCCTGATCGTCAACAACATGTCAGAATTCAATGTCGAATGGGGAGTGATCATGGCGACCGGCATGCTGCTCGCCATCCCGCCGATCATCTTCACCCTGTTTGCTTCGCGCCAGATCATCACCGGCATGACCGCTGGGGCAGTAAAGGGCTAGGCCATGACCACGTCGCGGGTTCTGCTTTTGGTGACCTTACAGACCAAGGCCGAAGAGACCGCGTTTCTCAGCGAACGGCTTGCCTTTCACGGCGTCAATGCTGAGGTGATCGATTTGTCGCTGAACGCGACCACCGTGCTCGGCGGCGCGGAAAAGCTGCAGGCGATGGATGCCACGGTTGCGCGCGCCACCGCCGCCATCGCGGACGCCATGTGCGACGACATCAACGCGGTGCTGGCCATCGGTGGCGGCACGGGGGGCGAGATTGCCCTGCGCGTGTTGCGCGCCCTGCCAATCACCTATCCCAAGGTGCTGCTCAGCACGCTGCCCTTTGACCCGCGCATCGCCGCCGCCGACAGTTCGATTGTCATCGTGCCCACGCTCGCCGATATCTGCGGCCTGAATGCGACCTTGCGCGAGCTCCTGGAAAACGCCGCGGCGCTCACGGCGGGCCTGTGTGCCACGCGCCGCACCTCTGGGGCGTGCGTCGATGACACCTCGGTGGGCATCACCGCGCTGGGCGCGACCGAAGGGGCAGTGGCGTCGCTGACCGCGGCGCTGCGCCAGCAAGGCCAGGAAACCACCGTGTTTCACTCCAACGGCTACGGCGGCGCGGCCTTTACCCGGTTTATCCAGCGCGGCGCCTTCCACGCGCTTGTCGATCTGGCCCCGCACGAGATGACCCGCCTGCACGTGGCCGGTGTGCATGTTGACATGCCCGACCGCTTTAGCGCGGGCGGTGATCTGCCGCGCGTGGTGTTGCCCGGCGCGCTGAACTTTATCGGCTTGGGCGAACAGGAAACGCTGCCCGAACGCTACAGATCGCGCCCGCAATACGCGCATTCGGGCTTTTTCACCCATGTGAAACTCTCTGCCGCGGAAATGGCGCGCGTGGCCCGCGCGCTGGCCACATCGCTGAACGCGCATACTGGCCCGGCGCACGTGATTGTGCCGATGGGTGGGTTTTCCCATCAGGATCGCTCCGGCGGTGCCATCGAGGATCCCGAACTGCGCCACGTCTTCCGCGACACGATGCAGGACGCGCTGTCCTCCGATGTGACAATGACCGTGGTGCCGCAGCACCTGTGCGACCCGGCCATCACCACCGCCATCACCGATGCCCTTCACGCCCTCCAACCCGCAGGAGCGATATGACCGACCTCATCGCCAAAAAAGACGCCCTGATCGCCACCGCCAAACGCTGCTTTGACCTGCGGCTGCAGACAAATGCGGGTGGCAACCTGTCCGTGCGCCTCGACGACCGCGACGCCATTGTGATAAAACCCTCGGGCGTGGGCTTTAACGAATGCACCCGCGAGAACCTGCAGGTGGTCCACCTCGACGGCACGATCGAGCCGAGTGATCACAAACCATCCAAGGACCTCGACTTTCACCTCGACCTCTACCGCATCAGGCCGGATATCCGCGCCGTGGTGCACTGCCATTCACCCTGGGCTACAGGTTACGCCAGCGCCGGTCTGGAGATCCCGTGCCTCACCGTGCAAACCATTGAAAAGATTGGCCGCATGCCGCTGATCCCGCTGTCGGCACAGGGCGGCCCGCAAACCGATGTTGAGATTAGCCCGGTCTTTCGCGACCCGAATATCCGCGCCGCCGTGCTGGCCAATCACGGCACCATCGGCGTCGGGTCCACCCTGATGAAGGCGCAGTATCTGGCCGAGATCATCGAGGAAACCGCCCACATCGCCTATGTCCGCGACACGCTGATGGCCGCCCATGGCAAACGTCAAAGCGATCTGCCCCGCTACGGCACCGCCGCTGAGGCTGCCGCGGCCGAGTAGGGGCCATAGCCCCAACCTGCGCCTAAATCGCCACCAGGTGATTGTCCCAGGCCAGCGGCCAAGCGGCGTCTTTTGCCCCCGGCGCGCGGACCAAACCGGTCCCTGTTGTCACCAAAAACCCAGCACCGCCTGCTGCCACGCCGCATACATCGGTGAGCGGGGTCTCCTGCACCAGCCCCACGTCATCAAAAACCTGCAACAGCCCGCTGCGCGGTGAGGTGACGGCAATCTGCGCGCCATCCATCGCGACACTGCCCAGATAGCCTTGCATCCGCCGTACCGACGCCTCCGGGTAGAGCTGTGGCGCCGCGCCGCGCCGGTGCACGCCCAGCAGCGGCAGATCCGCTGTCAGATCGCCCTGCCACTGCATCGCAAAGGCCACAGCACTGTCCCCGGCCACCGCCAGATGGCGGATCGAATTGCGCTGATGCTCAGCCCCCAGTACCACCTGTTCCAGCACCCGACCGCTCAGGTCGAGATAGGTCAGGTTCGACCGCATCACGGGCAGGTTCAGCTTGGCGCGCCCGGTCTCGGGATGCGTCTCGATCCCGCCATTGGCCACCACCAGCGTCTGCCCATCGGGCATCACCCGCATCTCATGCGGGCCAACCCCGCCAGAGGCAAACTCACCCACGCGCACATAGCCGTGGCGCGCGTCCCAAACGCCGATCATGCCGCGCGCGGCGTCAAAATCGTTCTCGGTGGTAAACAGCAGCGCGCCATCGCCCGAAAACGCACCGTGCCCGTAAAAATGCCGCCCCTCCGGTGCCTCAAGCCGCGCCTTGGCGTCCCCGCTGACACAATCGAGCACGATGGCGTAGGTCCCTGGACGGCGGGCAAAGGCAACCGCTTCGGGCCGGTTGGGATGGGCCGCGGCGGCATGTCCGCGGGCGGGCAGGGGCCGGCGAAAGGCGATCTGCCCATCGCCGCGCAGCCCGCACAGCACAAATGCGCCGTCCGGCGTCTTGGCCGCAGCCAGATAGGCCGGGTTGCCGGCATCCGCCCAGGTTGGGCGCGGCACCAACCCGGCGGCCAGCATGCCGGCCAGGAATGTCCGCCGATTGGCCATCAGTCGCCGTCGAGCGAATTGAACCCCGCGGTCACGCCCAGTGACGGCCCGACATCCTCCAGCAGCGTACGCCGGATCGTGGTTACAGCACTTTGCAGCGCCTCCACCCGAAAGCGTTGCGCCGGGTCAGCCACGCCAGCCAGTGTCGGATCATCCAGCGCTGCGGCACGCTCGAGCGCGCGCTCATAGTCAGCAGCAACCGCGGCGCTGCCGCCCGACAGTTGCGCGGCCAGTGCTTGCGTGGCCTCCAGCGACAGCACGACATTGCGCAGCGAGCGTTCCGACCGGCGCGCTTCGGCGCGGTTGGGGCGCGGACGCTCAAACGTGCCCAACGGGCGGCCCAGTCGCATGTTTTCGGTGAACTCCAACCCCGTGGTCAGCGCTGTGAAAAGCTGCTGTGCGGCCTCAGCCTCAGTCCGGTAGGTGTCGTTGCCGGGCATCGCCAGCAGCGCGGCATAGCCGCCGGTCCAATCCGCCTCGATGGCGCTGGAATTGCCCGCCACGTCCCGCGCAATCGCGCGCACCAGCGCACAGCGATAGTCAGGCGCGTCCCCAGCGGTGAATTGCGCATCAAACAGCAGGTATTCCAACGCGTAAAACCCGCGGGCGGCCACAGAAACGGTGGCAAAATCGGCTGCGTCTTCGACGACCGGGTCGGCATCGCGGATCAGAGTGGCCAGTGTTTTCGGCGTTGACCCGCGCGGATCGGGCCAAAAGGCCAGAGCAAAGGCGCGCGTGTCCGTCTCAGACGGACCAAAGCGCAGATGGCTCACGCGCACCCAGGCGTCAAACGCATCGTGATACGCCGCTTGCAACCCGGCATCGCCGGGATCGCAGGTGGCCTGGCTCGCTGTCTCGAGCGCCCGCGTGCTCGCGCTCAGATCAGCGTAACCCGCCAGCACGTGATCTTCGACAATCGCCTCAAGATCGACCGATTGCGCCGCCACTGGCAGCGCAAAAAGGCTCAGACAAAATAACAGGGTATGGCGCATCAGAGGCTCTCCAGAAAGGTGATCAACGCGGTGCGGTCTGCGGGCGTCATGCCCACCACGGCGTCCCGCTGGGATTGCGCCTCGCCTCCGTGCCACAGCACCGCTTCTAGCAGGGATCGGGCGCGGCCGTCATGTAGGAAATAGCTGTGCCCGGACACCTGTTGGGTCAGGCCGATGCCCCACAGCGGCGGCGTGCGCCATTCGCGTCCGTTTGCACGGGCTTCCGGGCGATTGTCTGCCAGCCCCGGTCCCATGTCATGCAACAGCATGTTGGTGTAGGGCCAGATCAACTGAAAGCTTTGCTCGGGCTGGTCAGCCAGCCGGTGGGTGACAAAGCTGGGCTGGTGACACGACGTGCAACCGGTGTTGTAAAAGATCTCCTTGCCACGCAGCACGTCGGGGTCGCTGACCCCGCGCCGCGCCGGCACACCGAGGTTGCGCGCGTAGTAGGTCACCACGTCGAGGCCCAGGTCATCGACTTCGAACACGCGCGCGTCACCGTCACCATGCGGCGCAGTACGGCATGCCGCTTGCGCTGCGGTGCATTCGCCCCAGGCCGCCGGATAGATCGGGGTCGAGATGCCGATGTCGCCCTTGAACGCGTCCGCGTTCTGCTGGCGCAGCGTTGGCATTCCGGCCTTCAGACCAAACCGCCCCAACATCGGCCGGTCAAATTCGTAGGACCACACGATGTTGGGACGCCCGGAAATGCCGTCGCCGTCCGCGTCTTCGGGGTCGGCTAGCGCCAGGATGTCCGCCGCCGGGATCGCTTCGAGCAGGCCCAGACCGATCATCTGCGGGGCGACACGCGGGCTCATCATCACATGGTCATGCAGCGGGCCGTAGCCCATGTTGGTCGGCGTGTAGGTCGGCTTGCGCAGATGCGCCACCTCACCACCGGCCAGCGGCACCTCGATCTCCTCATAGGTGATGTCGAGGCTGTATTCCGCCGTCTGACCGGCGACGCTGAAATCTTGCAACTGGCGCCCATAGGTGGGCTCTGGCAGGTCGGCCAGATAGCCCTCGATGCGTTCGGCCATCTCCGAGTGATCGGCAGGCACTGACACCCGCATCAGCAGCGAGATTGAATTGTCATCCGGCCCCTCGGGCGGATGTCCCCGCCCGGCGTTGATGTGACAGCGCATGCAGGACCGCGCGTTAAAGAGCGGGCCCAACCCGTCCGAGGCCAGCGTCGAAGAAGGCGACGACACCCACAGCTTTTTGAACATGCCGTTGCCGACGCGAAAGTCGAGCTGGTCCTCAAAGTCCATGTTGGCGGACGGCGTTTGGAACGCGCGCTCGGTGGCGACCACGGGCACGGTGGCCGCCCCGCCGCCGTTTTGCTCAAACCGCTGCGCTTTTGAAAACGTATCGGGCGGGCCCGTGACGGCGGCGATGCGGGCCGCTTCGTCTTGGGTACGCGCGATGATGTTGAGGTGGGGTTCGTCCTGGGCGGCGGGTGGCGTGGCACTGGGAACAGCAACCGCAACAACCGGCACGGCCAGAAGCGCGAGATAGGCATATCGGCGTTGCTGGACCATGATCGTGGCTACCACCCGGAACGAAAAAGTGGCGCGGCAGGGATCCGCCGCGCCACCGCTTGTGTCAGAGCTTACTCGAACACGGCCGAGGGGTTGTCGAGGCTGTCGGACCCTTCGATCTCGATGCCTTCGGCACCCAGTACCGCGATGACTCGCTCGATGGAGCGTGTCTGGTCAACCAGACCGTTCACGCCGCCCATGATCAGTGCTTCGCCCGCAGCGTTGCCCTGCGCCAGCATCATGTCATAGGTAAAGCCGGATTCGGCGGCGGTCTTGATCCGGCCCAGTGCCAGAACCGCTGCGGACAGCTTGCCCTTCATTTCGGCGTCAAGGTCCGCGTCCGTGGCCGCAACCAGATCAGATACCGACGGGCCCGATGTCACGGTGCCGTCAACGCCGGTGTAGCTGCCCAGGTAAACCGACTGAATGCCCACACCGTTGTAGTAGTGGTCATTGTGCGTGTTGTCGGCAAAGCACGAATGCTCTTCTTCCGGGTCGTTCAGCATGACGCCCAACCGCATGCGCTCGCCCGCGGTCTCACCGTAGGACAGCGACCCCATGCCGGTCAGGATCGCGGCAATGCCCGCATCCGCGTCGGCCATCACATTGGTGCGTGCGTCGCCGCCCACAGCCCACTGGGCCACGATGAACTCGAGGTCAGAGACCAGCAGATCGGTGGCCGCTTTCAGGAACTCTGCACGACGGTCGCAATTGCCGTTGGTGCACTCGGCACCGTCGGCATAGTCGGTCCACGGACGGTTGCCTGCACCGGCTTCAGTCCCGTTCAGGTCCTGACCCCAAAGCAGGAATTCCACCGCGTGATAGCCGGTTGCGACGTTGGCTTCGACACCGTCAGCTTCCTGCAGTGTCTCTTCGAGCAACGCGGGCGTGATCATCGACGCATCGACAGTCTCACCCGACAGGGTGAAGCTGGCGTTCGCCACCACGTTGAGCGCGGCTGCCGCATTTTCGTCGGTCGGCCCACCATAGGAGGCGTCCACATAGTCGATCAGACCTTCGTCCAGCGGCCAAGCGTTCACTTTGCCTTCCCAGTCGTCAACGATCGGGTTGCCAAAGCGAAACACCTCGGTCTGCTGGTAGGGCACGCGGGCGGCCAGCCACGCGGCTTTGGCGCCAGCAAGCGCTTCGGCCGACGGATCCTCGATCAACGCGTTCACTGCTGTCTGCAGCCGTTGCGCGGTCGTCAGGCTGTCGGTGTACTTTGCAAATGCGATGTTAGAGTAGTTCTCGAGCACGGCCTCTTTGCTGGCGTGACCGCCGGCAAGCGCTGCTGAGCCGATGCTAAGCGCAAGCGCGCTTGTGGCAAGAGTAAAGGTTTTCATACACACTGTCCTCTGTTGGTGTGATTATTGACTGATGACAGTCTAGTGGACGGTCATCGGTTTGGTAGGGGAATAGTTAACTTTTTTAGTCTGGAATGCGTTGTCCGCAACCACGCGCCGAAGCGCAAGACCAAACTGTGCCGCATGTGCGACCAGCATCGGCGCGATATCGGGGCGCACCATGGTGGTCGCGATCAGCAGCGCATCCTCGCGCGCGCCTTCGCAAGCGTAACCAATAAAGGTCGCAAAGCAGCTTTCATCGCCGCCCAGACAGGGACAATTGACCGCGTGCCGCACCAGCGGCCGCCGCCCATGCCGCGCGCAAAGGTCGCACACCGTGTTCAGGCTATCGAGCGCGCTTTCCACCGCGCTTGGCCCCAGCGCCGTGGCAAACTGGTCCCAGATTTCCGCCTGCGCCCGGTGCCCGGCGTTCCAGCGCCGAAAACACAGCACCGCACCTTCTTCGGTAGGGTCAAGTTCGTGCAGATATCCAACCGGGGCGGCGCCGCGGATCTGTCTGTGTGCGCTCATTTGGTCAGGATCAACTTGCCCGCGCGGGTGACCCGCAGCGTGTAAAGCTGATCGTTCAGCTTGATCCGCGCCAATTGACCGCCCTGGGTCAGGTCGGTCGCCTCATAGGTCGGCAGCATCTCGGGCTGTGCCGCGTCGGTGCTCTGCACGTTCATGACCACCACCACAGTCCCGACCAGGTGCCGCGTTCGGCCTGGTCGATCAAACGGTCAAGGTTGAACACGCTGGGCAGGCCCAGGCCGATCCCGGCCAAGAGCACGTCCTGCCAGTCCTCCTGCGTCTGGCGCGCGGTTTCATAGGCGCGGTTCATCAGCTTTCTCCGTCCGGGGATTGGCATGCATGGCTTGCCCCGGAATCGGCGGCTGGCGGACAAACATAAAACTGAGCGATTTAGTCAGGTTTGTCAATCAAGCGATGTTTTGCGGGATTATAGTGCACATCTGCGGGGTGATGTGGCCCCGCCTCAGCAGATCGCACGCACCGCGGCGGCCACGGCATCCCGGGTCAGCGCCAGATCGTCGTCGGTGATCGCCAGCGACGGATAAAGCTTGCCCGGCGATTTGAACACGCCGTGCTGTCGCAGTGCAGTGTTGAAGGTGACGTTGCGTTGCGGATTGTCATGCGCAGCCGACCGATAATCGCGGCAGGCATGTTCGGTGAAATAGATGTCAAACAGCGTCTCATCGCCGACAATCTGGTGCGCGATGCCCGCCTGGGTCAGCGCGTCGCGCAACATGGCTTGCAAGCTGCTGCCGATCTCGCGCAACCGGTCATAGGCGCCGTCTCGCGCCAGCACCTCCATCGTCTTTAGACCCGCCACCGCGGCCACCGGGTTGCCCGACAACGTGCCGAGTTGCATCAACCAGGCGTCCGCGCCCACGCGCGCTTTGTCAAAATGCGCCATGATCTCGGCGCTGGCGCCAAGGGCTGCGAGCGGGAAGCCACCGCCGATGATCTTGCCCAGCGTGCAAATGTCGGGCACCACGCCGTAGCGCTCTTGCGCCCCGCCAAAGGCGAGGCGAAACCCTGTCACGATCTCGTCAAAGATCAACAGCACCCCGTGCCGGTCACTGAGATCGCGCAGCCCTTGTAGGAACCCCGGCTCTGCCGGGATGATCCGCTGCAACGGCTCGACGATGATCGCAGCGATGTCGGTGTGTTCGGTCAGCAGCGCCTCGACGGCGGCCAGATCATTAAACGGCGCAATCAGCATCTGATCGGCCACCGCCTGCGGGATCCCTGCGCTGTCTGGCACCGCCTGCGGAAAGTTCACCCGCCGCGCGGGCGCCAGGCTCATCTGAGCCTCAGCGCACATCCCGTGATAGCCGCCCTCAAACTTCAGGATCTTGTCGCGGCTGGTATAGGCGCGCGCCAGCCGCATGGCGTACATGTCCGCCTCTCCGCCCGAAGCGACAAACCGCACCTGCTCACAGCACGGCACAGCGTCGCATATCGCCTCGGCCAGTTCGATACCCTTGGCGTTGTTGGCAAAAAACGTCATACCGCGCGGCAGTTGTTCCAGCACCGCCTCCATCACCTCCGGATGACCATGGCCCAGCAGCATCGGGCCTGAGCCGATCAGGTAATCGATATATTCCGCGCCGTTTTCGTCCCAGACGCGGGACCCGTGCCCCCGCGCGATGATGATCCCGGGATCGAAATTGCCAAACCCGGCAGCAGGCAGCACCTCTTGCGCCCGCGCGATCCAGTCCGACTGTGTGTGCACTCTGTTCATGGGGGGAGCCTCCGGCGGGAGTTTATCTGGCAAAGTGAAGTCTAGTCGATTTCGAGAATGGCGGGGCCAAGGACATCTGCATCGGGTGTTATGCCAAGGCCCGGGCCCTCGGGTGGGGCAATGCGGCCATTGCCGCGTGTCGGGCAATCGGAGGCGACGCGCGGGCCGACATAGCTCGACAAATCGCAGGTGTTCAGCAGGCTGCCCCGTGGGGTGGAGGCTGCGAAATGCAGGCTGGCGGCCGTCACGATGTCCGACCCCCAGGTGCACTCGGCGCAGATCTCAGCCCCCAGATGCACCGTCAGGTCGCGCGCCCGGCGCATCGCCGACAGCCCGCCGAATTTTGAAAGTTTCAGCGCCACAGCATCGAGGCATCCCAGATCGTGCGCCTGTTGCAGGCTGGCCAGATCATACGCGCATTCGTCGATCTTCATAGGCAGGCCGGTGGCCGCGCGGACCGCCGCGCAATCCTCCAGCGTTTTGCAAGGCTGTTCCAGCATGATGTCCAGATGCGCCACCGCGCGTCCCGTGCGCGTCGCCTGCAGCTTGGTTGCGCCGCAGTTCCAGTCGCCATAGACCAGCGGGCCAGGCCCCACCGCCTCGCGCACTTTGATCAGGCGCGCGGCATCGGCTTCCCAGTTGGCGTCAGCGCCCAGCTTGGCCTGAAACTGCCGGATCCCGGTGGCATAGGCCTCCCGCGCTATGTGCGCCATCTCGTCCGGATCGACGCAGGTGATGGAATGATAAAGCGGCATGTCCGCCCGCGTGCGCCCGCCCAGGAGCGCATAGAGCGGCAGGTCCACCGCGCGGCCAAACAGATCCCACAGCGCCATGTCCACAAGAGATTTTGCCGCCCGGTGCCCGATGAGGCAGCTATCGAGGGTGCGCATCGCTGCATCGACCCCCAGCGGCGTCAGCCCGAGGATTTCAGGCGCCATCTCGGTCACCGCCGCCGGGATGCCATCGGCAAAATCCGGCAAGTAGTGCGGGATCGGACACACCTCGCCCCAGCCCTGCAGGCCGGTGTCGGTGTCGAGCCGCAGGATGTGGGTTGTCACGGTGGCGCAGGTCTTGCCCTCGGCCATGTAGTAGGTGGCGTGACTGGTCAGATCGACCGACCAGAGGGTGAGCTTGGTCACCTTCACGCGTACGCCGCCACAGGCGCGCCAAGCGCGTCTTCGTCCGGGTGCACGCCCAGCCCCGGCGCCTCGGGCAGGTGCAAATGGCCCGCGATGTTGCGCGGCCCGCGCCCGCCCGCGATGTCCACGGTCAGCATGTCCTGACAGGCCCACACGGCGTGGCAGTGCGCATCGGGGATGGTCGCCGCCAGATGCAGCGCCTCGGTGTCGGCCAGCACGCTGCCACCGGTGGCCATCACAAACATGTCGATGCCGTGGGCGAGGGCCACATCGCGCATCCGCGCCGCCTTGGTCAGCCCGCCGACGCGGTTGAGCTTGATGCCGAACACCTCGGCCAGCCCATCGCGCGCGATGCGCGTGGCGTCTTGCAGGGTCACCAGGCTCTCATCCACCGACACCGGCGTGGCGTGCCGGGGGGCGATGGCGGCGATGTCATCGAGTGTCTCGCAGGGCTGTTCCACCATCACCTGCAGATCCTCGACCGCGCGCATCACCCGCAAAGCTTGTTGCCGGGTCCAGCCGCGGTTCACATCGTAAAGCATGATGTCACCCGGCGCGCGCAGCGCCTCGACATCGCGGATGCGCGCGATGTCCCGCGCCACATCGCCGCCGATTTTGACCGAATGCGCGATGTAGCCGCGCGCGCGGTACCGCGCGATCACGGCGCGCGTTTCTTCTACCGTCTTGGCGCCCACCGACGACGCGATGGGCCGGGGCGTGCGCGATCCGCCGCCCATCAGGTCGGCGATGGGCAGGCCCGCGGCTTGTCCCGCGATGTCCCAGCAGGCCATGTCGACGGGGCTTTTGGCGTAAAGATGGCCGGGCAGGGCGGTGTCCATGGCCCGCTCAACCTCAAGCAGCCGGCGCGGATCAAGGTTCAGGACAAACGGCGCTATCGTCTCGATCCCTGCGCGGATGCCTGGCCCGTGTGCGGGCACATAGGTGTGTCCCCACGGCGTGCCTTCGCCCCAGCCGGTGATCCCGGCGTCGGTCTCCAGCTTGGCAAATGTGGCATCCAGACACTCAAATTTCAGCCGCCCGCCGGACAGCCAATAGGGGTGCTCCAGCGGCAGATCGACCTGATAGACCGTGATGCGGGTGATCTTCATGGCCGCTCGCCCGGTGTGTCGCGACGATGTGTCGGCGCGAAAGCCGCGCGGCACGGCGCATTTGGGCTCGAGAGTTTTGCCGGCCCGGCCCGTCGCGGCCGCGCCGTTGGGCATATGCGGGGAACGGTATCCTTGGGCCGGCTAACCGCACGGAGCGCACGCGCTGGCACAAGCATCTGATTGCGCGCCACTATATCGGATAATTCGTCCGCCGAATGCGCGTGATCGGGATGCACCGGTCTGTAGTCGCGATACGGGATGGCAGTGCGCGCCTCGCCCCTCGAACACCGACCCGGAGCACCGATTGGGTCAGGCTGCCAAGCATCTCCTCCGCCCTGAGCGCGCACATTCCAGCGCGACGTCCGCGCAAGGTCGTGCAGGCCGGGCAGGGCGGGAGAGGCAGCAATGTCGCGCAGAGCTGAAGGCGCCGCCCGCCATCTGCTAACGCGATACAGCGTCTGACAGGTTCGCCGCGTCACGGCACCACCACGATATTGCCGGTGTGTTCCTTGGCGATGAAGGCAGCCTGTGCTGCGTGCAACTCCTGCAACGGATAGGTCGCCGCAAGGGCAGGGCGCACCGCGCCGTCTTCGATGTAGCGCACCAGGTTCCGCGTCACCTCCGGCGGGATCACGGTTGAGCCGGTAAAGGTCAGATCGCGCAGGTAAAACGTGCGCAAATCCAGCTCCACCATCGGCCCGGCAATGGCGCCCGAACAGGTGTAACGCCCACTGCGTTCCAGTACGTCGATGAGCGTCGGCCAATAGGGCCCGCCCACGATGTCAGCGACCACCGTGATCTTCTCGTCTCCTAAAGCGGCGCGCAGATCGTCTGGCGCACGTGGCAGCATCCTGTCGGGGCCAAACGCCGCCACATCGGCATGCTTGGCCTCTGACGCCATCGCAATGACCCGCGCCCCGCGCCGCTTGGCCAGTTGCACCAGTGCCCCGCCGACACCACCCGAGGCTCCGGTCACCAGCATGGTGTCGGCCTCGGTCACCGCCGCGCGGGTCAACATCGCCTCGGCGGTGGAATATGAACACGAAAAGGTCGCCAGTTCTGCATCGCTCAGCGGCGAAGAAATCGCCACCGCATTCACGCTCGGGATCGTCGCGTATTCGGCAAATCCGCCATCGCGCTCGGATCCGAAATAGCCGGTCTTGGTCATGTCACCGGGATCATCCTGATCGCGCAGCCAGTTGTCGGTGATCACCCGCTCGCCCACGCGCGCCGCATCCACGCCGCTGCCCACGGCCACGATCTCACCGCACACATCCGCGCCCTGGATGCGCGGAAAGGCGATGGGCGCCGCACCCCAGGTCGGGTCCTCCTCGCTCACCGTGGCGAACCCGTCGCCGGTCGTCGCCTCCGTCACCGCCTTGGAATACCAGCCCGAGCGGGTGTTTACGTCGGTGTTGTTCAACCCGCACGCACCCACGCGGATCAACACCTCGCCCTCCGCCGGGGCGGGCACCGGCCAATCGGCGTGCCAGACCATCTGGTCGAGTCCGCCATGCCCCACTGTCACCATCGCGCGCATCGTCTCGGGAATGCTCATTCCGCCGCTGCCCGTGTTGCATCGGTGCGCGGCCGCAGGCTCTGCGGATCATAGGCGGGTTCCGCCAGCACCCGCGCCGCCCGCGGCGCCCCGTGGATCACCACTTCGAGCGCGGTGCCAGGCACAGCCGCCTCTGGCGTGACATAGGCAAAGGCGAGGATCTTGCCCACGCTTGGCCCAAAGGCCACCGAAGCCGTCGATCCCACGACCACGCCGTCCATCATGACCGCCTCGCCGCCATGCCCATCGGCGACACCGTCCGGCGTGATCTCAAGATAAGCACACACCCACGGCAGGTCCTCGTTGAAGGTTTTTTCTGACCCCAAAAACACCTTGTCGCGCCGGGCAAAGCGCAGCACGTCCGCCTCGGCCAGGGTCACCTCGTTGGTCAATTCCCCCGCGCCTTTGAACCCCTTTTCCATGCGAAGTGCGTTCATGGCAAAGCTGCCGTAATCCGCGATCCCAAATGGCTCCCCGGCGGCCCACAGCGCGTTATAAACGTCGACACAGGCCGCATTGGGCATGTGCAACTCCCAGCCCAACTCGCCCGCATAAGACATCCGCATGGCCCAGATGCGGTGCCCTGCCACTGTGATCTCCTTCGCCGACAGCCAGCGGAACCCGGCATTCGACAGGTCCGCACCGGTACACGCCCCCAGCACATCCCGCGCCCTTGGCCCGTTGATGGCCAGCGCCGACCAGTCCGCGGACACCGCGGTCACGGTCACATCCGCGCCATCCCGGTGCTGTTCCAAGTGATCCAAAAGCCGCTGTTCAAAAAACGCGGCACAGACCAGATAGTACCGCCCGCCCTGGGCTTGACCCGGGGCCTCGTGCCCCTGAGGCCCCGGCTCGGAGGCCGGGGCGGGGCCAAGGTTCACGATTGTCGTCTCCAGCTCGATCCGCCCCCGCCGGTTCAGCATGTGCGTCAGCGTGATCGACCCCACCTTCTGCGGCATCCGGTTCGCCGTCAGCCGGTCAAGCAGGGCATGGGCATCGGGCCCCTCCACCAGCACCTTGGTGAAGGCCGTCACGTCGATGATCCCCACACGCTCGCGTACGGCGGCGACCTCCTGCGCCACCATGTCGTCCACCGGCGTCCGATTGAACCCGTAGTGATCCCGCTGCTCGATCCCACGCGCAAAGAACCGCGGCCGCTCAAATCCATAGACCTCCTCATGCACCGCGCCCTTGGCCGCCAGCACAGCGTGCAGCGGCGACGGCTTGATCGGCCGCCCCGCCAGCCGATTGAAATGCGGAAACGGGATCTCGTGGCGCAGGCAGTAATCCTCCTCCGCCTTCACCACCTGCCAGTCCTTGGTGGCATAGGCGCCAAACCGGCGCGGATCATAGTCGCGCATCGAAATGTCGGCGGCCCCGTGCACCATCCACCGCGCCAACTCGCGGCTCAGCCCAGGCCCCCAGCCAATCCCGATCTGCGTGCCGCAACAGCACCAGTAATTGCGTGCGCCGGGCGCCGGGCCAATCAGCGGGTTGCCATCGGGCGGATGCGAAATGGCACCGTGCACCTCGCGCTGAATGCCCAACTCGGCAAAGAT
Source organism: Pseudomonadota bacterium (assembly GCA_039026855.1). Classification (GTDB taxonomy): domain Bacteria; phylum Pseudomonadota; class Alphaproteobacteria; order Rhodobacterales; family Rhodobacteraceae; genus Tateyamaria. Next base: position 54,161 of record JBCCLL010000011.1, on the reverse strand, counting down.
CGGCATCCGGTTCAGGCTTTCCTCCAGATACGGCATCACCCGGTCATAATCCGCATCAAACAACCAGTTTTCATAGTCCCACGGACAATGATCGTGCCAGACCGAGTTCGGGTTCTCCTTCTCGTAAATCCCGATCAGCCCGCGCTTTTGCTCCATCCGGATGTAGCCGGACACCTTCTTGTCGTCCCGGATCACCGGCAACTCGGTCTCCAGATCGGCAAATTCCGGCACCGGCTCGGTCACAAAATAATGGTGCGTCATCGACGTCATGGGCAGTTGCAGCCCCGACCATTCGCCCATCTGCCTTGCATAGGTGCCCCCCGCATTTACCACATGCTCGCAGGTGATCGTGCCGCGCTCGGTCTCGACCTGCCACTCGCCACTGGGCAGCTGCGTGATGTTTGTCGCCCGGCACTGCCGCACGATCCGCACGCCCTTTTGCCGCGCGCCCGCCGCCATCGCCATGGTCACATTGGTCGGGTCCACATGCCCATCATCCGGCGTGTGCAGCGCGCCCAACACGCCATCGAGGTTGTAAAACGGATGCAGGGCCGCGACCTGCGCGGGCCTCACCAGCTCGATATTGAACCCCAGCGCGCGGCCCACCGACAGCGTGTGCCGCAGCCAGTCCATCTCGTCGTCCGTGTAGGCCAGCCGGAACGACCCGCAGCCATGCCAGGTCACCGGCTGCCCGGTCTCGACCTCCAGCAAACGGCTATAAAGATCAATGTTGTAATCGACGCACTTGCCCAAGCCAAAGCTGGACGTGGAATGCGTGATCTGCCCTGCCGCGTGCCATGTACTGCCGCTGGTCAGCTCCGCTTTTTCCAGCAGAACCGTCTCCGGCCCCCACCCCGCGTGACCCAGGTGATAGGCCAGACCCACCCCCATGACGCCACCGCCAACGATGACCACACGCGCATGGCTGGGAAGATCCGACATCCGACCACTCCTTCGAGTCGTTTTTCACTCGACAGGCTAAGCGGACAAAAATACCATCGTCAATCATGAATGGGACAAATGTATCAGAGACGATTCTCGAGCGCCTCGCCGCCGAACTACCGGCGCTGACGCCCGAGGCGCGCAAGGCCGCGGCCTACGTGCTCGAAAACCCGCGTGATGTGGGCGTGTCCACCGTGCGCGAGATTGCCCAGGCCTCGGGTGTGAAACCCAACACCGTGGTGCGCATGGCCCGCCAGGTGGGCTTTGACGGGTACGAGGATTTCCGCACCCCCTTCCGCGACGCCATCCGACGCGGCGAAACCGACTTTCCCGACCGCGCCCGCTGGCTGCAGGACATCCGCAAATCGGGTGATCTGGGTGGCCTCTTTGCCGACATGGTCAGCGACACGCTTCGCAATGTCGAGGAAACCTTTGCCAGCGTCACCCCCGACGCGCTCGAAGCCGCAGCTATCGCGATCTGGAACGCCCGCAACGTGTTTGTGCTGGGCGTGGGCATCAACAACTCCAACGCGCGCAACTTCACCTATCTGGCCTCCACTGGCATGGTGCAGATCCACGCCATCCCGCGCGCAGGCTCCACCCCGGTGGATGATCTGGCCTGGGCCGATCACCGCGACGTGCTGATCGCCATCACCTGCAAACCCTACCGCGCCGAGGTCGTCGAGGCCGTGCAAATCGCCCGCGAACAGGGCCTAACCATCGTGTCGCTCTCTGACAGTCCGGCCAGCCCGATCCTGCACAACGTCGCCCACGGCTTTACCGTGTCCGTCGACACACCGCAGTTCTTCCCGTCCTCGGTCAGCATCATCGCGCTGCTCGAGACGCTTTTGTCTTTTGTCGTGGCTGTTGCCAGCGACGAAATCCCCGACCGCGTCGCCACCTTTCACAAACGCCGCCACCAGCTTGGCCTCTATCATCAGGATCCCTGACATGGCGCCCATCCGTTCGCTCGACGCGCGCTACTACACCGATCCGCAGGTGTTCGAGGTGGAAAAGCAGGGCCTTCTGGCCAAAACCTGGCAGTTTGGCTGCCACGTCTCCGAACTGGCCGCACCGGGCGCCTACACCACGTTCGAGATCGCGGGCGAAAGCCTCTTTGCCATCCGCGGCCGCGACGACGTGATCCGCGTCTTCTACAATGTCTGCCAGCACCGCGCGCACCAACTGGTCAGTGGGGCAGGGACCAAACGCGTCGTCGTCTGCCCCTATCACGCCTGGACCTATGAGCTCACCGGCCAGTTGCGCGCAGGCCCCAACATCAAAGCGGTCGAAGGCTTCGACAAATCCACCATCTGCCTGACGCAGGTCCGCTCCGAAGAATTCCTCGGCTTTCTCTTTGTCAACCTCGACCCAGATGCCGCCCCCATGGACGACTGGTTTCCGGGCGCCCGCGCCGAGCTGGCCGACTGGGTGCCCAACTGGGCCGATCTGAGACCGCTCGAATGGGTCGACATCCCGGAACAGTGCAATTGGAAGGTCTCGGTCGAAAACTACTCTGAATGCTACCACTGTTCACTCTGCCATCCGACCTTTGCCCGCGGCGTGGTCAAACCGGAAACCTACGACATCCAGCCCCAAGGGCACTGCCTCCGCCACACCACCGAATGCCAAAGCCTTGCCGAGATGACCTATGACATCCACTCCGGCTTTGACCATTTCGATCAATATTCCAGCTGGTTTTTGTGGCCCATGTTCTCGTTCCAGGTCTATCCGGGCAATGTGCTTAACACCTACCACTGGCGCGTGGTCGACGCGTCCCACGTGGTGGTCTGGCGAGGCTGGTACACGGTGCAGGGCGTTGACGATCCGAAAATCCGCGCGCTGGCTCGCCAGGACCGCGACACCACGGTCGAGGAAGACATTCACCTGGTCGAAAGCGTGCAGCGCGGCCTGCGCTCGCGCGGATATGTCCCCGGGCCTCTGGTGGTCGACCCAAAAGGCGGCGTGAACTCCGAACACCCCGTCATGCACCTGCAGGCCTGGATGCGCGCAGGCATCGACGCCCCATGACGCCCGACGACCGGCCGCCCGCGCACAAGCCGTTTCCGCATCGGGTCCACGTCACCCGTCCGCCCGTCGCTGCCCCTCAGATGTCCTGCGCCTGTGCCCCGACAGCGGCAGCGTGCGCGGCAGTATGCTGCACGTGCCCAACTATGGCCTCAACCAACGCCACGCATGTCGGTATGCTGGAAAAGTGTCTCCCAAACACACCCTCTTCATTTCGCCAAATAAACCGCGGGGGTCTGGGGGCTGGCCCCCAGCCCGAGACCCGCAAAAAAGGACCACGCCATGAAACCCTACTGGCAAAACTACATCGACGGCGCGTGGCAGGACGGCGGCGCGGGCCGGATCGACATCATCAACCCCGCCACCGGCCAAAAGCTCGCCGAACACGCGCTCGCGGATGCCGCAGACATCGACCGCGCGGTGCAGGCGGCCAAACGCGTGCACGCCTCCGGCGCGCTCAGCGATCTGCGCCCGGTGGAGCGCGGCCGCATGGTCCAGGCCATGGGCCGCTACCTGCTCGATCACCTCGACGACATCGCCGAAGTACTCACGCTGGAACAGGGCAAACCGCTGTGGGAGGCACAGATCGAAATCCGCGGCGCGGCTCGATACTTCGAATATTACGGCAACCAGGCCGAAACCGTCGAAGGCCGCTCCATCCCGCTGGGCCGCGACTATTTCGACTTTACGCAATACGAACCCTTCGGCGTGTCGGCCCAGATCATCCCGTGGAACTACCCGGTTGAGATGACCGCCCGCTCGCTGTCGGCGGGTCTCGCCACCGGCAACGCCTGCGTGGTCAAAACGCCAGAACTCACGCCGCTGTCAAACGCGTGGTTCGCCCACGCCGCCGAAGCCGTGGGCCTGCCGCCGGGCGCGGTCAACATCCTCTGTGGCCTGGGGCACGAGGCGGGCGCAGCACTTTCGGCACACCCGGACGTCAACCAGATCGTCTTTACCGGCTCGGTCTCCACGGGCATCGCCATCGCCACCGCGGCTGCACAAAACGTGGTGCCCTGCGTGCTGGAACTGGGCGGCAAATCCGCCGCCATCGTGCATGACGACGCCGATCTCGACGCGTTCGAAAACGACGTGCGCTGGGGCATTTACTTCAATGCGGGCCAGGTTTGTTCGGCGATGAGCCGCGTGATCGCCCATGACAGCATCCACGACGCGCTGGTCGAGCGCATCGCGGGTGTGGCGCAATCCCTCACCGTGCTGCCGGGCATCGAGCAACCCGAATATGGCCCCACCATGGGCGCCATGGTCAGCCACGCCCAACGCGACCGCGCCGCCGCCATGGTGGCCGATGCCGCCGCCGCGGGCGCCGAGATCGTCACCGGCGGCCACCTCCTCAACAACCCCGGCGCGTTCCTTGAACCCACGGTGCTCACGGGCGTCACCCCCGACATGACCATCGCGCAGGAAGAGGTCTTTGGCCCCGTCCTGTCGGTCCTGCGGTTCTCCGACGACGCCGAGGCGATCCGCATCGCCAACGGCACGCCCTACGGTCTCGTCGGCGGCGTCTTCACCCGCAACCTCGACCGCGCCACCTCTGCCGCCCGGCAAATCCGCGCAGGCCAGGTCTTTGTCAACGAATGGTTCGCAGGCGGCGTCGAAACCCCGTTTGGCGGCTACGGCAAATCCGGCTACGGCCGCGAAAAGGGCCGCGAGGCCCTATGGAACTACGTGCAGACCAAAAATGTCGCGATCAGACTTGGCTGAGCGCGCATAGAAAGCCACGATCAGACTTGGCCGCGCGCGCAGATACAGCCACGATCAGGCTTGACTGCGCCCGCACAACAACGCGCGATACGCCTCAAGTAACCAAAAGGAACCCCAAACCATGTCCACCTTCGACGAAGACCTCTTCCTCAAGGGCATCGCACAACGCAAAGCCACCCTCGGCGCAGACTACGTCGACAAAAACCTCGCCGCCGCCGACGAGTTCACACGGCCTTTCCAAGAGGCGATGACCGCCTGGTGCTGGGGCTTTGGCTGGGGCGACGACGTGATCGACGCCAAGACACGCTCAATGATGAACCTCGCCATGATCGGCGCGCTGGGCAAGATGACGGAATGGGAGATCCATTGCCGCGGCGCCGTCACCAACGGCGTCAGCCGCGAGGAAATCCGCGCCATCATCCATGTGGTCGGCATCTATTGCGGCGTGCCCCAAGCGCTCGAGTGTTTCCGCGTGGCGCGCAAGGTGCTCGACACCGACTGACACAAGGATACCCTGGCGCAAAAGGGGGCACCATGGACCATATCACCACCTTCCCGCGTCCCGTGCGCGAGGTTGAAAACACCTGGATCCCGATGCCCGATGGCACCCGCCTCGCTGCCCGCATCTGGCTACCCGCGGACGCTGAGGCTGACCCCGTTCCCGCCATCCTCGAATATCTGCCCTATCGCAAGCGCGACGGCACGGTGGAACGCGACCACCTCACGCATCCCTACTTTGCCGGCCACGGCTACGCAGGCGTGCGCGTCGACATGCGCGGCACCGGCGACAGCGAAGGGGTCTGCTTGGGCGAATACCTGCAGCAAGAGCAAGACGACGCCATCGCCGTGATCAACTGGCTCGCCGCTCAGCCGTGGTGCAGCGGGCAGGTCGGGATGATCGGCATCTCCTGGGGCGGTTTCAACAGTCTGCAGGTCGCCGCCCGTCGCCCCGCGCCTTTGCGCGCCGTGATCTCGATCTGCTCCACCGACGATCGCTATGCCGATGACATCCATTTCATGGGCGGCTGCGTGCTGACGGACAAGGCACGATGGGGTGCCACCGCCTTTTCCATCGCCCACACGCCGCCAGACCCCGCCATCGTCGGTGAAGCTTGGCGCGACCTTTGGCTCCAGCGCCTGCAAAACAACGGCTGCTGGCTCATCGACTGGTTCCGCCACCAGCGCCGCGACGCGTTCTACGCCCACGGCTCAGTGTGCGAGGATTACGGCGCCATCGACATCCCCGTCTACATGGTCGGCGGCTGGGCCGACGGCTACACCAACGCGGTCCTGCGCACGCTCGACCACTTGCCCGGACCCAAAAAGGGGCTGATCGGCCCCTGGGCGCACAAGTACCCGCATTTCGCCAAACCCGGCCCGCAAATCGGCTTCCTCCAAGAGGCCCTGCGCTGGTGGGACCAGCACCTCAAGGGCATCGACACCTGCATCATGGCCGAGCCGAGGCTGCGCGCCTGGATGCAAGAGCCCGACCGCCCGCGCACCGACCGCGACACGTGGCCGGGATCATGGATTGCTGAACCGGCTTGGCACGGCACCGCGATTGAGACCCAGACGCTGCACCCCGGCCCCGCCGGGCTTATGCGGACAGGGCAGGGGGCGCAGATCACCCTCGCGTCCCCCCAGACTGCAGGCTGGACCGCGGGCGCCTGGTTTGGCTACGGCCTCGTCCCCGACGCCGCCGCCGACCAGATGGGCGAGGCGGGGCTGATGACGTCGTTTGAAACCGAGCCACTGACCGAAGACGTCACTCTCCTAGGCTTGCCGCTACTCCACGCAAGCGTTACCTCAGACGCACCGCAAGCCAACCTCGCCGCCGTCCTGTCGGCGGTGGACGATCAAGGCCGCGCGACACTCATCAGCTACGGCGTGCTGAACCTGACCCATAGGCACAGCCACGCACATCCCGAACCGATGCCCCTGGGCGGACCTCAGGACATCACCCTGCAACTCAACGCCTGCGGCCAGCGCATCGGCGCGGGCCAGCGCCTGCGCTTGTCGCTCGCCACATCCTACTGGCCAATCATCTGGCCCGCGCAAACCGCCGCGACCCTGACACTGGAAAACACGCGCCTCGACCTGCCCCTGCGCACACCGCGCCCCGAGGACGCGACGCTAGCCCCTTTCGCGCGTCCCGAAGGCGCCGCACCCCTGCAAACCGAACAACTCACCCAAAGCTCGCGCACCCGCACCCACACCACCGACTTCATCACCGGGATTGAGACGCACCTGACCGAGGCCGACAGCGGCGAAACCCGCCACCTGCACACCGGCCTTGTCGTTCGCAATGCCTTCTCCGAACGCTTCGACATCCACCCGAGTGACCCAAACAGCGCTAAGGCGACAATCCATTGGCTTAAATCCTACGCCCGCGACGATTGGCACGCGCAGGTCGAAACCACCGTGAACGTTGCCGCCCTGCGCGACACGTGGCAGATCACCGCCACCCTGACTGCGACCGACCAGGACGGCGAGGTCCACGCTCAAAATTGGTCCGAAAACATCCCCCGCGACCTGGTCTAGGCCAAAACCCTAATCAACGGTAAACGCGCCCGCCCAATCCTTAACGCCGCGTGTCTCTTAAAAATCCCTGAACGCGCAACAATGCGCCGTTTTGTACAAAACCCAGCCTATTTTGAACACAACGCCCAAAACCGGCCCAAAGCCCTCGGAAATCACCCGCACGTTTTATACAAAACAACCCCCATTTTCATCAAAACCAACCTAAGGCCCCACCGCACGCCCGCTTAACCCCAGCGCACGATCCCCCTTCATTTCGCCAAATAAACCGCCCCCGGAGGGCCGATCAGCCCCCAAAAGCCCCCAGCTTCATCTTGCCAGAAAAACTCTACCCCATTGCCCGACAGGCGGCTTTCGCCGCCGAGAGGGGAGGGCCGGGTCGCAAAAAGCGCCACCACAACATCTAGTTGCCCGCACTCTCCATCTTGCGCGTCGCGATCACCTCTTCGAGCCACCCGAGCCGCATCTCCGGCACCGAGCTCAGCAGCAGATCGGTGTAGTCATCAAAGGGCGGCGCCAGCACCTGCGATTTGGGTCCGTAGCGAACGACTTCACCTTGGTACATCACCGCGATACTGTCTGCGATGCTGCGCACCGTGGCCAGATCGTGTGTGATAAACAGATACGACACACCTTCGGTTTTCTGCAAGTTTAACAATAGTTTGAGGATGCCATCTGCAACCAAAGGATCAAGCGCGCTGGTTACTTCATCACAGATGATCAGCTTGGGGTTGGCGGCCAGCGCCCGCGCGATGCAGACCCGCTGCTTTTGCCCGCCGGACAGCTCGGCGGGATAGCGGTCGATGAACCCGTCGCCCATCTCGATTTCATCCAGCAACTCTTTGATCCGCTTGCGCTTTTCCGCCCCGCGCAGGCCAAAGTAGAACTCCAGCGGCCGCCCGATGATCGTGCCCACCGTCTGACGCGGGTTCATCGCCACGTCGGCCATCTGGTAAATCATCTGCAACTCGCGCAGGTCCTCTTTGGTGCGGCTCGGCTGATCGGGTGACAAGCTGCGCCCGGCAAACGCGATCCGCCCCGCTGAGGGCGGCAAAAGCCCAGTGATCGCGCGCGCCAGCGTCGACTTGCCGGACCCGGATTCTCCAACAACAGCAAGGGTTTGACCTGGGTGCACGTCCACCGACACGTCTTTGAGCACGTCAAAGCTGACGCCGCTGTAGCGGGCCGTGACGTTTGATACTTGCAGCACCGGATCGGGTGTCGGCGCCTTCTCTTCGTGCTGGATCGACCGCACCGACACCAGCGCTTGGGTATACGCTTCCTTCGGCGCGTTGATGATCTGGTCGGTGGGCCCGTACTCCACCGTTTCGCCCATCTTCAGCACCATGATGTCGTCGCTGACCTGGGCCACAACGGCGAGGTCGTGGGTGATGTAAATCGCCGCGACCCCGGTGTCGCGGATCGCCTCCTTGATCGCCATCAGCACGTCGATTTGCGTCGTGACGTCCAGCGCCGTGGTCGGTTCGTCAAAGACCACAAGGTCCGGGTCCGGACACAGCGCGAGCGCCGTCATGCAGCGCTGCAACTGCCCGCCTGAGACTTGGTGCGGATACCGCTTCCCGATATTCGCAGGATCCGGTAACCCCAATTTCTCAAACAATAAAATCGCTTTGTCTTCGGCTGCCTTGCGGCTCAGCTTGCCGTGACGCACCGCCGCTTCGACCACCTGTTCCAGGATCCGCTTTGCCGGGTTAAACGACGCCGCCGCTGACTGCGACACATATGTGACTTCTCCGCCGCGCAGCCGTTTCACATCCCCTGCCGAGGTTGCCAGAATATCGCGCCCGTTGACCCAGACTTGGCCGCCGGTGATCTCAACCCCGCCGCGGCCATAGGCCATGGACGCAAGCCCGATCGTGGACTTGCCCGCGCCGGATTCTCCGATCAATCCCAACACCTTACCCGGTTTTAGGTCAAAGGACACACCGTGCACAATCTCAATGTCATGCGGCTTTTGTCCGGGCGGATAGACGGTTGCGCCGATCTTGAGATCGCGAACCTTTAACAATGGCTCCCGATCCTGCCCTACCGCTTCGCTACTTGAGGGCGTGTTCATCCCCGACCGCCTTTCAACGACGTGGTGCGGTTCAGCACCCAGTCTGCTACGAGGTTCACCGAAATCGCCAGCGTCGCAATCGCCACCGCGGGCCAAAGCGCCGCCCCGATGCCATAGACAATCCCTTCGGCGTTTTCTTTTACGATCCCGCCCCAGTCGGCCTGCGGCGGCTGTACGCCCAGGCCGAGGAACGACAGGGTCGAGACGAACAACACCATGAAAATGAACCGTAATCCCATCTCAGCCACCAGCGGAGATAACGCATTTGGCAGGATCTCGCGAAAGATGATCCAAGCCCGCCCTTCACCGCGCAGCGTCGCCGCTTCGACATAATCCATGACGTTGATGTCCACCGCCACAGCCCGCGCCAGCCGGTAGACGCGGGTGGCGTCCAGCAGCCCCATCACGAGGATCAGGACCAACATCGTCACCGGCATTACCGACAGGACCACTAGCGCAAAGATCAGCGACGGGATCGACATCAGCAGATCGACAAAGCGCGACAGCACCTGATCCACCCAACCGCCCATCACGGCTGCCAGAAAGCCAAGCACAGAGCCCAGCGTAAAGCTCAGCAGCGTGGCGGCGGTGGCGATAAAAATCGTCGTCCGCCCGCCATAGATCAGCCGGCTGAGCAGGTCGCGCCCGATGCTGTCGGTGCCGAGCAGAAACTTGTCCGACGCAGGTTCCCACACGCCGCCCACGACCTCGGCCATGCCGTAGGGGGCGATGAGCGGAGCGAAGAGCGCCATGAGAAAGAATGCCGCTGTAAAAAACAGGCCCAGGCCGGCTGCAAAGGAAATATTCTTCATAACCGGCCTCCAGCGCCCGGAGGATCCGATGGGTGCCGGACTCCGCGTGTTTCTGATGGAAACCCGCTCTGCCCGCACGAAATGACGCGGTGAAACCTGTTTCTGCACGTCATTTTGGATGCCTCAGCCGTGGGTTGGCGAGGATCGACACGATGTCGGCCACCAGGTTCAACCCGATGTAAACAGCGGCAAAAATCAGCCCGCAGGCCTGCACCACCGGCACGTCACGCTTTGACACGTGATCAACCAGGTACTGCCCCATGCCTGGGTAGACAAACACGACTTCGACAACCACGACCCCAACAACAAGGTAGGCGAGGTTCAGCATCACCACGTTCACAATAGGCGCAATGGAGTTCGGAAATGCATGGCGCCAAATGATCGTGAACATGCCCAAGCCCTTGAGCTCGGCGGTTTCGACATAGGCCGATTGCATCACATTCAGGATCGCTGCACGGGTCATGCGCATCATGTGCGCCAGCACCACCAGCGTCAGCACCATGACCGGGATCGCGATGGCATAGAGCTTTTCCCCGACGCCTGCATCGGGGCGAAAGCCGATGGCGGTCGAGGGGAACCAGCCCAGTTTGACCCCAACCACAAACATCAGGATGTAGCCGATCAGAAACTCCGGCACCGAGATAGAGGCGAGCGTCGCCCCCGAGATCAGCTTGTCGGGCCAACGCTCGCGAAACCGCACGGCAAGAAGGCCCAGGAAGATGGCGAGGGGGACCGAGATAATCGCCGCCCAAAACGCCAGAAAAAGCGTATTGGCCATGCGCGCGCCTAGCACGGGCGCGATTTCCTGTCCCGAGGTTAGCGCTGTGCCCAGATCGCCGCTGAGCGCGCCGCCAAGCCAGGCAAAGTAGCGCTGCACCGGTGGATCGTTCAGGCCAAGGTCACGGCGAATGTTTTCCAATGCTTCCGGCGTGGCCGATTGCCCAAGGATGGATTCTGCCACATCGCCGGGCAGGATGATCGTGCCCACAAAGATCAGGATGGAGACGAGGAACAGCAGGAGCACGCCCAGCGCAATGCGCTGGGCGAGTAGTTTTAAGATTGATGACAAGGGATTAGGCCTTTACCCACATCCGCATCGGCGCATAGCCGTTCATCAAGGCAAAGCCCGCAGTGTCGTCAACCCAGCCTTCGATCTTGTCCGAGGTGGCGTCGACAAAGTCGTTGAACATCGGGCAGATCAGGCCGCCCTCGTTGTGCAGGATGCTGCCCATGTCGGCATACATCTCTTTGCGGCGCGCATCGTCCAGTTCGGCGCGGGCCGAGAACAACAGATCGTCAAACTGCGAGTTGTTGAACCGCGTGTCGTTCCAGTCTGCCGTTGACAGGTAAGCCGTCGTGAACATCTGGTCTTGGGTCGGGCGCCCGCCCCAGTAGGACGTGCAGAACGGTTGTTTGTTCCAGACCTCAGACCAGTAGCCGTCATTGGGCTCGCGCTTGATCTCGAGCGGGACACCGGCACTGGCCAGCGATTGCTGGAATAGCGCCGCCGCATCGGGCGCGCCGGGGAATGAATTTTCCGACGTGCGCAGCAGCACCGCGCCGTCGTGCCCCGATTTGTCAAAGTGGAACTTGGCCTTGTCCGGATCGTATTCGCGCTGCTCGATCTGCGTGAAATACGGATAGGCTGCGTTGATCGGGGTGTCATTGCCGACCGAGCCGTAGCCGAACAGGATTTTGTCCACCATTTCCTGGCGGTTGATGCCGTATTTCAGCGCCAGCATCAGATCGGGATTGTCGAAAGGCGCCGTGTTGGTATGCGCGATGAACACGTAGTGGCCCGGACCCGCGGTGCGGTGCACGGTGATCGTGGGCGCGCGGGCAACAAGGCCGGCGGTTTTGGGCGGCACGCGGTCGATCATGTCGACCTGCCCCGATTGCAGGGCCGCGACGCGGGCGGTGTTGTCGTTGATCACGATCAGTTCGATTGTCCCGGCATAGCCGTAATCGCCCCAGTAGTTGGGGTTTTTCTCGGCGACAAAGCGGACGCCCATGTCGACCTCTTTGAGCACGTAGGGCCCGGTGCCGATACCCGCGGCGGGGTCATCCATGCCGCCGCCCGGCTGCACAACAAGGTGATAGTCGGCCATCAGATAGGGCAGGTCGGCATTGGGGCCGTCCAGTTCCACGACGACCACGTCACCGTCCGCCGACACATTTTTGACCGACCGCATGATGCCCAAAGCGCCGGATTTGGTGTCCTCGCCAGAGTGGCGCTGCAGCGACTTTACGGCATCCTCGGCGGTGACTGATTGACCGTTGGAGAATGTGATGCCCGGGCGGATCTTGAACCGCCAGGTCGCCGCATCGGGCGAGCTTTCATAGCTTTCGGCGACGAGGCCGCGAATGCCGCCATCGTCTGATAGCTCGACCAGCGGCTCCCCCCAGAGACGCGTCACAGACAGCGCGGTCTGGTTGGCGGCAAGCGCGGGATCGAGGCTGTCGGTGGTCGCGCCGCCCTGCAAACCCATGCGCAGGGTGCCGCCGGTTTGCGGGCCGGCCGCGCGCACAGCACTTGCCAGCATCGTGTTGGCGGCGGCTGCCGTGACACCCAGTGCCATGGCGCGCCCAATAAATTCGCGCCGGGACATCTGGCCCAGGGCCGCGCGGATTTTGAGGTATTCAATATAGTCGTTCATGTGTGACTCCCTGTCCTGGGGTTTTCCCCCTTGCGCCAAGCTTTCAACAGAAATGGCAACAGTTCAACAGGCAGTGTCAGAAAATACGGTTTACCCGGATTAGGCGTTTTCCGCCCGGATCGTGTCACAGACGGCGTCGGTGACCTCTTGGGTGGTGGCCGTTCCGCCCACATCCGGGGTCAGGACGCCGCGCGCGCAGACCTGTTCGACCGCGCGCATCAGGCGGGCGGCGGCGTCCGCCTCTCCCAGATGGTCGAGCATCTGGCAAGCGGTCCAGAAGGTGGCAACCGGGTTGGCGATCCCCTGACCCGCGATGTCAAAGGCCGAGCCGTGGATCGGTTCGAACATCGACGGAAAGCGGCGTTCGGGGTTGATGTTTGCGGTGGGCGCAACCCCCAGTGATCCCGCCAGGGCACCCGCCAGGTCTGACAGGATGTCAGCGTGCAAGTTGGTGGCCACAACGGTGTCGATGCTGGCAGGGTTTTTGACCATGCGCACCGTCATTGCGTCGACCAGCTCTTTGTCCCAGGTGACATCGGCAAACCTGGCGGCCACTTCGGCGGCAATTTCATCCCACATCACCAACCCGTGCCGCTGCGCGTTGGATTTTGTCACAACGGTCAGATGCTTGCGCGGCCGCGACTGTGCCAGTGCAAAGGCATAGCGCATGATCCGGGTGACGCCGACGCGGGTGAAAATAGCGGTTTCGGTGGCCACTTCTTCGGGCAGGCCGCGATGCGCGCGGCCGCCGTGGCCTGCATATTCGCCTTCGGAGTTTTCGCGCACGATGACCCAGTCCAGATCGCCAGGGCCGATGCCTGACAGTGGTGCGCGCACGCCGGGCAGGATGCGCGTTGGGCGCACATTGGCGTATTGATCGAACCTCTGGCAGATCGGCAGGCGCAAACCCCACAGCGTCACATGATCGGGCACGTCCGGCGCACCAACGGCACCGAAAAATATCGCGTCAAACTGTTTGAGCTGCGCCAGCCCACCCTCGGGCATCATCACGCCGTGGTCGTGGTAGTAATCAGATCCCCAATCAAAATGCGTCACATCAAAGACGAGGTCATCTTCGCGCTTTTGCAAGGCCTCCAGCACTTGCAATCCTGCGTCAATCACTTCGGGTCCGATGCCGTCGGCAGGGATCGCTGCAATTTTGTGTCGGCGCATCGCGCATCCTCATTTAACCGCGGCCTTTGGCGGCACTCACAAAAAGTTCGGCATAGTGCGCCCGACCGGTCCCGTTTTGCACTTGAGCATCGCCCGCGCATCACTGTAGTTTTTCGCACGCCTTAGACTAGGTGGAACCGGACAGCACCCCAGGAGGAGGTGTTGCACATAATCCGGGAGATCAATTTGGAGGATCACATGCACTACACAGCGTTCGCGCGGTTCACCGCCGCAGTTGTCGCGACCACACTCAGCGCGGGCGTCGCCCTGGCTGATGGGCATCAGGACCGCACCGGCTGGCCTGAAAGCTTTACCGTGGGCACGGCGTCGCAGGGCGGCACCTACTTTGCCTACGGCTCGGGCTGGGCCAACCTTGTCGCTGAAGAGCTCGGCCTGTCCGGCGGCGGCGAAGTGACAGGTGGCCCCATGCAGAACATGGCGCTTGTGCACACCGGCGACGCGCAGTTTGGCATGACCACGATGGGTCCTGCGGCGGAATCGCTGCAAGGGACCAACCCGATTGCACCAGGCCTGCAAATGACAGGCGCTTGCGCGATGTTCCCGATGTATCAGACGCCTTTTGCGGTCACGACGTTGGCGTCCACCGGCATTTCGGCCATTTCGGACATCCCCGACGGCGCACGCATCGGCTTTGGTCCGGCAGGATCGACGTCTGACACCTATTTCCCGCGCATGATGGAAGAGCTGGGCGTGAACTTTGAGCGTCGCAACGGCGGCTGGAACGACCTTGCCGGTCAGTTGCAGGACGGCCTTTTGGACGTGATCGCCTTTGCTGCTGGCGTGCCAACACCAGCGGTCAGCCAGTTGGAAGTGCAGACCGAGATCAACTTCATCGCCTTTACCGAAGCGGAAAAGGAACAGATCCTCGGCGCGTTCCCGGTGTCGTCCTTCATCATCCCCTCGACCACTTACGAGACGATGGATGCTGATGCGCTGTCCGTGTCGATGTGGAACTTTGCCATCGCCAACTGCGACCTGCCCGCATCGTTCGTTGAGGCTGTGGTTGAGGTGATCATGTCCGACAACGAGCGGATGATGGGCATCCACAAGGCCGCCCGTTCGACCCTGCCTGAAAACTGGGACAAGAACGGTGTGCTCAAGTGGCACCCGGGTGCTGCCAAGTGGTTCACGGAAAATGCCGGTGCGGACATTCCCGCCGACATGATCCACGGCGGCTAAGCCAGAACGTCACACGAAAAAATCTCCTGACCGGGCACGGTCAGGAGCCATCACCCGGCACCTGCCCGGGCGTGTCCTTGGGAGAAGACCAATGACCGACAGTGCCAGCCAAACCAGCACCGATCAGGTGATCGCCGAAGGGGTTGACGACGAACCCGTCGAAAGCAACCGGCGTCTGTTTACCGACCGTGCCTATCTGCTGATCGCGGCGCTCGCGGCGGTCTATGCGGCGTTTCACATGATTGCGTTAAATGGTGTGTCGGTTTCTGACTACACCGGCGTTGAGATTGGGTTTCTGCCGCAATTCCCGCTTGAAACATGGAATTTTCGCATCGTGCACATCGCCGGTGCCTTGGCTTTGGGCTTTGTGCTTTATTCTGCGCGCACCTTCCGGGACGGTGTCGACGGCGGCGGCGGCTCCCGACTGATGAGCCTTTTGGCGGCGCTGTTGCTGGTCCCGGCTCTTGTCGCTGGAGTGACGGCGATTGGTTTTGTCCAGGTGATCAATTCCGGGACGCTGCCGCAGATGGGGGGGCTGACCACGTGGGCGGCGTTTCCGGGCACCGACATCTACGCCTCCGAAGTCTATTGGTTTGGCATCCCGTTGTTAATTGCATCGCTGGGCGCAGTGCTGCTGGGCTGGTTTGAACAGCGCGACCGGGCCCAGATTGCCGCCTCAGACGTCGTGCTGGCGGTCTGCGCGGGTGTGGTGGCGATTTATTTTACCGCGATTTACGGCACGGCAGCGCGCAATTCGGTGGGCACGCCTTTTGTGCCGATTGGCGTGGCTTTTGCCGCGACTGCGGGGTCGGCCATGATCCTCGAACTGACCCGGCGCGTGGCGGGGCTGGCACTTGTCATCATCACGGGTGTCTTTCTGGCGTATACGTTCACCGCGCACCTGCTGCCCGGCATCCTCGCTGTGCAAAGCGCCTATAGCTGGCAGCGGTTTTTCGGCCACGTCTATTCGGACGCGGGTATCTTGGGACCGACAACGGCGGTGTCGTCCACCTATATCATCTTGTTCATCATCTTTGCCGCGTTCCTGCAGGCGTCAAAAGTGGGCGACTACTTTGTCAATTTCGCCTTCGCCGCCGCAGGCCGTGCGCGCGGTGGTCCGGCCAAGGTGGCGATCTTTGCAAGCGGCCTGATGGGCATGATCAACGGCACATCGGCGGGCAACGTGGTGGCCACCGGTTCGCTCACCATCCCGCTGATGAAGAAGGTGGGCTATGATAAAAAGACCTCCGGTGCGATTGAGGCGGCCGCCTCCACCGGTGGGCAGATCATGCCGCCGATCATGGGGGCAGGGGCCTTTATCATGGCCGAGATCACCGGCATCCCCTACCAGGAAATTGCCATTGCCGCGATCATTCCGGCGGTGCTGTATTTCGCCTCGATCTATTTCATGGTGGATTTCGAAGCGGCCAAGATGGGCATGCGCGGTATGCGCGACGACGAATTGCCCAAGCTGCGCGAGATGGCGCGCCAGGTGTTCTTGTTCCTGCCGATCATCATCTTGATCGCCGCGTTGTTTATGGGCTACTCGGTCATCCGTGCCGGTACCCTGGCCACGGTCGCGGCGGCTGTGGTGTCTTGGCTAACGCCCTACCGCATGGGGCTGGGGTCAATCATCAAGGCGTTTGAGCTGGCCGGTGTCATGTCGATCCAGATCATCGCTGTATGCGCCTGTGCGGGCATCATCGTGGGCGTGATCAGCCTGACGGGTGTCGGCGCGCGCTTTTCGGCGGTGCTGCTGGATCTGGCGGGGGTCAGCCAGTTGCTCGCGCTGTTTTTAGCCATGTGCATTGCGATCCTGTTGGGCATGGGCATGCCGACCACCGCCGCCTATGCGGTGGCGGCGAGTGTCGTGGCACCGGGCCTTGTCCAGCTTGGCATCCCGCAGCTGACCGCGCATTTCTTTGTCTTCTTCTTTGCGGTGGTATCGGCCATCACGCCCCCCGTGGCTTTGGCCAGCTATGCCGCGGCGGGGATATCGGGGGCCAATCCGATGGAAACGTCCGTGGCGTCGTTCAAGATCGGGATTGCGGCGTTCATCGTGCCGTTCATGTTCTTTTACAACAGCGCTATCCTGATGGACGGCACCGCGTTCGAGATCATTCGCGCGGGGCTTACGGCTGTTGTGGGCGTGTTCCTGCTGTCGTCCGGCGTGCAGGGTTGGTTCATGGGTGGGCGCGCGGTGTGGTTTTTGCGCCTTGGCCTGATTGCCGCAGCACTGTTCATGATCGAGGGCGGGCTGATCACAGACTTGATCGGTGTGGGCACAGCGCTGGCGATTTTTGTGATCCAGCGCGCGTTCAAGCCGAGCGCCAGCGCCGCGATCCCAGTGCGCGGCGCCGACTGAGCAGAAAGGCGCCCGCGTGGCGCCTTGTGGTTCTGTTGTGGCTCAACGCCAGCGCAGGTTGTCGCGGCTCAACTGGTCGAGGCTGGTGACCCCCATCAGTTTCATGTCCCGCTCAATCTCGGTGCGCAGGTTGCCAAGCGCTTTCTCCACGCCGGCCTGACCGGCTGCCGCCAGCGCGTATAGGTAAAGCCGCCCGCCAGAGCAGGCTTTGGCGCCGACGCTGAGCGCCTTCATCACGTGCGTGCCGCGCTGAATGCCACCTTCGCAGACTACGTCGATCTTGTCGCCGACAGCGTCGCAAATCTCAGCCAGTTGGTCGAACGGCGCGCGGCTGCCGTCAAGCTGTCGGCCACCGTGGTTGCTGACCATGATGCCAGTGCAGCCGATGTCGACCGCGCGCTTGGCGTCCTCAACACTCATGATGCCCTTCAGCGCGAACTGCCCGTTCCACTGCGCACACAGCTTTTCGGCGTCTTTCCAGCTCATCGACTGGTCCAGCATGGTCGAGAAATACTCGCCCACGCTGACCGCCACATTGGTGCCCGCGTTCACGTGACCGCTGAGATGCGGCATGTCGAACTTTTCCTTGGTGAACCAGTGGTAGGCCCACATCGGGTGCGTGGCAAAACTGATCAGCGATTCCAGGGTCAGTTTTGGCGGTGAGGTGAAGCCGGTGCGCAGGTCGCGTTCGCGGTTGCCGCCCGTGATCGTGTCGACGGTCAGCGCCATAACGTTGAACTCGGCCGCCCGCGCCCGTTCCAGCAGCGCGTCGTTCAGCCCGCGATCCTTGTGAAAATAGAACTGGAACATTTTTGGGCCGGGCGCGATCTTGGCGATCTCTTCCACGGTGACGGTCGCCAGCGACGACACGCCAAACATGGTGCCATGTTTGGTTGCCGCCTTGCCCACGGCGCGCTCGCCCTCATGATGGAACAGCCGCTGCAGCGCTGTGGGCGCGCAATAGATCGGCATGTCCAGCTTCTGGCCCATCACCTCGACCGACATGTCGACCTCTTCAACGCCGGCCAGCACGTTGGGCACCAGATCGACATCGTCAAAGGCCGAGGTGTTGCGCGCATAGGTGACCTCATCATCTGCAGCGCCGTCGATATAGTGAAAGATGGGCCCCGGCAGGCGGCGCTTGGCCAGCTTGCGGAAATCCTGAAAGTTGTGGCAGTTGGCGAGGCCCATGGCTGTCTCCGCTGGTGTTTTGGTATAATTGGTAAAATCATATTACCAATGTCGCCAGTTAGGCCCAAATCGGGTGCGGGTCAAGCGATGTCAGACGCACAGGCGAAACCCTGTCCCGGACTTGATCCGGGATCTCATCGGTCGGGCCGGGTGAGAGGCCCCGGGTCAAGCCCGGGGCGGGTGCGCTATTTGACCTGCAAAAGCTGCGCGGGCCGATGGTCGTTATACATGCGCTGGATAAACAGGCCCGTGGGGCGTTGGCGCAGTTCTTTGTAGACCTTTTGCATGAAATCCGGGCACTTGGCCTCGTTCGGCAATATGCCGTGATAACCTTGGGCGAGGATCATGGGGCCGAGGGCGGCGGCGGTGGCAAGATCGGCGTAGGTCAGGCGATCACCGGTCAGGTATTTCCGCCCGTCGCTGAGTTTTTCATCGAAATGGTCCCAGCCTTGGTAAATCTCGGCCAGGGCCGCGTCTGCGACCGACTGATCCAGTTTCAGCCCCTTGTACATCAGCGTGCGGATCAGCCGGAACGCCACCAGGCAGGTCAGGTATTCCCACCACGGCACCTTGGTGGTGATCGACGGCCACACGACCCATTTGTATTTCAGGAAATTCCAGTAAGACCAGTTCACCACGCAGCCACCCAGCGTCCAGTAGGCATATTTGGTGATGTCGTCGACCTCGGCGGCGAGGTCGGCATGCGTGGCAGGATCGGGCAACAGGCGGTGGTCTTCGGCCACGGTCGGATCGAATTTCTCTGCGATTTTGCGGCAGCCGACGGTTTTCTTGTCCTTGTCGCCGCCTTCGACAAACAGCGGATAGCCGTCTTTGCCCTCACCC
The DNA here is from genome assembly GCA_039026855.1 of Pseudomonadota bacterium. Classification (GTDB taxonomy): domain Bacteria; phylum Pseudomonadota; class Alphaproteobacteria; order Rhodobacterales; family Rhodobacteraceae; genus Tateyamaria. The sequence continues at coordinate 34,610 of JBCCLL010000011.1, read as the reverse complement.
CATGAAGCAAGTGCAAACACGTGAAAAATCGGCGCGTGCGGGCGCTCGGTATAGCTGACATCGTAATGCGCCATCAGCCAACGGCTGAGATCAACGCCCGAAGAGGGCAGCAGCGTGATCAGCAGGTTTTTTGCCATCAGCCGAACTCAGACATCGAACTGCACCGTGAAATGGGCCGGAAAGCCCAGCGTTCCCGTGGTGATCTGGCCCGCATCCCCGGGCGCGCGGCGCAGGTTCTTTTGTGCCAGCAGCGGTTTGAGCACCGCGGGGATCACCGCCTGATTGATCGCATCGCCAAAGCAGCGGTGCATGCCGTAGCCCCAGATGATGTAGGTCTCCCACGGGCGGTCGGTGCGAAACTCATTTGGCATCGGGATTTCGAACCGGTCAAAACAGGCGGATGCGTTGGCGGCAAAAACAATCTGCCCTTTGCGCACTTTCATCTGGCGCAGGGTCGACGCGGCCACATGGCAATCGCGCGTGGCGCGACGGTAGATCACTGGGTTGAACGGGTTAAAGCGCAGCGCTTCCCAGATGTGCTGGGCCAGCAGGTCGTCATCGCCTGCCAATGCCGCTTTGTGCGCCGAGGCGAGGTCGTCGGGGCGGTTCAGCAATTCGTCGAGGGCCAGGCAACTTGCCTTGGAAATGGTCGGAATCGCCCCGATCAGCAAGCCAAGGATGTTGTTTCGGATGCCCAGATCGCTCATCCCTGGCGTGTCAGAAGATTGCAGGGCAAGGCAACGGTTCAGGATGTCGGGGGCATCGGTGGGGTGCGCCTTGCGATCCGCGATATGCGCATCGAGATATTCGCGCAGTTCCGCAGCACAGCCCAAGGCCCGCGCACCTTTTTGTTCGTCTGCGCCCAGATCCTGAAACAGGTACCAAAACAGGGTTGTAGTCCATTCCTGCATCTGCGCCCGTGTGGCGCCGCAGCCGAAATAGGTGTCGGTCATGTCCCACGGCACCTCGAGCGTGAGGTTGGGCACGATGTCGAGGGTGCCGCCGCTTGCAGCTACAATGTCAGCGGCGCGTGCGGATGCGCGGGGGCGCACGATCTGGTCGACATCGGTGATGCGCGCGGCCAGCCGCATAGCCGATGTGTCGCGGGTGTAATCCCACCCGGGCTGCATCCCGAGAAAGAAGTTATCGCCCTCGGTCAACTGCCGCATGCGCGGGCCGTAAACCACGGCGAAATCATCATTGCGGTTGAGCACATCCAGCACATCGACCCGTCGGGTGACCACCGCCGTGCCGGTGTTGTCGTAGCATTTCATGACCACCCGTTTCAGCGACAGGTTTGGCCAGAAACTGCGCAGCACCGCAAAGATATGCCGCTGCGTGGTCGCAGCGGTAAAAAAGCTGCCGAGGCTCTTGCCAATCGCCGCCTGCACGCTGCCAACCACCGTCCAACCAAAGGCATAGAATCCTTCGAGCCAGACCCAAAGCCGGGCCAGCGTCGCGGTGAAGATATTCATGCTTGCGGCAAACATCGGATCAGGTCGGGTCCACGATGCCCATCGACATCATGCGCAACGCACTCATCGAGGGCGCAAAGAAGTAGTCGCCGCCGCGGCATTCCACAAAGGTCTTGAGCTTGTTCATCACATATGGCGGTTTGCCCGATTTCGGGTCAGACGGCACAGTAAATCGAGTGTGATGCTCGTGGTTGCCTAGCATCGGGCAGGTGTTGTTGCCCTGATGGAAATCAAGCCCGTACTGGATCCATTGCTGCTGCACAAATTCGAACTGCCGAAACAGGCTGGCGCCCATGATAATCATGATCACGCCCTGTTCGGTATCGTCGGTGTTGTCGTCGGATGAGGCGCCATAGGGCAGGCCGCGGCGCAGGATGCGGCGGCGTTTGTTCAGCGCACTGGTGGCGTTGGGGTTTTCCGGCTGATCGCCATTCGCCGGGTCGATCCCGCCCTTGTTCAACGGGTCGAGGTAGTCGCGCGTGTTCATGCGCCGCATATGCGCGCCGCCGGGGCATTTGAAGCCTGACATGTCGTCGGCATAGCGAAAATCGCGCGCCTCTTTTGACCCGATATAGGCGAGGTGCTTTTTGAACCCCTCCAGCGGATCGATGTCGTCGCCGCGCCAGCCCATCTTTTCACCAAAAGCGATCCATTCGGTATAGGTCGGCACCACCGACAGGGGCACGCCGTCCGACCAGCGCCCGGCCATCTTGGCGCGCAGGGTCTCGACCGCTTCTTCGAAAGGCACATCCATGATGCGGGCAAAACGTTCGGCTTCTTCCTTCACCACGGCATCAAAACTGCCCACATTCTCGTGCAGCTTGCGAAAGGCGAAGAATGTGCCGTTTTGCATGAACTCGGGCGGCGGTGCGGCGGGGGGCAGTTCCTGGCTTTCGTCGGGGTGGCCGAGGATGAACTCGCCGGTGGCCAGAGGCTCCCAACCATTGCCCATGAGCTTGCCGCGCCCGATCACGGCCTCGTCCACGATGTCATCGGGCAATTGCCCTTCGAACACCGGGTTACCGATGCCGTCTGTGAACCCGAAATGCTCTTTGGCGGTGGGCACGCGCATGCCGCCAATGTCTTTGAACACCGCCGACCCTTCCTGATAGGGTTGCGTGCCGTCGCGACCCACGCCAGTCAGATGACGAACACCGCAGGCTTTGGCGGTGTCGAACACCCATTTTGTGCGTTCCTCAAGCGCCGGGTGAGGCGTGTCGAGCTGCATCTCACCCGCGCTTTGCGCATTCAGCGTGATCATCACGTGCACATCGTCGGCCCCAAACCCTTGGGTGCCTTTCAGGCGGCTTTTCTGCCAGATCGGGTCCCAATGACTGTCCCAATCGTCTTTTTGGGCCTGTTCTTCAGTGACGTTTTGATCGCGATCGCCGAGGATAAAGGCGCGTTGTTTCATGCCTTCGATATATTCATCGGGAAAGGCCTGCAGCGTGCGCACCGGCAATTGCAGGGCAAGCAGGCCCGGAAAGGTCAGCGCCACATTGGTGGTCACCTTGGGCCGCGATGCCTTGTCCGGCCAGCGTTTGGCGGTGGTGACTTTCTTGCGGATCTCGTCGAGGAATTGCCGCCCATTTTCGGGTGTTTCGTTGGGCACGTGAAAAAAGATGTAACGTGCAAACGGGAATGAGTAGCGGCCGTAGGCCCGTGTGACATTCCCCTGGATGTCGTCGAGGTTCAATTCACGTGTCATATCGGGCTCTTACGTGGTCACGTTGGCTGGATCTTGGGATGAGATCACTCCAGGCTTTTGGGTCATGGAATGACGATTTTGGGGTTTGTGTTGGGCGACAAAGTCGCCGAATGCTGCATGCAGTTGGTCCGGCGGCAGGCCTTGGTTTTCAATGAAAAACTCGGAAAAGTTCTGCTGGATATAGAGCGCCTTGAGCACGGATGGCAGGTCGTCATACTTCGCCGGCGCCAGCGGTTTTTCCCCGTTCCAGATCGCGTATTTGACCGCCAAAAACGCAACGCCGCCGGTAATCAAACCGCCGATGACAAAGCTCCAGAAGGTGGACCATCCCACGAGCGGCATGTGGTCGACCCCCAATAGCCGCAAGAGCAGGGCCAAAAGCGTCACCACCAGTGGTACGGCAACAGCGATCAGCAGCGGTTTGAATGGCAGGATGTTGAACGCCGCCTTGTCGAGATCAAGGTAGTAGTCGTGGAACGGCATCGTCGTTTCCACGTGGCATTTGTCGAGGTAGTCGGCGAAATCATCCGCTGTCGTTACGTCGCCAAACCCGTAGCAATTGCAGTAAAGCGCGCGAAGCTCTTCTTGCATCGTGTCCCACAGCTTGCGGGCATAAGCCGCGCGCACCTTGCGCTGGTCGTCAGCGCTGAGCGTCGTGGGCAGCGGATCGCCGTCCGACACAATCGCGTCGACATCGGCGCAAAACACCAAGTATGGCGCGTTCAGCCGGTCCACGCTTTGCGGCACCATCTGATTGTTGCCTGTCAGCTTGGCCAGCACCGGGTTCATCGTGGTGCGCCCGTTGTAGATCACGTCATTGAGCACGAACATCCGCGCCAGATGGTTGCGGGTGTTGCGCGCAAAGGGGCTGTTGAACGCGCCGTGTTCCGTGGCTGGCGACTGGTTGGCTGTTGGCAAACGCGCGAGCGCGATACGCACGCGCTGTTCGTAAGACACCGCAGTCTCATCGCCGTCGTTTTGGGGCGCGCCGGGCAGGATCGGAGCCATAGTTGTCAAAAAGATGTGGCCGCTGTCGAGATCAGGCATCGATCTTCTCGCGACCTGCGGCGGCACGTTTGGTTCGAAACTGGTTCTGCGCTTGCAGCACATACGCCTCGCGGTTTATGTCCGCGCGCTCGGTATCGAGGCTGGCCACCGGCCCATACCCTGGGTCACCCAGCCCCATCTGCATCGCAAGCGCTGCCTCGTCATACGCTTTCGCGAATTCCTCGGGGCTCAGTTTGCGGTGCAGATCGGCAAGCTTTAGCACTTGGTCATAGATCAGCACGCTGGTTTTGACATCGCGCTGCGCTGACCCGGGTGTGGCGTTGTAATAGTAGTCGGTGTTGACCTGATTGAAGGTGATGTAATCTTTGAACGGTGTGATCGGGATTGATTTGGGGTACTTCACCGAGCTGTACCAAAACAGGTCCAAACCGCTGGGAATACCGTCGGAAAACGCGTCGATATACTGATCCCACGTGCCGTTGAAGTTCGAGCAAAACAGAACGTAGTCGTTTTTCAGCGTCTCTTTGCCCTGACCCAGATCGGGCCAGTCGGCGGGCTTTATGATCACCCAGCGGGCAAAGTGGATAAGCGATAGGCCGAGCAGACCGAGAAGGTTCGCGGGCTGTCCGCGAGAGACCATAAAAAGCGCCCTGTTGATCCAGGTCACCTTTGGATTGCTGGGCGTCACGACATTCATCGCATACGCCTTGCCCGCTATGTTCGACATTATTCGTGCCTTCGGAAATACTTGGTGCGAATCCCTTAAACGATGCACGAGCAGCCGGTTTTCGCAAAGAAAAACCTCACTGCAGGTTGTGTTTTTTGCTCGGAAAAGGGGTTTGTTCTGGAAGATTTAGTATCCTTTTTGTGGTCATGAAGATCACCTAAGGATTTGTTTTTATTTCACAGTTGTTCGTTCGATGTTGCCGCATGCTCGTCGAAGTGGCAGCGGAAACGCATTCACATTGGACCACCTTCGAATTTGGTTACGGGGCGCCGAAACGCGCACACAACGCGACACGCGGCTCTTTGTTTCGGGGCGTATACCGCGAGTGAAATTGATCCTGTCTCAGGATACGGGGCCCTAATCAGGCCGACTTAAGCACGGGCCATGACGGGCGGAGCATGTCAACAAAACGGCGCCCATCAGTCAGGATAAACGGGGCGCTGCCAATGCGGTGGCGTACGTGACTGGCTCACTGTTGCGCCTGCATGGATTGCTTCGTGTCATCGCGACAGCTTCCGCCGCGCGGCTAGTGCGGCGCACCTCATTGATGTTGTGCGAAGCCGCTCACTCGGATCAGGCGTCTGCTGCAGCGTCTTGCTCGCACGGTTTTGAGCGAGGTGCGCATCAAAGACGGGATGCCGACGTCTCGCGGCCGAGATCCGACGCGTCTCGCGCGGTAAAGCCAAGAAAAGCGGCGCTGTGCCTGAATATCGTGCACCCCATGCGCCCATCGCTTGCGCCGTGGCCAGACGGCGGTCTAGGTTTGCCGAATGACTGAAAAGCCGACCTTTGACGAGATGTGGGGCCAGACGGATGCGTTGCGCGCGCCTTATCAAGAGCTTGGCAACTGGTTCGAGGGCGAGGACCCGGCCCGCCTGCGCGCCAAAACACGCGAAGCCGAAGAGCTGTTCCGACTGACCGGGATCACCTTTAATGTCTATGGGCGCGATGAGGCCGAAGAACGTCTGATCCCGTTTGATATCATCCCGCGGATCATGTCCGGCTCGGAATGGCGCACGCTGTCGCGCGGCATCGAACAACGCGTGCGGGCGATCAACCAGTTCCTGTATGACATCTATCACCGGCAAGAGATTGTGCGCGCCGGGCGCATCCCGGCCGAGATGATCCAGAACAACGACGCGTTTCTGCCGCAGATGTGTGGGGTGAACCCGCCGGGCGGCATCTATACCCATATCGTGGGCATCGATCTGGTCCGCACAGCTGAAGACCAGTTTTACGTGCTGGAAGACAACGCGCGCACACCCTCGGGCGTCAGCTACATGCTGGAAAACCGCGAAACGATGCTGCAGATGTTTCCCGAGCTGTTCCAAAGCAACCGCGTGCGTCCCGTGCAGAACTATCCGGTTGATTTGTGCCGGTCGCTGGCAGCCTGCGCGCCCGCCGCGACCGAGGGCAAGCCAACCGTGGCGGTGCTGACACCGGGCATCTTCAACTCGGCCTACTTCGAACATGCCTTTCTGGCGGACGAGATGGGCGTTGAACTGGTTGAGGGCCATGATCTGCGTATCGTCGACGGCCGGGTGGCGATGCGCACGACCTGCGGCTACCGCCCTGTTGACGTGCTCTACCGCCGTGTTGATGACGATTTCCTCGATCCGCTGAACTTTCGCCCCGACAGCCAGCTTGGCGTGCCCGGGATCATGGATGTCTACCGGGCGGGCGGCGTCACCATTGCCAACGCCCCGGGCACGGGCATCGCCGACGACAAGGCCATCTACAGCTACATGCCGGACATTGTCGAATTTTACACCGGTGAACGCCCGCTTTTGGAAAACGTGCCCACATGGCGCTGCGCCGAAGAAGATGCCTACAATTACGTGCGCGAGCATCTGCACGAATTGGTGGTCAAGGAAGTCCACGGCTCGGGCGGCTACGGCATGTTGGTGGGTCCCACCGCCACCAAGAAAGACATCGCTGCCTTCCGTCACAAGTTCGAAGCAAAACCGGCCAATTACATCGCGCAGCCGACGCTCAGCCTGTCGACGGTGCCAATTTTTAACCGCACCGGGCTGACCCCGCGCCATGTGGACTTGCGCCCATTTGTTCAGGTGTCGCCGCAGGGGATCAACATCACACCCGGCGGGTTGACGCGTGTCGCGCTCAAAAAGGGCTCGTTGGTGGTCAACTCTTCGCAGGGCGGCGGGACCAAGGACACCTGGGTGTTGCAGGACTGATGCTCGGGCGGACGGCAAACGGTCTTTTCTGGATGTACCGGTATCTGGAACGCGCAGAAAACACCTCGCGCTTGATCGAGACGGGCCAACGCTTGGCGCTGACACGTCTGGGCAACAGCGATGACGAATGGCGCCCCGTGCTCAAGGCGGCCGCCATGGACCAGGGCTTTGAAGCAGCGCACGAGACCCTGACCCGCGATGCCGCCATCGACTGGATGTTGCGCGCGCCGGGCAATCCCGCGTCGGTGATGTCAACGGTCAGCATGGCACGCCAGAACGCACGCGAAGTGCGCACCGCTGTCACCGAAGAGGTCTGGGAGGCCACAAATGGCGCCTACATGGCGATCAAGGCGCTGCTGGCGCGCAAAGTGTCTGACCGCGATCTGCCGCAGGTGCTGGCCGCGATCCGCCAACGCACAGCGCTGGTCCGCGGTGCCACGCACGGGACCATGATGCGCAACGACATCTATGATTTTGTGCGCCTTGGCACCTTTTTGGAACGGGCAGACAACACCGCGCGCATTCTCGATGTGAAATACTATGTGCTGTTGCCGTCTGCGATGTCGGTGGGCTCGTCCATCGACAACGTGCAATGGGAATCCATCCTGCGATCGGTGTCGGCACGCGGCGGATTTCGCATGGCCTATGGCAACGCAGGCTCGGCCCGCGATATTGCGGCCTTTCTGATCCTGGACCGGCGTATGCCGCGCAGTCTGGCGTTTTGCGTGGGTAAGATCCTCGACAATCTGGGCTATCTGATCAACGACTACGGCACCCGCAACGAGGCGCTGGATCACGCCGAAGCGCTGGCCGCAGATTGCTTGCACGCCGACATTGACGACATCCTCGATCAGGGGCTGCACGAGTTTTTGCAGGATGTACTGACGCGGCTGGCGCTGCTGGGCCGTCAGATCGAGATCGATTACAGGTTTTCGGAGTAACTCATGCGCCTGACCATTCGGCACCAGACCACCTACCAGTTTGACGATCCGGTCAATTACGGTTTGCAACAACTGCGCAAGACGCCGAAATCGACGCGCGGGCAAACGGTGGTCGCCTGGCAAACACAGGTCGAAGGCGGCAAAAAGCAGGTCGGCTTTGAAGATCACCACAACAACGTCGTGGAACTCATCGGGTTTGACCGCGACGTGGTTGACGTGCTGATCATCTCCGAAGGCGTGGTTGAGATTGCCGATGTCGCGGGCATTCTGGGCAAGCATGTGGGGCCAAGCCCGTTGTGGCTGTACCAACGCCCAACTGCGCTGACCCATGCCGGGCAGGGGGTCAAGGCGCTGGCGCGCAAATTGCGCGGCACCAACAGCGGGCTTGATCAGTTGCACGCGCTGATGGGCGCGGTGCATGACCTGGTGGCCTATGAGACTGGCGTGTCACACCCGGACTGGACCGCTGAGCGCGCAATCGAAGCGGGGCGTGGCGTGTGCCAGGACCACGCCCATATCTTCGTCTCTTGCGCGCGCGAACTGGGGTTTCCCGCGCGTTACGTGTCCGGCTACCTCATGCTGCAAGACCGCACCAACCAAGAGGCGATGCACGCCTGGGCCGAGGCTTTTGTGCCTGATCTGGGCTGGGTTGGCTTTGATGTCTCAAACCGCATTGCACCCGACACACGTTACGTCAGGGTCGCAACCGGGCTGGACTACACCGATGCCGCTCCTGTAACCGGGTCGCGGATCGGCGGCGCGGGCGAGGCGCTGTCGGTGACGCTCGACGTGGTGCAGCAGTAAAGGGATGCGATGACATATTGCGTTGGTATGGCCCTGGATCAGGGCCTCGTCTTTATGTCTGACACCCGTACGAATGCCGGGCTGGACAATATCTCGACCTTTCAAAAGATGTACCACTGGGAGGTGCCTGGCGAGCGCATGCTAACCGTGATGACGGCGGGCAATCTGGCCACCACCCAAGCCGTCATCAGCCTGTTGGAAGAACGCGCCAAGGCGCCCGATGAACGCATGCCGGTTCTGCTGGCAGTGCCGTCCATGTTTCAGGCCGCTCGGCTGGTGGCCGACACGCTGCGCGAGGTGATCGAGGATCAGGCAGGCGTCGGGCAATCGGCAGACGCGTTCAACGCCACGATCATTCTGGGCGGTCAAATCGCCGGCGGGCCACCGCGGCTGTTTCTGATCTACCCCGAAGGCAACTTTATCGAAGCAGGCGCCGACACCCCGTTCTTCCAGATCGGTGAGATGAAATACGGCCGCCCGATCCTGGTGCGGGCATATGATCGTCAAATGGGTTTTCAAGAGGCGATCAAGCTCTTGCTTGTCAGCTTTGACAGCACGATCAAGGCGAACCTGACCGTCGGCCTCCCGCTTGATTACCACGTCTACGAAGAAGGCAGCCTGCTGCGCGGCCCGACCGGACGCATAGACCTCGACGACGCCTATTTCTTTGAGATTTCAGAGGGCTGGGGCGATGCGTTGAAAAGCGCGCTGGACAGCTTGCCGGATTTTTATCTGGAGTGACGCACTGCGACTGCTCCGAAACTGCTGCACATGAGGCGCCATTTGGTTATCCGAAAACACCTCTTTGATCTGCCCGATGGGGTCATCTATCTCGACGGCAACTCGCTGGGTCCACTGCCGAAAGGCGCGGCCGCGCGGGTGGCCGAGATGATGCGCGAGGAATGGGGTGGACAGCTTATCGGTGGCTGGAACGGTGCGGGCTGGATGGACCAGCCTGCGCGCGTCGGGGACAGGGTGGGCGCGCTTATCGGTGCACCGGCGGGCACGGTGATGATGGGCGATACGCTGTCGGTCAAGGTATTTCAGGCCTTGGCTGCGGCGCTCGATATGGCTGGCCCGCGTCGCGTGATCCTGAGCGATCGGGGCAACTTTCCCACCGATCTCTACATGGCGCAGGGGCTGATCGACGCGCTGGGGCGCGGGCACAAACTGCGACTTGTGGACCCCGAGGAGGTGATGCATGCCATCACCGACGAGGTTGCCGTGGTGATGCTGACCCATGTCGATTACCGCACCGGGCGCATGCACGACATGGCAGAGGTTACCGCCCGCGCGCATGCCGCCGGCGCGGTGATGATCTGGGATCTGGCGCATTCAGCGGGCGCGGTACCGGTCGACCTTTCTGGCTCCGGTTGCGCGTTTGCGGTCGGCTGCACCTACAAATACCTTAACGGCGGCCCCGGCGCGCCGGCCTTCGTCTACGTGCGCGCCGATTTGGCCGACACGGTCGAGCCGATCCTGGCGGGCTGGCTAGGTCATGCGGCACCGTTTGACTTTGACCTGGGCTACCGGCCTGCGCCGGGGTCTGGGCGTCTGCGTGTCGGCACACCCCCGGTCCTGCAGATGACCGCGCTTGAGGCTGCTTTGAGCGTTTGGGAGGGTGTGGATATCTCCGAATTGCGGCGTGAAAGCATGCGGTTGCAAGAGGTTTTTATCACGCAAGTTGAAGCGCGCGTGCCGCAGTTGCGCCTGGCCAGCCCGCGCGATCCTGAGGCTCGCGGCAGTCAGGTCTCTTTCGCCTTTGCGCATGGCTATGCCGCGATCCAGGCGCTGATTGCGCGCGGCGTGATCGGCGATTTTCGCGCCCCCGACATCATGCGCTTTGGCTTCACGCCGCTTTATCTGGATGAGGCGGATGTACGCGCGGCGGTGGATCATATCGAGGTTGTGATCCGCGACAGGCTCTGGGATCAGCCCGAGTATCTCGCCCGCAAAGCGGTGACCTAACCCTGCGCCAGCGCGCGTTTGAAAACGCGAGAGGCCAGCAGGCTGATCAGGAACATGCTCGCGGCCACGCAGACGATGGATGGCCCGGTCGGGGTGTCGAAATTCAGCGAACACAGCAATCCGCCCAGGGCCGCGGTGACGCCAACCCCCGCGGTCACCAGCGCCATGCTCACCGGCGTGCGCACCAGCGGCCGGGCGGCGGCGGGCGGGATCACCAGCAGCGCGCCGATCAGCAGCGCGCCAACCGCCTTGATCGCCACGGCCACAGTAAGGGCAAGCGACAGCATCAGGATCATCCCCTCGACCCGGGCGGAAATACCGCTGGCTTGGGCCAGATCGGGGTTGAGCGTGGCAGTCAGCAGGCGCTGCCAGCGCCACGCCATCAGACCCACCACAGCCAGCGCACCGCCCCAGATCAAGGCCAGATCGGTGCGCGTCACAGCGAGGATATCGCCAAAAAGATACCCCATCAGATCGACGCGCACGCCGGTCAGGAAAGACACAGCGACCAGGCCCACGGCGAGTGCCGAATGCGCCAGCACACCCAGTGATGTGTCTTGCGCCAGCCCGTTGCCCACCAGCGCTTGCACCACAAACGCCATCACCAGCGCGGTCGACAAAACGCCCAGGATGATTGGCCCTTGCAGTGACAGCGACAGCGCGACGCCCAAGATCGCGGCGTGCGCTGTTGCATCGCTGAAATACGCCATGCGCCGCCAGACGACAAAGCAGCCAAGCGGGGCCGCAGCCAGCGCTGTGCCGATACCAGCCAGCCCGGCGCGCACCAAAAAGTCGTCAAGCATGACCGTTTGGCTCGTGCGCGTGATCGTATGCGTGGCGGTAAAGCGCAAAGGCGCCGGCCGAGCCGTCACCAAAAAGCGCGCGGTATTCCGGGGCGCTTTGCACCACTTCGGGCGCACCCTGACAGCAGATATACCCGTTCAGGCACAGCACGCGGTCGGATGCGGCCATCACGACGTGAAGGTCGTGGCTGACCATCAGCACAGCGCAGCCGAGATCGTCGCGCACGTGCGCGATCTGTTGGTAAAACGCGGCGGCGCCCGGCTGGTCGAGGCCTTGGGTCGGTTCGTCAAGGATCAGGATGTCGGGGCGCATCATCAGCGCGCGGGCCAGCATCACCCGCTGCAATTGGCCGCCTGACAGCGCGCTCAGTTGGCGACGCTCCAGCCCGGGCACGCCCGCGTTGCTGAGCGCGGCGGCGATATCGGCTTTGGACTGGCGCTGGGGCAGACACAGAAAGTCGCGCACGGTGAGCGGGAAAAAGCTATCGAACTGAAGGTTTTGCGGCACGTATCCAATGTTGAGCCCGTCCGCGCGGCTGACCGTCCCGCTGGTGGCGGGCAAAGCACCGATGAGCCCTTTGACCAGCGTGGATTTGCCCGACCCGTTGGGTCCAACGAGGGTCACGATCTCGCTCCGGGTGATGGCAAAGTCGACCTGCCGGATGGCCGCGCGGCTGCCATGCGCCAGCGTCAGGTCGCGCGCTTCGATCAGGGTCTCAGGCATTTTGGCAGGCAGGGCACAGTCCCAGCGCCTCGATTACCGTGCGCTCGATGGCAAAGCCGGTGGATTTGGCAGCTTCGGCCAGGCGGCCGGTGTCGGTGCGCGTGTTGGCCTCGGCTACGGTCTTGCACGACGTGCAGATCAGGAAGGCCGGCGTGTGGTCGGCGCCCAGATGCGCGCAGGCGATGTAGGCATTGAGCCCTTCGATCTTGTGCGCAAACCCCGCGGAGGTGAGAAAGTCGAGCGCGCGGTAGGCCACTGGCGGCGCGTTGCCCAACCCCTCATCGCCCAGGATTGCCAATATATCATAGGCCCCTAGCGCGCGATGCTCATCCAATAAAATCTCCAGCGTGCGGCGCCGCACTGGCGTCAGGCGCAGGTTTTTTTCGGCGCACACCGCTTCGGCATGCGCCAGTGTCGACGCGATGCAATGGGTGTGGTCGTGGCTGTGAAATCCGAGCGTTGGCATGGGTCTGCTCCCAGCGTTTTTGCGCTTGATAAGTGATAGGGTAGCTCTTATCAACTCCGCTGACCGTTATGATATAACATGTAGGAGATGTCCATGCGCGCGATAGTCTACGCCCTTCCTTTGATCCCGACGGCACTTTGGGCCGATGCGCCGAAAGTGGCGGTGGATATTGCCCCGGTGCATTCCATCGTGGCCGCGGTGATGGAGGGCGTCGGTACGCCTGACTTGATCGTGGCGCCGGGCGCGTCGCCGCACGGCTATCAGATGCGCCCGAGCGAGGCGCGTGCGCTGGATCAGGCAGACGTCGTGGTGTGGATTGGCGAGGGGCTAACCCCTTGGTTGGATGGACCAATTGACGCTTTGTCCGAAGATGCGACGGTGTTGACCCTGCTGAGTGCTGAGGGCACCGAGACACGTCCGTTCCGCGAGGGTGCGACATTTGAAGCCGGGCATGAAGGTCATGATCACGGCGACCATGACGACCACGGGCACGAAGAGGTCGCAGCCAAGGCGGATGACCACGACCACGACCATGATCACGAGGAAGTTGCCGCCAAAGCCGACGACCACGACCATGATCATGACCATGAGGAAGTGGCCGCGAAAGCCGACGATCACGACCATGATCACGGGCACGAGGAGGTCGCTGTGAAGGTCGACGATCACGACCATGATCACGATCATTCCGAGGCAAAACAAGCAGCTAGCGACGATCATGACCACGATCACGGGCATGAAGAGGTGGCTGCTGCGGGTCATGACGATCACGATCACGATGATCACGCCGGTGGGGTTGACCCGCACGCATGGCTCGACCCGCACAACGCTGAGCACTGGGCGAGTGTCATCGCCGCGCAGCTGTCCGCCATCGACCCGGCGCATGCCGATCAATACGCCGCCAACGCAGCCAAATTTGGCGAAGCGGTTGAAGCGGCCGAAGCGGATGTGGCGGCAGCCTTGGGGTCTGTACAGGGCAAGCCGTTTGTGGTGTTTCACGATGCATATCAATACTTTGAGGGCCATTTCGGCGTGAGCGCCGTGGGCGCGATCTCAGCCTCGGACGCGGCATCGCCGTCTGCGGCGCGCGTCGCAGAGGTGCGCGACACCGTGGCCGATCTGGGTGCTGTCTGTGCGCTAACCGAGCCGCAATTTAACCCCGGGATCGCTGAAGCGATCGGCGCGGCCAAGCTGGGTGAGATTGACCCGCTGGGCGCCACGTTGGAGCCGGGTCCGGCGCTTTACCCGGCGCTGCTGCGGGCGATGGGCGAGAGCCTCTCCGAGTGCTTGTCGTGAGATGATCCGAGCCGGGGGTACGGGGATCAACCCGGCCCTCCGGGGGGGATTTTTTTGAAACAGAGAAGTGGGACCGTGCGCTGTGTTAAGCGGGCGGTTCTTTGCTTTCTGGCGGGTGAGTCAGACGGTGTTTTGATGAATAGGGGCCGTGTTTTGTACAAAAGGCCGGGCGTCAAGACGGCCTATTTGGCGCCGAATTTGGCGTTTTGATGAAAATGGCGGGTGTTTTGTACAAAACGGCCCGCGGGATGTGACGCGGGCCGTTTGCGTGGTTAATTTTGGACACTATGCCGCAGAAGATCCAGCGATCCTAAAGCCTTTGCGTGCGCTCAGCAGTTTGGGGATCTTGTCCTTGAATTTGAAAAAGCCGGCGGTCGCGTAGGGCCAGGCGGCCGCGTCATAGCGGCGGCGCAGGCGGATCCGTGGTGCATCGGTTTGCATCGCGGCGAGCAGGGTCGCGTTGGGGCCCACGGGGGCGTCGGCGGTGATGATCTGGTCCAGCGCATTTTCAGTCGCCCAGGCATCAAGTGCCGCCGCGTCCGCGTCGAGATAACTGACCGCCCCCAGCCGATCGCCAAAGCGGGCCACCGTGTCCTCGGCGGCGGCGCGGGCGAAGGCGGTCAGGTGCGGGGCCACGGGCAGCGGCGACAGCTGCGCGCGGCTGGTGATCACCGCGGTGGCCACGGGCGCGTGGCCGGCATCCAGCATGAAGCCGGGGCTGAGGTCATCGTCGTGCAGGATCAGCCCGGTGCGCGCCGATGGTGTCGCGTGCCCGCCGGGGCGCAGCGGCTGGCGTTCGGGATTGGGGGCGCCCGGCACCGCGGGTGCGTCGCCTGCCAGTTGCCATTTCGGGGCAAAGCGACCTTCGGTATATTTCGAGATGTTGGAGGTGCGGGCCAGATAGGTCTTGCCCGGTGTCTGTTGCCCCGCGACCCAGCGCCACCCCAGGGTGTTTGACGCCGGATCCCCATCGAGCAGGTGGCGCAGGAAGAAATCGGCGCCAAGCTCCCAGGGCAGGCCCAGGGTGAAGGTCCAGATCGAGGCAAACCACATGCGGGCGTGGTTGTGCAGATACCCTGTTTCGACCAGTTCCTGCGCCCACGCGTTGAAACAGGCGATGTCGGTTTCGCCATTGCACGCGGCCGGCCACTGCGTCTGCAGGTCGTCATTGGTGTGCATCTGGTCGAGCAGTTGAGCGAGGTCGGTTTGATAGCGCGCCCAGACGGCCGGGCGCATCTCAAGCCAGCCCTTCCAGTAGGTGCGCCAAAACACCTCTTGGATAAACTTTTCCGCCGCTTTTGGGCTGTGGCGCGCCAGCGTGGCATCGAGCACTTCGTCCTCGGTCACCAGCCGCGCGCGTATGTAAGGCGACAGGGTCGAGACGCCCGTGTGGCCGTCGCGGCCCAGGTCGTAATTGCGCCGCGATGCGTAGTCGCGACCGGCATGCGGCACAAAGCGCGCCAGCCGTTCCAGGCCCGCCGTGCGGTTGGCGGGAAAACGTGTCAGAGCTTCGGTCATGCGGGGCGAGCTAGGGGTGTTGGTCTGCCGTTCAAGCCTTGCAGCGCCTGTGGCGCAATACTAAGACTCACGTAACGGTTTAGCGGGTATGGTCCCGCCGCAGCACCACGAGGCAGACGATATGCGTGACCCCATCGATCAATATAACCACATCACCAATAACCTGGTGCCGATGGTGGTCGAACAGACCAGCCGCGGCGAACGGGCCTATGATATCTTTTCGCGGCTTTTGAAGGAGCGGATCGTGTTCATCAACGGGCCGATCCATTCGGGCATGAGCCATCTGGTGGTCGCACAGCTCTTGCACCTTGAGGCGGAGAACCCGTCGAAGGAGATCAGCATGTACATCAACTCGCCCGGGGGTGAGGTGACGGCTGGATTTTCGATCTACGACACGATGCAATACATCAAACCCAAGGTCAGCACGCTGATCTGCGGGATGGCCGCGTCGATGGGGTCGGCGATTGCCATTGGCGGCGAGCCGGGCATGCGGTTTTCGCTGCCCAATTCGGAGATCATGGTGCACCAGCCATCGGGCGGCAGCCAGGGCATGGCAGCAGATATCCTGATCTCGGCCCGGCATATCGAGCGCACGCGCGAGCGGATGTATCAGATGTATGTCAAGCACTCTGGCCAGGACTATGAGACGGTGCAAAAGGCGATGGATCGCGACACCTGGATGACCCCAGAAGAGGCCAAGGAGTGGGGCCACGTGGACGAGATCGTGGAAAGCCGCAGCAAGGCCGATGACGACAAAGATTAAGCACCTGCGGTGTCGCGGCGATGTGACTTGGCGACCGCGGCAAAAATGCGATTGTGGAGCTTGGGTGCCTGTCCTAAGCTGACGGGCACGCGGGGGCGACCGGCACGGCCGGAACAGGATTGACGGCTTCGGCTGGAAAGGATGCGACATGGCCTCGAATTCGGGCGACGGCAAGAACACGCTTTATTGCAGCTTTTGCGGCAAGAGCCAGCATGAGGTGCGCAAGCTGATTGCGGGCCCCACCGTATTCATCTGCGATGAATGCGTTGAGCTGTGCATGGACATCATCCGCGAAGAGACCAAAGCCAGCGGGTTGAAGGCGACCGATGGAGTGCCGACGCCCAAGGATATTTGCGGTGTGCTGGATGATTACGTGATCGGGCAGGCGACGGCGAAACGGGTGCTGTCGGTTGCCGTGCACAACCACTACAAGCGGTTGAACCACGCGCAGAAATCCGGCGATATCGAGCTGGCGAAATCCAACATCCTGCTGATCGGCCCCACCGGTTGCGGCAAGACGCTGTTGGCGCAGACCCTGGCGCGCATCCTGGACGTGCCGTTTACCATGGCGGATGCGACCACGCTGACCGAGGCGGGGTACGTGGGCGAAGACGTAGAAAACATCATTCTCAAGCTGTTGCAGGCATCCGAGTACAATGTGGAGCGCGCGCAGCGTGGCATCGTCTATATCGACGAGGTCGACAAGATCACGCGCAAGTCCGAAAACCCGTCCATCACGCGCGATGTGTCGGGCGAGGGCGTGCAGCAGGCGCTGCTCAAGCTGATGGAAGGCACGGTGGCGAGCGTGCCACCGCAAGGCGGGCGCAAGCATCCGCAGCAGGAGTTTCTGCAGGTCGACACCACTAACATTCTGTTCATCTGTGGCGGCGCCTTTGCGGGGCTCGACAAGATCATTGCGCAGCGCGGCAAAGGCTCGGCTATGGGCTTTGGCGCCGATGTGCGCGACGAGGATGCGCGCGGCATTGGCGAGATCTTCACCGATCTGGAGCCTGAAGACCTGCTCAAATTTGGTCTGATCCCGGAATTTGTCGGCCGCTTGCCGGTGCTGGCAACGCTGGAGGATCTGGACGAGGACGCGCTGGTCACCATCCTGACGGCACCCAAGAATGCGCTGGTCAAACAGTATCAGCGCCTCTTTGAGCTGGAAGAAACTGACCTGACCTTTACCGATGATGCGCTGAAGGCGATTGCCAAGCGCGCGATCGAGCGCAAGACCGGCGCGCGCGGTTTGCGGTCGATCCTCGAGGACATCTTGCTTGACACCATGTTTGACCTGCCGGGTCTGGATGCGGTCACCGAGGTGGTGGTCAACGAAGAGGCGGTCAATTCGGACGCGGCCCCGCTGATGATCTACGCGGACGCGGAAAAAGAGCCCGCAAGCGCTGGGTAAGGCGGGGATTTCCCCGCCGGCAGGACGCTATGAGCATTACACGCATCTCTTCGGGTGGCCCGTTTGAGGAAAAAAGCGCCTATTGCCGCGCCGTTGTGGCGGGCGATTGGGTGCACGTGGCGGGTACAGTAGGGCAGGGCGACAGCGTGACAGAGCAGTGCGAGAGTGCGCTGGGCGTCATTGGTGCCGCGCTGGCGCAGGCGGGCGCGTCGTTTGCGGATGTAGTTCGGGTGACGTATATGCTGCCGGACCGCGCTGAGTTTGAACCCTGTTTTCCGATCCTGCGTCGGACCTTTGGCGACAACCCGCCCGCAGCGACGATGATCGAATGCGGCTTGATCGATCCGAAATTTCGGATCGAGATCGAAGTCACAGCGTATAAACCGCGCTAGCCTTCTACGTTTTTTCGTCGAAAAAACATGGCCCGGCGGTGACGGTTTTTCGTTGAAAAACGTTGTGCGATCAGAGGCTGGTATATCCGTCGGGCAGTTCGTCGCGCAGCGTCTCCGGCCCAAGCTCGGGCCAGAGCGACGTGCCGGTGATGAATCCTGCATCGCGCAGTGCTGCAGACAAGCCAGCCATGTCAGGTTCACCCAAAAACATCCGTTTGCGGCGCACCGCGTGCGGTTGGTACTGACGCAATAGCGCGTTGATCACCGTGGGCGGGCGGCCGGTGAAGCTGGTCAGATGCCGTGCGATCAGAGTGCTCGCCGAAGACCGGCGGCGGCAGATCATCGCCACGCGTTGATCCGTCCGGCAGCAAAACGCCAGCAAGTGCAGCGCCGATCCATCGCAGGCAATCACCTCGCGCGCCGCTTTGTAGCGGGCAATTTGTGTCGCGATATCATGGCGTTCTGGGTGAAAGATAACGTATCCTTCGTGCCGCAGATGCGCCTCGATCTCCCTTTCGCCCAACAGCCGCCCGGCGCTGGGCGGCAACGCGCTGCGCGAGATATAGAGCCGCTCGGGGCCGTCCGGCGCGATGTCGCGGCCGAAATTGGCGCGCACATGGGCGCGAAAGGCCGCTGTGCCCGCGGTGATCGTTCCCAGGCCAAAGCCTTGGCCCGGCACCACCAGTTCATCGACCACGGTCGCCTGTTTGATCAGGGTGAGCGGCGCGTCGATCCCCATCGCCGCCACCAGATCGGTGTGAAACCCAGAGATTTTGCGACCGTCCATCGGGCGGCGCAGCACCATGGCAACGCCGTCATAGGGCCCGTGTTCGACCGCCCACAGCCGCGCCAGCGACTCGGCCAGAAAATGCGCAAAGTTGCGGTAAAACACGCCGCCCCAAAGATAGCGTCCGGAAAGCCGCTGCAGGGGGCCTTGCGGCGCGGCAAAGGGCAGGGTCAGGCGGCGCAGCTTGCGGTAATGCGCGGCCTGGGGCACGTCGGCCCCGGCTGCGGTTTGCACGCCGCTGGGCGCGGCGAGGCGGGCGCTGTCCTTGGCCGCGATGACCGCGCTGGGCACCACGTGCACCTCTTCTGACCAGCCACAGGCGGGGTCTGGCGGGCCCAAATCGACCGCTTGCGCCACCGCGTCAGCGCGCGTGCAGGTCCAGACGGTGCGGGTCGATACCGCGTTCACGCGCCTGAACCCGGCATCGCGCAGGGCGTTCTTGCACCGGCGCATGCCGTCGATGCCGTAGGTTTCGGGATGAAATTCGATGATCACCGCGCGGATACGGGACAGGTCGGCATGGGTCAGAAAATCCAGCTCGCCGCCTTCGATGTCCATCACCAGGATGTCGGGCGCAAACCCATCCATCACCTCCGACAGGCGGGCTGTGGGGACGTCTACCGGTGTGCTTTGCCGGTTCTCCTTTTCGATCAGCGAGGAGCCGAGAAACGAGTTGCGCACATGAAAGGTCATGTGCGCTGGCGGGTTGGGGCCCGCGAGCAGCACCTGTTGGCGCAGTTCGATCACATCCTCGAGCCCGTTTTCGGCATGCAGCGCGCGGATGTGGGGGATCAGATTGGGGTTGGCCTCAAATGACAGCACCGCGGCAGGCTGCGCGTTGCGCGCGATCACGGCGCCGACGATGCCCAGCCCCGCGCCCAATTCCAGCACCCGCTCGCCCGGTCGGATCACGCTGAGCGCGCCGGCCAATTCGTCGCCTTCGTAGCGGCCCGCATTGATGCGGCGGATGCGCTGGTCGTTCAGGAACGGAGACGCGGGCACGCGCACGCCTTTGCACGTGGCGGCTATAGCTGCTGGGTGTGTCGCGGGATCGGCCATGTCTGCTCGGGCTTATGTTTCGCGCACTCTACCGGCGCGGGCGATGTCGTGCCAATCCTATTTGTCTGCGACGGGGCCACGTCTGCTTGTGTGGCGTGGCGGCGTTTTGCCTGCGGCGCTGCCGCTCTGGACGCTCGCGCCAAAGCGCTGCATATAAAGAGCAAGCGATAGGAGAGGCGGATGGGTCTTTTGAGCACGATGCTGCGCGCGGTGACCTGGTGGAACGGCCAGACGCTGAACACGCAATTCTTTACCTGGCGCAAAGGTGTGCGCGTGGGCGAGGATGCGCAGGGCAACGTGTTTTACCGCACCGCCGATGATCGCCGTCGCTGGGTCATCTACAATGGTGAGGCAGAGGCCAGCCGGGTCGATCCCGAATGGCACGGCTGGTTGCACCGCACCTGGGATGCGCCGCCCACGGATGCGCCGCTGCTGCGCAAAGACTGGGAAAAGCCGCATCTGCCCAACCTGACCGGCACCGCTGCAGCCTATGTTCCAGCGGGCTCGCTGCGCCGTCCTGAACCGGCCAAGCGGTCAGATTACGAAGCGTGGTCGCCCGAATAATGGCTGAGAACACAACAGAAGTCCTGGTTGGCGGCGCGGTTTTGGCCGCGGCCATCGCCTTTGGCGTCTATGGCGCGCAAGTTGCGGGTCTGGGTGAGGCGGGCGGCGCGGGCTATGACCTGAGCGCCAGCTTTCGCAGCGCCGAGGGCGTGAATGTGGGCACCGATGTGCGCCTTGCGGGCGTCAAGGTGGGCACGGTCACGGGCCTTGATCTCAACGCCGACACCTACCGCGCTGACACCACCATCACCATCGCGGGCGGCACGCAGGTGCCCGATGACAGTGCGGTGGTGATCAGTTCCGAAGGCTTGCTCGGCGGTAACTTCGTCGAAATTGTGCCAGGCGGCTCGCCGTTCTTTTTTGAGGCAGGGGACGAGATTGTCGACACCCAAGGCTCGGTCAGCTTGATCTCTCTCTTGCTCAAATTCGTCTCGGGCGGGGAGGAAGGATGAGGCTGGCGCTGGCCTTGGCCGCGATGCTGGCGGGGGCGGCGCACGCGCAGGTCGAAACCGAGGATGCCGGCGGCGCGGTTTTGCGCGGGTTGGACAAATTCAGCGGTGAGGTTGTCGACATCGAATTGCCCGCGGGTCGGACAGTGCAGTTTGAGCGGTTGCAGATCACCTTGACCGAGTGTCGCTACCCGGCGGGCAATCCGGCCGGTGACGCCTATGCCGGTTTGCAAATCTCCGAAGTGGGCCGCGAGGGCGTGCTGTTTTCAGGCTGGATGCTGGCGTCGGCGCCGGCGCTGAACCCGATGGAGCATCCGCGCTATGACGTTTGGGTCATGCGCTGTACCACGTCCTGAAGTGTCGGCGGCGCGGGGTGGAATTTGCCTGATATCTCAAGTGCTTCACTCAGGCGCGCGCGGTAGTTGGCGCGGCTGATCTCGACAGCGCCGAGGCTGGCGAGATGCGGGGTCAGAAACTGCGTGTCAAACAGCACAAAGCCGCCCGCGCGCAGATGATCGACTGCCACGGCCAGCGCCATTTTTGACGCGTTGGTGGCGCGTGAAAACATGCTTTCGCCAAAAAATGCCGCCCCCAAGGCGACGCCGTAGACGCCGCCCACCAGGCGCGCCCTGTCCCAGATTTCGATTGAATGCGCCTGCCCGCGCAGGTGCAGCGCGAGGTATAGGCGGCGAATTTCGTCGTTGATCCAGGTGTCGGTGCGGTCGGCGCAGCCGTCGAGCACGCCCGCAAAGTCGCTGTCGACCCGGACCTGCCAGGGGCTGCGCCGCATCGCGCGGGCCAGCGAGCGGGACATGTGAAACCCGTTGAGCGGCAGCACGCCGCGGCGCTGCGGGTCGACCCAAAACACCTCCGGGTCGTCGCGCGCCTCGGCCATCGGGAAAATGCCGGTGGCATAGCCGCGCAAGAGCAGATCTGGGGTCAGGTCGGTCACGCTTTTGTTGGTACTGCGTTGACTGCAGGTTGCAAATGGCAAAGCGCGGGCGGGCGCAATGGCCGCGGTTGGCGCCACGCGGTGCGGTCAGAACGTGGTCATCCAAGACAGCGAGCGGTCGGTGTCGCCCGCGGGCTTGTATTCTGCGCCAAGCGGTTTTTGCCAGCCGAGCGCGCGGATGGCGTCAAAGACGTAGGCAAAGTCGATCTCACCGTGATCCGGCGCCCCGCGGTCGGGGACCGAGGCAAATTGGATGTGGCCAACCATCGGCAGCAAGGCGGCCAGTCGCGTGGTCACGTCGCCTTCGGTGCGCCCGACATGGTAGCAGTCAAACATCAGCTTGAGGTTGGCGGCACCGACGTTTTGGATGATCTCGCATGCCTGATCCGTGGTCGACAGGAAATAGGACGGGCTGTCATGGCGGTTGAGCGGCTCGATCAGGATGGTGCGCGGTGTTTGCGCGGTCGCGTAGCGCAGGTTGTCGCAAAAGGTTGCATGCGCGGCGGCGCCGTCGGCAAAGCCCGCCATCACGTGCACGGCGCCGGCATCCACCGCGTCGGCATAGGCGATGGCCTCGTCAATGGCGGCGCGCGCCTCAACCTCGCGGCCGGGAAGCGCGGCCAAACCGTTTTCGCCGGGTTTGCCGCGCCGCGTGTTCAGCCCGAGCATCGGCAGCCCGGTTTCGGTGAGTGCCGCGCGCACCTCATGCGCCGGTACCTCGTAGGGCCAATGGCATTCTACCGCGTCAAAGCCCGCGGCTTTGGCGGCGTGGATCGCGTCGGGCAGGCTGCGGTCGGTCCAAAGAAAGCCGAGATTGGCGGAGAATTTCACGCCTCCCACTCCACATTGAACCGGTCGACGATGGCGCCGATTTGCGCCTCGTTAAGCTGCTGTACTGGGTGGCCGCGCATCAGCATGGCGAGTTTTGCAGTGGCTTCCATCTCTTCGATTGCGTTGCAGGCGGTCACCACGTCTTTGCCCGCCACCACCGGTCCGTGATTGGCCAGCATCACCGCAGCGCGTGTGCCGTTGAGCGCGCGCACTGCCGCGCCCATCGCTGGGTCGCCCGGCAGAAAGAAGGGCAAAAGCTTGACCTTGCCCAGCAGCATGATCGCGTAAGGCGTCAGCGGCGGCAGGAAGTTGTCCGGGTCGACATCGGGCATCATCGACAGTGCAACCGTGTGGCAGGTGTGCAGATGCACCACCGCGCCGGCGCTGGCGCGGGTGTCGTAGAAGGCGGTGTGCAGCGGCATTTCCTTGGTCGGGTTGTCACCGTCGATGTGGTTGCCCTGCGCGTCAAAGCGGCTGAGCCGGGCCGGGTCCAGGCGCCCGAAGCTGGTGCCGGTGGGCGACACCAGAAGCCCGCCATCCGCTGTCCGGGCCGAGATATTGCCCGTGCTGCCATGGGTCAGCCCGCGGTCAAACAGCGATTTGGCCAGCAGGCATACCTGCTCTCGTAGCTGAGTTTCGGTCATGCCGAGAGCATCCCGTTGGCTTTGGCAAAGAAGTCTTCGGCGCCAAAATTGCCTGATTTCAGGGCCAGGACTAGGTCCGGGCCTGCGCGCAGACAGGGCACGCCCGGATCGATTTCGGGGCCGATTTCGAGCCGGGTCAGGCCGAGCCCCTCGACCACAGCGCCCGAAGTTTCACCGCCTGCGGTAATCACTCGCGTGGCGCCCTGGCGCACGCAAAGCTG
This sequence comes from Pseudomonadota bacterium, assembly GCA_039026855.1. Classification (GTDB taxonomy): domain Bacteria; phylum Pseudomonadota; class Alphaproteobacteria; order Rhodobacterales; family Rhodobacteraceae; genus Tateyamaria. The sequence continues at coordinate 10,907 of JBCCLL010000011.1, read as the reverse complement.
CGCGGTCTCGGCAAAGAGGCGTTCGAGTGCGTGCGCGGAGCGGTCGCGCCCGTGCGTCTCTTGAACGCGTTTGACCGCTTCTGGATCGGCAGAGGTATAGGCCAGCGGCAGCCCGGATTGCGCCATCAGCCAACCTGCCACATCGCTGGCGGTTTGGCGCCCGGCGATGACGTCGTCGGCGTTGATCTCAAGCGTCGGGTTGGATGCGGCGTGCAGTGCTACCTGGCCGCGCGTGGCGATGGAGCACGAGCCCGACAGCATGATGGCCTGCCCCGGTTGGCCGGCCCAGGACACCGGTCCGGGCACGCAGCCAAAGTTGGCCGGCAGGCCCAGTGCCACCCCGGAGCCGCCGGTGATCAGGGGCAGGCCGCGCGCCGCCGCACCAATGGCAAATAGGTCAGCATCCTGGATCGCGTCGACAACGATATGCCGCTTGCCCGCGTCGTGCTGCGCTTGCAGCGCGCGGACAATCTGGTCGGTGCCGGCAAACACGTCCTGTGCTGCCACGTGCCCCACGGCGTAGCGCGTTTGCGGCGCCAGCCAGCGGCGGATATCGGCGTCGGTCATCGGGGTCAGCGGATGGTTTTGCATTCCGCTTTCGTTCAGCAGCGTGTCCTGGACAAACAGGTGCCCCTGATAGATCGACCGTCCGGTTCCCGGAAAAGCCGGGCAGACGATGACCTGATGCGCGTCCAGCGCCTCGGCCAGGGCATCGGCCACCGGGCCGATATTGCCGTCGGCTGTGGAATCGAAGGTCGAGCAGTATTTGAACACGATCTGTTCGCAGCCCTGCACGCGCAGCCATTCTAGTGCCGCCAGCGATTGCGCAACGGCATCTTTGGGCGCGATTGAGCGGGATTTCAACGCGATCACCCCGGCGTCGACCTCAGCCTGTGCGGGCGTGTCGGGGATGCCGGTATATTGGACAACCCGCATGCCCTGTTTGGCCAGCGTGTTGGCCAGATCGCTGGAACCGGTAAAGTCGTCGCCGATGCAGCCGAGCCTCATGCTGTTTCTCCCGGAAGTGTTAGGTCTGCATTGCGGGCATAGACTTTGGCGATGGCGGCGTCGTCCTCGCCGCCCAGGCCCATGCCCACGGCGACCATGTATTGTTGCAGTGCTGTGGCCGTGATCGGCGCAGAAAATCCGGCGGATTTGGCGATGTCGAGCACGATGCCAAGGTCTTTGGGCCAGATGTTGATCTGGCTCAGCGGGGTGTAGTCGCCATCGACGATGTGCGGCGCGCGGTTTTCCAGCATCCACGAGGTGCCGGCGCATTTGCTGATCACCTCGACAAAGCTGGTGGGGCTGACGCCCTGGGTCATGCCGAAGGTCAGCGCCTCGGCCATTGTGGCGATGTGCACGCCGGCCAAAAGCTGGTTGACCGCCTTCATGGCGCTGCCTGCGCCGGCGCTGTCGCCCAGTTCAAAGACCGTTTCGGCGATGCTGTCCAGCACCGGGCGCGCTGCGGCAAAGGCGTCCGGCGTGCCCGCGGCCATGATTGTGAGCTGGCCCAGTGCGGCCTTGGCCGCGCCGCCTGAGATCGGCGCGTCGAGGTAGTGCACGTGCGCTGCGGCGCATCGGGCGGCCATGTCGCGGGCAAAATCGGGCGGCACCGTGGCGCAGGACAGCACAACTGCGCCCGGCTTCAGTCCCGCGACGATGCCTGCCGCGCCAAAGAGCACCTCTTGGGTCTGCGCGGCGTTGAGGACGACCACCACAACCGCATCAAGCGCGGCTGCCGCGTCCCTGGCGGCGCCCGCCTGGCCGCCCGCGCTGCGAAACTGGGCGACGCGGTCGGGATCGATATCCTCGCCCCAGACCTGGTGCCCGCCCTGCAAGGCAGACGCGGCTATCCCGTATCCCATCGAGCCTAAGCCGATGACAGCAATATTCTTGGTCATTGTAGATCGTCCTTATGCCGCCGGTCCTTGATTCGACAGCCGTTTATGCGTTCGGCGCCACCCTAGCACGGTGGTGCTGGCGGCCAACACGGCGCGGGCAGGCGGGCGCAGGCCTATGGCTGAGCTGCATCGCCGTGCGATGCGGTGTCATATGCCGATGCGGCATCGGCTAGGTGTCGGACCGCGGCGGCGCGTTCTGCGGCGTCATAGCCCGCAGCGATCCGCGCGACCTCGTCCGCGACGGATCGGTAGAGCGGTCCGAGCGTGGCAAACAGGTGCGCGGTTGGGTGCACAACCACGCCCCGACGGTCCGACGGGTCGCGTGCGCGTTCGACCAGTCGCGCCTTTTCCAGCCGGTCCAGCAGGGTTGTGACCGATCCAGTTGTCAGCCCCAGTTCAGCGGCGATGTGGCCGGGTTTTGCCGGTGCGTCGGCCAGCATGTTGAGGCAGCGCAGGTCGTTCCGGCTAACGCCTGCGACATTGGCCGCTTTGGCGTCGAGCCGGTCGATAGAGGCGTAGAGCTGCCGGCACGCGGTCACCAGGTCTTGCGGCGTGGCCGCGCTTTTATCTTGGGACATGTGCACCTATATAGCTTGACAATCAAGTTACTTGATGCAGATCATCCCGCAAGGGCAGGTGTAACGCAAGCAACAAGGAACATCGCCCATGGACATTGCAGTGTACAGCGTGTTGGCGATCATCGCCGTAATCGCGGTTTTGTCGCTGGCGGCGCCGGTGACCGTTGCCTACACCGAAGAGATCGCGGTCGCCGCGCCGATCGACCAGGTCTATGACGACATCCGGCTGCAAGAGCATCTGATGCGTTGGTCGGCATGGCCGAAAGAGACCAAGTCGACCCGTGCTGTGGAAGGGCGCGACGGTGAGGTGGGCGCACGCACGGCCTTTTTCACCAAGGGCAAACGGGTCGGACATCAGGAGATTGTCAGCCTCAAGGAAAACGAAGAGGTCGCGCTGACCCTTGTCGGTCCCGGTCCGCCGCATCGCCCGCGTCTGACATTTGAGCTGCGCGCGGATGGCGAAAACCAGACACGCGTTATGGCCCATTTTGTCAATCAACTGCCGCGTCCGTTCAACGCGAACTGGAAATTTGCCGGCTTGACCAAGTGGACGCGGGCGATGCATCGCAAAGACTTGCAGGGGCTGAAGGCGTTTTCCGAGCCGCCGCATCGGGACAACAGCGGACAGATCGTCGGGCGCCCGCCGCAGGGCGTGAACCGCTATGCGCACAGCACCCGGGCCGCGTGAGCCGCAGATGGACTATTTCACCCACGCCTTCAGCGGCGAGATCACCTTGCACGGGGTCGGAAAGACCCGCGTGGTCACCTACAAAGTGCTGTTCATGCCACCCCGGTTTGAGGCGGAGTTGCCATTTCAAACGTTTCCCAGGCTGCGGGTCGAGGGCGAGATTGCCGATGTGCCGGTGCGCGGGGCTTGGATGCCGGTTGGCGACGGTCGGCGGTATTTTATCGTGTCCCCAGAGATCAAAGCCAATACTGGCGCGGATGTCGGTGACGTCGTGGAGATGCGGTTTCGGATCGACGATCAGGACTTTGTCGACGTGCCCAAAGCTTTGGAGGCGGCGATCCTGGCCGATGATCAGATCAGCGCACAGTGGAACGGGTTGACCGCGGGCAAAAAGCGCATGTTTGCCAACCATGTGAAATCGGCCAAGACAGCGCTGACTGAGCAGCGCCGGATTGATGAAGCGCTGATGGCGATTGGCGAAGGCATCACGCTGCGCGCGTTGCAGCAGCGCAAACCATAGCGCGCGGCGGTACCGCTAAGGGAGGCGGCCCTTTGCAGGTGATTTGGAATGCGCGGTCGGATGCTGCGCGTGGGTCCGCTATGGCGCCTGGGCGCGCAGCCGTTTGGCCAGCACACCGGTCAGGATGACAGCGAGGCCGAGAAATGCTGCGCCAACGATCCAGGCCGTAGGCGTGCTGTAAAGATCGGCGATGGCGCCCGCCAGGAGCAGCCCCAGAGCGGCGCCAAGCTGCTGTATCAGCGATCTGAGCGACAGCATGGTGGAGCGTTGGCGGTCTGCCACGCATCGGTGCAGGATGCTGCTGGCCGGTGTTTCGGCAACGCCAAGCGCAACGGAATAGGCCGCGAAGACTAGCACAAATCCGATCATCCCGCCTTGCAGCGCCAAGGCGATCTGGAGGCACGCCAGACAGGCAAAGGCCGCGGCCAGTGTCACCGCGTGGCGGCGTTGGAACAACCGACTGACGTGCGGTGACAGCCACGCGCCAAAGGCGATGCAAAAGAAATAGGTCGCGGTCAGCACGCCGATCACGGCGTTGGCATAGCGCGTGTCCAGCATGGGTTTGGCGTGGGTGGGCCAGATCACCTCCACCGGGTTGGTGGCCATCAAAAACAGCGCCAGCGCGGCCAAGAGCAGCGACAGCGCCGGATGTCTGAGCGCGAGGCCGCCCGCGTCTTTGATCACCGTGGGAACAGCGGCAAAGCCCTGCCGCAGGGCGCGCGCATGTCGGGGGCGCGGCGGTTCGACAATGACCAACACGGTGTAGAAGAACACGCCCAGCATCACGGCAAAGCTTGCCACGTAAGACACATCGTAGACGCTGAGCCAGTGCCGTTCTGCGGTTGCGCCGAGAAGATCCGGCAGCAGACCGCCCACCACGGCGCCGAGGGCGAGACCCATCGCATTGGCCCATTGCGCCTGTGCCAGCGCGGGTTGCACATCGACATTTGGCGCGGCCGCGGTGAACGTTTCCACAAACCAAGCGTCAAGCGTGCCGGACCTGAGCGCCCGGCCAAAGCCGATGCATGCAAAAGAGAGTGCCAGCACATAGAAATCGCGCGACGCCAGAAACAGCGCAAGTGACAGCAGACTGGCGATCACTGCCGCCAGAAAGACCGGTTTGCGCCCGATGTTGTCGGCCAAACCGCCGAACGGGAGTTCTAGGGTCATGGTGGTCAACGCATAGATGCCAAAGAGCAGCGAGATCTGAAACAGGTCCAAGCCGCGATCGGTCAAAGCCAGCGCCACAACCGCAACCGTCAGGCCCATGGCGAAACGGTCCAGAAACTGGTGGATCTGAAACACCCGAATGTGTCGACGCGCCGGCGCGGTCAACGCTGCAAAAGAAAACTCTGTTTCGGGTGCCATGGCGGGACCATCGGGCTTGGCGGCCGGTTTCACAACACCTTTGGGCGCGGTGTGAGCAGTCGGGCTGTGCCGCATCGGGCGGCGTTGGCGGGGCGCTTAGGGTCCGATGTGCTGGTGGTCGGGCAGGTGGCCGGCGCCGCGCGGGTGCGGGGGCCGGTGACGTTTGCTATTGGTTGCTGCGCGGGCAGGGGCCTGCGCGGCGCTAGAGGTCCGGTTGCGCGGGCGCGACATAGGGCAGGCGGGCCCTCGCCTTGGTGTCGGCGGCACCTGCGTTGCGGATGTAGCGTTGGTTGTCATCGTCGCGCACGGTGTTGACCCAGGTGGGCGTGCCGCCGGTGATCTGGTGAATGGCCAAGCGCTGGATCTGGCTTTGGCGAATGGTCTGGCGCAGCGCATCGGGGTCCCAGTTCTGGAACAGCAGCGCTTCGAGCTGTGCGCGTGTGTCGGCCTGCGCCGGGTCATCGGCGAGGTTGTGCAGCTCATGCGGATCGGCCGCCAGATCGTAGAGCAGCGTGTCCTCGCCTTCGAGCCACATCAGTTTCATCTGGCCGCGTTTCACCATCCGGCTGGGGCCGGTGGAGCCATCGGCAGCAAATTCGGACAGGACCACGTCGGGCATCGCGCTGGTATCCCCCTGCAGCGCGGGCACCAGGGACGCGCCGTCGACGGGGGCGGCGTAGTTGGCAAACTGGCCATCCGAGGCGATGTCGAGCAGCGTGGGCATCAGGTCAACGAGCGACACATTCTGTGTGACACGCGCCGGTTGGAACCGCTCGGGCGCGTAGACGATAAATGGCACGCGGGCGGCCCATTCAAAAAAGTGCTGTTTGAACCACATCCCACGCTCGCCCATCATTTCGCCGTGGTCGGCGGCGAGGATGACCACGGTGTTGTCGGCCAGCCCGGTGGCGCGCAGCGTGTGCATGAGCTGGCCCACCTTGTCATCGACATAAGAAATCATGCCGTAATAGCCGTGGCGGGCCATCCGCCTGTGCGCGTCGGTGACGGTGAATTGGTGGCGGCCCTGGCAATAGTGCAGGTTGCGGCTGAGGTGATCCATATCGGCCAGGTCGAGGGGTGGGACGGCCGGGCTTTCGATGTCGTTGTGATCGTAGCGGTCCCAGTAGTCCCGGCTGATCACAAATGGCGAATGCGGCGAGGTGAACGACACGGTGAGCATAAACGGTTGGCCATCGTCTGCGCGTGCCAGATCGTAGAGGGCCTGGGTGCCGTGATAGGCGACCTCATCGTCGTAATCCATTTGCATGGTGCGGATGGCCGGGCCGCTTTCGATGATGGGGGCCATCGTCAGGTTGGTCGGACGGTATTCGCGCCCTTGCGACCAGTCGACGGTCCAGGCGAAATTGGCGGGGTAAATCTCGGTCGTGTGGCGTTTGGTGTAGCCGTGGTACTGATCGGGGCCGACAAAGTGCATCTTGCCCGACAGTTCGACGCGATATCCCAGGCCGCGCAGATAGTGGGCAAAGGTCGGGATGTCCGAGCGGAACTCGCTCGCGTTGTCGTACATGCCGATGGCAAATGGCATGCGCCCGGCGTGCATCGATGCGCGCGAGGGGCCGCACATGGGCAGGTTGCAATAGCAGTTTTCAAACACCAACCCGCCATCGGCCAGCGCGCGGATATGCGGGTCTTTGACGGTGCCGTTGCCATAAGCCGACAACGCGTTGGCTGCCATTTGATCGGCTTGGATGAACAAAATGTTGGGCCGCGTCTGTGACATCGTCTTTCCCATCAGATAGCGGGTACACCGGCCCGCGGGTGGGCCGGTATGCTGTTTTTGTGTGCGCTGTGGTGCGGTTAGCGCACCACCATCCCGAGCTTGTCCGCAACGACCCGGAAGGTGTTGAACTGCGCCTCGACAAAGGCGCGGGTGTCGTCGGGCGACATCACCATGGGGATCGAGCCCAGCTTTTCTGTTGCCTCATTCCAGCTTGCATCTGTTTTGAGGCTGGCTAAGACGCCGACCCATTTGTCAACCGCCGCTTGGTCCATCCCGCCGGGGCCCCAGACGCCGGACCAGCCGATGACGGCTTCGAGCTTTGGGTGCCCCACTTCGCTGGCTGTGGGCGTGTCCGGCAGCTTGGCCACGCGGTCCGGTGTTGTCACCAGCAGCGCCCTGAGCTGCCCGCTTTCGATGCCGCCGATCAGCCCCGACAGGTTGTGAAAGATGAAATCAGCGTCTCCGCCTATCACAGCCGTGGTTGCTGCACCACCGCCCTTGAACGGCACGTGGATGTGCGATTCTGTTGCGACGCCCAGATCGTCGATCATGATCAGCGATGCCATGTGCAGCAACGTGCCCACGCCCGCCGAGGAATACCGCAGCCGGTTATCGCCCTTTATCGCGGCGGCTAGATCATCAAAGGTTTGGTAGGGCGAATCCGCAGCCACCGCGACGGCAAAGGGGTTCATTTCCACCAGCCCCAGCATCGTGAATTCGTCCCAGGTGTAGGGGATCGTTTCATTCATGGCGGGCACGGTTGCCTGAGAGCCTACGCGGCTCATCAACAGCGTGTAGCCATCGGCGCGCCCTTTGGCGACCACGGTCGAGCCGGTCACGCCCGCCGCGCCGGTTTGGTTGGCGACCAGAACGTTGTCGCCGAGATATTCGGGCGCCTCATTGGCGATGATCCGCGCCGCAAGGTCAGCCGCACCGCCCGCGCCGTAGGGGACAATCAGGTTGACCGGTTTTTCCGGGTATTCCGCCAGAACGGGCGTTGCCAGCGCCACGATGGTCGCCAGGGCAGGCGCCAATTTTTCAATTCCAAACATTCCACTTCCTCCCGTGTGATGCGTGCATTTTTGTTGCTTTACCGAGCAAATTAGATTAATTGCTTGCTGCAAGCAAATAATTTTTTTGGACACGAAATGCCGCCATTGCTGACAGACCCGGCGTCCCGGACGCACAACCTTGTGCTGGCAGAGGTGGCGCGCGATCAGAGTGTGGCGCGCAGCGAAGTGGCGCAACGCATGGGTGTGAACCTCGCCACCGTCTCGCGCGCCACCCGCGACCTCATAGACTGCGGGCTGTTGGAGGAGACCGGAAACAAGCAGGCGACCGGCCCCGGCCGGCGTTTTATCGGTCTCAACCTGCGTGCAGATGGCGGCTATATCATTGGCATTGGCGTGAATGCCTTTCGGCAGTCTGTGACGCTGGCCAATCTGCAAAATGAAAAGCTTGCCGAGTGGATCGCGCCCGAGCCCCCCGGCGCCGACGGCGCCGCCTTTCTCGAAGGGTGTGTCGGCCAAGCTGCTGCACTGCTGAAAAGCGGCAATATCCCTGCGGACCGGTTTTTCGGTGTGGGTCTTGCCATTGCTGCGGAAATTGATAGCGGCCGCGGCGTGATCACCCAAGCGCCAACCTTCGGGTGGTCAAAGCCCATTGAGATCGGCGCGATGGTCGCGCACCGGTTGGGCGCGCCATTGGCCATGGAAACGCCATCGCTGGCCATCACCCAGGCCGAGGCCGAATTTGGCATCGCAAAGGCGGCGCGCAGTGTTGTGACGCTGCACTGTTCGCTTGGCTTTGGCATGGGCGTGCGACATCTGGGCGAGAGCGGCGCAGTGGTCGATTTTGGCCGCGTTTTAACGCGTGCGCAGTCGGGCACGGCAACGCCTGAGCCGCTGGACCGTTTATGTGGCGGCGTGTCAGTGCTCAATGAACTGCAGGGCGCGATCGCTATCGCGCAGCTATCTGACATGGCGCGTGCCGCGATGCTCAGCAAATCGGTGGCGCGCGCCGACGTCGATCCGGCGGTGGCCGAGATATTGCGCAACCGGGGCATGTTGACGGGGCAGTATTTCTCACTGGTGCTCGATGTGTTGTCGCCCGATCTGCTGATGCTGGCCGGGCCGCTGGCGCAAGCGCCCGCATTTGTGTCCGGCGTGACGGACGCGTTGCGGCGCGGGTTGGCATCGCCGCCAGACATCCAAACGACGGATATGACGCCGACAGGGGCAAGTCGCTGGCTGTCGCTGCGCGCAAATGTGCTGCAAGGCGACATCGATTTTCACGCCCTGAAACCAGAGGTGGCGGCATGAAGCCCGCGGTCGTCCGAGACGTGTTGGTCGCGGCACTGTTCGCAGCGCTGGCGCTGGCGGGCATTTTCGTGTTGATCCCGATGGGCGTCGTTTCGCCCGGTTCGGTGGAACAGGCCGCGCTGTCCCCGGCATTTTGGCCAAAGGTGATCGCGTGGTCCACGTTGGCGGCGTCCGTGCTGCTCTTGGTGGAATCCATCGCGGCGGCGCGAGGTGCGGCGCCTGCACCCGAAACAGAAGAACCCGCCGATCAAGACTATGCCCCTTGGGTCGGGATTGTGCGGGCTGCGGCGTTGGTGGCGCTTTTGTTTGGCTATTTCGCGTCTTTGGAACGCTTTGGCCTGGTGGTCCCGTCGATGGTCCTGATCCCGCTGATTATGCTGATGTTTGGCGAGCGAAAGGCACTGACCATTGCCATCGCGGCTGTGGCGCTGCCCCTCATTCTTTACGGGTTTTTCCGCCATGTGGCCGGTATCTCGATCCCGCTGGGCATTTTTGGATAGGGGTGCTGCATGGATGTGATCCTACAGGCCTTCAGCCTTTTTCTGAGCGTTGAAAACATCCTGGTCATCGGGATTGGCGTTCTGATCGGGACCATCATCGGGGCCATTCCCGGAATGACAACGCCGATGGGCGTTGCCTTGGCGCTGCCGTTCACATTTGCGCTGGAGCCGGTCACCGGCATTCTGCTGCTTTTGGGGGTCTATAAAGGCGGGCTTTACGGCGGATCCCTGTCTGCGATCCTGATCAAGACACCGGGGACACCTGCCGCGGCGTGTACCGTGTTGGATGGCTACCCCCTCGCCCAGAAAGGCGAGGCGCGGCGCGCGCTTGATATCGCGCTTTATTCGTCGTGCATTGCCGATTTCATCTCGAACCTTGCTTTGATCCTGTTTGCCGGCGTGTTGGCGACCTTTGCGCTGAGCTTTGGGCCGCCGGAGTTTTTCACCCTGATCGTCTTTTCGCTGACTATCATCGCGGGGGTGTCGGGGGCCAGCTTGCTCAAGGGCATCATCTCAGCTTGTCTGGGCCTGATGCTGGCGACGGTCGGCCTTGACCTGATTTATGGCACGCCGCGGTTTCTGTTCGATGAGTGGCGGCTGATGAGCGGGCTGAGTTTCATCCCGGTGCTGATCGGCCTTTTTGCGCTGCCCGAGATCATTCACCGCGCCACGCGGCGTCCTTTGCCCGCGGGCGCGCGGCGTCAAAACCTGGGCAAAGGCGCGAGCCTGGCCGATGTCAAACGCGTGCTGCGGTCGGTGTTCCGCGGCAGTATCTTTGGTGTCATCCTCGGCGCGATCCCGGGCATTGGCGGCGCGCCCGCGGCGTTCCTGTCCTACTCTGAGGCGCGCCGAAACTCCAAGACACCCGAGACTTTTGGCAAGGGCGACATCGAGGGGGTCGCAGCGGCGGAGGCCGGCAACAACGGTGTGGCCGGTGCCACGATGATCCCGCTTTTGGCGCTGGGCATCCCGGGCGATGTGATCACCGCGGTGATCCTGGGCGCCTTTATGATCCACGGATTGCGGCCGGGACCGATCTTGTTTGAGCAAAACCAGGTGATGATTTACGCGCTGTTCATGGGCATTATGCTCAGCTCGGTCTATCTGCTTGGCATCGGCAAACTGGCGATCCGCTTTTTCAGCCGCCTTGCGGCGGTTCCGAACCGGATCCTCTATCCAATTGTGTTTGTGTTGTGCGTGTTTGGCGCCTACGCGGTGAACAACACGTTGTTCGACGTGCTGGTGATGCTGTGCATGGGGGTCGTGGGCTATGTGATGCTGCGGCTG
>JBCCLL010000010.1:0-92596 GCA_039026855.1 Pseudomonadota bacterium | reverse complement strand
CTGGACGATCCAACTGAGCTTTACCAATTACAAAGCCAACCGGATCGGGCGCGAGGTGAAAAATATCGGCCTGCGCAACTACGAACGCATCCTGACCGACAGCGATATCTGGCTGAACATGCAGGCCACGGCGCATTTCCTGTTCTGGACCATCACATTGCAAGTCATCATCGGCTTTTTCCTGGCCTGGCTGATCCACCGCAATTTCAAAGGCAACGCGTTCTGGACCACGGTCATCGTGCTCCCCATGATGCTGTCGCCGGCGGTGGTGGGCAATTTTTGGAAGTTCCTCTACCAGCCGCAAATCGGGCTTTTTAACTACATCGTCGCGTTCTTTACCGGCAAAGACCCCTCCAGTTTCGAGATGCTTGGATCGGTGCAACTGGCCCCCTGGTCCATCGTCATTGTCGACACCTGGATGTGGACGCCGTTTGTGATGCTCATCTGCCTGGCCGGGCTCAGGTCGATCCCAGACTATATCTACGAGGCGGCCGAGATCGACCGCGCGTCGAAGTTTCGCCAGTTCTGGACGATCACCGTGCCGATGGTGCTGCCCTTCCTGATGCTCGCGGTCCTGTTCCGCGGCATTGAGAATTTCAAGATGTTCGATCTGGTGGTGCAACTCACCGGCGGCGGTCCTGGGTCCACGACGGAACTGACATCCATCAACCTCAAACGCGAAGCCTTTGAAAAGTGGCGCACCGGCTATGCCTCGGCCTACGCCATAATCCTTTTTGTCACCGTGTTTGGACTGGCCAGTATCTACGTCAAAGCCCTCAACAAGGTGAAGGAGCGGTGATGCTTTTGCGGACAAGAACACCCGTCCCGGACTTGATCCGGGACCTCGCTGACCGCAACCGAGAGGCCCCGGGTCAAGCCCGGGGCAGGTGGGGGATGACGTCATGAGTGCGCACTCGATCAACGCCGCTTCGGGGCGCGCCAAATGGGTCGCGGGCACGCTTGTCATTGCCTACGCCCTGATCACCATGGTCCCCTTGGCTTGGATTGTGCTGACGGGTTTCAAATCTCCGGCAGACGCGATCAGCTATCCGCCCAAGGTGGTCTTTGAACCGACGCTTGAGGGCTATGTGAACCTCTTCACCACCCGGACGCGGCAAACCGAAGAATTCCTGGCGGCCAATCCCCCCGAAAACTGGGCTGATGAAATCGTGCGCCAATACGACATGGTGATCGTCGGGCCGTCGAAATTCGGCGAACGCTTCCTCAATTCGATCATTATCGGCTTTGGGTCCACCTTCCTGTCGGTCTTCTTGGGCACGCTGGCGGCCTATGCCTTTAGCCGGTTCAAGATCCCGCTGGCCGACGATCTGCTGTTTTTCATTCTCAGCACGCGGATGATGCCGCCCATCGCCGTCGCGATCCCCATCTTTCTGATGTACCGAAATCTCGGGCTGTCGGACACCCATCTGGGGATGATCCTGCTTTATACCGCGGTGAACATCTCGCTGGCGGTGTGGCTGCTCAAAGGGTTCATCGATGAGATCCCGCGCGAGTATGAAGAGGCTGCGCTGATCGACGGCTACACCCGCTTTCAGGCGTTCTACAAAGTTGTGCTGCCACAGGCCGCCACGGGCATCGCGTCAACCGCGATCTTCTGCCTGATCTTTGCCTGGAACGAATATGCCTTCGCGGTGCTTTTGACGACGGCAAATGCGCAAACAGCGCCCCCCTTTATCCCGACCATCATCGGGGTCGGCGGTCTTGACTGGCCGGCTATTGCCGCTGGGGTCACGCTCTTTCTGCTGCCCGTGATGATCTTCACCATCCTGCTGCGCAAGCACCTGCTGCGCGGGATCACATTCGGAGCCGTCCGCAAATGAGCAACTTCTTCCGAGGTCTTTTCCGCCTGCGTCGCGGCCCGTGGGAGATGCTCGCCTCCATCATCATCGGCGTGGGTGTGGTGATGCTCATGCAGTCCTTTGTGATGTGGGCGTTCACCTACTCCTTCATCACGACGCTCGTTGGCACGGTCATGTTCATCATAGTGTCCCACTTCCCGGAGGATGAATGATGGCTGAGATTGTCATCAAAAACGTCCGCAAGGAATTTGGGGATTTCGTCGCCGTCAAGGAAAGCTCGTTTACCATTGAGGATGGCGAGTTCTTCATGTTGCTTGGCCCGTCCGGGTGCGGCAAGACAACCACGTTGCGGATGATCGCGGGGCTAGAGCTGCCGTCTTCGGGCCAGATCTATCTCGACGGTGAAGAGATCAGCCAAAAACCACCCTCCAAGCGCGACATCGCATTTGTGTTTCAGATGTTCGCCCTCTACCCGCACATGAACGTGCGCAAGAACATCTCCTACCCGCTGGTCAGCCAGGGCATGCCCCGCGCCCAGGTCAAAGCCAAAGTGGCGGAGGTCGCCTCGATCCTCGGGATCGAGGACATCCTGAACCGCCCTGTTGGCGGCCTGTCTGGCGGCGACCGCCAGCGCGTGGCGCTTGGCCGCGCAATTGTGCGCGAACCCAAAGCTTTCATGATGGACGAACCGCTTGGCGCCCTCGATGCGGAGTTTCGCGAACACATGGCCGAAGAGCTGCGCGCGTTGCATGACCGGATGGGTGCAACGACCGTTTACGTCACCCACGATCAGCTCGAAGCCATGCAAATGGGCGACAAAATCGTCGTGATGAACAACGCCGTTGTCGAACAGTTCGGCACCCCGCAAGAGGTCTATGACAAACCCGCAACAATGTTTGTGGCCGATTTTATCGGCTCTCCTTCGATGAATTTTCTGGATTTCAACGCCAAACTGGCGCCCGGGGATCAGTCCGTCGATCTCAACGGCCACACGATCTCAATTCCGCAACTGCGCACTGGGGCCGAGGGCGCTTTGGCATTTGGTGTGCGGCCGGAACATGTCCGCCTCACCTCAGATGGTGGGCACCGCGCCAAAGTCCTTGCGACAGAATATTTGGGCACCACACAGATTGTGACCCTTGAGACGGCAAATGGCGATCTAAAGGCGCGCATACCCTCAGATCAGCCGACCACGGTGGGCGAACAATTGGGGCTAGAGTTTGTGGGTGAGACGGTCACCCTGTTTGACAAATCCACCGGGCGCGCGCTGCGCTCGGCACTCAACGAAGGGGTGCTGCCCCATGGCTGAGGTCAAACTAAGCGGCGTCTCCAAGGCCTTCAAATCCACCCAAGCGATCAAGGATATGGACCTTACTGTGCCTGACGGTGCCTTTGTGGTTTTGCTTGGTCCAACCGGCGCGGGCAAAACCACGACCCTGCGCCTGATCGCGGGGCTCGAGACGCCCGATGCCGGCCAGGTTGAGATCGGCGGCGAAGCGGTGACAGGCCTCACCCCGGCACAGCGGGACGTCGCAATGGTGTTTCAGCAATACTCGCTCTACCCGCATATGAGCGTCTACGACAATCTCGCCTTTCCCCTGCGCTCCCCGATCCTGCGCACGCCGGAGGATGAGATCGACCGCAAGGTCAACGAGGTGGCCGAAGTGCTGCACATCCCACACAAGCTGGGCAACAAATCAACCGAGCTGTCGGGCGGCGAAATGCAACGCGTGTCCATCGGGCGTGCCCTGGTGCGCGATCCGGCGATTTACCTGATGGACGAACCGCTCAGCTCGCTTGATGCCAAACTGCGCGCTGATCTGCGGCTCGAACTCAAACGCATCCATGCCGAGCTGAATGCCACGCTTCTCTACGTGACCCATGACCAGATCGAGGCTATGACGATGGCCAGCCATGTCGGCGTCCTCAACGACGGCGAACTGGTTCAATTCGGCCCCCCGCGTGAGATCTACGAGAATCCCAAAACCGCCTATGTCGCGGCACGGTTGGGCCAGCCGCGGATCAACCTCTTGCCCGCCGGTTTGCTGGGTGAGGCCGCGCCAAGCGGCGCGCATCAGGTCGGTCTGCGACCCGAAAACATCGGATATGACGGCGGCCGCGAGGCCACCGTGATGCGCATCGAACATCTGGGCGATCAAACCCGGCTGCACCTGAAGGTGGCCGATTACGACGTGGTGACACTGACCGATCCCCATACCGCCCTGTCGCCGGGTGAAACGGTTTCCATCAAACCGCTATCGCCGATCTTTTTCGACGCCCACGGCGATCGGATCAACTAAAGGAGCAACCCCATGGCACAATTCATGAATGCCAAAGACGATCTCGTCAAAGAGGCGATAGATGGGCTGTTGGCGTGCTCTGGCGGGACATTGGCGCGGCTGGATGGCTACCCGCATATCAAAGTTGTCTGCCGCGCCGATTGGGACCGGTCCAAGGTTGCGCTGGTCTCGGGCGGTGGCTCGGGACATGAACCCTCGCATGCCGGTTTTGTCGGCGCCGGCATGCTCACCGCGGCCGTGTGCGGTGAGGTCTTCGCCTCACCCTCGGTCGAGGCGGTGCTTGCCGGTATCCTGGCTGTGACGGGTGAGGCGGGCTGTCTGTTGATCGTCAAGAATTACACCGGCGACAGGCTGAATTTCGGTCTCGCCGCGGAACGGGCACGCGCGCTGGGCCGCAAGGTTGAGATGGTGGTTGTTGACGATGACATCGCCTTGCCCGATCTGCCGCAGCCGCGCGGCGTTGCCGGAACGCTTTTTGTGCACAAGGTTGCAGGCGCACGCGCGGAAAACGGTGCCTCTTTGCAAGAGGTTGCCGCCGCCGCACGCCAAGTGATCAGTACCGTCACAACCATCGGCACCAGCCTTGATACGTGCACCGTGCCCGGTTCGCCTAAGGAAGACCGCATTCCCCCCGGCAAGGCCGAGCTGGGCCTGGGCATCCATGGGGAACCCGGCGTCGAACAGATCGAATTCACCGCAGCCGGGGCCGCGATGCAGACCGTGCTGGGCAAATTGCGCACGCACATGACGGATGGGCCCTATGTTGCCTTGCTCAACAATCTCGGCTCGACAACGCCGCTCGAGATGTCGGTGCTAGCGCATGAGTTGGCACAATCAGGGATCGCCCAGCATGTCATTGGCCCGGCCCCGATGATGACGTCCCTGGACATGCACGGGTTTTCCGTCTCGCTGCTGCCGGTCAGCGACGAGCAGCTCGAGGCGCTGCACATGCCGGTGGCGTTGCCTGCCTGGCCGGGCGTCAACGCCATCTCTCAGCCGATTGTAACGCCACTGCCCGATGGTCTGACACCAATTGAACCAATCCCGTCGTCCAATCCCAAAACACGGGCAACCATTGAGCATCTGGCCGACCTGCTGATCGATGCCGAGGCTGCGTTGAACGAGCTTGATGCCAAATCAGGCGACGGGGACACCGGCAGCACGCTGGCCACTGCGGCGCGCGCGCTCAAGGCCAATCTGGATCAGATGCCGCTGGCCGATCTGACCCAACTCTTTCCCGCGCTGGGCAATATGCTCAGCCAAACCATGGGGGGCTCGTCCGGCGTCATTCTGGCGATCTATTTCAACGCGGCGGGCGATGCCTGCGCCAATGGCAGCACGGTCGAACACGCGCTTGGTGCTGGCTTGCAACGGGTCAGCGACGTCGGCGGTGCCAAGGTGGGGGATCGCACGATGATCGACGCGCTTGCCCCCGCACTTGATGCGTTGGGCGGTGGGATCGCCGCAGCCGCCGCGGCCGCGCGCGCCGGTGCGGATGCCACCGCCAACATTCATCGCGCCAAAGCCGGGCGCGCGGCCTATGTGCCGTCCGAAAATCTCGAAGGCAACAATGACCCAGGTGCCGAAGCTGTCGCACTCTTGTTCGAAGGCTTGGCCAACACCCAGGAAGGATAGGCTCCCGCGTGGAAGAGGATGACACCAGAACTGTGTCCAAGCCCACGGTCAACGACATCGCGCGCGTGGCAGGCGTGTCCTTGGCCACGGTCGACAGGGTGTTGAACACGCGCCCGGGGGTCCGGCGCGTGACAATCGACCGGGTGAATTCGGCCATCGCGCAACTGGGATATGTCCGCGACACGGCGGCCGCCAACCTGGCACGGCGCCGGCTCTACCGGCTGCTTTTCCTCTTGCCCGCCAACAGCAATGAATTTGTCGTCGCACTGGAACAGGACATCGCGGAACAGGGCGCAAAACTGATCCACCAGCGCACCGTTCTTGAACGCCGCAGCGTGCCGCCGTTTGATTCCCGCGCGATCTGTGATGCGCTCGATGGCCTCGATCCGCGCGAGATTGATGGCGTCGCGGTCTTTGGTCCCGAAACACCGTCCGTGCGCGATGCGGTCAAACGCGCACGCGCCAAAGGCATCGCCGTCGTGGCGCTGGTGTCCGATTTGCCCAGCTCTGAGCGGGACCATTTTGTCGGCATCGACAACGTCGCCGCCGGGCGTACCGCGGCCCAGTTGATGGGCCGCTTTGTGCGCGACCAAGGGCGCATTCTGGTGATCACCGGCTCGCGTCTGGCCCGCGACCACCTGGAACGGCGCAAGGGGTTTGACGCGGTGATCGGCCCGGAATTTCCAAATCTCGACGTCGTCGCCTCCATCGAGGGCCGCGATGACCCCGATCTGATCCAAGAGCTTTTGCCCAACGTGTTTGACGCCTATCCGGACATCTGCGGCATCTACTCCTCGGCTGCGGGCAACCCGGGCCTCATCAGGTTCATTGAGCAAACCGGTCGGGAAAATGATCTGGTGGTCATTGCCCATGAACTGACGCCCAGCTCGCGGCGCGCGCTGCGCGATGGCGTGTTTGACGCCATCATCTGCCAGGACACCGGCCACATCGTCCGGTCCGCGACGCGGCTGTTGAAAGCCACCGCAGACCAGGTGCCGTTTGACAGCACGCAAGAACGTATTCGGATCGATATCTACCTGCGGGAAAACATTCCGCTTTCCCCAACACCGCACGCGGAGGAGCTTTCATGAAAACCATCAAGGGACCGGCGCTGTTTCTGGCGCAGTTCGCCGGCGATGACGCGCCTTTCAATTCTTGGGATGCGATCACCAAATGGGCCGCCGATTGCGGTTATAAGGGCGTGCAGGTCCCCAGCTGGGACGGACGCCTGTTTGATCTGGCCCGCGCGGCTAATAGCAAAGACTACTGCGACACATTCAAAGGGCAGGCGGCCGAAAACGGCGTCGAGGTCACAGAGCTGTCCACGCATTTGCAGGGTCAGCTTGTTGCGGTGCACCCCGCCTACGACACCGCCTTTGACGGGTTTGCCGACCCGTCGGTGCACGGCAATCCCAAGGCGCGGCAGGCATGGGCCGTTGATCAGGTAATGAAGGCGATCTCCGCCTCGGCCAATATGGGCATCAAGAACCACGTGTCCTTTTCCGGCGCGCTGGCCTGGCCCTATGTCTACCCCTGGCCGCAACGCCCCGCCGGGCTGATCGAAACCGCATTTGACGAATTGGCACGTCGCTGGCGTCCGATCCTGGATCATGCGGACGAAAACGACGTGAACATCTGCTACGAAATCCATCCGGGCGAGGACCTGCATGACGGTGTGACCTTCGAGATGTTCTTGGAACGGGTCGACGGTCACGCCCGCTGCAACATGCTCTACGATCCGTCGCACTACGTGCTGCAGTGCCTGGATTACCTCGACAACATCGACATCTACAAAGACCGCATCAAGATGTTCCACGTCAAAGATGCCGAGTTTAACCCAACCGGGCGGCAAGGCGTCTATTCCGGCTATCAGCCCTGGGTCGACCGCGCCGGGCGCTTCCGGTCGCTGGGCGACGGCCAGGTCGATTTTTGCGCCGTGTTTTCCAAGATGGCCGCCAACGATTTCGACGGCTGGGCCGTGGTGGAATGGGAATGCTGCCTCAAGCACCCAGAAGACGGCGCGCGCGAGGGCGCGCAATTTGTCTCTGATCATATCATCCGCGTCACCGAACGCGCCTTCGATGACTTTGCCGATGGCGGAACAGATGACGCAGCCAACCGCAACATGCTGGGGATCGACTGATGGCGGAACGCATAAGACTTGGCATGGTGGGCGGCGGCAATGACGCCTTTATCGGGGCCGTGCATCGCATCGCCAGCCGCATTGACGACCGCTACGAACTGGTGGCGGGCGCGCTCAGCTCCACCCCAGAAAAGTCGCGCGCAAGTGGAGAGGCGATCGGCCTGCCGCGCATCTACGATGATTTCAAACAGATGGCGATCAGCGAAGCGCGGCGCAAAAACGGGATCGAGGCGGTGTCGATTGTCACGCCCAACCACGTGCACTTTTCCGCCGCGCGCGAGTTTCTCAAACGCGGCATCCACGTGATCTGCGACAAACCCCTGACCAGCACGCTGGCCGACGCCAAGAAACTGGTGAGTGCGGCAGAAAAATCGGGTGCGCTCTTTGTGCTCACACATAACTACACCGGCTACCCGATGGTGCGGCACGCACGCGAGATGGTGGCCCAAGGTGGGATCGGCAAAATCCGGGTGGTGCAGGTGGAATACCCGCAAGACTGGCTGACCATCGAGCAGGACTTCAAACAGGCCAACTGGCGGACCGACCCGAGCCGCTCGGGCGCCGGTGGCTCAACGGGCGATATCGGCACGCACGCCTTCAACCTGGCGTGCTTTATCACCGGGCTGGAGGTTGAGAGTGTTGCCGCCGACCTCCAGGCCTTCGTGCCCGGGCGGCAGGTCGACGACAACGCCCACGTCATGCTGCGCTTTGCCGGCGGTGCGCGGGGTATGTTGTGGTCCTCGCAGGTCGCACCGGGCAATGAAAACGCCCTGCGCATCCGGGTTTACGGCGAAACCGGCGGGCTCGAATGGGCACAAGAAGACCCCAACTACCTCTGGCACACGCCGTTTGGTGAACCCAAATGCCTGCTGACACGCAACGGCGCTGGCGCCGGCGATGCAGCCGCCCGGGTAAGCCGCATTCCCCCTGGCCATCCCGAAGGCTATCTCGAAGGCTTCGCCAATATCTACACCGAGGCTGCGGATGCAATTGTCGCCGCCCGCGCGGGCGCGCCAATCCCCGAAGGCGTGGTGTTCCCAACCGTGCAGGACGGGCTCAAGGGCGTGCAGTTTGTGTCAGCCTGCGTCAAATCCTCGGCGCGCAACGCAGCATGGGTGCAGCTCGATCATTAGGTGCCGCGCGCTGGATCACCGGCCGCGTGATCCAGCAAGACCGCCAGATGGCGCCGCCGATGCAAGCGGACCTGTGTTGTGTCTCGGCCAGCAGGCAAGTGTGCGCGTGCAGTTGCGCACCACAGGCTTTGTCCGCAGTAGAGGTCATGCCCATCCGATCAAATCCGCGCGCCGCTGTGCCCCAAACAGTATGTTGCGCCCACGACCAGCCGCGCGCATCGCTCAGCAGACAAATGCATCTCAGAGCCATGGCACCCGGTCATGCCCGCCCCGTCGCTAAAACGGTCACTCACAGGATGAAATCACCGGCGAGGTAGTCGGCGGCCAGGATGGCTCCGTCGTTGATGCGCAGTGCAAAATCAATGTCGGCATCGTTGTCGGTCAGCGCATACACAATTGTCTGCGCGCCCGCTGTCTCCACCCACAACGCACCCGCACCAAAGGCCAGTCCAGCGGCGGTTGTCGTTGCACCCAGAAAGGTAAAGGCGTCGTTTGCGCCGGACACGTCATTTGCGTCAATCCCGGCCAGGTCGATCACGTCGCCGCCACCGGTTCCGATCCCGTCAATGCCGTCGATCAGATCGCTGGCACCCAAGGTGGACTCACTGGTGATTGTGAACACAAATCGGTCAGCGCCCGCATTGCCGCGCAACACGTCCACGCCCAGCCCGCCGGTCAGAATGTCATTGCCGTCGCCGCCAAACAGGACGTCGTCGTCATTGCCCCCCAGCAGCGTGTCGCGCCCGTTCCCGCCTTGCAGCTGATCACGGCCACGCCCGCCGTTCAGGTTATCCGCCCCGTCATCACCAAACAGGGTGTCGTCGCCCTGCTGACCCAGCAGGAAATCGTCCTGCGTGTTGCCGCGCATAAAGTCATTGCCCGCCCCGCCAAACAGACTGTCTTGACCGGTGCCGCCAAAGAGCGTGTCGTTGCCGTCGCCCCCGTCGACAAAATCCATACCGTCCCCGCCAAACACCTGGTCGTTGCCTGCACCGCCATCCAGCGTGTCGCTGCCGCGTTGGCCAAACAGCCGGTCCTGTCCGCCGCCGCCAGAGATGTCGTCAAACCCACCATTGCCGTGTAACGAATCGTTGCCCGCCCCGCCTTGCAGCAGGTCTTCGCCATTTCCACCAAAGCCGAGGTTGCCATCATCGCCGCCCAACAGCGTGTCATTGCCGTCCTGACCGCGCATCTCATTGACGCCCGCGCCGCCCGACAGTTCATCATTCCCCTCATTGCCCAGCAAGAGGTCGTTGCCCGCACCGCCCATGATGCTGTCATCGCCGCTCTGGCCGTAAACGGTGTCATTGTCGTCGCCACCGCTGAGGGCGTCATTGCCGTCCCCGCCGTTCAGCGTGTCGTTACCCGCGCCGCCGTCCAATATGTCATTGCCGTCCAACGCCAGGATACGGTCTGCGCCGCCGCGGCCCAGAATGACATTTGCACCGGTAGTGCCAAAAACCTCGTCCGCCCCCTCGCCCATAAAGGCGTTTTCAAAATTGACAAACCTTTCGGTCGCCACGTCCGTCAACCCGGTTGCGAGATCAAAGACAAGCGTGCGCGTGCTGGCACTAAAATCAACCGTGTCGTCGCCCGCCCCGCCGTCCGCATCGCTCAGCAGCGCATCGCGCAGCCGGACAAAGTCGTTACCGGCCTCCGCCCGGATCGTGTCATTGCCCAGACTAAAGATGAAATCATCGCCAGCACCCGCCATCAGCAGATCGCGGCTGGTGTCGCCAAAGTTAAAGAACGTGTTGATAAAGTCATTGCCGTTGCCGGTCATGACCGTGTCGTTGCCCAAACCGCCCGTTGCGGTGTCGTTACCGGCGCTGGTTCGGATGTCGTCGTCGCCGCTTTCGCCTTGCACGTCGTCATTGCCCGCACCGCTGTCGATAAAGTCGGCGTCACTGCCGCCGGTGATCGTGTCATTGGCATCGCCGGACATGATGGTGTCGCGCCCATCTCCACCGCTGATGCTGGCGCCACGCACAAACGGTGACGTGGGTGGCGAGGTCATGATGATCGAGTCATTGCCGTCGCCGCCAATCACCGTCACATCGAGCCCGCTGCCCACGATCCAATCGTCGCCCGCATCACCGCGCAGGGATGACCCGTTTCCCGTTGAGGCAATCGTGTCATTGCCGGCGCCGCCCGCCACGTTGTTGCGACCCCCGCTTGCATCGAGCGAGTCATTGCCATCATTGCCTGAGATCGTTTCGTCATCCATAGCGCCGACAACCGTGTCGTCCCCTGCACCACCGGCAATGGTGTCGCGCCCGGCGGAGTTGGTGATGGAATCCTCTCCCTCCCCCGCGTTAACCAGATCAGCACCGTCACCGGCCAGGACGGTGTCCGCGCCCCCGCCCGTGCGGATCTCATTTGCGCCGCTTGTGCCAACGATGCGGTCATTGCCCGTGCCGGTGAAGATGTTTTCAAAGTTGCGAAAAATCTCACCGGACACGCCGGTCGCACCCGTTGCGAGGTTGACAAAATAGCTTGTCGCCACCGATTGCGCATCCACAGTGTCGTTGCCCGCGCCCCCATCGAGCAACTCGTTCGCCGCCAGACCGGCGATGATCAGATCGTCACCGCCGCCACCAAAATACGATCCCAAACCGTTTGAGGCGATTGTGTCATCGCCCGCTTGCCCCAGGATCGTCTTTGCACCCGTGGTTGCGGCCAACACCTCCGAGCCTGAGACACTGGTGGTGATCGTACCGGTGCTGGCGAAATTTGTGCGCGTCTGCGCATAGTCATCGGGATTGATAACCGTGTCACGCTGGTCGTAAATGGCCGAAGACACCTCACCATTTGCAGCAATCCACGACACCGCAAACCGGCCATCCGCCAAGGCGCTCACCTTGGGCGCGCTGGCATTTGTCGCCACAACAAATTCACTGCTCAGCTGGTCGCCATTGTCCAGAAAGGTGATGCCATCCAGCGTGCCATCCGCCCGTTGATAGATCGCAACAAACCCGCCATCTGCCAGCGCCGCAACGGCCACATCCTGGTCATTTGGCCCATTTGACCCGGTCCCCCGCGACACCAACGCGCCCGCTTCGTTGAATATGAGCATCAAGGCGCGGCCCCGGTCGTCGATATACATGATCACGAACCCACCAGAGGCCAGCGCCGTCACACTCGCATTGCTGCCGTCCGACACCACCTGCGCGGCATTGACCACGGTCCCGCCGGTTTGCGTGCGGATCGAATATTCCAGACTGTTTCTGGTGCCGTCCTGCTCATTGTAGACGGTGACAAAGTTCCCGTTGCTTAAGACAGCCGTATCGCCCAACCGGTTGTAGTTGCCAGCCGCATTTTGCCCGACGCCAAATGCCGCCGACAGCGTGCCGTCCTGATTGTCGATGCGCGCAGATACAAACTCTTGGCCCAGCGACACCGCGTTATAGGCGATAAAGATGTCGTCATTGCTGGGCGTGAAATTTGCGATCAGCTGCGGGTTGGAAAAACTGTCACCCGGCACGCTGAAGCTTGCGACGTCAAAATTGTCACGCGGCGCACCGGTCAGGCTGTAGCGCTCAAAATGAATGCGCGTGTCATTGGTCACGGTCAGGCTGTCGTCGACAAACGCCATGGCAAAGCCGTCATGGGTCGCGGTGAGGTCGAAATCCCGTTCGTCGTCTACGCTGCGAAAAAAGTTCAACCGAAAGGCATCGCGGGTCACGGTTCCTTCGGCGTCGTAAATCTTGGCGACGATGTCCGTCCCGGGCGAGGGTGAGATGGCACCATTTGCCGCCTCTTCCCACGCGACGACAAACCCGCCATTGGCGAGGCCCAAAATTTGCGGATCGGTTTGCGTACCGGTGGCCGCGCTGCCAGTGTTGACTTGAAAGCTTTGCGTCCAGAGTTCGAGGGTCATGAAATCGTCCTCTCAAAGAATGAATAAAAGGCGGAATTCTGCGCTGCAGCGCCAGCCAAGGCTCTGTCGGCGACGCTGTGACCCGCCCATGATGAAACTGTTGGCCTGTCGTGCAACTGTTTTTTTGGCCAGGCATTCTGCGGACATCGGTCCGAAAGCCAAACTCCCGCTGCCCATCGGCTTGGTGCTGATGCGCGCCCATGGCCCAATGGGCGCGATGCATCGCGTGACGTGACGCCCTCGGCAAACTTAGAACCGCCAATTGCGCTCGGACCACGTCGATGCCGCTCTCGACGCATCAAGTCGATGTCTTGCGGCGGCTTACACATTCGGCCGCGGTCCGGCTGGCGCACAGCGACGTGGCGTAAACGCTTCCTCGAAACTTAGAACCAGGCACAGGCTAATACGTGCAGCCCGCCGATCTACAACCGGCAGCGAAGCTTGGATACCCAACCCCACGAATCCCATCCCAAGGCGCACGGCGAAAGCCACCCCAAACGCGCGTCACATCGCACCAACAGCCACGCGATCAGCACCACAAGCGAGGGCCCAACCGCCACCCCCCAACTACGCCGGCGCAATCGCCAGTAGCCACAGGACCCCCACGTTGCTATCCATCCCTCAATCGCAAGCAACAGGACGCGCATGGCCCGCCCCTCTCTCAGCCTGTCCGGCGCATGGACTGGCGTTTTTGACTATGACGACCCCGCGCGCGACGCGGTGGGCTTTACCGCCGACATCACCGACATAGCGGGTGCCGTGTGGGGCGATACGACAGAACCAAACAGCTTTGCCCCGGGCTTTGGCGACACGCTGCTGGCATCGCTTTCCGGGGCGCGTTCAGGCTATGAGGTGACCTTTACCAAGACCTATATCGGCGAAGAACAGCTCTTCGAGAACGAGGTGTTTTATGCAGGCACCATCAATGCAACGGGCCAGCGCATCACCGGCACGTGGCGCATTGCCGGTGTCTACGATCTCTCCGGTCCGTTTGTGATGAACCGGCTCGACGGGCAGGCCGCCCAACAGCTGCGCACCCGCACGCAAACAGCAGATGTCAGCCTCTAACGGATGAGGCGCGCGGGCCGTGGTCGCTCTGCCGCAGCACAGCCCGCGATCCAGCACTTGGCGTGACCCGTTCGGCTGTACGCGCCGCGCGCGGAATGGCATGCGGCGAACGCACAAACAAAAAACCATACGCTGACGTCAAGTATGTTACACCCCACTCCACCGCGGTCTCCGCAAGGTTAACGCAACATGAACTGTCACCAGCAGGTCTTAACACCGCGCAAAGATGAACGCTGGGTTACCGCGGCCAGCCCGGGCGTTTTGTACAAAACCCCGGCCATTTTCATCAAAAGCCCCGAAGAGGCCCGAAAAGGGGCCGATGAGGCGCGCCCGAATTGTACAAAACAGCGCGCGTTTTCATCAAAACGCGCCAAATCTCCCACCGTACGGCCGATTAACGGGTGCCAGCGCAAACCCCCTTAACAACGGCCAAATCCGCTGCCACACTCAGCGAAAGGGATACATCCACACCTTGTAGTCAGACACCAAGATATGCGCGCGCTCGATCTCCTCTTTGGTCATTTTCTTGACCACCTCTTCCAGCGAAATCGCGGCATCAGGATCGCCACCAATGGCGCTCAGCGTGTACCACATGTAGGCCCGCACCAGGTCGGGCGCGGGCATGCCCCGCCCAACCTCATAGTACCATCCGACACCGCTCTGCGCGCCCGGATGTCCCTTCATGGAACTGCGCAAATACCACTCGAACGCCCGTTCATCGTCGCGCGCGACACCCAGGCCAAGGGCATACATCACACCGATCAGCTCTTCGGCATCCGCATTGCCCGACCGCGCCAGCGGCCACATCGCCTCATAGGCCGCCTCATACGCGCCGGCTTCCATCAGATCGCGCGCCTCTTCGATGTCCGCCCAGGCGGGAAAACCCATAAAAACAAGGGCTATGGCAAGCTTGCGCATGTGCTTCTCCTCCTCGCAGGGCCCGCGCTGGCAGACGGTTTGCCCCGGCCCCTTACGGCTGATGATTTCATCAAGGCCGACCTCAAACAAGCGCAATTGGGCCAGCTTTTGTTCTTTGACCGGATCCTATCGGGCAACCGCAATATCGCCTGCTCGACCTGCCACCACCCCGATCTGGGTACCACCGACCGGCTCAGTCTCGGCATCGGCGAGGGCGGCACCGGTCTGGGCCCGGACCGCACGCCGGGGCAGGGCGACAGCCGCATCGTCAAACGGGTGCCGCGCAATGCGCCCGCGCTCTGGAACCTCGGCGCCAAAGAGCTCAAGACGCTGTTCCACGATGGCCGCCTCAGCATCGCCAACACCTATGACAACGGCTTTAACTCCCCTGCCGAGGAACGCCTGCCCCCGGGGCTCGATAACCTATTGGCGGCACAGGCGATTTTTCCAGTCACCGCGATGGTCGAAATGGCTGGAAACCCCAAAGAGAACGAGGTCGCCGGCGCGGTCAACAACCGCATCGATTACGCCTGGCCGATCCTCGCCGACCGCGTCCGCCACGTCCCCGTATACGCTGAAAAATTCGCCGCCGCTTTCACCCACATAAACGGCCCAAAGGACATCCAGATCGCCGACATCGCCAACGCGCTCGCGGCCTTTATGGTGCACGAGTTTACTAGCATCGACAGCCCGTTTGACGCCTATCTCTCTGGTGACAAGACGGTCCTGACGCCGCTGCAACAGACCGGCATGGGCCTGTTTTACGGCTCTGCGGGGTGTGCAAGCTGCCATGCCGGGCCGCTGATGACCGATCAGCAGTTCCACGCCCTCGGCATCCCGCCTTTTGGCCCCGGCCGCACCCGCCGGTTCGACCTGATCGCCCGCGACGTGGGCCGCATGGGCAAAAGCGACGCGTTGCGCGATGCCTATAGCTTCCGCACACCGATGCTGCGCAATGTTGCGCTCACAGCACCCTACGGACACAACGGCGCCTACACCTCGCTCGAGGACATGGTGCGTCACCACCTCGACCCGCAGCGCGCCTTTGACGTCTGGACACCGGCCCAAGCCACCCTTCCGCCGGTCCCCTGGCTCGCCGCCACCGACTTTGCCGTGCGCGCCGACAGCCGCGAGATGGCCCGCCAGCGCGCCGCCATCACCCTGCAGCCCCACCTGATGAGCGACGCGGACATAGGCGCGCTCCTCGCCTTCCTCGACAGCCTGACCGGAAAAACCGCACAATCCGGCCGCCTCGGTATCCCGAAATCTGTGCCCAGCGGCCTACCGGTCGATGGCCCCATCAAGGATTAACCTTTCCCCGCTATACCCGGGAAATCGCAGCGCTCAAGCCTCCCTTCATCTTGCCCGGAAAACTCCCCCCGGAGGGTCGCTAGGCCACCCCTGATATCGGCCCGACTGCTCTCGCGATCCATCCTCATTTCACCAGATAAACTGTCCCCGAAGGGCCGCTCAGCCCCCCGCGCCGAGGCCCCGCCTCAGCGCCCCTTCCAGACCGGATCGCGCTTTTCGGCAAAGGCGCGTGCGCCTTCGAGCTGATCTTCTGATCGGTACAGCGTCTCGACCGTAGCCAGCTTGCTCTGGGTGATGCGGTGCATCGCGTCCTGGAACTTGCTGTCCTCGGCGTCGCGCACGATCTCCTTGATTGCAGCGTAAACCAGCGGTGGCCCCGACGCGATCAGCTTTGCGATCTCCCAGGTCCGCGCCATCAGATCGCCCGCTGGCACCACCTCGTTGATCAGGCCCCAGCGATGTCCCTCGGCTGCATCGAACCACCGACCGGTCAGCAGCAACTCCATCGCGATGTGATAGGGGATGCGCTTGGGCAGCTTCACGCTTGCCGCATCCGCTACGGTGCCCGACCGGATCTCGGGCAATGCAAAAGTTGCGTGGTCTGCCGCGATGATCATGTCCGCACTCAGCGCCAGTTCCAACCCGCCGCCGCAGGCGATCCCGTTCACCGCGGCAATCACCGGTTTGTTCAAGTCGCGCAATTCCTGCAGTCCGCCAAAACCGCCCACGCCATAATCGCCATCCACCGCATCCCCGTCCGCCGCGGCCTTCAGATCCCAACCGGGGGAAAAGAACTTTTCTCCGCTCGCCGTCACAATCGCCACGCGCAGGTCCGGATCGTCGCGAAAAGCCATGAATGTCTCACCCATGATCCGGCTGGTGGCCAGATCGATGGCGTTGGCCTTGGGCCGGTCCAGCGTGACCTCGAGGATGGCGCCTTCGGTGCGGGTTTTGATGGGCGGCATGGCTCAGACCTTTCGTATCAACGCATCGACCGCAACCGCCTTTTCGGGCGTGCAGATCAGCGGGTTTATCTCGACCTCTGCGAGGGTGGATTTTGTCACGAAAACATAGGTTTGCAAGGCCTGTGCAGCGGCGATGATCCTGTCCACGGCAGCGGGCGGCGCCCCGCGATAGCCGGTGAGCAGAGGCGCCACCTTCAAGCTGTCTAGTGCGCGTCGGATGTCGTCGTCAGTGGCGGGCAGCAGCAGCGACGCGGTGTCTCGCATCACCTCCGTCAGCAACCCTCCCGCGCCGATGGTCAGCACAAACCCGTGCGCCGGATCACGCACAACGCCGAGGATCAACTCGGCCACGGCCCCGCCGATCATCTCTTCGATCAGAACCGCGTCGGCCCCGATCTCGGCGGCTACTGCGGCCACGTCTTCGGGGTCGACGTTCAAGCGCACAGCCCCCGTTTCGGACTTGTGCGCCAGCCCCACCGCCTTGACCGCAACAGGGCCAGTAAACGCTGCTGCGGCAGCGCTAGCCTCGTCCGCGGTACAGGTGATCAACCGCGGCACCTCAAGCCCGTGGGCCGCCAATGCGGCTTTGGCATGCGCTTCTGAAACCAGCCGCGCATCTTGTTCCAGTGCACCCGTGGGCCAAAGCGGTAATGCGTGCGGCGGGCCTATATCTGCTGCGGCCCGCACGGCCGCTAGGGCTTCGGCGATCCCGTTTAGCGGTACCACGCCGCCCGCCATCAACCGCGCCGCGATATCGCCCGGCATCAGTTCCGGAAGGCTTGCGACCACGCCAAAGGGCCGCCCCGTCTGCGCGCGCACAGCCAGTGCCGCGTCAACCGTACAGATCCAGGCCGCGGGGTCGGTGGTCGGATAGTCGACCACAGCCACAGTCAGGTCAATCTCCGGCCCCGTCATAGCTGCCCACGCGGCCGTCATACGCGGTACATCACCCCAGATATACGTGTGGTAATCCAGCGGGTTGTTCAGTGCGACCCTGTCGCCCAACGCGGCGCGCAGCGTGGTTTTCTTCGGCGCTGCCAGCGGTGGAAATACGATCCCCCGGGACGCCCCCATATCGGCCATCAGGCTTGCTTCGCCGCCCGAACAGCTGATCGACGCCAGCCGCGCATCCGCCAGAGGCCCGGTGCAGTGCAAAAGCTTCAGCGCTTCGACGAGGGTTGGTACATCGTGCACTTGCGCCACCCCAAGGCGTTGCAAAAGTGCCTTCGCACCCGCGGCGGACCCTGCCAACGAAGCGGTATGCGACAGGGTTGCCGCTTGCGCTTGATCCGACGCGCCCACCTTGAGCGCGACGAGCGGGACACTCCGCGCGTGCGCCGCAGCTGCCAAGGCCTGCCACGCGGTCACATCGCCGAACCCCTCTACATGCAGCCCGATGGCGGTGACACGCGGGTCATCCAGCAGCGCCACGGCGATCTCTGCCTGGCTGGTTTGCGCCATGTTCCCGCAGGTTATCACATAAGCGATGGGCAGCGCCCGCTGCTGCATTGTCAGGTTGATCGCGATATTCGAGCTTTGCGTGAGGATCGCCACACCGCGCTGCACCGGTGTGCAGCCATGCTGATCCGGCCATAGAGCCGCGTGATCCAGCGCGTTGACATAGCCGTAGCAATTCGGCCCTAGCACCGGCATCGCGCCCGCCGCGTCGACCAACGCGGCCTGCAAATCGCCGGCGCCCGCATCCTCTGCCGCAGCCTCCGAAAACCCGGAGGCAAAGCACACCGCCCCACCGGCCCCCATCGCAGAGAGGGTGCGCACCACATCCACTGTGGCCGTGCGGTTTACCCCGACAAACGCCGCGTCCGGGGCGGCGGGCAGGTCATGTACGTCCGGGAATGTGCCGTGCCCTGCCACATCGGGGCGGGTCGGATGCACCGGCCAGATCGCACCGTCAAAGCCTAGCTTTTCGGCCTGTTCGATCACCGACGCGCACCACACCCCGCCGCCCACCACTGCGATGGATTTCGGGCGCAAAAGGCGGCTCAGATCGCGGGTCATGCCACGCGCTCACGCACCCAACGGACGCAAGAGATCGCGGCTAATGATGTGGCGCTGGATTTCGGACGTGCCGTCCCAGATCCGCTCGACCCGAGCATCGCGCCAAAACCGTTCGATCGGGAAATCGTCCATCAGACCCATGCCGCCATAGACTTGCAACGTGCTGTCCGTGACCCGCGCCAGCATCTCTGAGGCGTATAGCTTGGCGCTTGCGATCTCGCGGTTGGCAGGTAGGCCCTGATCGAGCCGCCACGCCGCCGCCAGCGTCAGCCAATCGGCGGCGTCAATCTCGGTGATCATGTCGGCGATCTGAAACCCGACGCCCTGAAACTTGCCGATTGGCTGGCCAAACTGCTCCCGCTCGGCGGCGTAGTGCAGCGCATACTCAAAGCACCGCCGCGCCCGCCCCACGCAGAACGCCGCCACCGTGATCCGGGTTGCATAGAGCCATGTGTTCATCACCTCGAACCCGCCATCAACTTCGCCCAGCACTTGCGCGTTCGGAAGGCGGCAATTGTCAAAGTCCAGCACGCAATTCTTGTAGCCCCGGTGGCTGACCGACGCATAGCCATCACGCACCTCAAAGCCCGGAGTGCCCCGATCCACCAGAAAGGTGGTGATCCGCTTTTTCGGCCCCTTTGGCGTCTCGTCCACACCCGTGGCGACAAAGACGATAAAGAAATCGGCGTGATCGGCGCCCGAGATGAAGTGCTTTGAGCCGTTCAAGACCCAGTCGCCGCCATCGCGCGCGGCGCTGCATGTCATGCTGCGCACATCCGACCCGGCGCCCGGTTCGGTCATCGCCAGCGCGTCCATCCGCTCGCCGCGGACAGCAGGCAGCAGATAGCGGTCGCGCTGGTCACCCTCGCAGGCCATGAGGATGTTCTGCGGGCGGCCAAAGAAATGCGTCAGCGCCATCGACCCGCGCCCGAGTTCCCGTTCGACCAGGGTGAAATCCAGATGGTTCAGCCCCGCGCCGCCCACCGCTTCGGGAAAGTTGCAGGCGTAAAAGCCCATCTCAATGACCTTGCGCTTGATCTCCTGGCCCAACTCGTGCGGCACTGCGCCGGTCCGCTCCACTTCGGCCTCGTGCGGATAAATCTCCGTTTCGACAAAGCGCCGGACGGTTGAGACGATCATCTCCTGTTCCTGGCTCAGCCCGAATTGCATGGCAGCCTCCCTGTTGTCCTGAAAAGAGCGCGCGCAACGCTCCGCATGCGCGCGGGTTTGCGACCAATGGCGTGTCGCAGGCGAACCATTGCGCGCCGCAGGCAAACCATTGCGCGCCGCGCGGGGCTGGTGTTGAATTGTCAAAGATTGGAGAGGCCCATGTTACGCGACACCCCGATTTGCGACTTTGGCTGGAAGGCGCCCGATTTTACCCTGCCGGATGCGCACGACGCGATGCATGCGCTGGCCGACCACATCACCGACAAAGGGCTGCTCGTCGCCTTCATCTGCAACCACTGTCCGTATGTTAAGCGTATCGCGGCCGATCTGGCGGCTGACACGGCATCGCTCATAGAGGACGGCATTGGCGTGCTCGCCATCATGTCCAATGACTATGAGGCGTACCCCGCCGACCGCCCCGAGGAAATGGTGCGCTTGGCTGCCGAACATGGCTTTCGCTTTCCCTATCTGGTCGACGCCGATCAGTCCGTCGCCCGCGCCTACAGCGCCGTTTGCACGCCTGATTTCTTTGGCTTTGATGCACAGGGCGGCCTGCAATATCGCGGCCGCTTGCGTGGCCCGGATGGCAACACCGACCTCATCGACGCCATGCGCCAGGTTGCCGAAACCGGGCAGGGCCCGCAGGATCAGGTGCCCTCAATGGGCTGTTCGATCAAGTGGCGGAAAGACCCTGTGTGACGCGATCCATGCTTCATGTCGCCAAATAAACCGCCGCCGGAGGCTCCCGCAGGATCAGCGCGTGCCACGTCTCATACTACGTCTTACCGCACCGACCGCGCGGCCTTCCATGAGTCCCACTCCGCCGCTGTTCCGTTGAATGCGTTGATGTCGATGTCGCCGGGTGTGCCGGGCAGGGTGCCGGTCGATGTGTACTGCCAAAACCGCCAGGGCTGACCGGGATAGGCCTGCGCTGGGGTCTTGGCCGTGGTGCGCAGCCAAAATTCTTCGCCCGTTAGGGCGCGCAGGCCCGCATCCTCGTAAAACCCAGGCGTTGTGTAGATCAGCGGGCGCTGGCCGTAATGCGCCTCGACGATGTCGAGCCATGTCTTCATCTCTGCTCGCACGGTGGCAGCGTCCGGACGCCGCTGACAGGTGGGTGAAAACGGGTTCCATTCCATGTCCAGAACGGGCGGCAGGCTGCCCGTTTCGCGCGGGACATTGCGGATAAACCAGCGCGCCTGCACCTCCGGTGCGGTGCAGAAATAGTAAAAGTGATAGGCCCCGCGCGCGATGCCCGCGCGTGCCGCGCCGCGCCAGTGGTCGCGGAATTTCGGGTCGGCCAGATCGCCGCCTTCGGTTGCTTTCAAAAACGCAAACGCAATGCCAACCGTCCGGGCACGTGGCCAATCCACGTAGGTCTGGAACCGTGCCGCATCCATGCCGCGCACGTCGAAGGTGCTGGGTTGCCGACCGGCAAATTGCACCGGCTCGCTGTCGCCAATCACCATCGGACCGATGGGAAAGGGCGGTTGCGATGTGCCGCAGGCGGTCAAAAGCAGCAGGCTGAACACGATGAGGATACGGGTCACGCGGCATACTCCGGTCGGTGGGCAAAGCGATGGGCTGAGAGGGCGTCGACCACGTCGGGCGCCAGTTCGGGCGTGCGTTGCAGTATCAAATCGGCGAGAAGCCGTGCCGCAGCAGGCGCGCTTTGAAAGCCATAGCCGCCCTGTCCCGCGCACCAGATAAACGATGGCTCATGCGCGTCGGGACCCAGCACCAGCACCCGGTCGGGCGCAAAGCTGCGCAATCCGGCCCAGCTGCTGTCAAGCCGCACAACCGGTTCGGTGACATAGCCGCTGTAGCGGTCGAGCCCTTCGGCCAGCACCATGTCATCGGGCCATGCATCCATCGGTGCAACGGGGTCTTCGTCAGCAGGAGAAACCAAAAGCTTGCCCGCATCAGGTTTGGCATACCAGCTCTCACCAACGCCAAAGAGCATCGGCCAGTGCCGCACATCGTGCCCACCCGGCGCTGGGATGCGCGCCATTGACCGCCGGTGCGGCACGATGCCCATCGGCGCAATTCCCGCCAGCTGAGCCAGACCGTCGGCCCAAGCACCGGCTGCGTTCACGATCAGGTCCGCGCCGTAGCTTGACCGATCTGTTGTCGCCGTCCAGCCGGTGCCTTTGCGGATCGCAATCACATGTTGGCCGGTCTCGACGCGGCCACCATGGCTGCGGATGGTGCGCGCGTGGTCCTGCAATTGCCGGTCGGTGTCGATGTCTTGGCTGGCCGGCGTGTGTGCGGCCAGCACTACCTCATCGCGCAGGATCGGGACCATGGCGCGCGCCTCGTTTGCGCTGATCTCTGTCAGTCCCATCGCGGCGCGATCCGCAGCAAAGTGGTCGGCCTCATGCGCCTTGGCCACCAGCATCAGCCCGCGCGGGCTGAGATAGGGGGCGTGGGCTGCGGCACTGGCCTTGTTCAGCGCTTGCACAGGGGGTGCGCCATAGAGCTCTTCAAAGAGCGCCGCCGAGCGACCCGAACTGTGATACCCCAACGCGCGTTCGCCTTCGATCAGGGTGACGCGGGTATGCGGCGCTAGGGCTGCCCCGGCAGAGAGCCCGGCAATACCGCCGCCGATGATCAGGATGTCGCTCATGCTTCCTCAATCCGGTCGGTGGCCGGCGGCGGGGTGCGCGTCAGACGGCTGATCCGGTCATAAAGCTTTGCGTCCATGGCCAAGGATGCAGCCGCTAGCGATGGCGCCAATTGCGCGACAGAGCGCGAAGATATGATCGGCCGAGGCCGTGCCGGATGAGCCATCGCCCACGCGACGGCAAGCGTCGCGGGATCGGTCTCCATCTCTGCGGCAAGGTCCGCCAATGCGCGCGCCGTGTCGTGCATCCATGCCTCACCATAGCGCGCAGCATAGCGCTGGTCCTCGCTCAGCCGTCCCGCGCCCCCGTTTGCGTATTTGCCGGTCAGCAAACCACCTCCCAGCGGCGAGTAGGGCGCAATCTCGATCCCCAGATCGACGCATGCGGGGAAAATCTCGACCTCCGCCTGGCGTTTGACCAGGTTGTGCATGGGCTGCACGATGTCGACGCGGGTATCGAACCGGGCTGCGATGTGCTGGGCTTGGACAATCTGCCAGGCGGCAAAGTTTGACACGCCGATATGTCGGATGCGCCCGGCAGCTTGCAGCTGCGCCAAGGCATCGAAGCTTTCGGCCAAAACGGTCTCGGGATCAAAGCGGTGCAGGTAGAGGATGTCGACCACATCCATGTCCAGCCGTTGCTGGCTTGCATCAAATTGGGCCAGGATGTTCTGTCGGCCCGCGCCGCCTTGATAGGCCACTTTGGTCGCGACGATCAAACGCTCGCGATGCGGTTTGACAAAAGCGCCAGTCAGCGTCTCGGACTGCCCGTCAGTGTAGACCCAAGCGGTGTCGAAATGGGTGATCCCGGCCTCAAGTGAGGCCTCAAACATCGCGGCGCTGGTCTGCGCGTCCGCCCGTGCACCGAACTGCATAGTGCCAAATGCAAGCGGGGAGATCGGTGTGCCGTCGAGCGATGTTATCATAAGCTCATGGGTGCCACGCGCCGCGCCACGGTGCAATGTCTACGCGCGTGTCCAGTCGCGGAAGGCGGCAATGGCGCTGGTTGCAAAATCGCCGGGGCTTGCAGGTTTGTCATGCTCGGCAATCATTAGCGCGCCATCGGCCTCGCGGCGGACCCGGGTGATCAGGTGCGGCCAATCCATCACACCGCTTCCCAGATCGGCCCAGCCGTCCTCGTCGGCATTTTCTCCGTAGGGCGCGAGGTCTTTGACATGCAGCGCGGTGATACGTTCGGCATATCGGTCCAAAAACAGGTCAGCGTCCGCACCGCCGCGCACGATCCAGGCCAGGTCCGCCTCCCACATCAGGTCAGGCGCTTCGTTCAAAAGCACATCAAGCCCGACCGCCCCGCCGCGCAGTTTTTCGAACTCAAAGGCGTGATTGTGCCAGGCAAAGCCAAACCCTGCATTGGCGCAGCGCTTGCTGAGTGCTGACAGGTTCCGGGCAAGCGCCTTGTAGCCCTCGGTGTCCTCGGGCCGGTCGCCTGGATCAAGCCAAGGGGCGATCAGCGTTTTGACGCCCAGAACAGACGCGATATGCGCGCACCCGGCAAAGTCGTCCCGAAGATTGTGCACGCCGAAATGCCCGGACGGCATGCGCAGCCCACTGGCGTCGAGGGCCGCGCGAAAGGTACGCGGATCGGCATATGCATCGCCAAACCCCTCGACATGGGCGTATCCAAGCTTTGACAGATGCGCCAGAAAAGCGGGCAAAGACGACACGGACCGCGCCGTATAAAGCTGAAACCCAAAAGCTGTCATCACACCCACACCGCCCAGATATGGAGATAAGGTCGCAGGTTGCCATCACAGGCGCAACCATACGATGCAGTCCTAAACAGAAACGGCAGCGTGCAAAGTGTCGCGGCCAATCTCACCCGCCGCCCCGCGCAGTTTTTCTGCGCCGCGTTCCAGAACGACAAAGCGATCGCCCAAGTCGAATGCAAAATCAAAAAACTGCTCGACCAGAACAATGCCCATATCCCCGCGATCGCGCAGTTGGCGGATCACTGTGCCGATCTGTTTGATGATGTTTGGCTGGATCCCTTCGGTCGGTTCATCCAGCAGCAGCAGCTTCGGACGGGTGATCAGCGCGCGCGCTATGGCCAGTTGTTGTTGCTGTCCGCCCGACAGGTCGCCGCCGCGGCGTCCCAGAAACTCTTTAAGAATGGGAAACAACTCAAAAATCTCGTCGGGTATAAAGCGCTCGGAGCGTGGCAGGCAAGCAAACCCAGTCTCGAGGTTTTCGCGCACGGTCAGAAACGGAAAGATCTCGCGCCCTTGCGGCACGTATGCGACACCGCGTTGCGCCAGAGCGTGCGCGGAGGTTTTGCCAATGGTTTCACCATCCAGCGTGTACGTGCCGCCCGAGCGCGGATGGGTGCCGGAGATCGCCTTGAGCAGGCTGGTCTTGCCAACGCCATTGGTGCCCATAACGCAGGTGATTTGGCCGCGTGCAGCGCTGAGGCTGACGCCGTTGAGGATCTGACTGCCGCCATAGTGCAAGGTCAGGTCTTCGATCTGGAGCACGCTATCTGCCAAGGTAGACCTCGATCACTTGTTCATTTGCGGTGACGTGGTCCAGCGATCCTTCGGCCAATACGGCGCCTTCGTGCAACACGGTGACTTTGCAGTCGAGACGGCGGACAAACTCCATGTCGTGTTCCACGACCACGACGGCGCGGGTTTTTGCGGCTTCGGTCAGCAGCGCGGTGGTATGCTCGCGTTCCGACGGTGTCATGCCCGCCGCAGGTTCATCTACCAACAGCAGTTGCGGGTCCTGTGCGAGCAGCATGCCGATCTCAAGCCACTGTTTCTGGCCGTGGCTTAGCTCACCTGCCGGTCGGTCAAGTTCGGCGGCAAGGCCGATTTCATCGGCCAGGTCCGCGACATTCATTGCGTCGGTGTGGCTGGGGCGGAAGCGCAGAACCGACAGCGCACCGCGCGGCTTTTTCAACGCAAGCAATAGGTTGTCGGCGACGCTTTGGTCTTCGAACACGGTCGGGCGCTGGAATTTACGTCCGACGCCGGTTTGCGCAATTTGCGCCTCGGACAGGTCAAGCAACGAGCGTGACATGTCGCCCCAAAGCACTGAACCGGTATCTGGTTTTGTCTTGCCGGTTATGATGTCCATGAAGGTCGTTTTGCCGGCACCGTTGGGTCCGATGACGGCGCGCAGTTCAGCGGGGCCGATTGAGAAGGACAAATTGTTAATGGCTTTGAACCCGTCAAAGGAGACGGAGACGCCAGAGACTTCCAAGAGTGCGCTCATTGGCCCTTGCCCTTCGGGCTGCGGACCGCTTCGCTGCGGCGATGAGATCTGAAAAGATCGAAGAGCCCGCCGATCCCGCCCGGTGCAAAGAGTGTTACCGCGACAAAGCTCAGGCCCAAAAGAATGGTCCACCAATCCACCCATTGGATCGTGTAGAAGCCGAGGTTGATGTCTGGCGCCTGTCCGCCTGTAAACCAAGTCGAGAGCAGTGACACCGCCGCCGCCCCGATCACGGCGCCGTAAAGCCGTCCGCGGCCCCCAATGGCAACCCAGACGGCCAGATAGATCGACGCAATCGGCGCGATTTCGGCCGGATTGATGATGCCCGCTTGCGGATAGTAAAGCGCGCCGGCAATGCCAGCCAGCACAGCCGTGAAGGTGAAGATAAAGAGTTTGAACCCTTCGACGGAGTAGCCGAGAAATCGCACCCGGGCTTCATCATCGCGGATCGCGCGCAGAACCGATCCGAACTTGCCCGATACCACCCAAGCACATGTCACGTAGCCAAGTCCGAGCGCTGCGGCGGAGGCCCAGAGGAACCAAATGGAGATGGTGCTTTGGGGCACGGCATCGAGCCCGGGCAGGTTTTGCAGGCCTGACAGCCCGTTATTGCCACGCAGCCCACTGTCGTTTTGAAACAGATAGAGGGACAGCGCCAGCGTCATTGCCTGTGTTAGGATGGACAGGTAGACGCCTGTGACGCGGCTGCGGAAGGCAAGCCAGCCAAAGATCAGCGCGATCAGCCCGGGCACCAGGACCACCGCTGCCATTTGCAGCGGCAGGGAATGCGAAAAGGCCCAGATCGGCGGAAACTCGGATGCGCCGACCACGCCGAAAATTTGCGTGGCGATGCCGTCCGAAATCTCTTGCGGTGTCGGGGGGAGCGGCGCTGCAGCGAGGCTTTCAGCGACAATGATCTCGGTGCGTGCATACATCAGCCACATGCCAATGGCGTAGCCACCGACGCCGAAAAATGCCATGTGTCCGAGGCTGAGGATGCCCGTGTAGCCCCAGACCAGATCCATCGCGAGCGCAACCAGGCACAGGCAGAGGGTCTTGCCCAAGGTTTTGACAAAGCTTGTGGAGATCACGCCGATCCCGAACCCCTCGGCGAGGACGGTGACGGTGAGGGTAAAGAGCGCCAGGCAGGCGATGAAGATCAGCACCGACGGGTGGCGCGCGATGAAACTGCGGGACCGAGGGGCCAGCCCCCCGGACCCCCCGGGATTTTTTTGAAACAGAGAAGGGGTGGCGTCGGTCATGCGATCACGCCTCGGCCGCGCGGCCCTTGAGGGCGATGATGCCTTTTGGGCGGAACTGGATGAACAAGATGATGAACAAGATCATGTAGGTTTGCGCGGCCAGCGTATTAGAGGGGTTGAGCCATTCGATGCCCTTTTGCAGCGTGCCCACCATGGTCGCGCCCAAGAGCGTGCCCCAGATGTTGCCGACACCGCCCACCACGACGGTCATGAACGATTGCACGATGTAGTCGCTGCCCATTTCGGAGGTGACTTTGGCGTAAAGCCCGATGGCCACGCCTGCGATGCCCGCAATGCCTGAGCCAAATCCGAAGGTGAGCATGTTGATGCGGTCGGGGTTGATGCCCATGGACGCGGCCATGCGGGGGTTTTGCGTGACCGCGCGCACCTCGAGCCCCAGCCGCGTGCGGTTCATCACAAATACGATCAGCGCCAAGAAAATCAGCGCGAGTACAAAAATCGCGATGCGGATGTAACTGATCGAGACGACGTCGTTGATCACCCAAGACCCGTCTAGCCAACCCGGGGCGGTAAGGGGGCGTGCTTGGGTGCCAAAGATGTTCTTGGCCAACTGCTGCAAGGCGATAGAAATCCCGAATGTGGCCAGCAGCGTTTCCAGTGGGCGGTGGTAGAGCCAGCGGATCACCAGTCGTTCCATCGCGATCCCGGCGCCAAAGGTGACGGCAAAGGCCAGCGGTAGCGCGATCAGGATCGACAGCGTGTAATCAGGCACAAATAATTGCACCACATACCCGGTATACGCGCCCATCATGATAAATTCGCCATGGGCCATATTGATCACGCCCATCACGCCGAAGGTGATGGCCAGACCAATTGCAGCGAGAAAGTAAATCGACGCCAAGGACAAAGCATCTAGGCCGAGGTCGACCGCCTGATTTACGGCGACGGCGGTTTCAATGTCATCCAAAACGGCGAGCGCCGCGCGGGCCACAGCGGGTGGGGCGCCGGTAAACACCTCGAAAAACGCAAACGCGTTGAGTGCTTCATTTATGCTTTCTTCGATGACCAGCGGCGGGGCGGTTCCGTCCAATGCCAGTGCGCCATAGGCCGCCAGACGTGCCGCATTAGTATTGAGCGTGGCAATCTGGATGCCTGCAACCGTGCCGCCGTCGATATTGTCGATGAGGGCCTGTTTGATTGTATCGGCAGGGATACGTGCTGGCGCGTGACCGGCCGCGACCAGCAGTGCATAGGCGTCGTCGCGCGACAGCGCTTCGGTCCCAAAGGCGAGTGCACGCGCATCGGCGGGGCGCGTTTCAGCCACGCGGATCTCGGTGGCGACAAGCGGGTTCAAAGCTGCGCGCACGTCGACGCCCAGATCGCCGGCAAAGCCATTTATAGCTGCGATCCGGGTGTTGGTGTCTTCGTCAAAGCGGATGGTAAGCAGCCGCTCGAGGCGCTGTTTGCGTGCTGTCAGAGGACCCGGTTCGCCACTTAGACTGGCGCGCAGGGCGGCCAGGTGCGAGGCTTCGGCATCGCGCTCGATCGCGTCGAGCGCTTCGGCCTGAATGCTGAGATCCGGGTCGCTTAGTTGAAATTGCACCAGCGCTGCCGCGATCATCCCGCGAATACCGGAATTCGGTTTCAGTTGCTTGAAATCGCGCTTTTCTCCTGTGCCAAGCTCTGAGCCGTCCGAGACATCGTAGAGGATCAGCGTGCGATCTGCCCCTTCTTCGGCAAAGACGAAAAGGCCGGATTCTTTTTCGAACCACATCTCTTTTGCTTGCCAGCGCGTCAGCACTGTTTGCGCGGCAGGCAGGCTGGATGCGGCAAGCGCGTCGATGGCTGGGCCGATGGTGCGACGCGATGATTTCTGAATGATCTCGCCGTGACTTTGCAGCAGCTGCTGGATCGGCGCGTCGGTCGCCTGGGCCATCACGGACGGGGGCGATAGCAGGGCGCAGACCAGCAAAAGGCGGCACAGCCAGATCATGGGAACCTCGGGCAAAGACAAAAGGCGCGTCCGGGGGCGGGAAGGAGACAGCCCCCAGGACGCGGTTGGGATGGGCGGGGCGCACCCCGCCACATCATCAGTAGTTGGATTTCAACTGCACGCATGTTTCGGTTGCGGTGTTGAACATCCCGCAACCCAGCTCGGCCCAGTCAGACTTGAGCACTGCTGATTCCGGCAAAAAGTCGGTCCAGGCATCACCCGGAACTTCTTCGGTCTGGCTGATGATATCGAACTGGCCGTCGGCCTGGATCTCACCAATCAGCACCGGCTTGGCCAGGTGGTGATTTGGAAGCATGACCGCTGTGCCGCCGGTCAGATTCGGGAACTCCTGGCCATACATCGCGGTGCGCACGGCATCGACATCCGTGGTACCAGCAGCAGTTGCTGCGTTCACCCACATGTTGAAGCCGATATAGTGGGCCTCCATCGGGTCATTGGTCACGCGATCTTCGCCCATGCGTGCTTTCCACGCTTCGACCCAACCTTCGTTGGCGGCTGTATCGGCCGATTGGAAGTAGTTCCACGCTGCGAGGTGGCCGACGAGGTTCGAGGTGTCGAGGCCTGCCAACTCTTCTTCGCCAACCGAGAACGCGACAACGGGGATGTCATCGGCGCTGATGCCAGCTGCGGCAAGTTCCTTGTAAAAGCCGACATTTGCGTCGCCATTGATCGTTGAGATCACGCCGACTTTTTTGCCATCAGCACCCAATGCGACAACGTCGGCCACAATCTTGGACCAGTCCGAATGGCCAAACGGCGTGTAATTCACAAAGATGTCTTCGGCAGCGATCCCCTTGTCCTTGAGGTACGCCTCGAGGATGTTGTTTGTCGTGCGGGGATAGACATAGTCGGTGCCCAGCAGCGCGAATTTTTCAACCTCAAGTTCTTCGAGGAAGTAGTCGGTCGCCGGGATCGCCTGCTGGTTCGGCGCTGCACCGGTATAAAACACGTTCTTTGACGATTCCTCGCCCTCGTATTGCACTGGGTAGAACAACAGGCCGTTCAGTTCCTCGATCACCGGCAGCACAGATTTACGGGACACAGATGTCCAGTTGCCAAAGATCACGTCAACTTCGTGCACGGTCAGCAACTCGCGCGCTTTTTCGGCAAAGAGCGGCCAGTCAGAGGCAGGGTCGACCACCACGGCTTCGAGCTGACAGCCCAGAACGCCGCCCGCTTCGTTCTGCTGCTCGACCAGCATTTCCATGGTGTCTTTCAGCGTTGTTTCTGAAATCGCCATGGTGCCGGAGAGTGAGTGCAGTACGCCCACCTTGATTGGGTCGTCGCAGGCCAGTGCTGCGCCAGCGCTCACAAGCAGGGCCGCGGCGCTTGTTGTCATCAGGTTACGCTTCATTGTCTTTCCTTTTTCTGTGCACGATGGTCTTGCAGAGCGGGAAAAGGCCCCTCATATGCCATCCGAGCGTCAACACTAGCGTGCGGCGGCCGTTATTTGGTTTCCTAGACCCGGTCGCCCACGCGTTTCTGCAGGTGTTTAAACCTGGCGCAGTGGTAGGGGCGTTATGGAGTTGGCAGGAGTCGGGATGCGCAGCGGCGCGTAAATTTTCCGCTCTTACCGCTTAATTTTCACGCAGATAGCGTAAATCCGCTCATTAATTGCGCAGTTTAAAAGGGATATCTTCGGGTTATCCGCCCAGTAAGATGTCGCGGCACTGGGTCACGTGCCACACCGACCGCAGACGCGCATGCCGTGCGCGTGTGTTATCATCATGGAACGTGCCGATGGTCAAAAGCGACGCTTGAGCCAATTTGCTCTCAATGCGATGTGCCAAAACAGCGTGTCCGTCAGCCGGTTGCATCGTTGCTTCGAGCAGGGAGAGAAAACTCAACCGTTCGGCTTCGGCCTGCACGGGATCATCACCCATAAGCCAGGCATGTTCCATTTCGGCCGACATGCGTCCGGCGCAGCCCGCAAATGTATGTGACAGCTCGTCGGTGGCGCCCGCCTGACTGGCGAGACCAAGGCAAATCCACACGGCAAAGCAGGCTTTTCTTATTGCGCACATGAATTGAGCTTAGGGCGATAAAAGTCGCCTGAAAAGCATGCAAAATGAAAACTTGGTCTTAAATTGCCGCAGCCAAACAGTTTTGACAGCGCAATTCGCGCCGACGTTGTACGCGCTGTCGTCATCTGTAGATCCGCGCCCCCTAAACCAATGGCAGACGGCTGGTCAGCATCATCGTGCCTTGCTGCGCGGATCAAACGACACTAGGCTGTCGCGCATATTCATTGGGGGTTATATTCATGAAAACCATTTTATCAGCGTTTATGATTGCTTTGGGTGCTTCTGCCGCCGCAGCTGCGACATTCGATGATCGCGCAACATTCCTGGCACAAAGCGGCAGCTTTATCGAACACACAGACCCGTTTTCCGATTTCACGGTGACAACGCCGGCTGGTTCTTCCATCAACTCCGGCTTCTCGACATTTACAGACAAATTTGTACCAAACCCGTACGTAATCGTGAACGGTGTCGAAAACGTCGATATCGCGCTGTCCTTTGCGACATCGATCTTCGCGTTTGGTATGGACGTGTTTGAACCGCAAAACTCCACGGCGACCTTCAATGGATGTAATGTGGGCACATGCGTGGAGTCGACATTTCAGTTGAGTTTCCTGTCAGGGGCGAGCGTCGTCGACACGATCACGTTCTCACCCGACAACGAGATCCTGGATTTCATCGGCTACACAAGCGCCGTGGCTTTTGACCGGATCGAAATCCGCGAAACGATTGGCACCAATGATAACGAATTCTTTGGAAATTTCGTCACATCGACGACACCGGTAAGCGCGGTACCACTGCCTGCTGGTTTGCCGTTGTTGCTTGCGGGTATGGGTGTGTTTGCGGTGCTGCGTCGTCGCCGTTGACGCGACGGATTGCGGGCGCGCCGACATACCGGTCAAGCTTGTTCAAAATACACAATTGGGTTGGCGAAGGTGGCTGGGATGGTAGGACTCGAACCTACAACCTACGGTACCAAAAACCGGTGCTCTACCAATTGAGCTACATCCCAACGTGGCACGCGACATACGCCGCACTTGGCGTCGGTGCAAG
The DNA here is from genome assembly GCA_039026855.1 of Pseudomonadota bacterium. GTDB lineage: Bacteria > Pseudomonadota > Alphaproteobacteria > Rhodobacterales > Rhodobacteraceae > Tateyamaria. Next base: position 60,066 of record JBCCLL010000010.1, on the reverse strand, counting down.
CCCTGATGTTTCGAAAATCTCTGCACGGGCATGCACCGGCAAGCTACCCCTTACGCATCCTGGCGAAGAGTGCCTGTTAAGGCAGGATGAGCCTCACTCTTCGCGGATCGTTTCGCGGTCCAGGAGGTCTTCGTTCGATCCGTCTTCGCGCTCTTGATTGACAATTGCCTCGAGCGCGGCCTCGTCAGTGGCTTGGACATCCTGCGCGGTCAAATTTTGCGCAAATGCGGGTACAGGTTGCTGCATTGGCGCCGCTTCATCCGCGTCTCCCATACCAACCAGGCGCAGCGTGGTTTCCGGCATCACGATACCCGCGGCATCAAAAGCGGCCATGCTCAGTCGCCATGCTTCGCTTCGGGCTTTGAGATATGAGGTTTCATGCTGTGCAATCCAGGCGGCCACGTTGATCACCACCGCACTGTCGCCAAGCCGCTCGATCCACACAGACGGCTCTGGCGCATCGAGCACAAATGGCATGCCCCGCACAGTGTCCAAGGCGAGCGCCTGCGCATGTGCCAAGTCGGTGTCGTAGGCAACGCCCAGGTCGATGACGAAACGACGCTCGTCGTTGCGGGTATAGTTGACAATGCGGCTTTTGAAGACGGTCGCGTTGGGGATGCGGATGTGGTTGCCATCAAAGCTCAGCAGGATCGTCGCGCGGCTGGTCAGGCGGATCACCTTGCCGATATCGCCTTCGATCTCGACGGTGTCATTGGGGCGGAAAGGTTGCCGGATCGACAGCATGATGGAGGAGATGAAGTTTTCCACCGTGTCGCGCACCGCAAAGCCGATGGCCAGACCGACGATCCCGGCCGCCCCCAGAATTGTGCCCAAAAGCGCCGTGGCGCCAAGAATGTCCAACGCGATGACCAGCGCGCCGACAAGAAACAGGATGCGCAGCATCTGGCGATAGATATCGGCGATGAACGCGTTGGGGGCGATCCGGTCCCAGGGGTAGCGCAGGCGCGCCAGCACGAATCCGACCGTTGCCACCAGAGCAAATGCGAGCAGCGCGACCGTGGCCAGGGGCACCAGCGCAATCGCCTGTTGAATGCGGGCAAGGAACCGTTCCACCGCCGGATTGAGGCGCGCCACCACGTCGGTGGTTTCGGTGACCTCGTTTTCGATCGCCACAACGCCTTCGACCCGGCCGACGAGGTCGTTCAACCGTTCAGCGGTTGGCGTGTCGACGGTAGTCCCGCGCAGCGTCACGATACCCGAAGAAACGGCGACCGTTACCGTTTCATACCCCTCCAATTCGCCCAAAATGTCGCGGATGCGCACCGCGATCGCGGCATCCTGAGCGGCGCTGTCTTCGACGGCGATGGTGCCTTGCGGCTGGTCCTCGCTCTGCGCCTGCGCGCACAACGGCACGCACAGCAAAATGTTCAGAAGCAGTGCACGGATCATTCCGGGATCTCCAGCAGCGTGGCGCCAGAGCGGCCGCCGCGTTCGACCGCCTCATGTGCCAATGCGCAATCGGCCAATGGAAAGATCTGTCCTATCGGACTTTGCAGCGCGCCCGCATTCAGTGCGTCGTGCAAGCGGTCAATTGCGGCGCTGCGCGGCCCATCCGCGAGGATGTAGATCAGCACGATGTCTAGTGTAACTGCCTTGAACAGCATCGGTCCAAAGGGCAGCACGGGCTGCATATTTCCAGCCGAGCCATAGGCGCAGATCGTCCCGTTGGGTTTGATCACCTCTGCGTCGGTGATCGCATTGAGCCCATATTCCACCTCGACGATGCGGTCGACCGGCGCGCCATCATTTGCGGCAAGGATCGCACCCGCCAGGTCAAGCGCCGCATAGTCGAGCACTGTATGCGCGCCGGCAGCAGCACAGCGTTTGGCCCCGGCACCGCGGGCTGTGGTAATCACCCTTGCCCCGCCCCAGAGGGCTAGTTGCACGGCGAGATAGCCCACCGAGCCGCCGCCGCCTTGGACCAAGACGGTTTGGCCCGCCACGTCCCCGCCGCCAAACACGGTGTGTGCAGCCGTGAGGCCGGGAATACCCAGTGTTGCCCCGGTTTGCAGCGACGCAGCATCCGGTAAGGGCACCGCCTGCGCTTCGGGCAAGCAGATCTCACGGGCCGCCGTCCCAAACGGGCGTTGCCATTGGCCGTTCCAAACCCAGACGCGTTGGCCGATGCGGTCGGGATCGACACCAGCGCCGACCGCAGAGACGATGCCGGCGCCGTCGCTGTGCGGTATGATGCACGGAAAGGGCGGGGCGGTGACGCCCGGTCGCGTCCCTGCGCGCGCCTTCACGTCGGATGGGTTAATGCCGGAATAGCGCAAAAGCACGACAACCTCGCCGGCGCCAGGCTCCGTTTGTTCCTGTTCACGTAGCTCGAGGACCTCTGCGGCCGGGCCAAATCGGGTGTAAGAAATCATGGTCATCGAAAGGCGCGCTTCAAAGGATCGATACCTCACATTAATGGCTTTGGCGCGGATGGCTATAGTTGGTGTAGGGTGCGCATTTACTGCGCACCGTGGGTGTGCGGCGCGCAGTAAATGCGCACCCTACGCAGCCTCAGTCGCGCAGTTCATCCAAGCGCACGCCCCACAGCCGCGTTTTCGGCGCCCAGCCGCGGTGACCACCCGCGCTGACGCGACACCATTCCGCATCGCATTTGCCCAGCCGAGCGATCACGCCTGCCTCAAATGCGGCGGTAATCGGCGCGTCGATGGTAGGTTTCGCGCGCACGGTAAGCAGGTCCTGCTTAACGATGACGGTCCGAGTACCCGACAGCAGCGAATAGTGCACCCAACCACCCATTCCGTCGCGATCTTCGACCCGGCGCCAATGGCCATGTTCTGCGGTGATGCGCAAAGGCATGTCGCGCCGTTTGAACACCCAGTCGATGCGGTGGCTCAGCGAAGGTCCGCGCCGCACATTGCCTTCGCCTGCCTTCAGCGACACATAGCGCGGCATCGGCAGGTTGGTGACGGGCCCGGTGTCGCGCGCGATAGCGGGCATAGCCGTGGCGATAGCGCAGGCTATAAATGCCGCCCGCATAAATGCCATCTCACCCCAGGACACCGCTGCTTTGCTCATCTTGCGCCTCGTGTTCAAGCCGGGGTTCTTGTGCCCTGTGCTCAGTTGCTTCACCATGGACGCAAATGGCCCACGAGGCCAAGGGCGTGGAGGCCGCACATGTCAAAGCAGCGATTAAGTGTTGTCGTTACGCGACGGTTGCCGGCCGAAGTCGAGACACGGTTGAGCGAGCTGTTTGACGTACGGCTGCGGTCCGAGGATGTGCCGATGCAGCGCGCAGATCTGGTGGAGGCCATGCAAAGTGCCGATGTGCTGGTGCCAGCGATCACTGACACGATTGACGGCGCGATGATCGGGCAGGCAGGTGATCGGCTGAAGTTGATCGCAAACTACGGCGCAGGCGTCGATCACATCGACGTCGCCACGGCCCGCCAACGCGGCATTCTGGTGTCCAACACGCCGGGTGTGCAAACGGATGATACCGCGGATATGGCTATGGCACTGATCCTGGCCGTGACACGCCGCATGCCCGAGGGGCTCGCGGCCATGCAGGGTGGCGATTGGACAGGATGGGCGCCGACCGCATTTTTGGGCGCGCGCGTCGCTGGTCGTCGCTTGGGCATTCTCGGAATGGGCCGGATCGGACAGGCTGTGGCGCGGCGCGCCGCCGCCTTTGGCATGCAGGTGCACTACCACAACCGAAGGCGCCTGCGCCGCGAGACCGAAACCGCCCTGGAAGCCACCTATTGGGAGAGCCTGGACCAGATGGTCGCGCGCATGGACGTGGTGAGTGTCAACTGCCCGCATACGCCCTCGACGTTTCACTTGATGAACGCGCGGCGGCTCAAACTGATGAAACCCGAAGCGGTGATCGTGAACACCAGCCGCGGTGAAGTGATCGATGAAAACGCCCTCACCCGGATGCTGCGCGCGGGTGAGATCGCGGGTGCTGGCCTTGATGTCTATGAGCACGGGCGCGAGGTAAATCCGCGTTTGCGAGAGTTAAGCAATGTCGTCTTGCTCCCGCATATGGGATCTGCCACGCGCGAAAGCCGTGTCGAAATGGGCGAAAAGGTAATTATCAATATCAAGACCTTCGATGACGGACACAGGCCGCCCGACCAGGTGGTGCCGTCGATGCTGTAGCGGGGCGGAAAACGACGCGTTTTCCGACAGGATTTTCCCGAAAATCCTGCGCCCGGAAAGGAGACGATATGCGAGTACTTCTAAGCTTTATCCTCATGGTGTGGGGCCTGCCCATCGCCGCCCAACAGGCTGCCGATGGCGTGCAACCCGAAGCGGCCGTCGCGGCACAGGATTTTGGCTGGTCTGGCGCTGCCCTTGATGCGCTGGAGCAGCGAAACGCCGGCCAACCTGTGACTGCAAATTCCGAGATGGTCGCCGCCGCCAACCCCTTGGCCGTGGAAGCAGGCACCGCGATCCTTGCCGCTGGTGGGTCAGCGGCAGACGCATTAGTCGCCGTGCAACTCGTGCTGGGCCTTGTCGAGCCGCAATCCTCGGGCCTGGGCGGTGGAGCGTTCTTGCTCTACTACGATGCAGCAACGGGCGAGGTGGTAACCCTGGACGGGCGTGAGACCGCGCCGCTGGCAGCCACGCCGCAGCTGTTTCAGGATGAGAACGGCGAACCGCTGAAATTCTTTGACGCAGTTGTCGGAGGACGGTCGGTTGGCACGCCAGGTACGCCCGCGCTCTTGTCAGAGGCACATGTTCGCTGGGGGCGGTTGCCCTGGGCGCAACTTTTTACGGATGCAGAGACGCTCGCCACGGACGGTTTTGCCGTCTCGCCGCGCTTGGCGGGGCTTGTTGAGCGGGATATAGAAAGGCTTGGCCGCTTCCCGTCGACTGCAAATTACTTTCTGCCCGGTGGTGCGCCGCTGCAGGCCGGTGACACGCTAAAAAACCCACAATACGCAGCGACGCTGCGCGCGATGGCGGAGGGCGGGGCTGGGGTGTTTTATTCCGGTGAAATCGCGCAAGACATCGTCACAGCCGTGCAATCCGCGCCCGGCAATCCCGGCGTGCTGTCGCGCCAGGATCTAGCGGTTTATACCGTTAAAGCGCGGGCGCCGGTATGTGTCTCTTACCGTGGCCACGATGTCTGCGGTATGGGCCCGCCCTCGTCCGGCGGGCTGACGGTCGGTCAGATCCTCGGGCTTCTCACACCATTTGATGTGGCAGAGCTTGGTCCAAGCAACGCCGAAAGCTGGCGCTTGATCGGTGACGCGTCACGCCTCGCCTTTGCGGATCGCGGTCGCTACATGGCCGACAGTGATTTCGTTCCAATGCCCTCCGCGGGGCTGATTGATCCTGATTATCTTGCGAGCCGGGCGGCTATGTTAGCGACAGATCGCGCGCTTGCCGAAGTTGCACCAGGCGCACCGGCGTTCGACCACAGCCTGCGCTGGGCGGATGATGAAGCCCTAGAACTTCCCTCGACGTCGCACATTTCAATTGTGGACAAAGACGGCAATGTGGCCTCCATGACAACGACCATCGAAAACGCCTTTGGTGCGCGCCTAATGGTGCGCGGCTTCCTTCTCAATAATGAGTTGACCGATTTCAGCTTTCGCACCCATCGCGACGGCGTGCCGATCGCCAATGCACTGGCCCCTGGAAAACGCCCGCGATCCTCGATGGCACCGACAATTGTGTTGAAGGACGGCGCGCCGGTGTTGGCTATCGGATCGCCGGGGGGCAGCCGGATCATCGGGTACGTTGCCAAAACCATCATCGCGATGCTCGATTGGGGCCTCGATGTGCAAGCAGCGATTGATCTGCCGCATGCCGTGAACCGTTTTGGCACATATGATCTAGAGGACGGCACCGCCGCAACAGAGCTTGCCCCGGCACTGATAGAGATGGGATACGAAGTGAACGCGCGGGCGCTGACGTCGGGCTTGCATGGGATCGCAATTGGCGAGACGCTGCAAGGCGGGGCAGACCGGCGCCGCGAGGGGATTGCTATGGGCCGGTAAAGGCCCGCTTAGGGAGGAACACATGGCGCAAGCACTCGATTTGCCGCGCAACGAAGAGGGGATCAGCGCGGCCGTCGGCATTCTAAAGCAACGCTTTGCCGACCGGCTGCAAACCGGCCAGGCGATCCGCGCGCAGCATGCGCACACGACGACGTACATTCGCGCTCAGGCGCCGGACGCGGTGGTGTTTCCTACCTCCACTGCTGAGGTGTCTGAGATCGTCAAGGTCTGCGCCACCCACGAGGTTCCGGTGATCCCCTACGGCACTGGCACGTCGCTCGAAGGGCATGTGAACGCGCCTGCGGGCGGGATTTGCGTGGACATGTCTCGCATGGACAAGATCGTTTCGGTCAATGCCGAAGACCTCGATTGCGTTGTGCAGCCCGGTGTCACCCGAGAGGATCTCAACACCTATTTGCGCGACCGTGGCCTGTTTTTTCCCATCGATCCGGGCGCCAATGCCTCGCTGGGTGGAATGGCCGCGACGCGCGCCTCGGGCACCAATGCGGTGCGCTACGGCACGATGAAAGACAATATCATCAGCCTTGAGGTTGTGATGGCCGATGGCCGCATCATTCGCACCGCGCAGAGGGCCAAGAAAACGTCCGCAGGCTACGACCTGACCCGGCTCATAGTCGGCTCCGAAGGGACACTGGGCCTGATCACCGAGATCACGCTGCGCCTGCAAGGCATCCCCGAAGCAATCTCAGCCGCGCGCATGTCGTTTCCATCCGTAGATGCCGCCTGTCGGGCCGTGATTTCCACCATCCAATACGGCATTCCTGTGGCCCGGATCGAGCTTATGGATGCACTCAATGTGCGCGCGGCCAATGCCTATGCGGGCCTGGACCTGCCGGAAACGCCGCTGCTGCTCCTTGAATTTCACGGCTCAGACACAGGGGTGACCGAACAGGCAGAGATGTTCGGGGCCATTGCTGACGATGCTGGCGGCACAGATTTTGCCACGACAAAAACGGCAGAAGAGCGTAACAAGTTGTGGAAGGCGCGGCATGACCTCTATTGGGCCACATTGCAATTGCGGCCCGGGGCGCAAGGGATTTCCACCGATGTTTGCGTTCCGATCTCGCATCTGGCCGAGGCGGTCAACGGCGCACAGGCCAAAGCCGAAGAGCTTGGGCTTTTGGCGCCAATTGTGGGCCACGTGGGTGATGGCAATTTCCACTCGCTGATCCTGATTGACATTGATGACCACGATGAGGTCCTCAGGGCCGAAGAGTTCACCGCGTTTCTCGCCGACGAGGCGATCCGGCTCGACGGTACCTGTACCGGCGAACACGGCATTGGACAGGGCAAGATGCGCTATCTGGTGCGCGAATTGGGTGCCGCGACAGAATACATGGCAGCGATCAAGGGCGCGCTTGACCCGATGGGCATCCTGAACCCGGGAAAAATTCTGGGGCCGTCCGTTGCCAATTAAGCCGCTTGTGCTGCTGCTGGCCCTGCTCTGTGCGACACCTGCCTGGGCGCAAAACACCGTGCGCTACGCCGTCACTGTCACGCTCGATTGGGACGGAGGAGAGGCGCATCCTGCCGATAAACACTGGTCGCGCCTGATCGCCTTCGCCCATTCGTCCCGCTATGCGCTTTTTACCGACGGTGACACGGCCTCAAGCGGCCTCGCGCTGGTGGCAACAAACGGTCGAGTGACCGTGCTCGAAGCGGAATTGGCCGAAGCGCGGCGCCGCGACCGGGTCGCGTCACAGCTGGTTTTGCCGGGCCTTAACAGTGGCAGCGGACGCTTTGAATTTGAAATCGACGTCAGCCAAAAGCATCGTTTTGTGTCTTTCGCAACCATGCTCGCGCCCAGCCCAGACTGGTTCACGGGCGCAAGTGCGATTGAGCTATACGCAGATGATGCGTGGGTCACGCGCGCCGTGCCGCTTTGGGTGTGGGACGCGGGCGCCGATGGCGGGCCAGACTTCACAAGCCCGAACATGCCGACCCAACCGCGCCAATCCGTGCGGCTGTTGACGCACCCGGCGTTTCTGCGCCCCGAAGGTCTGCGCCCCATTGGCACGGCCATCTTCCGACCATTACCTTGAGCTGAACTGCGATTTTGTAGGTCCAACCCGGCGGCGCGTCGTTTTTTGCAGGTCAGCCGTCGGCAGGCGGGCAGGGCATTGGCCATGGTCCGGTAAAACGGGCGTGGAGCAAAAGGGATCGAGACATGAAAACGCATGTGAGAGCTTTGGTTGTGGGCGGCGGTGCGGTTGGGACGTCAATCGCCTATCACCTCGCGCGCTCGGGCTGGGACGATGTGATGTTGCTCGAACGTGATGAGTTGACATCCGGCAGCACCTGGCATGCCGCTGGCTTGCTGCCCTATTTCAACATGTCCTACGCCACCACGCACATTCACGACTATTCGATCCGCTATTACAAAACGCTGGAGGAAGAGACCGGTTTGAACGCCGGCTTTGCCGTGGTGGGCAACTTGCGCATGGCGCAGACACAAGAGCGGATGGACGAATACATGCTCTACGCCTCAACCGCGGAAACCTGCGGCGTGCCCTACGAGTGGCTCAGCCCGGCGCAGATCAAGGAGCGGTATCCGCTGGTGCGCACCGAGGACCTGAAAGGTGCGATTTATCATCCGACCGACGGCTACATAAATCCCGCGGATGTCACCATGGCCATGGCCAAGGGCGCGCGTCAGCGCGGCGTGATGATTGAACGCAAATGGCAGGTCGATGGCTACACGTGGACAGGCGACCACTGGGACGTCACCGTGACCAAGATGGTGGAGAAAGGTGGTAATCTGGTTGCGTCTGACGAACAGATGACCATCCACGCCGAACATGTGGTTACAGCCACCGGCAACCACGCGCAGCGCACCGCCAACCTGTTGGGGATCAAGATCCCTGCCATCCCGGTCGAACACCAGTTTATCGTAACCGAGCCTGATCCTGCGCTTGTTGCGTGGCGCAAAGAGAACGGCGAACATCCCGTCCTGCGCGATGCGGACGCCAAATGGTATGTGCGTGAGGAACGCGGCGGCTGGATCCTCGGTCCATACGAGCGCAACGCGCCTGCGCGCTTTGAACATGGCGTGCCCGACAGCTTCCGCGCCGATCTGTTCCCGCTCGATCTCGAACGGATCGAAGAGGAATACATGTCCATGATCCACCGCATCCCGTCTTCCGAAGAGGTGGGGCTCAAGGACGACTTCAACGGCCCCATCTGCTACACGCCTGACGGCAATCCGCTGGTCGGCCCGGCGCCTGGCTTGCGCAATATGTGGCTGGCTGAAGGGTTCTCTTTCGGGATTACAGCGGCGGGCGGCACGGGTCACTATCTCGCGCAGATGATGGTTGAGGGTGAGGCCGAGATCGACATGGCCTCGCTTGATCCCAAACGCTACGGCAGCTGGATGACCACCGAATATGCCGCGCGCAAGAACGAGGAATGCTACGAGCACGTCTACATCCTCCATCACCCAGATGAGGAACGCGAAGCCTGCCGCCCCTTGCGCACAGCACCCGCCTATGACCGGCAAAAGGCGGCGGGCGCACAGTTTGGTTGCGTAAACGGATGGGAGCGGCCCAATTACTACGGACCAACGGATGCGCCCGACAGCTTTGACCACGACGCCCGCAGCTTTCGCCGCGGCGGTTGGTGGCAATATGCGGTCGAAGAGGCCAAGGCGGTCCGGACAGGCGTCGGGTTGATCGACGCGACAGCCTTTACCAAACACCGCATCAGCGGGCCGGGCGCCACCGCGTTTCTGGACTGGTTCACCTGCAACAAGCTGCCCAAGGTGGGGCGCATCAATTTAACCTATGCGTTGACCGCGGCGGGGACCACGCGCACCGAATATACCATCGTGCGTTTGGCCGAAGATGACTACTACCTCGTGTCTGCAGGCGCGTGGCACGCCTATGATCAGGATTACCTCTACAAAGCGATCATGGAGAAAGAGGCAGAGTTTGGCCGCATCAACGAAGAAGACGTGACCAGCCAGTGGGGTGTCTTTGCCATCGCCGGCCCCAAGTCACGAGACCTGCTAGGCGAATTGGTGGTGGACGCCGATCCGTCAACCGTGCTGTCCAACAGCCGTTTCCCGTGGCTTTCCTACCGCGACATCGAACTCAAAATGTGCCCGGTGCGCGCGATCAGGGTCGCCTATACCGGGGAACTTGGATGGGAATTGCACCACCCGATGGAGATGCAGACCTACCTTTGGGATCAGTTGATGGCTGCAGGCGAAAAGCACGGGATGAAACTGGTCGGTGCGCGCGCGCAGAACTGGTTGCGGCAAGAAAAATCCTACCGCGCTTTTGGCACCGAGTTGGGGCGCGACGCCACCCCGCTTGAGGCTGATCTGCCACGCTTTGTCGATCTGAACAAAGAGTTCCACGGCAAGGACAAGGTGGTTGCCACGGGCGTGCGCAGCAAATGCGTGACGTTGCTGATTGACGGACCAAAAGACGCCGATCCGTGGGGACGCGAAGCGCTCTATCAGGGTGATACACGCGTGGGACGCCTCACCTCGGGGGGATATTCCGTGGTGTTCGAGAAATCGATTGGCATGGGCTATGTCAGTCCCGAATTGGCGGTGCCGGGCCAGAAGCTGCAGGTGAAAATGTTCAATCAGCTCTGGGATGCCGAGGTGGTGTCTGACAGCCCGTATGATCCAGACAACGCAGTCATTCGAAAAGACGGCTGACCCCGCTGCATATGCATCCAAGTTTAGCTATTTCGTCCCTTTGCCGCGACTGCAAAAAGGGATTGCGAAACCCTTCTGAGGCATCACGCGGTCCACGCGATGATTTCAGAATGGAGTTGCGATGCGTGGGTTTGCAGCCGTTTGGTTTGCGGTGGTGTCTGTGGTGCTGTGTACAGGAACCGCTCAGGCCGAATTGATCCCTCTGGGCCCGCGCGCGCCATTGATCGGCGCCAACGCACCACTTGTGCAACTGCGCGCTGACGGATCCCAAGGCTCTCCGAGCCTGTTTTCCGGACGCGAGGGCAGCAGTCTTTTTGCTCCTCGCGAAACTGTACTCGGCCCGCAACGCGGCGTCGGTGAATTGCTTAACCTGATTGCTAAGGCCGAGGCAGGCGCCGCCGGCTATGACGCGGTACAATACGGCGCGTGGATCAAGCCCGACGGCCCGCCAACCATTCTGACACTTGGTGAGATTTACAGTTGGATCGATGCGACCCCAGGCATGCCACATGCCATTGGACGCTATCAGTTTATCCCGCCCACGCTGCGCCGCCTTGTCCGTGCGCTGGATCTGCCGCTGTCGACACGGTTCAGCCCGCCGGTGCAGGACGCGCTGGCCGATCTCTTGCTCGCAGAGGCAGGGCTGGACGCGTTTATGGCGGGCGAGCTGTCGCGCCATGGGTTCATGAACAACCTTGCCAAGATTTGGGCCGGCCTGCCCAATGACACCGGCAAGTCGCACTATCACGGATTTGCGGGGAATAAGGCGACGATGACCTGGACCTATTTCGATCAGCGTATGGCGCAGATTTTCCCGGGTTGATGGCCACCATAGGCAGGATGCAAAAAGCCCCGCACAGGGCGGGGCTTTTCTCGTTTGAACTTTGCTTGGTTTACTGCGGAATTTCGCCTTCGATGCCTTCAACATAAAAGTTCATACCCGCCAGCGTTCCGTCGTCCGCCGTTTCGCCATCAGCCAACCAAGCACTGCCGTCCTGCTTGTTCAGCGGGCCTGTGAACGCGTGATAGGACCCATCGGCCAGAGCGGCTTTCAGAGCCAGCGCTTCGGCCTTTACATCCGCGGGAACCGCGTCGGTGATCTCACCGATTTTCACCATCCCGGGGCCAATGCCGTCCCATGTGTCCATCTGCTCCCAGGTGCCGTCCATGACAGCTTGGGTGCGGGCGATGTAGTAGGGCGCCCAGTCATCGATGATCGAAGAGACGCGCGGGAACGGTCCAAACTGCGCCATGTCCGAGGCCTGGCCAAAGGTGACCACGTCACCTGCTTCTTGGGCGGCTGCCTGCGGCGCTGTGGAATCGGTGTGCTGCAATACAACGTCCGCGCCCTGATCAATCAGCACCTTGGCAGCGTCAGCTTCTTTGGCGGGGTCGAACCATGTATAGACCCAGACCACTTTCATCTCGACATCGGGGTTCGCTTTCTTGGCGTGGATAAAGGTCGAGTTGATGCCGCGGATCACTTCGGGGATTGGGTAGGACCCGATGTAGCCGATTATATTTGACTCGGTCATCTTGCCCGCGATGTGGCCTTGCACGGCGCGCCCTTCGTAGAAGCGGGCCGAATAAGTCGAGACGTTGGGATGCAAACGCTTGTAACCGGTCGCGTGCTCGAATTTCACATCCGGGAATTTGGCTGCGACGTTATTGGTCGGGTCCATGTAGCCAAACGAGGTGGTAAAGATCAGGTCGGCCCCATCCAGCGCCATCTGCGTCATCACGCGCTCACTGTCTGGCCCTTCGGCGACGTTTTCGACAAACACCGTCTCAACCGCGTCGCCAAAATGCTCCTCGACCGCGAGACGACCCTGATCGTGTTCATTCGTCCAGCCGCCATCGCCCACCGGCCCGACATAGACAAAGCCGACCTTTGTCTTTGCATGACCATCGGCAATCGCGCCTCCGGCAAGGCCAAGCGCCAGCGCAGCGCTGGCCAAAAGCGTGTGTAGTTTCATGAGTTGGTTTTCTCCCCAGTGGTGTTAGCCCCATCATTGTGAGGCATGGAACGGGCGCCCGAGCGAGCCGGGGGCGCCGGATCTGTCCGCGGACAGGATCACCAGCACGATGATCGTCACGATGTAGGGTGACATTGCCAGATACTCGACCGGGACTGCAACGCCTGCACCTTGCAGGTTCAACTGGAGCTGAGTAATTCCGCCGAAAAGATAGGCACCCAAAAGCACACGCCATGGCTTCCAAGAAGCGAATACCACCAGGGCGAGAGCGATCCAGCCGACACCCGCGGTCATGCCTTCGGTCCACTGCGGCACGCGCACCAGGCTGATATACGCGCCGCCCAAGCCCGCACAGGCCCCGCCAAACAGGATCGCAAGCGTCCGGATGCGTTTCACCTTGTACCCCAGCGCATGCGCCGCGTCGTGGTTCTCGCCCACTGCCCGCAGGATCAGGCCTGCGCGGGTGTACCGCAACACCGCCCACGTGCCTGCAACGATCGCAAGGCCCAGATAAACGATCAGATCCTGGCCAAAAACAATCGGTCCAACCACCGGAATGTCCGCCAGCGACCCCAGCGGTGTGGATGGCGTCGAAGGTGGCTTGATCCCCACATAGCTTTGCCCCAGGAGCGCCGACAGCCCTAGGCCAAAGAGCGTGAGCGCCAACCCACTTGCCACCTGATTGGCCAGGGCCGCTTGGGTGAGAAACGCGAACAGCAGGCTCAGCAGTGCGCCACCCGCAGCAGCAGCCGCAAATCCAACGGTGGGCGATCCAGTGTTCACGGCAATGATAAACCCGCACACCGCGCCCGTGATCATCATGCCCTCGACCCCGAGGTTCAGAACGCCCGCGCGCTCGGCCACCAATTCCCCAATCGCGGCCAAAAGGATCGGCGTTGCCGCCGCGATCATGGCTGCGACCAGCAGAACCGGGTTGATGGCAGACAGATCCACGGCCCTACTCCAGCGGATGGGTCAGACAGCGCAGCGCTGTCCCCGGGTTTTCGTCGGGCGAAAGATCCAGCATCATGACGTCGCTATGGACTTGCAGCGCCATCGCCCGCAACTCGCCCGCCGGTGCCACTCCATAGGTGCGCCCGCTTGTTTTGCCAATCATTACGATCTGTCCATCGAGGTCCGCCCATGTGCCTGACCAGTCAAACTGATGCGCCTCACCGCGTGGGCGCACAGTGCCTGTGGCCTGAAATGCGCCGTCGGACTCAAGAGAAACGGTTATCGCCAGTCGCGCGAACGGCTGCACCATGCCTGGCACAAGGCCGCTGGCGCAGTACCATTCGGACTGCATGCCTCCTGCCGCCAGCAAAAGAGCTGCCGCAAACATCACGCGCCCTCCTGCACAGCCAATCGCAACCGGTAATTTGTCATCACATCCAGCGCCAACAGGAAAAACAAAAGCATGCCCTGAAACACTTGGATCGCCGCGGCGGGTAGGCCCAGCTGCGACTGCGCGATGTCCCCGCCGATATAGGTCAGCGCCATCAGCAGGCCCGCCAGCACAATGCCAACCGGATTAAGACGCCCCAGAAAGGCGACGATAATCGCGGTAAACCCGTAGCCCACATTGAAATCTATGGTGACCTGTCCTGCAGGTCCCGACACCTCAAACATGCCCGCAAGCCCCGCCAGCAGCCCCGACATGCCCAGACAAAACAGAACAAGCCGCCCGGGATGCACACCGCCAAACTTCGCCGCGCGCGGCGCCTCTCCGGTGACGCGAATGGCAAAGCCCAGCCGGTGCCGGCTGAGCAGGACATAAGCCAAAATGACCGCGATAAAGGCTGCCACAACACCCCAGTGCATGCCGGTGTTGGCAATCAGGTCGGCGTTATGCGCGCTCGGATATTGCTGCAGGTTGCGCGAACCGGGAAAGCCAAACCCTTCGGGGTTTTTCAGCAACCCCAACGACATGGAGGCCAGCAGTTGCTCAGCCACGTAAACCAGCATCAGGCTGACCAAAATCTCATTGGTGCCGAAGCGCACCTTCAAAATCCCTGGAATCATTGCCCACGCCCAGCCCCCCAACGCGCCAGCGAGCACCATGAGCGGAAAGATCAGCACACTTTCAGCGGGGTAAAATGCAAGCCCCGCGCCCGCGCCACACAGCGCGCCGATGATGTACTGCCCCTCTGCGCCGATGTTCCAGATGCCAGCCCGAAACCCAAGCGCCAGTCCAATGGCAATCAACACCAGCGGCGCGCCCTTGATCAGCAATTGCGGGCGATAAAAGAACGCAAACTCACCAAAAAGCGGCTCCCAAAAAATGGTTATGATAGCATCCACCGGGTCCTTGCCCAGCACCGCAAACAGCGCGCCGCCCGCCAGCATTGTCAAAACAACCGCTAAAATCGGCGTCAGATACGCCATCATCGCCGACGGCTGCGGCCGCGCTTCCAGACACAAGGTCCTTCTCTGTTTAAAAAAATCCCCCCCGGAGGGTCGGTCTGCCACAGGCTCATACATCGGCCACTTCCATCCCGTGCGCGCCCCCTAGCATCAAGCCGATCTGCTCGACATCCAGCTCCGCTGTTGCCCGCGGCGTGCTCAGGCGACCTTCGTTCAACGCCGCAAAGCGATCTGAAATTTCCATCAACTCGTCAAGGTCCTGGCTGATCACGATCACTGCAGCCCCTCCAGCCGCAAGATCTACCAATGCTTGACGGATTGCCGCCGCCGCCGCCGCATCAACGCCCCAGGTGGGTTGGTTTACAACCAGCACGTCGGGACGCTGCAACACTTCCCGCCCGATGACAAACTTCTGCAGGTTGCCGCCCGACAGAGACCGCGCAGCATTCGCGGGCCCCGGGGTGCGCACGTCAAAAGCCTCGATGATGCGTTCGGCAAAGTCCTGCGCTTTGCGCCAATTCAGCAGGCCCGACGCGGCAAGACCCTCTCGCGCAGCACCCGTCAGCATTGCATTTTCCGTCAGCGACATGTTTGGCGCAGCAGCATGGCCCAATCGTTCCTCGGGCGCCGCGAGCAAACCCATGGCGCGCCGCGCCTCAACTCCGAGCGGTGCCAGATCGTGCCCGTCGAAATGGATCATGCCCGCCGCACAGCGCAACTCGCCAGACAATGCGGCCAATAATTCGTCCTGGCCGTTCCCGGCGACGCCGCCCACGCCCAACACTTCGCCCGCCCGGACTTCTAGCGCGATCTCGCGCAGCGGCATGCCAAATGCCGAGGGTGATGGGACCGAAAGGCCGGTAAGCGCTAAGCGCACATCGCCGAGCGCGTGCGCCTTTGGTTTGGGCGCAGCAAGTGCGCTGCCCACCATCAATTCCGCCATGTCACGGGCCGAGCTTTGCTGCGGGATGCAGGTTGCCACGACCTTGCCGCCGCGCAGAATGGTGGCTGTATCACACAGCGCACGAATTTCTTCCAGTTTGTGCGAAATGTAGAGGATCGCGGTGCCATCGGATTGCAGCCGCCGCAGGGTTTCGAACAGGATATCCACTTCTTGCGGTGTCAACACGCTGGTCGGTTCGTCCATGATCAAGAGCTTCGGCTCTTGCAGCAGACACCGAATGATCTCGACCCGCTGGCGCTCACCTGCCGACAGATCGCCGACGACCCGTTCGGGGCTGAGCGGCAGACCATAGGTTTCCGACACCGCCTGAATTTGCGCCGACAATGTGCGCAGCGGCGGTGGCGTCTCCATCCCAAGCGCGATGTTTTCGGCGACGCTGAGTGCGTCAAACAGCGAAAAGTGTTGGAACACCATGCCAACGCCGGTTGCGCGCGCAGCGCGTGGGTCAGCAGGCGCAAAGGGCGCGCCGCGCATCTGCATCTGGCCGCTGTCGGGCTTTACCAGCCCGTAGATCATCTTGACCAACGTGGACTTGCCCGCCCCGTTTTCGCCCAGCAACGCTTGGATTTCACCTGGGGCGATCATCATGCTGACGCTGTCATTGGCGAGAACGCCGGGGTAGGCTTTGGTCAGCCGGTCCAGCGACAGCAAACCCGCGCTCATGCGCGCTCCTTTTGCATGGTATCTGCAGATTGGCGTGTCATGTCATGTAGCACACCAAGCGCGACCATATGCGGCGCTTTGCCAAGATTGGGATCGCCAATTGGGCATTGGATGCGTGATACGTGGGCCGCGCTGTGGCCTAACGCGACAAGTCTTTTGCGGAACCGTGCCCACTTGGTCTTGGAGCCGATCAGCCCGCAGGTGGCAAAGCTGTGGCTGAGCGCTGCGTGACAGAGCGCGAGGTCAAGCGCGTGGCTGTAGGTCAGGATCAGATGCTGCGCATCACTCGGGGCGTAGGGCATCAACAGCGCCGGATCGCTTGCAACCAAGTTTTGTACGCCGGCCGGGATCGCGGCTGGAAACCGATCCGAACTGGTATCAACCCATGTGATCTGGAATTGCTCAAAGTGCTGGAACAAGTCGACCATGGCCCGCCCGACATGGCCGGCACCCCAGATCCACAATGCCTGCGGATTGGTGCGCACTGGTTCGATCATCCAACCATCCTGCAATTGCGGTTTGGGCATTTGCCCTTGGTTGCGTGCCGCATTCATCACGCGTTTGACCGATAGCGGCATGTTCCCTGTGCCCCGCACGATAATGTCCCGGGGCAACGCAACCGCGCGTGTGAGGTCATAGACCTCGCTCAAAATCTCAACTGCGCCGCCGCAACACTGTCCCATTTCGGGGCCCAACGCGTGACGCGACAGTCTGTCGGTCGGCAAAACTCGCGCCGCTGCGGCGAGTTCAAACTCCAATTGACCGCCGCCAATTGTTCCGCTTTGCCCGCCATCCCAAACCAGCATGGCCGCACCCGCCTCTCGCGGGGCGGAGCCGTGCACGTGCGCCACCACCACGCGCACAACGCGACCATGCACCTCGCAGGCAGAGATCAACGCATCGCGATCAAACATCGCCGCGCGCTCGTGCCGCTGCGCTCAAAACCGCTTCGGCCGTCGCAGGGGCCTGCAGGTTGGGATAGTGCGGACCGCACGCCGCCGCCGCATCGCTCAATGCCAAGAATGCCGAAATACCCAGCATCAATGGGGGTTCCCCGACAGCTTTCGATTTGTAGATCGTATCGGCCAGGTTCTCTCCCTCCCAGAGCGCCACATTGAAAATGTCCGGCCGGTCCGCACATGCCGGGATTTTGTAAGTCGATGGGGCATGGGTGCGCAAGCGGCCTTGATTGTCCCAGACCAATTCTTCGGTTGTCAGCCAACCGGCGCCTTGAACATAGCCGCCTTCGACCTGACCAATGTCTAGCGCTGGATTGAGTGACGCGCCCGCATCGTGCAGGATGTCAGCACGCAGGATCCGATTTTCGCCGGTCAGAGTGTCGATCACCACTTCGGTCACCGCCGCGCCATAGGCAAAATAGAAAAACGGCCGGCCCTTGCCTTTGATCCTGTCCCAGGCGATCTCGGGCGTCTTGTAAAACCCGGTCGACGATAGGCTTACCCGGCCCTCGTAGCAGCGCTGCGCCGCCTCAGAAAAAGTTATATCAGTGGCACCAATCCGCACGGTGCCGTCGGTGAATACGATATCCGTAGGTCTTGCCTGATAGAGTTGCCCCAAATGCTCGGCCATCCGCTCGCGGATTGTGTCGCACGCGATCTTAACCGCCATGCCGTTCAAGTCCGACCCGGATGAGGCAGCAGTGGCCGAGGTATTGGGCACTTTGGCGGTGTCTGTGGCGGTAATCTTTATCGCCCCCAGCGGTACGCCGAAGCGCGACGCCGCAACTTGCGCAACCTTTTGAAACAGGCCCTGGCCCATTTCGGTTCCGCCATGGTTCAAATGGATCGATCCGTCCGCGTAGACATGCACCAAGGCCCCTGCTTGGTTCAAATGGGTCAGCGTGAAGCTGATCCCAAATTTCACCGGGGTCAGCGCGATCCCACGCTTCAAGGACGCATTGCGCGCATTCCATTGCGATACGGCCGCGCGCCGCGCGTCATAATCGGAGCTTTCCCGCAACTGCTCCACCAAGCCGTCGAGCACAAAGTCATTGACCTCCTGCCCATAGGGCGTGGTCTGTTTCTTCTGGCCAGAAATACCTCTGCCAGCGGCATAAAAGTTCGCTTTGCGCACCGCGAGGGCGTCCGCTCCCAGCGTTTCGGCGATGTGATCGATGATCCTTTCCATCCCCAGCATGCCTTGCGGCCCGCCAAAGCCGCGAAACGCGGTGGCGCTTTGGGTGTTGGTGCGCAGCCGGTGGCTTTCGATGCGCACGGCGGGCAGGAAATAGGCATTGTCGGCATGCAGCATCGCACGATCCGCCACCGGAAGGCTCAGGTCCATTGCCCAGCCGCAGCGCGTATAATGGCGCACATCCAAGGCTGAAATTTTGCCCGCGTCATCAAATCCGACGTCATAGTCTATGCGAAAATCGTGCCGCTTGCCGGTGATCATCATATCGTCGTCGCGATCATAGCGCATCTTGCAAGGTCGCCCGGTTGCGCGTGCCACAACTGCGCAGGCCACGGCCAGTGCGTTTCCCTGGCTCTCTTTGCCTCCGAACCCGCCACCCATGCGGCGCGTTTCCACGCGTACGGCGTGCATGGGCAAGCCAATCGCGTCGGCCACTTTGTGCTGGATTTCGGTTGGGTGCTGGGTCGACGAGATGACGTGCATGTCACCGCTTTCGCCCGGCAGGGCCAGCGCGGCTTGTCCTTCGAGATAAAAGTGTTCCTGCCCGCCGATGTGGAACTGGCCAGACAAGCGATGCGGTGCAGCAGCCAATTCGGCGGCCACATCGCCGCGACCATAGATGCGTGGCCCGTCTTCGAACCGGCTGCCTGCGGCTAGGGCTTCATCGATGGTCAAAAGCGGTGTGCTCGGTGCGATGTCAACGCGCGCGAGCCGCACGGCACGGCGTGCGGCAAGGTGCGAGGTTGCAGCAACCAAAAAGATGGGTTGGCCAACGTGATGTACCTCGCCCGTGGCGAGCAGTGGTTCATCATGGGCCGACGGCGATACATCATTGGCAAAGGGCAGGTCTTCGGCCGTCATAACAGCGGCGACACCGTCAGCCGCGCAGACAGCGTCGAGGTCGAGGGCGGTTATCTGACCGCAGGCAATCGCGCTGACGCCAAAGCACAGGTGCAATGCGCCGGCCGGTATGGGTACGTCATCGACATAGCGCGCGGCACCGGTGACATGCAGATGAGCTGCATCATGGGGCAGGGGGCGGGCCACGCTCATGGCGTTACCTCAAGAACTTGCGCCACGTCCCCTTGATCCTCGCGCCACGCGCGCAGCAACATGTTAAGTGCCGTTTCCATGCGGTAGCCTGCTGAAGCACGCATGTCGGAAAGTGGCGTGAAATCGTCCTCAAGCGCGGTCATGGCGGCGCGCATCGTCGCTTCGGACCACGCGTTGCCGCGCAATGCAGCCTCGGCAGACGCCGCGCGTTTTGGCGTCCCCGCCATACCGCCAAAAGCCAGCCGAACGTCCTGCACCACGCCATCTGACATCTCGATCCAGAAACAGCCGCACACGGCGGAGATGTCTTGGTCGAACCGTTTGGACAGCTTGTAGCAGCGCAGCGCATCTGCCACGCGTGGCACCGTGATCGCCTCGAGAAATTCGTCTGGTGCGCGGTCTTGTTTGCCGTAGTCGATGAAAAAGTCGGATATCGGCAACCTGCGTGCCCCGCGCACGCTGCGCAGATGCAGGGTTGCATCAAGGGCAATCAGCGCGGGCGAGCCATCGCCGATGGGCGAGCCGTTGGCCACGTTTCCGCCTATCGTGGCTGCGTTGCGTACTTGTACAGACCCATAGCGCCGGATCAACTCGCCAAATGCAGGATAGATAGATTCAATAGTGCGCCGCAACTCAGTCAGCGTTGTGGTCGCGCCAATGCGGATCTCATCCCCGCCGACGGTAACACCGCACAGTGCAGGGATGCGGTTCAAAAAAGCGGTTGGGCCAAGATCGCGAAACCCCTTTGTGACCCAAAGCCCGACATCCGTTGCCCCCGCGATCAGCGTGCCGTTTGGGTTGTCATGAAGCCAAATGGCCAGCTCTTCGGGTGTGGTTGGCACCGTGGTGTCCGACGCCGTCGGTTTCTGGGACGACAAATTATGCGTCGAAACAAGCGGTGTGTCATCGACGTGTTCCGGCGCGCATGTATCGGCCGCGGTTTTAGCCGCGCGAATAATGGGTGCGTAACCGGTGCAGCGGCACAGGTTGCCCGCCAATTCGGTGTCATAATCAGTCACGCCGTTCAGGTGTGCGGTTGCCATCGTGGTGATGAAACCCGGCGTGCAAAAGCCGCATTGCGACCCGTGACAGTCGATCATCGCCTGCTGTACCGGATGCAACGTGCCATCCGGCGCTGCGATCCCTTCGATTGTACGCACCGCTTTCCCGTCAAGCTGCGGCATGAACAAGATGCACGCATTTAATGCCCGCGCCCCATCTGCATCGGTCACCATGACCGAGCACGCGCCGCAATCGCCTTCGTTGCAGCCTTCCTTCGTCCCGGTTAAACCGCGTTCCTCGCGCAGCCAATCAAGCAGTGTTGTTGTGGCGTTGGTGTCCGCCGTGATCTCGCTTCCGTTTAAATGGAAGGTGGTTTGCATTGATGTTGCCCGCCGCGGTACCAAGCCCCTTGTTGCGGCCCCGCGTTTCGATGCGGCGTAGAAACGCGAAGCGGGCGATCAAGCTATAAGCTACGGCGTGAAGCCCCAGTTTTGCAAGTGGCGTCGCGCGCCGGGGTGAACAACACAATATGGTGTGCATAACTTTATAGCACCGCTGGATATGGGCAGGTGTGCGGCTTAGGATCCCGACCATGACCGACACACCACGATTCATTCACCTGCGCACCCATTCGGAATATTCGCTTCTCGAAGGAGCGCTGCGGTTAAAAAAGCTTCCCGGCCTGGTACGCGATGCCGGCATGCCCGCGATTGCGATCACAGATACCAACAACATGTTTGCGGCGCTCGAGGCGTCCGTCGGCCTCGCGGATGCCGGCATTCAGCCGATCATGGGCTGCCAAATCGACTTGCAGTTTCTAGAGGCGCGCCCCGGTGACAAGCCGCGCGCGCCTGCGCCGCTCGTTTTGCTGGCACAGAGTGAGACGGGTTATGAAAACCTGATGAAACTGAACTCGTGCCTCTACTTGCGCGAGGGATCGCAATTGCCGCACATCACGGTTGATGATCTACGCGCATACAATGCCGACATCATCTGCCTGACCGGTGGGCCAGATGGGCCAGTTGGGATGCTGTTGCAGAACGGTCAACGCCCAGCTGCCGAAGCGCTGATACGCGATTTAGCCGAGGTTTTTGGCGATCGTCTCTATGTCGAATTGCAGCGCCATCCCGGCGAAGACGGTGCACCGCAAGCCGAGCGGCAAACCGAACGCCCGCTGATCGAACTGGCATATGCTATGAACCTTCCGCTGGTGGCCACCAACGATGTCTATTTCCCGAAACCGGACATGTATGAGAGCCACGACGCACTGATCTGCATTGCCGAGGGTGCGTATGTTGACCAGCAGGAACCGCGCCGCCGCCTAACCACGCAGCACTACTTCAAAAGCCAGGCGGAGATGGTGACTTTGTTCGCAGATCTGCCTGAGGCAATTCAGAACACCGTCGAAATCGCGCAGCGTTGCGCCTTTATGGCGTATCGGCGCGATCCGATCTTGCCGCGCTTTGCCGATGACGAGATCGAAGAGTTGCGCAGTCAGGCCAACCAAGGTCTGCGCGAGCGGCTCAAAGTGATTGCACACGCCGCCCCGGTCGAGGTGTACCAAGAGCGCTTGGATTTCGAGCTTGGGATCATCGAAGGCATGGGCTTTCCCGGTTACTTTCTCATCGTGGCTGATTTTATCAAATGGGCCAAGGAGCAGGACATTCTGGTTGGTCCTGGACGCGGCTCCGGTGCGGGATCTTTGGTGGCTTATGCGCTCACCATCACCGACCTTGATCCTCTGCGCTACGCTCTGCTGTTCGAACGGTTTCTCAATCCAGAACGCGTGAGCATGCCTGATTTCGACATCGACTTCTGCATGGACCGCCGCGAAGAGGTGATCCGCTACGTCCAAGAGAAATATGGCCGCGACAAAGTGGGGCAGATCATTACATTCGGCGCGTTGCTGTCCAAAGCCGCCGTGCGCGATATCGGGCGCGTGCTGCAAATGCCCTACGGCCAGGTGGACCGGCTGTCCAAGCTGATCCCCATCGAAGGTGTCAAACCCGTCAGCATTGAAAAGGCGCTGGCGGACGAGCCGCGCCTGCGCGACGAGGCCCGCAACGAAGAGGTTGTGGACCGCCTGTTGACCTATGGCCAACAGGTCGAGGGGCTCTTGCGCAACGCCTCCACCCACGCCGCGGGCGTGGTGATCGGCGACCGGCCGCTCGATGCGCTTGTTCCGCTCTATCAGGATCCCCGCTCGGACATGCCGGCCACCCAATTCAACATGAAATGGGTGGAACAGGCGGGGCTGGTGAAGTTTGATTTTCTCGGCCTTAAGACACTGACGGTGATCCAGAACGCCGTCGACCAAATCCTCGCCTCCGGTCGCCCCTTGCACGTCGCGGCGGATGGCACCGAGCTTTATACCCCCGCTCAAGGCATGGAAAACGATATCGGCGGCATCCCTCTGGATGATGAGGGGAGTTACAAGCTCTATGCCGCTGGCAAAACGGTGGCCGTGTTCCAGGTGGAAAGCTCGGGCATGATCGACGCGCTCAAGCGGATGAAGCCCGACTGCATCGAGGACATCATCGCGCTTGTGGCGCTCTACCGGCCCGGCCCGATGGAGAACATCCCAAAATTCTGTGAGGTCAAGAACGGCCTATCCGAACGTGAACAGCTGCACCCAACCATCGACCACATCCTGGACGAAACCCAAGGCATCATCGTTTACCAAGAGCAGGTGATGCAGATCGCGCAGGAGATGGCAAATTACTCCTTGGGTGGCGCAGATCTCTTACGGCGGGCCATGGGCAAGAAAATTCAGGCGGCGATGGATGCTGAGCGACCCAAATTCCTGAAAGGTGCGGCCGAAAACGGTGTGGACGAGGGAAAAGCTCTCGAGGTTTGGAACTTGCTCGACAAGTTTGCGAACTACGGATTCAACAAATCCCATGCTGCTGCTTATGCGGTCGTCAGCTACCAAACCGCATGGCTCAAGGCGAACCACCCGGTAGAATTCATGGCCGGCGTGATGAACTGCGACATCCACCTCACGGACAAGCTCGCGGTCTATTTCGAAGAGGTCCGCAAAGGGCTTGATCTGCCCTGGGTGCCGCCTTGTGTAAATCGGTCAGACGCCGCGTTTACTGTCATCGATAGTGCACTGGTTTATGCGCTGGGCGCTTTGAAGAATGTGGGTGTCGAGGCGATGCGGCTGGTGCAGGCGGCGCGATCAGAAAAGCCGTTTGTGAACCTCTTTGATTTCGCCCGCCGGGTCGATTTGAAACGCATCGGTAAGCGTCCGCTTGAGATGATGGCACGGGCCGGCGCATTCGATCAGCTCGACCCAAACCGGCGCCGTGTGTTCGAAGGGTTGGACGCCCTTGTTGCCTATTCTGCTGCAATCTTCGATCAAAAGGCGTCCAACCAGGTCTCGCTTTTCGGTGAAGCTGGCGATGATTTGCCCGAGCCGCGGTTGTCTCCGGTCAATGACTGGCTGCCCGCCGAACGGCTCGCCGAAGAGCACAAAGCCGTGGGTTTTTACCTCTCTGGACACCCGCTGGACGACTATGCCGGGTCACTCAAGCGCAAAGGGGTCGCGACCCTTGACGAGGTTGCGGCCAAGGCCCAAAGCGCACCGCTGGTGGCCAAACTCGCCGGCGTGGTGTCCGGGCTGCAGGTGCGTAAATCGGCCAAAGGCAACCGCTTTGCTTTCTGCCAGATGTCAGACCATACGGGCGCTTACGAGGTGACGTTGTTTTCCGAAAGCCTGGAAAAATCGCAAGACAGCCTGCAAACCGGCGAGAAGGTCATTGTCACAGTTGAGGCCACGATGGAAGCTGACCAGTTAAAGCTGCTGGGTCGTGCGGTGGCACCAATCGACAGCGTTGTCGCTGATGTTAGCGGCATGGGGTTGCGCCTTTATATCGAGACGCCCGGCACGCTTGGCGCCGTCTCCAGCGTGCTCGAAGGTGCCGCGGAGGCAGCCAAGGGGGCAGGGCGCGGTCCCATCTCTGTGTGTCTGATCGATCCCGATCTGCCCGGCGAGGTCGAGATGGACCTGGGTGGCGACTTCCCGGTGAGCCCACAAATCAAGGGTGCGCTAAAGTCTCTAAGTGGTGTGGTCGAAGTAGAAGAGCTCTGACGCGTTTGTGCCGCCGGTCAAAAACGCAAACGCTGGGCGGCGGCTGAAATCGGCCCTTCGGGGAGGATTTTTTTAAAACAGAGAAGCAAAGACCCGTTCACGCAAAGTTAACCGTTGTGACGTTTGCTGGAACGGCATTGGGAGCAGGGATGCGGACCGGTGTAAACGGAGAAGGCCCTTGGTCCGCTGGGATCAAGGGCTGGACCCCGCCCCTTCTCTGTTTCAAAAAATCCTCCCCGAAGGGCCGGGTGGCCATCCGTGCCGATGGCATCAGTAATGTGGCGGGCGTTCATCGCCGATGATCACGCCGCCACCCCCTTGCGCCTCCCGGTCCGCCTCGCGCGCAATCAGCACATCAACCTGGCGCCGCAGCCGGGCGATGTCGGCGTCTTGGCGCGCAATCACGTCTGACAATTCCTCTACGGTGCGATCTAGGTGGGCAATGCGTTCTTCGTATTCTGTCATGACCGGCCTCCTGCCGCCTTGATGTGCCGCGCAGCGCCCGGGTGCAAGCCCCGCCTTGCCCCACGCGCGCGCGTGGTCTAGTCACGCGCCCGAACCGATTGGAGACGGGCCATGTCCAAACCCAAAAAGACCCCGCGCCCCAAAGCGCAAACGCCCAAGGGGTTCCGCGACTATTTCGGCAGCGACGTGACCGAGCGCGCAGAAATGCTGCAGAAGATCGCCGGGGTCTACCATCGCTACGGGTTTGACGCGTTGGAATCATCGGCCGTGGAAACGGTCGAGGCGCTGGGCAAGTTCCTGCCCGACGTCGACCGCCCAAACGAGGGTGTGTTTGCCTGGAAGGAGGACGACGGCGATTGGCTTGCGCTGCGCTATGACATGACAGCGCCACTGGCCCGCGTCTACGCCCAGCACCGCAACGATCTGCCCAACCCCTATCGCCGCTACACCTTTGGCCCTGTCTGGCGCAATGAAAAGCCGGGGCCTGGGCGGTTTCGCCAGTTTTATCAGTGCGATGCGGATACGGTGGGCACTGCAAGTATGGCGGCGGACGCTGAGATTTGCGCGATGCTGTCAGATTGCCTCGAAGAGGTTGGGATCGCCCGCGGCGATTACGTCATTCGCATCAATAACCGCAAGGTTCTGAACGGCGTGATGGAGGTCTCGGGGCTTGCAGGCGACGACAAAGCAGCCAAGCGCGGCATCGTCCTGCGCGCCATCGACAAGCTGGACCGGCTGGGGCCGGATGGTGTGCGCGCGCTGTTGGGCGCGGGGCGCAAAGACGACAGCGGAGACTTTACCAAGGGCGCCGATTTGTCCGAAACGGACGCCGACAAGGTGATGGCTTTCATGGGCGCGTTGGGCGCGGACAATGCAGCCACGGTGGCAAACCTCGCAGCGCTGGTCCAAGGCTCCTATATCGGGGCCACGGGCGTGGCCGAACTGCAGGAGATCGAAGCGTTGCTGTCGTCACTAGGCTACGGCCCCGACCGCATCTTCATCGACCCTTCGGTTGTGCGTGGCCTGGGCTACTACACCGGGCCGGTCTACGAGGCCGAACTCACCTTTGACGTCCAGAACGATAAGGGCCAGACGGTGCAGTTTGGCTCGGTCGCGGGCGGGGGGCGGTATGATGATCTCGTCAAACGCTTCACGGGGCAAGAGGTGCCAGCGACCGGCGTCTCTATCGGCGTCGACCGCCTGCTCGCCGCACTGCGGGCTACCAAACGGATCCCTAGCAAAGCTCAAGGGCCCGTGGTTGTCACCGTCATGGACCGTGATCAGATGGCGGATTACCAGTCCATTGTGGCCGATCTGCGCCGCGCAGGCATCCGGGCCGAAGTCTACCTGGGCAATCCCAAGAACTTTGGCAACCAGTTGAAATACGCCGACAAACGCGACAGCCCTGCGGCTATCATCGTGGGTGCAGACGAGCGCGAAAAAGGCGTCGTGCAGATCAAAGATCTAATCCTCGGCGCCAAGATCGCAGAAACTGCCACCCACGAAGAATGGAAAGACCGCCCCAGCCAGTTCGAAGTGCCGCGCACTGAGATGGTGGCCAAGTTGCGCGAGATCCTCGGCCAATGACGCGCGGGCGCACGCTGGCAATCGCGTTGCGCGACGGCTTTGCCGCCGCTGGCGCGCAGGTCGTCGAGCCGCCGGTCCTGTTGCCCGCAGAGGTGCTGCTTGACCTTTATGGCGAGGACATCCGCGCGCGCGCCTACACGACCGGCGATCCGCTACGCGGTGAACAGATGCTGCGCCCGGATTTCACCGTTCCAGTGGTGCAAATGCATTTGGCCGGCTCTGCGGGCGAGGCGCCTTACACCTACGCAGGTGAGGTGTTTCGACGGCAGGATGAACATCCCGACCGCCCGAATGAATACCAGCAAGTGGGTTACGAAGTTTTTGGCGCGTCCGATGCGGCGGCGGCAGAAGCCGATGTCTTTGCCACGCTGTCGGATGCGGTTTCAGGTCTGCGGCTGCGTGCTGCGACGGGAGATATCGGGATATTAATCGCGGCGGTCGAAGGGCTGCAGACCACGCAGCGTCGCAAGGATGCGTTGCGTCGCCATATCTGGCGTCCGCGCCGATTTCGCGCGTTGTTTGATCGCTTTGCCGGACGTGGCGAGGTGCCTGCTTCGCGGGCGGCGTTGCTATCTGGTAGTGCTAGCAACGACGCACCGGTTATTGGTTTGCGTTCTGCTGATGAGATCGCGGAACGCATCGCTGAATTGCGCGCCGATGCCGCTGCACCTCCGCTGGCGGCCACGGAAGCAGACGCTTTTGACCAGTTATTAGCCGTGCGTGGCAGCCTGTCGCATGCCGCAGCTGCGTTGCGCGCGCTGGTGCAACAGTTGCCGTCGATTGCGACCGCAGTAGACGCGCTCGAAGCGCGGACCACGGCCTTGGCCAAACGCGGCGTTGATCTGGATGCGCTTGAGTTCGAAGTCAGCTATGGCCGCACGTCGATGGAGTATTACGACGGCTTTGTCTTTGGCCTTTATGCGGCCGAGCAACCGGATTTGCCACCGGTCGTCAGCGGCGGGCGCTACAACGCGTTGACCCAGAAGTTGGGCGGGCCTGAGGCGGGTCCGGCCGTTGGGGGAGTCATCCGACCGGATCTTGTCGTGGCGCTCGAGGCTGGCGCATGACAATCAAGCTGGGCGTGCCGTCCAAGGGGCGGCTGATGGAGAAAACCTTTGACTGGTTTGCGCAGCGCGGCATCGCTTTGTCGCGCACCGGATCGGATCGAGAATACGCTGGCGCCGTGGGCGGAATTGCGGGCGTCACACTGGTCCTGTTGTCGGCTGGCGAAGTGCCGCGCGAACTCGCGGCGGGCCGCATCCATCTGGGTGTTACCGGCACCGATCTCATTCGTGAAAAGTTGCCCATCTGGGACCAGCAGGTAGAGCCACTGGCCGAAATGGGCTTTGGTCACGCCGACCTGGTTCTGGCTGTGCCGCAAGCCTGGATCGATGTCGATCTGACTGATGATCTGGACGCTTCGGCTGCAGCCTTTCGCGCCCGTCATGGGCACCGCCTGCGCATCGCGACCAAATATCATCGTCTGGTGCGCGAGTTTTTGCGTGAGGCGGGAGTGGCCGACTACGCGATCGTTGATAGCCAAGGCGCGACGGAGGGCACGGTCGCCAATGAAACCGCCGAAGCAATTGCAGACATTACGTCGTCGGGGGAAACGCTGCGCGCGAACCACCTGAAGGTGCTGCAAGATGGTTTGATACTGGCGAGCCAAGCAACCCTTTGGCGCAGCAGAATCGCACCGGTTGACGTCGAAGACCAAGCGACCCTTCGTGCGTTGCTGGATCGGATTGGCTAGACCAATACGCGTAAATAGCGCCCGCCAATATGTCGCTAACGTGACGCGCAACAGCTCAATTGTACAATTGTGTTTACGTCATGCATCGATGTCGCAAAGCGCCTCGTTTTGCGCCTGCGCCCCACACTGTAACAGTGCCAACGCTTACAATATGTCGGCGCGCTGCATTTGCTGTGGCGCCCGGCCGACCGCCTTTTGCGCGGCGGTAATTTGAGAGTAGCATTTTGAAAATGGTTACTATTTCAGGCACTATCGACGATCCAAGTAAATTGCTTCTTCAGGGCTATGGCGGCTGTCCATGACGCCGCGCTGACCTTTCACATGGCAGGTGCGTTCTCGCGGAGCTTCCTGAACGCAGCGTGAATGAGTTGACTGCACACGTCGAAGCTGGTCGGATAATGTGCAAAGACCAGACCATCTAACCGGAATCCGGAGACGCCATGGAAGGCGAATTCAGCGCGCTGATTGATAGCCTCAGTGCCTTTGCCACCGTGCTTAGGAATGTTGGCGCGACGCTGATTTTACCCTCGCGGCTGATGCAACTGGCCGTGGCCACGCTGTGCCTGATCCTCGCGTGGATCGCCAATCGTTGGATCAGCCCGCGGCTCGAGGCGTGGATGCGTGGCCTGGCCGGGCGGCCGAAATGGCAGTTGCGCGTTCTGCTTGTGTTGCAACGGCGCATGACGCTGCTGTTGTTTGCGCTGTTTGTATGGATCGCGGCATTGGTTTTTGCGCAGATCTACACGTTCCCTTCGCGCCGGTATGTGCTGGTTTTGATCGCCACCATTGCCTCCGTGTGGTTTGTCATCCGTATCATCGCTCAGATCGTGCGGAACCGCTTTTTGCGGCGCATCATTATTTGGGGCCTATCGCTATATGTCGTGCTCTATTTCTTTGGCTTGGTGGATGCGACATCCACCGCGCTCGACAGCATCGCCATCGAGTTTGGTGAATTTCGACTAACCCTCCTTGCGTTGTTCAAAGCAGTGATCGTGACAGCGGTTCTGTTCTCTGCTGCCGGTCTTGTGACGCGGACCGCTGCCGGCCGGCTGAGGCGGAACCCTGATATCTCGCCGTCGATGCAGGAACTGACAATCAAGGCGCTTCAGATTGTCCTGTTTTCCGCCGCATTCCTTATCGGGCTCAAGGCGGTTGGTTTTGATCTCACCGGTCTTGCTGTCCTGTCCGGCGCGATCGGTGTCGGCATCGGTTTTGGCCTGCAAAAGGTGGTGTCGAACCTCGTATCCGGCGTGATCATCCTGCTGGACAAGTCGATTAAACCCGGCGATGTGATCTCGCTCGGGGAAACCTTCGGCTGGATCGAACAGCTCTCAGCGCGCTATGTTTCTGTGGTCACGCGCGACGGGCGTGAATATCTGATCCCGAATGAGGATCTGATCACGGGGCAGGTGGTCAACTGGTCCTTTTCCGACAACTTTGTCCGTCTCGACATCAACTTTGGCACGGCCTACGACGCTGATCCGCATCAGGTGCGGCAGTTGGCCATTGATGCCGCGATGTCAGTCGACCGTGTGTTGGCGCATAAGCGGCCCGTGTGTCATATCACCGGCTTTGGCGATAGCTCCGTCGACTATGTGTTGCGCTTTTGGATTGCCGATCCGTCGATGGGCCTGACCAATATCCGCGGCAACGTGTTTCTGGCACTTTGGGATACGTTTCAGACGCACGACATTTCGATCCCGTTCCCGCAGCGAGAGGTCAAGGTGCTCAAAGGCAGTCAGCTAGACACCGGGTCTGTCGGCAACCCGAGCTAAGGTTGCGCCAAGCCTAGGTTGGATAATCGCCTGGCCGTTTAACGCCGTTTCGACAAGGATTTCGGTGTCGTAGACCGCGCTGAGAAGTTGTGCGGTCAGCACATCTTCTGGCGCACCCGTTTGCACAACGGTCCCCTCCTTTAACAGCACAACCTCATCGGCAAAGGCGGCCGCGAGGTTCAGGTCATGCAACACAACCAGCACCCCGACACCGTCTGCTGCAAGCGCGCGCACTCGGTCCAGTACGTTGATCTGATGGCCAATATCGAGGCTGCTGGTCGGCTCGTCGAGAAACAGTGCGCAGTTGTGGCCAAGTTTGCGATAGGCGTGCAGCCCAATCAGCACGCGTGCCAGATGTGCGCGGTGTTGTTGCCCGCCTGACAGATCCGCGACAAACCGGTCTCCCATCCCGTCAAAGCCTAGCTCCGCAAGTGTCGACGACTTTAACTGCGTGAGGTCCGCCGGAGACAAGTCTAGTGGCGCGCCAAGCTCGACCAGTTCGGACAAGCTGAAAGCTGCGGACAGCGTAGGCGTTTGTTCCAATACCACGCGGTGGCAAGCCTTTTCGCGCGCGCTTAGGTGCGACACCGCCGTGCCGCCATAGTGCACCGATCCGCCCGACAGCGCGTATTCACCGCACAGACAGGCCAAAAGAGATGATTTACCTGCGCCATTTGGCCCGCACAGCGCAACAACGCGCCCAGCTGGCAGCGACATGCTGACACCGTTCAGCACGGGTTTGCCCCCGAGCGACAGGTGAACGTCAGTGCAGGTGATCACAAGCGCGCGTTCCGCAACAGCAGCCACAGGAAAAAGGGGCCGCCCATGATCGCGGTCGCAATGCCGATGGGGATTTCTGCAGGCGGGATAGCGTTGCGCACGAAAAGGTCGGCAAAGAGCAGGATGTTCGCTCCCAGTAAGGCAGAAATTGGCAGCACAACCCAATGCGCCGCCCGCACAAACAGTCGCGTCATATGCGGCGCAACCAACCCCACAAACCCGATGGGGCCAGCAACCGACACCCCCGCGCCCACTGCGATGGCAACCAGCGCGCAGATCTCGAATTTTACCCGATTGACATCCACCCCGGCGTGAAACGCCGCCCGCTCGCCCAACTGAAAAAGGTCAAGTTCGCGCTGATACCGCAGCAGCATGAGGCTGGCCAAAACCATCACGATGCAAGACACCGTAACGGTGTTCCAGTTACTTTTGGCAAGGCTGCCCATCGTCCAGAACGTGAGTTCGCGCAGCTGCTGATCATTTGACATGTAAACGAGGATACCGATCACAGCGCCTGCAATGGCGGTGATAGCCACCCCCACAAGGATCAACCGCGCCACCGAAAAATGCCCGCCGAGACCTGCCGTCAGCAACACCACCACTGTAACTGCGAGCCCGCCCAAAAAGGCTGCGACAGGCAACACGGCAGGCAATACAAAGCGAGGCAAGGCGTCCATAAAACCGTCACCCAGCACGATGACAAACACCACCGCGAGCGACGCACCCGCAGTGATCCCAATCAGGCCGGGATCCGCCAGGGGGTTGCGCAAAAGCCCCTGCATGCTGGCACCGGCGATGGCGAGTGAGGCGCCAACAGCGACCGCCAACACCATCCGCGGCGCGCGGATGTCAAACAGGATTGTGTCGGACATCGGCGTGCCACTGCCAATCACAGATGCCCAAAGCTGGGCAAAGCTCAACTGTACCGGCCCCACCGACAGCGCCAGAAATGCCGCCAGCGTTAACAGCGACAATAGCGCGATGTAGACGGCCGTGAGAAAGCCAGAGGACGCGCCGAGCCGCATCAGTGATCAGGCAGCGCTTCGAAAGCGGTGATCAGATCATTCATCGCAACGGGCGCGCGTGGGCCAAATTGCAGCATCATTTGCGCGTTGAGCACCACAAAATTTTGCTGGGCACCGGCGGGCGTGGCCATAATGTCCGGCCGCGCCATGATTGTCTCGGGCCCGCCAAGACTTGCGGCGTGTGCGGTGGACATGACAACGATGTCGGGTGCCGCGGCAATGATCGCCTCTGAATTCATCGGCTTCCAGCCGTCGAAATCGCCCATGTTCTGGCCGCCCGAGATTTCAATGATGTCGCTGCCGGTGGTCCCCGCGCCCGCGGCAATCGGCGCACCATCGCGCACCGACAGGATCAACAGAACACGCGGTTTGCGCGGCAGAGCTGCGGCGCGTGCGCGCACCTCAACCAGCGCTTCTTCGTAAGCTACGATCATTTCCTCGCCGCGGGCGGGCATATTGAGTACTTCGGCGACAAACCGCACTTTGTCGACAAAACGATCCGCCCCCGTGCCCTTGGGCGCATATGCCACGCGCATACCGGCCGCTTCTAGGTTGTCCATCACCGCCGGCGGTCCCATGTCATCCGAGCCGATCAGCACGTCTGCTTCCGCGGCAAGCACTCCCTCTGCCGACAACCCACGCACGTAGCCTAATGTAGGCAACTCGGTTACGCTCGGCGGATGGATCGACGTGCTGTCGACAGCAACAACTTTGCTGCCAACACCAAATTCAAAGAGGATTTCGGTGATATCTCCTCCGGCGGATGCAATGCGGTCGAACCCGTTGGCGAGCGCCGGGCTGGTCAGGGCGATGGCAGCGCAAAAGGCAAAAATCGTGTGCTTCATGTCTTGTCCTTTCAGCTAAAAATCAAAGGCGTAGGTCTTTGCTTGGCCGTGCGGCCTTGGCTGGGACAGGTGTCAGGTCGGTGCTGTTTCCAAAGAAGGTAATGCCTCGAAAATCGGTTTCCACGCCGGGCGGTGGTCATTGCCTTCTTTGCCCACCGGGAAGGCTTGAAAAATCAGGCTCCCGTCTGCGTCGAATACTTCGACCGACAAGGCCGGGCCGCGTTGGGTGGGCTTCCAGACGGCCCAGACCTCGGCCATGTGGTCGCGGCGCAGGTGCAGGTCAAATCCAGGGTCGAGCACATTTTGCCAGGGTCCCATTTCACGCAAATTGTGCAGCGGTCCATTGTGAATTTGAATGCAGCCGCGATTTCCTACAAAGATCATGATCTCCAGCCCCGCATCGCGAACGGCTTCAAGCATCTTGTCCACAGCACTCAGGGCCAGCGGCCGCACATAAGGACGGCCCGCGATGCGGTACGCACCAAGCCGGTTCATCCGCAGTTTTGAACAGAGCCGGAGAAACTGGTGCGTGTCCGTAAGCCGGTCCCATTCTTTGCGCAGAGTTTCCAGCTTTTCAGGGTTGGATTTGGCCGCCTCGGGCGGATCGCTCGCCGCGACCTCCAAGCTATCGCCCGTGTCACCTGTGGCCAGCTGCGCCTTGATCCGGTCAAAGGCACCGACGTCCGAGCCGTCGCGCAGGAACACTTTGTGAACTGCGTCGCCCGCGGCGTCGAACACCTGCAACGACCGGCGTACACCGCCCTCAACCTCTTTCTCGACGGCAAACCCATGCACCCAGCGCGATGGGAAGATGCGCAGGTCAATCTCGTGGGTGAGGACCATCGCCGCATGATGGCCGGGGTGGTAATTCTGATAGCACCCAACCTTTTCGGACACGCAAGACGCGTTGCGGGTCAGTGCCATGACCTCGCCCAAGTCTTCTGCGGCTGGCATGATCTGATCTGGATGAGCGGCAATGCGTGTCACCCCGTCGCCCGTTCGAGCCGCAACAAGCGCTGCCTCAGACACGCCAAGCGACGCAGCAAGGTCGCGTTCTCGGGCTTTTGGCTTATCTGCAAACGCGGCGCGCAAGTCGGCCGGTGTCGCCTGGTTCATGAGAGTATCCTGTAAAATTCTTGAGCGAAATTATCAGACACGCCGTTCAGGACAAGCGTGTTTGTCACCTTTGCGTAGGGCCCAAGCATCACATTGCCCTAACGGACGAAGTGCCGCATGTGCCCACATTCGCCATATAAATAGGCGTAAACGCGCGCCGCGATGCGGTTTGTCAGACTTTGTTTACAGGTTGGCAATTGCTATTTCCTATCTTTTTTGTCAGGAAACCATAACCCAGTTACGTCTGATGCTCAGATTCGCCCGGTTCCTTGTCGCGTAGCCAAAACCGGAGCGCTCAGATGCATCGAAACACCAAATCAAACCCGTGCGACCGCACACTACATCCCAACGAGAGTTTGGTCGCCGACGCGGGGTTTGATGAGATTGAACTCGCCTGTCTGGATATCTCGCGACTGTATTTCAGCACATTTGCCGAGCCGGGTGGACAAAGCTGGATGCGGGCAATCGATAGGGCAGAATACGTATTTGATCATCAGTCGGGGGCGAGCATTGCATCGCTGGTTCTCAAGGTCATTCAGGCGATCCGGCGCAGCCGCCGATCTTCGTTCCAATTCAGCAACCCCGATTGCGCAGGCTGCGCGCGCATCCTCACAGAACATGAGCGGCGCCTGATCGTCGCAATTTCGGCCATGCGACGGGGCCGAGCGGAACGCGCGCAGGTGGAATTGATGATGCTGTGTGAGGGCAATGATACACAAGCGGTGATGATGTGGCTCACCGAATTGAAGTTGGCCCTGCCCAAAGTTGGGCGCCGGGCCATGGTGATGTGAGATAGCAAATGCACAAGACCCTGACCGACCTTCTGGCGATTGACGCCACAGCCCGCCAACATGGCTGCGGTTTGAACCCACGCCTGCGGGCAGCGATTGAAGCAGATATGCGTTTTCCATCAGTGGCCGCATCACCGCGGCCACAGGCACCTTTGACCGGCGACGATTTGCCCGAGGGGGTCACTCTTTTGTCAACCGCATCTGCCGCCGCGAGGAAAAGTGCATGAGCAGTCGTCGCGCTCCCGCCGACGCGCTGTCGCGATTTGACTGCGACAGGTTTGAACGCGGCGTGCTCATCGTCGCTCGCCACTTTGCCGCGGCATTCGCTGACCCGGCTAGCTTTGGTTGGCAAAAAGCTTACAACGTCGCGGCAGACCGCTGGGGGGATACCCTTGGTCTGCCGGTGGCGCATCAAATGTCCAAGGTGATGCGCGCGGTCGTAGCGTGCCGCGGCGACAGCCTGCAAATTTCCCCGCCCACGGGGCGCGAGACACTGGGCGTGGTCACCGATGACGAAGCGATGTTGATAGAGATGCTGCACCACATGCGCCGTAACAACGCCCGGGCCGCACGCGAGGTGGCCTCGGTCTTAACGCATGGGACGCTAGATCCCGAGGTGATCCGCGCTGGGCTAAGCTTTGCCGATCGTTTTGCGGCAGGTGCGCCACCACAAACCCGCGGACGTCCCGCACTTGCTGTTGTGGCTTAGCGGCGCGCTCTTTGTCATCATCTTGTTCTCTGGTGT
Organism: Pseudomonadota bacterium; assembly: GCA_039026855.1. Lineage (GTDB taxonomy): Bacteria > Pseudomonadota > Alphaproteobacteria > Rhodobacterales > Rhodobacteraceae > Tateyamaria. The sequence continues at coordinate 24,235 of JBCCLL010000010.1, read as the reverse complement.
CCATGAGCCGTAGGTTGCGCAGTCTTTACGCAAACTATCCCGCTCAAATCTCAAAGAAACAGCGCGGCGGAACTTGCTAAGTGTCTGCGGCAATCTCTTGGATGGCATGAAACCCTTCAAATTTCGGCGCTCCTTCGTGCAACTTGGCGGTGCTGCCCGCGTTCTTGTGCGCATCGCGGAAGGCCTGGGATTTGGTCCAAGCGCGGAAAGTCTCTTCGGACGACCAAACAGTGTGCGAGGCATAAAGGATCGTGCCATCGTCGGCTTGCGGGCCCTTTAGCATCTGAAATTCGACAAATCCGTCCATGTCTTTGAGGAAACTGTCTCTGTTCAGCCACAGCTTTTCGAACGCAGCGGCATTGTCTGAATGGACGGTGAAACGGTTCATTGCGATGAACATGGGGGCCTCCTGTCAGGCACTTGGCTGATGTCTGGGCCAAGTAGTGGCAGGCGGGCGGCGGCTTCACAAGCCTTCCGCATTTGATTTGGCGGGGCCGCAGCATCTGCCGCGGCCCCTATTCGTATCAGTTCAGTGCCTTGTCGGTAATTGCGTGGGTCCACGCGCCCGCGGGCTGCGTTGTAATCACCGGGTCTGACCCGCCAGCCAGCAGAGAGTCCACCGTGCGTTGGTAATCTGCTTCGACCAGCGCGCCGTTTGATCCTGCGGTCAGCTTGGCGATCTCACCCATCATGCGCACCTGATGCGCTTCGGTCTGCGCGCCGGTTTCGTCATAGTCGAGCACGATCATCGCCGCCGCTTCGGGGTTCTCCTCGGCCCATTTCCAGCCGCGCATGGAGGCGCGCACAAAGCGGACCATCTTGTCCTGGAACGCCGGGTCTTCGAGGTTTTCTTCGAGCACGTAGAGACCATCTTCGAGTGTCGATACGTTATATTCCTCGTATGGGAAAAGGATTATCTCTTCCATTGAAACACCGGCGTCCATAACCTGCCAAAACTCATTATAAGTCATAGTGGTTACGCAGTCGGCTTGCCGTTGTAGAAGGGGATCGACGTTAAACCCGATCTTCATAATAGTGACCCCGTTTTCGGGATCATCAGTCGGTAATTCTAGCTTGGAAAGCCAGTTCAAAAGAGGAAACTCATTTCCAAAAAACCAAGTGCCGATAGTTTTCCCCTTGAAGTCTGAGGGTTGCGAAATTCCAGTGTCTCGCCAACACGTCAGCATCAACCCAGACGATTTGAACGGCTGCGCGATGTTGACCATCGGCAGACCCTTTTCGCGGGCGGCCAGCGCGGCAGGCATCCATTCCACCGTTACGTCGGCACCGCCACCGGCCAGCACCTGTGTGGGTGCGATGTCCGGGCCGCCGGGTTTGATCGTGACGTCCAGATTTTCCTCGCCGTAGTACCCGTTTTCGAGCGCCACGTAGTAGCCCGCAAACTGGGCTTGCGTGACCCATTTCAGCTGCAGCGTTACTTCATCCGCGGCCAGCGCCGCCCCGGCCACAAGGCTCAGCGCCGCGGCTATTCCGGTTGCTTTTAGTGTCATTGTCATACTCTCCTTATTGACTTCCCCGTTGTGTCGGGTGCCAAAACGTCACCCGCTTTTCGATCCAGGCCATCAGGCCATAGAACGCAGTCCCCGCCAACGCGGCCACCGCGATCTCAGCCCAGACCAGATCAATCGACAAGCTGCCAACGCCCGTCGAAATCCGAAAACCCATCCCCCGCGTGGGAGAGCCAAAATATTCGGCAACAATCGCCCCGATCAGGGCAAGCGTGGTCGCCACCTTCAACCCGTTGAACACAAAGGGCATCGCCGCAGGCAGGCGCAGTTTGATCAGCGTCTGCCAGTAGCTGGCGGCATAGGTGCGCATCAGATCGCGCTGCATCGCCTCGCTGGCCTTGAGGCCCTGCACCGTGTTCACGAGGATGGGAAAGAACACCATGACCACAACCACCGCGGCCTTTGACTGCCAGTCGAAGCCAAACCAGTTCACCATGATCGGCGCGATCCCGACGATGGGCAAGGCGGCAAAGAAATTGCCGATGGGCAAAAGGCCGGCCGTCAGGAATGCTGATCTGTCGATGGCAATGGCACAGACAAAGGCCGCCACAACGCCGATGGCAAAACCCCGCAGCGCACCGCGCAGCACGGTTTGCACAAAATCGACCCACAGGATGTCGAGCGAGGCGGCAAATGTCCCGGCCACCAAGCTCGGTGCGGGCAGGATCACCGGGCTGACCCCCAGCCCGCGCACGATCCCTTCCCACAGCACCAAGAGCGTCACACCAAAGAGCACCGGCACGACGATGCGCACCGCGCGCGTGGCGCGCCAGCGTGAATTGGCCAGGTAGATGTTAACGCCCCAAGCGCCGATCCAAAAGCCGAGGGCGAGGATCAGCACGCTCATGCCTGTGCCCCCATGCGCCGCGCCGCGAGGCGCTGGATCAGGTCGAGCAGCGTGACCAGCGCGCCCGCAAGAATGGCCGCCGCAAACAGTGCGGACCAGATGGCCAGTGGCGTGCCAAATTGGTCGCCGATCAAGATCCGCGCGCCCAGGCCAGAAATGGCGCCGGTGGGCAATTCACCAACGATGGTGCCGACCAGGGCGGCAGCGATCCCCACCTTGAGTGAGGTGAACAGAAACGGCAGCGACGCAGGCAGACGCAGTTTCAGTAAGGTCTGCAAGCCTGTGGCATCGTAAGTTTTTAACAGATCAAGCTGCGCGATTTCGGGCGCGCGCAAACCCTTGACCATGCCCACCAGCACCGGGAAGTAGCACAGATATGCCGAGATAATCGCTTTGGGCAGGCCGCGCCCTTCGACGCCCACCTGGCTCGACAGCACGATGATCATCGGGGCCAGCGCGACGATGGGGATGGTCTGGCTGATGATCGCCCAGGGCATCAGGCTCATGTCCGCGACCCGGCTGTAGACGATGGCAATGGCCCCCAGGACCCCCAGCGCCGTGCCCAGAGCAAAGCCCCACAGCGTCGATTGCAGCGTGATCCAGCCGTGATAGATCAGCGAGCGTTTCGACCACGCCCGCCCGCGCAGCACCATGGCGCCGGTAGTCTTCCACAGCTCGGCGCTGACCTGGCTGGGCGTCGGCAGGCGCGGGCGGTCGAGTGTGTAGCCCGCCGCGATGTGATCTGGATTCTGGGCCATCAGCCGCCATACGGATGCGTCGCGACGGGCGGGCGATCCTTCGGGCGCGACCACAGCGCCGCCGCGTTCGGCGATGTCGAGTGCTGCGCGGATGTTCATGGGCGCCACGGCAGCCCACCACACGCCGATGAGCACCAGAAGGACTGTCAGGATGGGCAGGGCTTTCTTCATCCGCTGCGCCACCGCCAAAGGACCGCCGCCGCCGCCGCCAAGATCAGTGCCGCGCCGCCGAAAAAGACCTGTGCAAACCACCCGTCGGCGCAATTTGCCGTTGCCTCCCACTCGGCCCGCGGCAGGTCAGGGCAGCCGCGAAAGGCAAAATCCGACCGGGCCGCTGACACGACCAGCGCGCAGATCGCAGCCACAAAGCTGAGCAGCAGAACGCCCACGATGCGCAGCGGCTTACTCATAGCTGTGCCCCGCACGCAGCCCTTCGCGCACCCTGTGCGCAAGGCTTAGGAATTCGGGACTTTCGCGGATGTCGAGCGGACGCTCGCGCGGGAGGGGGCTGTCGATGATGTCGGTGATGCGCCCGGGGCGCGGCGACATGACGACGATGCGGGTGGACAGGTAAACCGCCTCGGGGATGGAGTGGGTGACAAAGCCGATGGTTTTGCCCGTGCGCGCCCAGAGCTGGAGGAGCTGTCCGTTGAGGTGATCGCGCACGATCTCGTCCAGCGCGCCAAAGGGTTCGTCCATGAGCAGCAGATCGGCGTCAAAGGCGAGCGCCCGCGCGATGGAGGCCCGTTGCTGCATGCCGCCCGAAAGCTGCCAGGGGTATTTGTTCGCAAACCCCGCCAGATCGACCAGCTCCAGCACTTGGGTGACCCGCCGCGCCTGTTCGTTCTTTTCATATCCCATGATCTCAAGCGGCAGCCGGATATTGCCGCCGATGGTACGCCAAGGATAGAGCCCCGCGTGCTGGAACACGTACCCATAGGCGCGGGCGCGGCGCGCGGCGTCGGGGGTCATTCCGTTGACGGATAGCGTGCCGCCAGTGGGTGTTTCCAGATCTGCGACGCAGCGCAGAAAGGTCGTCTTGCCGCAGCCCGACGGGCCGATGAACGATACAAAGTCGCCCTTTTCAATGGTCAGGTCCACATTGCTGAGCGCATGGACCGGGCCATCGTTGGTTTGGAATGTCAGGTCGAGACCTGTGGCAGAGATAACCGTCAAAGCGGCCCCCGCCCCGGACTTGATCCGGGGCCTCGTTGACCGACAGCGTGCGCACAAGGGGAGAGGTCCCGGGTCAAGCCCGGGACGGGGACGTCAAGGGCCAAACCTATACTCCCGTGGCCGGAATGCCGGTGCGCTGGACGGGGCGGGGCTGCGTCAGCTCTTTCCATGTGGACAGCGCGCGGTTGGTCGCGCCGTTGCCTGCGCGTTTGACGAACTTGCCGTGGCCTTCTTGCGTTTTCACCTCGCCATCGTGGATTGCCACGTGCCCGCGCGTCAGGGTGAAACGCGGCAGGCCGGTGACCTCCTTGCCCTCAAACACGTTGTAATCAATGGATGATTGCTGGCTGCCTGCGGTGATCGTCTTGGATTTCTCCGGATCCCAGACCACCAGATCGGCATCTGCGCCCACCAGCACCGCGCCTTTGCGCGGGTAGCAGTTGAGGATCTTGGCGATATTGGTCGAGGTGACGGCGACAAATTCGTTGGGTGTCAGCCGCCCGGTTTTCACACCGTGGGTCCAGAGCATGGGCATCCTATCCTCAAGTCCGCCGGTGCCATTGGGGATCTTGGTGAAATCGCCGACGCCATAGCGTTTCTGTTCGGTGGTAAAGGCGCAATGGTCTGTGGCCACCACGCTGAGGCTGCCCGCCTGCAGCCCGGCCCACAGGCTGTCCTGATGCGCCTTGTTGCGGAAGGGCGGCGACATCACGCGGCGCGCGGCGTGGTCCCAGTCGTCGTGGAAATACTCGCTTTCATCCAGCGTCAGGTGCTGGATCAGCGGCTCGCCCCAAACCCGCTTGCCCTGCTGGCGCGCGCGGCGGATGGCTTCGTGCGCCTCCTCGCACGAGGTGTGGACGACATACAGCGGCACGCCCGCCATGTCGGCGATCATGATGGCACGGTTGGTGGCCTCGCCTTCGACCTGACTGGGGCGGGAATAGGCGTGCGCCTCGGGCCCGGAATTGCCCTCAGCGAGCAGTTTCGCGGACAGTTCTGCCACCACGTCGCCGTTTTCGGCGTGCACCATGGCGATGCCGCCCAGTTCGGCGAGACGGTTGAAGCTGCTGAAGAGCTCGTCATCGTTCACCATCAGCGCGCCCTTGTAGGCGAGGAAGTGTTTGAACGTGTTGATCCCGCGATCCTCGATCACGGTTTTCATGTCGTTGAACACCTGCTCGCCCCACCACGTCACGGCCATGTGGAACGAGTAGTCGCAGTTGGCGCGGGTGGACTTGTTGTCCCAACGCTTGATCGCGTCGAGCAGGCTTTCGCCTTGGTTCGGCAGACAGAAATCCACGACCATCGTGGTGCCACCGGCAAGGGCCGCGCGCGTGCCGCTTTCGAAATCGTCCGACGAGTAGGTGCCCATGAATGGCATTTCGAGATGCACATGCGGGTCGATCCCGCCGGGCATCACGTAGCAGCCGGTGGCGTCGAGGGTGTCGTCGCCCTTCAGGTCCGACCCGATCTCGGTGATCATGCCGTTTTCGATGGCGACGTCGGCCTTGTAGGTCAGGTCGTGTGTGACGACGGTGCCGTTTTTGATGATGGTGGTCATGTCAATCTCCTGATGCGGAATAGGAGAGAGCTAGAACCGGCTGTTCTCCTTGTTCGATACGCCTCCAATTCACAAAGGCTACCAAATCATTCAGTGCGCCTAGCATTTCTGGGTTGAACCTTTTGAGCGCATTCGAGTTTGCAATCTGCAATGTGAGTATTTTTCCAGGTGGCACCTTAATTTGGGTCATGGTGTCGCCCGCATCATCAACATCTGTCATACAGTCAATCCACGCATTTCCGTTGCGACCATAGAAATCAGGAAACCCAAGAACCTCGCTGAACTCTGTGTGAAAGCCGTCCCAGTTGCCAATCTTATCACCGTCAATCTCGACAATTGCGCCGCCGTTCACTCCACGATCCCCGCCGTGTTCAGCACCGCATGCAGCAGCACATCCGTGCCCGCCTGCGCCCATTCCTTCGTGATCTCTTCGGCCTCGTTGTGCGACAGGCCGTCGACGCAGGGGCACATGATCATTGCGGTGGGGGCGACGTCGTTGATCCAGCAGGCGTCGTGGCCTGCGCCTGACACGATGTCCATGTGGCTGTAGCCCAACTCGACGGCCGCTTCGCGCACGGCGGCAACGCAGGCCTCATTAAAGGCAGGTGGGTCGAATTGGCCGACGATGTGGCAGTCGAATTCGACGCCGATATCGGCGCACAGCTTTGGCGCGCGGGCCATAAATTCGTCGACCATCCCGTTCAGCTTGTCGAGAAGGTGGGTGCGCATGTCGACGGTAAAGACGACCTTGCCCGGGATGATGTTGCGGCTGTTTGGGTAGACGTCGATGTGGCCGATCGCTCCCACGGCATTGGGCTGGTTCTTCATCGCGATTTCATGCACCAGTTCGGTCACCAGTGCGAGGCCACGACCTGCGTTCTTGCGCATCGCCATGGGGGTGGAGCCTGTGTGGCTTTCCTTGCCCGTCACGGTGCATTCGATCCAGCGCAGGCCCTGACCGTGGGTGACGACGCCCACATCCTTGCCCTCGGCCTCAAGGATTGGGCCCTGTTCGATGTGCAGTTCGAACATCGCGTGCATCTGGCGGGCGCCGACCTCTTCGTCGCCGACCCAGCCGATGCGTTTGAGCTCATCACCGAAGCGCTTGCCCTCGGCATCGACGCGGTCATAGGCCCAATCCTGGGTGTGCTTGCCCGCAAACACGCCCGAGGACAGCATTGCGGGAGCAAAGCGGGTGCCTTCCTCATTCGTCCAGTTGGCGATGACGATGGGGTGTTTGGTTTTGATGTTCAGGTCGTTGAGCGTGCGGATCACCTCAAGCCCGCCGAGGACACCCAGCACGCCGTCATATTTGCCACCGGTTGGCTGCGTGTCGAGGTGTGAGCCCATGTAAACGGGCAGGGCGTCTGGGTCCTCGCCTGCGCGGGTGGCAAACATGTTGCCCATCGTGTCGAGGCCCATGTCCATGCCCGCCGCTTCGCACCATGTCTGAAAAAGCTGGCGGCCTTCGGCGTCTTCGTCGGTGAGCGTTTGCCGGTTGTTCCCGCCGGCCACACCGGGGCCAATTTTGGCCATGTCCATCAGGCTGTCCCACAGCCGATCCGGGTCAATTCGAAAGTTCTGTCCCCCGTCCATCTATGTCCTTCCTGCCTTGTGCACGGCCTTGATACTCCCTGTCCAAGGGTGGCGTTTAGAGGTCGACGGGGTCAACCTCTTTTCCGTTTCGTGTGGGGTCTATTCGGCCGCCAGATAGCCGCCATTGTAGCTGTCGCTCTTGCGCCGGACCTGCGCGTGCTGAACGATCCGGCGCCGCGCGCAGCCGCGGAATTCTTCGAGCGAGGCGTGGCCCTTGCGTTCGAGATAGTCGAGCATGTCGTCCTTGAGCTCTTGGATCAGCTTGACGCCAACACCGCCTGATCCCTTTTCCTCCATCGCAGCGGTGCAGACCTGCAGGTTGCCCGCGCCCATGGCGATAAAGTTGAACGCCTCGCGCCAACCGCGGATGCCGCCGATGCCGGAAATGGCGTGATCGGGGTATGCTTGCGAGATGTCGCAAACGCGCTGCAGGGCCTGATGCAGGATGGCGAGCCCGCCCAAACCGCCCGAGGTGACCAGTCCGTCCACCTCCACTTCGAATTTCAGCGTTTCGGGATCCATAAGCGGCAGCGACGGGAATGTGTTGCACAGCGAGATTGACGCCGCGCCTGCCTCATATGCCGCGCCGGCAGCGTCGACCAGCGTCGATGTCGCCGGTGTTAGCTTGATCCATATCGGCACATCCACAGCGCCTTTGACTGCGGCCAAGATCTCGCGAATGATCGTCTCGTCATTTGCGATATTTGCGCCCATGTCTTTGCGGTCCATATGCGGGCAGGACATGTTCAACTCAATCGCATCACAGCCGACGCCGACCACAGCGCGTGCCAGCTTGGCCCAGTTTTCCATCTCTTCGGCGTTGCCCGCGCCTGCCATGATCGAGGCGATCAACATGCGGTCAGGGTAGGTGGTCTTGATCTCTTCGAGATCCGGTAGCCAGAGGTCGAGCGGCTGGTCAGAGATCAGTTCCCAGTTCCACGATGAATGCGAAACGGTATCGGGGCGTTTGTTGCGCGACACATAAGGCTTTGCTTCGCTGGTGCGCTGAAAGATCGTTTTTGGACCCGCCACGTTTTCTACTGGGTGCAAGCCGATTGTCTTGGTGACAACACCGCCCCAACCGCTCTCGAACGCTTTCATGATTTTGCGCTTGCTCTCGGTCGGTGGCGCAGAGGCCAGCACAAACGGATTAACAAATTGAAGTCCCGTAAAGGATGTCGCTAGTCGGCTCACAACAACTCCTCCGCTGCTTGGAATAAGTGGTGATGGTCCGCGCATGCGCGGAAAAAGTCAACTTTCTTGCGTTTTGCTCTGCGTGGCCTGCCCGCGGCGTGACTGATTTGCCTGTTTTGCTGGCAGGCATCTGCATGCGATTGCCGTTGTAATGCGGCTAGATAAAGACAGTCAGTCCGATCATGGAAACGATGAGGAACAGGATGGTCATGATCCCGCCTGAACGGATAAAATCGACGACCCGATATCCTGCTGGCCCCATAATCAATGCGTTCACCTGATGCGTGGGAATGAGGAAAGAGTTTGAGGTTGAAATCGCCACAGTCAGGGCAAAGACCGCCGGGTCGCCACCGCTGGAAATAGCAATCGAAATGGCCAAAGGCACCAGCAGCACGGTCGCGCCCACATTCGACATGACCAAGGTGAAGACGGTGGCGAGGACGGCGAGGCCAACCTGAAGCGACCACAGAGGCCACCCGTCCAGTAGAGATAGGATCTGGTCCGCGATCCACGCCGCTGTGCCGGTGTTCTGCACCGCAATGCCCAGCGGTATAAGTGACGCCAAAAGAAACACCGTGCTCCACCCGACGGCGTCATAAGCCTCGTCAATCGACAGGACGCGCGACAGGATCATGCCGACGGCCCCCGCCATCAGAGCAAGCGACAAAAGTAAATCAGTGAACAGGATCAGGCAGAGCGTCATCAAGAAAAACCCAAGGGCCCAGTTCACCTTTTGCGGGCGCAGTTCCTCTTGCGGAAAATCAGACGTCACCACGACAAAATCCGAATCTGATTTCAGGCGGGTCAAACGATCCCATTGCACGTGCACGACCAGCGTGTCACCGGCTTGCAAGGCAACCTCTCCAATATGGGTGGCCACGTGGTCTTCGGTCTCCACGTGGCTCATGGTGTTTTCGCCCCGGTGAATGGCTAGGATCGACAAACCATGGGTTTGCCGCAGACGCAGCTGGATCGGTGACTGACCTATCACCGTGGAGCCGGGGGGGATCACAACCTCTGCGACACCCGATTCTGTCGCGGCGAAGTCATCGGCAAAGACGTCGAGTGCTGGCAGGATTCTGAGGCCATAGGGTTCGGCAAACTCGTCATGTAACACGCGGCGCAACCCGAGGATTGCGAGGCGTGCGGGGGCCTCGATGCGCGTGTCAGCCATTGGCGCGATCACCTTGTGGCCGCGATAAGATGTGCCGAGGATATAGATGTGATGCGCCACCATCACGTCGGCGAGTGTTTGGCCGATGAGGATGGACCCTTCGGGCACGTGCACCTCGAACATGTCAGCGCGCAGCCCATAGGTGTTTTCGACAAAGGTTTGCATGGTGCGTGCAGCCCCCGCATCCTCGCCGCGCCCACGGGTGCCGGGCAGGATCCAGCGACCAAGCAGGACGAAATACAGCACACCAGTGAGCACCAGCATGATGCCAATGGGGGTGACGTCAAACAGGCCGAACGGCTCCATCTGATGCTCGACAGGCAACATTCGGTTCGACGCCACAAGCAAATCGTTGAGCAAGATCAGTGGTGACGAGCCCACCATGGTGATTGTGCCGCCTAGGATGGCGCAAAATCCCATGGGCATGGCCAGCCGGCTCATCGATATTTCCGTGCGAGCAGAAATCCGACTGATCACCGGAAGAAACAGCGCCGCTGCACCAACATTCTGCATAAACGAGCTGATCACACCGACAGTGCCTGACACAATCGGGATGATCCGAGCCTCAGTGGTGCCGCCGCGTCTCAGGATCAAGGCGGCGACCTTGGACATCAGGCCCGTTTTATCGAGACCTGCGCCGATGATCATCACCGCGATAATCGAGATCACCGCGTTTGAGGAAAAGCCAGAAAAGAGATCCGCGCGCGTAGCGAGATTTTCCAGCCCGGGCAGCGTGCTCAGCGCGCCCAGCAGCACCATCACAAGGATGGCGGCCAAGTCGATGCGTATGATTTCGGACACAAACAGAAAAACGGTAAAGCCCAACAGCCCCAACACCGCCATCATCTCGAAAGTCAGAGCTGTCGTTTCCATCATCCGTCCCTGCACCAACTTGTAGCGGCGGTTTTACGTGCCGCATAGGGCCAGTCGCGCGAGGGTGCGCGGCCAGTACATCGCATTGCGCGTGCCCCAATGTGTTGGTTCTTGCATGCAATATGGTCAAAGATGTGTTCGCCGGGGTGCGGAGTGACATGCAGGATCGCGTGTGGTTCCAAGCATCGTACCGGATCAACAAAATACTGATGACCCGGCGCCGAGGCGCTGAATTGCAAGGGTTACCGCACCGGGACAATGCGCGGTTGACCATGTTTTCCTCGCTGTAACATCGGTCTCACGTCAGACCCGTCATTGCCATCACAGTGGTTACAAAGCTGTGCAGCGTTGGTTAGTCATTCGCTGCTTGAACACTCCTGAGACAGCCTTGTTGTCTCGCATGTGCGTGCATCAAATTCATATTTTTGTTGCTTTGCCTTGATGCTTGCGCTTGGCATTGGGGTCTTTAGGATTGGTTGTGTTAAGCGGTTGGGAGCGCTCATGGATCTGACTGGATTGATTGAAACGGGAAGCGCAAACCCGATTTTACTGTTTGTGTTTGCTCTGGCGTTGGGTGCTTTGCACGGGCTTGAGCCGGGGCACTCCAAGACGATGATGGCCGCTTATATTATCGCGATCCACGGCACCGTGCGGCAGGCGGTACTCCTTGGCATCTCAGCAGCATTTTCGCATTCCATAATCGTATGGGTTCTTGCCATGGTTGCGCTGATCTGGGGCAATGAGTTGATAGGCGAACAGCTTGAGCCTTGGTTTATCATGGTCTCCGGCGTTCTTGTTTTGATGATCGCTGCGTGGATGCTTTGGCAGCAGTTGCGGCCAAGCCATCATAACCACGTTGCGCACACACACAGCCATGATCATTCGCATAGCCATGATCACGATCACGACCATGAACATGTACACAGCCACGATCATGACAGCCATCCCGATGACGCGCATGCGCGGGCGCATGCCGAAGACATCCGCGCGCGCCTCGCGGCTGGGCGCACAGGCACGTGGCAGACAGTCCTGTTTGGTCTTTCCGGGGGCCTGATCCCGTGTCCGGCTGCGATTACAGTGTTCATCTTGTGCCTGCACCTTGGGAAGATCGCTTTGGGTGTCACCCTTGTCAGTGCCTTTTCGCTGGGCCTCGCTGCAACTCTGGTGGCGGCTGGCGTTTTGGCGGCGGCGGGTCTCAAGGCTGTATCCGCGCGCACCTCACGCCTTGACGCGATTATGACGGCGGCCCCGTGGATTTCGGCGGCTTTGATCACACTGATTGGCGTGCTTATCATCTGGTCTGGGTACAGCCATCTTGATCACGGGCACGCACATGGCAACTGATCTGAGACGCGCGGATACTTAGAAGCACTTTTCGCGTTTGCACACTAAAGCGTTTGATTGGTCAGGTCGGTCGCTACGCGCGCTCAGTTGATCTGCGCGGCGCGATCAAACTCGTTTTCATGTGTGTCAATTGCGGCGATCCCTTAGCCTGCCATCCTGCACCGGCTTTTTCCTGACCGCCTGCAGTTTCCTGGCACATAGCTTCGACAGTTCTCCCCGTCGCACGCTTTGGCGCCGGCACCTTTTTTGTGTTAGGCATTTCACGGTCGCGTGCTTCGAACTAAACGCATCACAAAGCCCTTGCTTGCTGCGGTCTGCTATTTCGTAATGGCGGATGACATCGGCGCGCAGAGTAAGAGCAGTGCTATCGCATCGGACCTATCTTGCGCACCAGAAGAGGGTTTGGTGAAGCAGCAACCATTCGCACCCGTTGGTGGTGTGGTGCGGCGAATGGCACCAAGAAGCAACGCTGTTTCAGACGCTACATTCGACGAGGGCTCGGCGACTGCAGATCCTATACGCCAAAGTGTGAAAGCCGCGTTTTTGTCCAAGATCGGCGGTGTGGGCAAGGCGCCCACAGCGCACGTCTTGGCTGACACACCCGCGCCGGCGCTTGGAACTGAAAACCAGAGCGCTCTGGAACCGGGCGATAGCGCAAAGCGCGCACAGCGCCGTCAATTTGATATCCGTGCCGCAGTCTTGTGCGCGCAAGAGCGCGGAGAGCAAATGGGAATGTGCAGTGCCGGAATTGCGCGCAGTCGAGGCGGAGATGCGACGGCTGCGATGACCTTTCCCACCGGATTTACACGCTATCTTTACTTCGCTGATGGCGCGTTTGTCCGCGGCAGTGCGACTATGTCGGGCACGGGCAAAGACACGGATTGGCAGATTGTCGACGGGGTCTATCAGATCCGTGTGGATGATCAGAGGTTCCGGATACCGGTTCCCCTGATCACCGGGGAGTAGGTCGCCCCACAACTAGGGGGCAACCCGAGGTATTTAAGGCGTCAGCTTGTGGATCATCCCCTCGTCCACAGCGGCATAGAGACTACCGTCAGGGCCAAGCTTGACCGACCGGAAGCGCCCGTATTCCATGCCCTCAGGCAGGGTCATTTCGACCACGTCCGCGACTTTCAGTTCGTCATCCAACGTGAAAACGTCGAGCCGCTGACCAATGGGTGTTCCGCCAAAGCCAATGCCCATCAGCCCCACAACCATCGCGCCATTCCAATCGCCCCACGCCTCGCCGACGAGAAATTCGTTGGATGAGGTGCCCTGTGACCAGCCGTGATTGTCCCAGATCGGGACCATGGCATCCGGAAAAGCAACTAGGTCGGTCATCGGCATGTAAGTGCGACGCTCATATCGGCTCATCCCATCCATCTGGTTGGGTTCATACCCGCAATAGCCATCCGGGCAGTCGCTGCGTCCTGACTTGTTCGGCGCCGGATCCCAACCGGCATTGCCCCCATTGGCCAGCACTGTGATCTCGTCAGAGTGCCAAGGGCCGTGTTCGGCGGTAATGGCTGTGCCAGAGCCTGGATGGAACGCGATACCCTGCACGTTGCGGTGACCATATGTGTAGACGCGTTTGTCAAAACCATCGGGCGGAGCGTTGTCTGGTGCGGCATTGCCGTCGGTGTCCATTCGCATCACCTTGCCGCCCATCAGCGTGGGGCTTTGCGGCACGTCCGCTCCGTGAATGTCTCCGGTTGTTAGCCACAGAAACCCATCCGGTCCAAAGCGTACGCGGCCACCATTGTGTGCGCCGGGGCCGCCAAAGGGTTGGTCGCTGGCGAGCGGTTTGTAGGGCACGTCATCAACGATATCTGTGCGGTCCGCCACGCCAGTATAGTCCTCGTTCACCGTCATTCGCATCAGGCGATTGGTGCCCGGTGCCGTCAGGCTTGATGTGGAATAGACATAGATGCGCCGATTGTTCGCAAAATCGGGATCCACAGCGACCCCCATCATTCCGGCTTGGCCTTCGCAAAACAGGTCATCGGCAGTCGCGGCGTACCCTTCGGCGTCTTGCATGCCCAACAGCGCGTTCACGCTGCCATCCGGCAGCATCACCGACAAGCCATCGCATTTTTCGGTGTAGAACATCGTGCCATCGTCAAGAAAGGTCATGTCCCAGGGCGCCTCGAGCCCTTGCAACACGATCTCATGTGTGAGGCTCGAGGTATTTTGCGCCAATGCCGGTGCCGCTAAAATAGCGGTGCCTAGCGTGAGTTTTGCGACTGTATTAAGCATTTTCTCCTCCCTAGAGATTTCAAAACTGCTCTGTGCCGCAATCGATTTTTTACGTGCGCCTCTTGCGGGCGCACTGTGGATTTGCGCGCTTACGCCTCGCCGGTGAGCATCGCGTCCGCCTGTTCAAAGAGCGCAGCAAAATTTGCCTTGGCCTTGCCACGTTGACGTTCGGCTTTGATAGCGTCGTAGTTGACACTGACATCGCCCACGAGAAGCAGACCGACCATGCCCCATGACTTATGCGGCGTGCAAAAGTACCCGTATGCGCCGTCGACCGGGACAGTTAGGTCAAAGTCCTTACCGAGTTTGCTTTTCCACGGCTCTGCACCGGGCGGCAACATATTGTCGAAGCTTTGGGTGTTGTGGTTACTGTCGACCGATAGGAACCGTATGATGTCGCCGGGCTGCGCGCGTACAATGCCGGGGTAGAACACCATAAGCTGTTTATCGTCTTCAGGGTGGTCATTGACCATTTGCACCTCACGCACCGTGGACGTGCTGCTGTTTGCTGTGATGGGGTTGAAGGCCATCGCAGCTGCGCCTGCGCTGAGCAGTTTTAGGTGCGTTCGTCGTGTTTGCGTCATATGCCCTCCACTTCCGCGCCGAATGGTCTTTCGCGTTCCAAACGTATTCGTACGGTCATTTGCGCATGGTGCGCGCGCGGCTTGGGTCCCTGGTTGCAGTGAAACTGTGCACGTACACAAGGCGCTGAAATACTGTACGATTTACTCGCGTAAGTTGAGCATACATGATTGCATCATCAAAGCGATAGATGTTTCCGCAACATGAGCGAAAAATCAGATTTCGTTGAACGGGGTGCGCCGGTGTTTTCGGGTTCTCAGAATCCACCGCAGGGCGCTCAAGGTATCGGAGCCGCGGATGCGACGCACGACTTGCTCCCATGATGCGCCGATGCCAAGAACCGTCTCGGCAAGGAGTGTGCGTCCACGGTGTGCATAGCAGCGTCAAGATAGAATTCTGGCGCTGCCGTCATGATTTATCAGCGATGTTGCGCCAAGCAGACGACCCTTCGCACAGGCACCTCATCTCAGTTCGTAAAACAGGCGCTCGTCTGAAGCACCGACACGAGGTCGCAGCGTGCTCCGTTGCCGGGGTGCGATGGTCAGCGAGCAGAAATTTCGATGCGCTGAGCGTCAGACAAAAAGCGTGACAGAACCGACGCGAATAGGTCAGGTTCTTCCAGATGCGCCAGATGGCAAGAGTTCGGCAAAACGCACAGTGAAGCGCCGGGAATGGTCGTCCACAGCTCGTTGATCTGCGCCCAGTTGTAGCTGCGATCGTGCTCCCCCCAGATGATCAGCGTTGGTGCAGCGATATGGTGCAACGCAGATCGACCTGACCAATGTTCCATCGCAGTGAGCCCGGCAAGAAGAGCAGGCAGCGCGGCACTGCTCGCTATCTGGGCAACCGTGGGAAAGGCGTGGCTGTCTTCCCCATCTCGCAACCAGGTGGCGGCAATGCGCGTGGCCGTTGCTTTGGCCCCGTCCGTCTGGGCGCGGTGGCGGCTTTCAGCCATCGTTTCAAACCGACCGGGGATGTCGCCGACGGGTCCAGTGGCATAAAGCACCAACCGTTCAACCGCGGTCGGATCACGTCGCGCAATTTCCTGCGCGATCATACCCCCCATGGAGTGCCCTAGCAGGTGGTAGCGGAGGACACCTCTTTGCAGCGTTTGTTCGATGACCCACGCTGCAAATTGCTCAATCCGGTCCAACGGTTCGAGGCCCGCATTTGCCCCAAACCCCGGCAAATCGAGCGCGATGATCTCCCTCTCTTTGCCCAAAGACGCTGCCAAGGCGTCCCATTGCTGACCGCCGCCCATGAAGCCATGGACAAAAACGAGTGGGATCACCCCTTTTGTCCTTGCACAATCCGATCAAGGATCATCGCACAGAACAAGATGGAGAACCCAGCCAGAATGCCCTGGCCGACATTGGCGTATTGCAACGCTTCCAGCACGTCCTCGCCCAGGCCTTTGGCGCCGATCAGAGACGCGACCACAACCATCGCAAGCGACAGCATGATGGTCTGATTGATGCCTGCGCGTATTGAGGGGCTCGCCAACGGCAGGTCCACCTTGGTCAAAAGGTACCACTTATTGGCGCCAAAGCTTATCGCGGCCTCACGGACGCTGTCGGGAACGCCCCGCAGGCCCAAGACTGTGAGGCGCACAACCGGGGTGCCACCAAAGATCATCGTGGTCACCACTGCGGCTGGTTTGCCGGTGCCAAAGAACGCGATGACCGGGATCATGAATACGAAAGCGGGCATCGTCTGCATGAAATCCATGATCGGCTGAATGGCTCGGTAAAAGCGCGGGCGCCGCGCCGCGAACATGCCCAGAGGGATGCCGATAACAATCGACAGGCAAGCGGCGGTCCCAAGAAGCGCCAGCGTGGTCATCGCTTTTTCCCAAAAGCCCAAAAGGCCCATGTAGGCCAGGAATGCCCCGGAATAGATCGCCATGCGCACGCCTGCCGTGAGCCAGGTCAAAAGGATGATCAGCGAGGCGATCACGATCCACGGCGTGCTGACAAAAATCAGCTCAAGCGCATCAAGCATCAACCGGATGCCATAGGTGATCCCGTCAAATACAGCGTCGCCATTGACGACGGCCCAATTGAAAAATGCTTCCACGCCGTCGATGCTCACCAGCCGGATATCCGGATCTGTTGGAAACGCGCTGAGCAGGCTAAAACGGCCGGGAAAGCTGTAATGCACCATCGCCACTGCGACGAGAAGTGCCATAAAGATCGCGCTGAAGGCGATCTGGGACGGCGGCAGCCCCGAACGGATGGATGGGTCAGACAGCCAGTCAGAAAAACGTGCCTCGAGCGACCAGTTGGCCATAATGGCTTGCACAGTCTTTGCTATCGTCAGGATGATGACACCGGTCAGAGCGATTGTTGGCCCCTCAGCGGCAAGCGCCTCGGCTTCGGCTCGGATGCCACCGATATTGGCCTCCAGCCCGTCGACAGCCCGTTGAAACGCGTCAACCCGGTCCGATCCATTCTCGATCGCCGCCGCGAGTTGTTGTTGGCGCAACTCCAGCGTTCCTTCGATTGAGGCGATGCGCGCCATAGCCTCGGCGGCAAGGTCGCCGAAAAGCCCCCGCGCAATTTGCACCAGAGCGATGGCTTCGATGATCAGAAATGTCAGCGCCCAAGACCACAATCCGCGCGCGCCGAACCATATCGGACCAAAGAGCCCCGCCATGAGGTTAAATGTCGGCGTGAACCTCGCAGATGCGCCGACGCGGTCGAAATTGGCGATGTAGTAATCCGGATTGGTGCGGACAAAGGTGCGAATATTGGCGCGGCGTTCATCGGCATAGGCGAGGGCTGCGGCGCTCTCGGTGTCTTCAAGCGGATTGATGGTTTCGTCTCTCATGACACTTCGGTCCCTTCAATGACGGTCCGCAGCAAATCTGCGCGGGTGATGACACCGACATCGGCGCCATCTGCACGTACGAGGATCGGTTTGCTGTCGTCGATTGCCAGATTGATGAGGTTGCTCAGGGTTTCCTCATCGCCCACGCGCACCACATCCGCCGGAAGAGCGCCCTGCGTCGACACATAGCCCTCAACCGGCTGCATCACTGCGCGGGCGTGGACCACCTTGAGCCGGGATATCCCGGCGACGAAATCAGCCACGTAATCATCTGCGGGGTTCATCACGATGTCCTCGGCCGTCCCCATCTGCACCATCGCGCCATCGCGCATGATCGCGATCCGGTCGCCGATCCGGACCGCTTCGTCCAGATCATGTGTGATGAACACAGTGGTCTTTTTGAGGATCTTGGACAGGCGAATAAATTCGTCCTGCAACTGACGACGGATCAGAGGATCGAGCGCAGAGAACGGCTCGTCCATCAAAAGCACGTCGGGATTTGCAGCAAGCGCCCGCGCCAGGCCAACGCGCTGTTGCATGCCTCCGGACAGCTCATGGGCAAATTTTGCACTCCATGCGCCAAGTTCCACGATGTCGAGGATCGCCGCCGCCTGGCGCATGCGTTCGTTTTTAGCAACTTGGCGGATCTCAAGCGGCATCGCCACATTGTCGATTACAGATCGGTGCGGCATCAGCGCGAAGTTCTGAAATACCATCCCGATTTTGCGATTGCGAAAGTCTTGTAGTGCAGCGGGCGCCAGCGCCATGACGTCGGTGCCTTCAATCTCGATCTTGCCGGCGGTGGGTTCAAGAAGGCGGTTGAAATGGCGCACCAGGGTGGATTTGCCGCTGCCGGACAACCCCATGATGCAGAAGATCTCGCCGCGGTTCACGCTTAGACTGACATCGGCCACGCCGACGACCGCGTTGAATTCGGACAAGACCTGCGCCTTTGTAAGGCCCCGCTCGCGAATAGCGGAAAGGGCCGCCTCAGGCTTGTTCCCAAAGATCTTCCAGACGTTGGAAATCTCTATGACGGTGTCGTCTGTCATGCGGTCTCCTGTCGGGTTTTGCGGCACCGGTGCGCCCGGTGCCGCCCTGTTGCGGTGACTTACAAACCCAGCATCGCGTCCACACGATCAGAGTTGGCGTCGACCCATGCCTTGGCGGCGTCCGCGGCGTCCATGCCGTTGCTGATCTCGAACGCCAATCCGCTCACATCATCTGCGTTCAATGCGAAGTTGGCAAAGAACTCAGCGATGGCAGGCGAGCGGTCCACCAATGAATTGGACCAGGCGATTTGCACCTCTTTGAGCGCGTCCTTTGTGGCGACCGAAGACTTGTCATACCAGTCAGCGTCGTCAGAGGGCTGTACCATCACGTATTTTGCGGGATCGTAAGTTGGTTCTGTGAGCATTTGAACGTCAAACTGGAACCACACCGCGTGGGGTGTGTAGCAGTAGAACGCATAGCCTTCGCCTTTTGCCAAACTGTCTTTGATGCGCGCGGTTTTGACGCTTTCTTCGGCGCGGATTGGCTCCACGAAGTCGAGAAGGCCGTAGTCGCGCGTCTTCACCTCGTTGACGTTGGCCGAGGCCCAGCCTGGCGCCCCGATCCACATCTCGCCCAGGCCATTGCCATCGCTGTCCATCAGCGCTGCGACATCCGGGCGGCCGAGGTCTGTGATATCGGTGATGTTGTTGGCTTCGCCAAAATCTTTGGTCACGCAAAACCCTTGATTGCCCTCGTAGGGGTTCGAAGACAGCGTCACCGTGCCGGCCTCGTCGACGTATTTGTTGGTAAAGCTCTCTTGGTTGGGCAGCCACACGTCAGGATGCACATCGATGTCACCATTGCCCTGATCCATCGCCTGGAAGATCGTCGCATTATTGCCGGGCACGTATTCTACCTTGCCGCCGATGCGTGATGTCACGATTTCGCCGAGCACGTGCGCGATGGCTTGCGCGCCTGTCCAGGATGGAACGCCGATGGCCACTTCTTCGGCGGTTGCAGGCACCGCAAACGCGGCGAGAATTGCGGCGCTGATGGTCGTTTTGGTTTTATTCATGTGAGGTCTCCTTGTTAGTTCAGTTGTGTTTTTCAGCTTTGATAGCCAGGCAGTTCGAAGATCTCGGGATACCCGAAAAGTGCGGCGCTGCCGCCGGTGTGAAGGAAGACGACGTTGTCCATGCCGTCGAAATATCCTTTCCGCACAAGAGAAATCAGCCCATCGAGCCCTTTACCCGAGTACACGGGGTCAAAGAGCAAACCTTCGGTTTGTGCGAGCAGGCGGATGGCTGCGACCATCCCGTCGGTTGGTTTGCCGTAACCCGGACCGACATAGTTGCAATCGGCACGCACAGCAGACCGCGCGATTTCTGTCTTCAGGCCGATAAACGCACCTGTTTTACATGCGAGATCATAGACCATCTGCTCTTGTTTTTCTTGCGGAGCGCGCACGCCAATTCCCAGCAGGTGAATATCGCTTTGCAAAGCGGTCAGTCCGGTCACCAGCCCCGCTTGGGTGCCCGAAGACCCCGTCGCATGGACAAGAGCGTCAATCTGCAGCCCGGTTTGAGCGGCCTGTTCGATAAGCTCACCGGCACAGTTGACATAGCCAAGTGCGCCAACCGCGTTCGAGCCGCCGCCAGGAATGATGTAGGGCCTGTGCCCCTGCCGCGTGAGATTGTCTGCGACCGCCTCCATCTCTTCGGCCATGTCGGCACCGCCCGAGCGCTTTGACACTGGCGCACCATGCAAGCGATCCAGCAAGACATTACCGCCCATGATGTAGCTTGCGTCTTCGGACCCGGTGCGATCCTCAAGCAGGATCTGACACGCAAGGCCAAGCTTGGCGGCCGCAGCAGCGGTTTGCCGGGCATGGTTCGACTGCGTGGCCCCCTGGGTGATAACGATGTCGGCGCCTTTGCGTTGTGCATCGGCCATCAAAAATTCAAGTTTCCGGGTCTTGTTGCCGCCTGTAGACAAACCCGTGCAATCGTCTCGTTTCACCCAGAGCCGCGGCCCGCCCAACATCTCACTCAGTCGATCCATCGGCTCGAGTGGGGTGGGAAGATGGCCAAGCTTTACCCGCGGAAACCGCGCCAAAGTCATTGCCAACTCTTTGGATAGGCTGAGCGTCATGTCCGTCGTCGGCGGCGCGTCACGCGTGTCAATTTGGTTTACTTCACTCAAAGCCTGCACTCCTGATCCGACCTTGAGGCAAAGCATTTCCGCTAGTGGAGCGGATAAAAAATGCCTATTTCTTTGCCTACCCATACCAATGATATGGGTGAAAGGGTGCTGTCATGGATTTGAACTGGCTCGACGATGTCCTCGTTCTGCTCGAGGAAGGCAACATGACCCGCGCGGCGGAGCGAAGAAACATAACGCAACCAGCGTTTTCGCGCCGCATCCGCAGTTTCGAGGACTGGCTTGGTAAGCCGATCCTCGACCGGCAGGCGAACCGCGTTGCGATCAACGCAAACCTGACCTCGAACGAGGCGGAGATCCGCGCCCTTGTCGCAAGAATACGCGACATGCGCACAAATATTGCAAATTATGAACCTGTTGGAACGTCCGTGACAATTGCTGCGCAGCACGCGCCGATTTGTTCGAGCTTTCCAAACATGCTGCTGCGCGCGCGCACTGCGTTGCCCAATATGCGGATCCGCCTCCGCGCCGGGAACCTCAATGACTGCGTCTCGATTTTTCTGCGAGGTGACGCAAGCATGTTTCTGTGTCACGAAGCCGAAGGCATGCGTCACATGGAGTTTGGCGACGGTGTTTTGCGCGGACGTTGGGGCGGCGATTATCTTGTGCCCGTCGTGGGCGGCGCGCTGCGCTATATCGTAAACGCCGACGGCACGATCCCAGAGGACACGCCTGCGGTCGTCTATCCCGAAGACAGTCATTTCGGTGTGGTCTTGAGGCGCGCCGGCCGTGTTTTTGGCTCGCCCAGTTCCACAAAAAATCCCGTCTGTGTGACGGCCTTTTCCAGCGGTACCTTGGAGCTTGTTCTCAATGGCATTGGTGTTGGCTGGCTGCCCTACAGCATGGCGTACCGCGACATCGCGTCCGGTAATCTGATATCGCTGGCAAATGCGTTGGGCCAAGAAGCCCTGAGTATCTTACTCTTTGCAGACGCAGCTACGCCTGCGGCCGCAGCCCTCTTGGATTTTTGGAAGCGTGAGCGGCCACTGGCAGAAGCCTAAAAACTGCGTGTTCGCGAAACCAAGCAAGGGCGATGCGCGCGCGCCTAAAAACAACCGCCAAGGTCGCTGAAAATGAGACAAGTCCAGAATGTGCTCTAGCTTCGTCAAACAACAGTAAGCGGGCAAATGTGTCGCCTGGCACGTGTGTGCGCTTTGCGATAATGCCGTGGTTTGGCTCGCAAATCAGTTGGAAACAGAGGTGCTATGACTGATCGGTCACACGCAATTGTCGGAGACGGAATAACGGCCTTGGCCTTTCTCGAAGGTTGTTTGGGTCGCGGGCATAAAGACGTGACTGTGATCGGTAAAACCGCGTCGCAACTTGGTCGTGGCATCGCATATGCCAAGGGCGAAGACGGCGCGCCCTGGCGCTATGCCTATCTTTTGAATTCACCCGCCGACGATATCGATCCAGACTTTGCAACCTGGCTCGCCGAAAGGTGGGACCAGATTGCACTAACCATGGCGGGACGAAAACCGGACTGGTTGGCGGCAGCGCAGCCGCTCATCGCGCGTGGCGATCTCTCTGGTGTGAATGCGCCGCGTGAATTTTACGGTGATTATATGGAGACACGCGCGCAAAAGATCATTGCGGCTCTTTCTGCCCAAGGCACTGATGTCCACGTGGTCGATGATGTTGCCATCAAGATGTCCCGTGCAAATGACGCGCTCACGCTAACGTCTCAGCAGGGCCGCAAATTCATTTTTGATACCGCCGATATAGCGCCGGGCGGACCAACCACGATGCGATTTGAAGGTGACGATGGCCCTTTCAGCGCCCCTTCGGTTTTCGGCAATGAGCATCGCATTTCGGAACACATCAACCGAGGCGTTGAGATCTTTTGCATAGGTGGCAATGCAGCGATGTTGGACGTCCTGCGGCTATGTCAGAGTCACCTCGACAATGCAGACATTAAATTTGCCTTCTGCAGCCCGGAGGGAGAGGTGCCGCCCGCCCTTGTCCCGCGACTTCCGCGTCGTGTCACCAAACCCGAACTTTCACCCGGACATGCAACAGCACAGAATTTTCTGGCTGAAATTCGGCGCGAGATCGACAAAGCTGAGGCCTCCGGAGAGGTGCGCCGAGAGATCAGAGCGGGTTTTCGGGATTACTTTTTAAAGACCCCGCTGCATTGTTTTGTGTCTTCTGCGAGCGAAGCCGCAAAGGTGTCCAAAGTGCTGCGGTTTTGGTTGCGTGGCGGAACGCGAGATACAATTTTTGACATGCACAAACTTGTCGATGCGGGCAACGTTCGCATCCTGCAAGGCCGCGTTTTGAATGTTGAGACGCAATCATCCAATCCAGTCGTGCATATACAGGACGAACATGGCGAAACGTGTGCTGTAGAAACCGGTTTTGTCGTCAACTGCGCTGGCGCGGGTCCAGGTTCAAGTTTCGATGCCCTGACCCAAGATCTACTTGAACAAAAACTCATCGAAGTCGTCGATGGCAGCGCGTTGGCAACAGCTGCTGACTGCCGCTTGGCGGACCCAAGACTGCGTTATCTGTCACCAGCGGTGACAAGGATTGGGCAAGAGGCTGTGGCAATGCCTCTGTATGACGCGCACATGCTGCGGACATACGTCGCTAGATCTGTTATGTGATTGCTGTCACCAAAGGATTGATTTTGCCAATCAGCAAAGCTTGCAGAGCAGAGCGGCAAAAACCTAAGCTGAGAAACGCAAAAGGATCCGGGGCATGGGCGCGAAGCGCATTGTTTGACGGAAGCGCCAACGCGACAGTTTAGGCTGATTTGATAAGAGGCTGAAAGCTGAGTTGAAAGGCGATGGAGTCGCAAGGCGTTGGTTCTCGCCTTTGGAGAGTCATATCTTGCCAAAGCTCGGAAAAGTCCCGGTCTCCCAAATCGATCAACGCGAGATCAGGACTACTCTGTCCCCAATTTGGTATTCAAAGGCGCATACAGCCAAGAAAGCGCTTACCCGGCAGCATTCTCGACCGCACACAAAACTGGATGACTCCTGAACGTGCTATCGCAGTGCAGGTCATTGGCCAGGGTATCTCACAGCTTGCCATGGGCCAACCTGTCAATATGAGTGGAGCCACACAGCCTCTGGCCCAACGGCCACAAAAGGCGGTAGCATTTCGGGCGCTCGAGGACAGGGGCATCCTGTCCACGTTATCTCCAGTGTCCTTGGTGAGGGTTTTTTGGAGATCTGAGGCCGTTTTGTAAGGGAGGCTTTGGTTTGTTTTCTGTTTGAGTTTAGGCGGCAGCTGCTTGGTGCCGCAACCGGCGTTGTCGGATTGTCTGTTTCTTGATCTCCTTTCTCATCTTTGGGATTT
>JBCCLL010000009.1:0-95838 GCA_039026855.1 Pseudomonadota bacterium | reverse complement strand
TGGTCTTGGGGCAGGGGTCTGGACCCGCAACGGCAATGTGGCATTCCGCATGGGGCGTGCAATCGAGGCGGGGCGCGTGTGGACCAATTGCTACCATCACTATCCGGCCCATGCGGCCTTTGGTGGCTACAAGAAATCCGGTATTGGCCGTGAAAACCATAAGATGATGCTGGACCACTATCGCAACACCAAGAACTTGCTGGTCAGCTACGACGAGAACCCGATGGGCTTCTTCTAAGGACATCGCTGGATCGAGCCGGCCGCGCGCTGGCTCGATCACCCCGCAGCACGCTGGGTCCCCTCATCTATGGCTGCGCGCAGCTTGCGCTCGAGAGATCGCTGCTTGTTCTCGGAATAGAACTTCAACCCGAACATATCCTTGACGTAGAACGTGTCGACCACCTGTTCGCCGTAGGTCGCGATGACCGCGTTTGCCACATAGACGTTTGCAGTGGCCAGCGTGCGTGACAGATCGTGCAACAGGCCCGGGCGGTCCCGGGTGTCCACTTCGATGATCGTGTAGATGTCCGAACCTTCGTTATCAAAGGTGATGTGCGTTGGTACCTGAAACGCTTTCTCACGCTTTTTGACTTTGTCGCGGTCCTTGATCGCTTCGCGGGTGACCACTTCGCCGGCGAGCGTGCGCTCAATCATCTTGCGCAACCGGGGCAGGCGGGCTGGATCATAGGGGTTGCCGTCCGCATCCTGGATCCAGAACGCATCGGTCACAAACCCGTCTTTGGTGGTATAGCTGCGCGCGTCGACCACGTTTGCACCCACCAGCGCGAGCGCGCCAGTAAGGCGCGCAAAGATACCGGGGTGATCGGGCATGGCAAAAAGCGCGCGGGTCGCGTCGCGATCCTCGTCTGGGTGCAGATCCATTACGATTTCCGTTTCGCTCAGATCCCGCAACAATCCGGCAAAGACGACGTGCGCCGTAATGTGCAATCCTTGCCAATACGGATCGTAGTGCCGTCCGATCTCTTCCTTGAGGTCCTTGCGCGGCCAATCGGCCAGTGCCTCGCGCAGCGCTCTTTTGGCCTCGGTGCCGCGGCCCTCGCGGGTCAGCGCCTCCATGCCGTCTTCGAGGGCCCGCTTGGTTTGCCGGTAAAGGGCGCGGATCAGGGCTGCTTTCCAGTTGTTCCACGTGTTTGGACCAACCCCGCGGATGTCGCAAACGGTCAAAACGCAGAGCAGGTCCAGCCGTTTGACTGTCTGCACCGCCTTGGCGAAATCTCGGACAGTGCGCGGGTCGGCGATGTCGCGCTTTTGTGCCATGTCCGACATCAGTAGATGATAGCGCACCAGCCACTCGGCGGTGTCGACCTCATCCGATCTTAGCCCCAGCCGCGGCGCAACCTTTCGCACAATCTGTGCGCCAAGGATCGAATGATCCTCGGGGCGGCCCTTGGCGATATCATGCAGCAGCAACGCGATATAGAGCACGCGCCGGTTCACGCCGCGTTTTAGGATAGAGGACGCAACTGGCAGATCTTCGACCAGTTCACCCTTTTCAATCATCGCAAGCTGCGCGATGCATTGGATGGTATGCTCATCGACCGTGTAGCTGTGGTACATATTGTACTGCATCATTGCCACAATCGGTTCGAACTCGGGGATAAAGGCGGCTAACACCCCCAGTTCATTCATCCGGCGCAATGCGCGCTCGGGGTTGCCGTGCTTCAGCAACAGACCAAGAAACAGCCGCTGCGCCTCGGGATCGTTGCGCATGTCGTCGTCGATCAGATGCAGATGCGCTGCGATCAGGCGCATAGCGTCCGGGTGGATCAGCATGCCGGTGCGCAACGCCTCTTCGAAGACCCGCAGGATATTCAGCTTGTCTTGCAAAAAGTCATCCGCATCAGCGATGGCCAAACGGTTCTGGATCACCTCATAGCCTTGTCTGACCCGCGGCTTGCGCTTGAACAGGCGCTCCAGCAGGGGCTCATCCTTCAGGTGCACCGCCTCAAGTGCAGTCAGAAAGATCCGTGTCAGATCACCCACCTGCGTGGCGTGGCGGAAATAGTCTTGCATAAACCGCTCGACCGCGCGCCGACCGCCACCGTCCTCGTACCCAAAGGCCTCGGCAACCGCGACCTGCATGTCAAAGCTCAGCTGTTCGGTCGCCCGTCCCGCCAGTAAATGCAGATGACAGCGCGCCGCCCAAAGAAAGTCTTCTGCCTCGACAAAGGCGTCAAATTCATCTTCCGTGAACAGGCCCAGTGGCACCAATTCGGCGGCATCTTGCACCTGGTGTATGTACTTGCCGATCCAGAACAGCGACTGCAAATCGCGCAGCCCGCCTTTGCCCTCTTTTACGTTTGGCTCAACCACATAGCGCTGGCCCTGCTTGACATGACGCGTATCGCGTTCGGCCAGCTTTGCTTTGATGAACTCACGTTCGGTGCCTCTGAACAGATCGTCGTGCAGCCGTTTGCTCAGCTTATCTGCGAGCGCTTTGTGCCCAAACAGGAACCTGTGCTCGAGCAATGCGGTGCGTATGGTAAAATCCTCACCACCAAGGCGCAGGCAGTCGCGGATCGTGCGGCTTGCGTGCCCCACTTTCAGTTTCAGGTCCCACAGGATGTACAGCGTTGCCTCAATAACCATCTCAGCCCATGGCGTGATCTTGTAGGGCGTGAGAAACAGCAGATCGACGTCGGAGAATGGCGCCATTTCGCCTCGCCCATATCCGCCGACGGCGATTACGGCCAAACGCTCACCTTCGGTGGGCGTTGGGTTTGGATGCATCAGCTCTGTGGCCATGCGCAGCGCTGCGCGCACCAGTCCGTCAGTCAGATGGCCATAGGCTAAAATCGTCTTGCGCGCCGCAAAGGGGGCATCTTGGAAAGCGGCTGCGATGCACGCGCGCCCCTCTTTTTGTGCGTGCCGAAGATACGCTATCAGCGCGGGGCGCGCCGTGGCCAAATCTTCTCCGCGCAACTCATCAAACAGCGCTTCAAAAGCGGCCTGATCAAAAATTTGATCGCCGGGGCACAGCAGCTTTTCATCGCTCAGCGGTGCCGGGATAACCGCATCTCTCGGGCCTGAGCCAAGCGCGCTGGCCGGTTCAGAACCCGGCACCACCAAACCCATTTGGCGCCGCGCTGATCACGACAACTTTGTTATCCTGGATGGTGGCGACCGCGAGACCACGCTGATTGGTCCCGTTTGCGCGCAAGCGAAAGATACCTGACGCCCCCTGAAACCCCGCCGGTTGCGTCAGCGCGGCGCCGGTTAGCGCATTCGACCGACCCTGCTCGACCAGCGCCCCGATGGCCGCGATCCCATCATAGGCCAGCCCCGCCAGCGGGTGAGGCGCGCTTCCATAGCGTGCCTGATAGCGGTTGCGAAACGCATTGGATCGCCCCGGGTCAGGCAGGGCAAACCAACCACCCTGCAGGCCCGGCAAATCAAGGGTTTGAGGCGGGATATCCCACCGCGCAAGGCCCATATATTGCACGGTTTGTGGGTTTACGCCGGCCTCAGGCAAAAGCTGCGACATCAACGGCAATGCACCGGCGCTGGGCGCCGTTAGAAACACGCTGTCGGCTGCGTTGTTATTGACAGCATCGCGCACCCTTGGCGCGGCAGAGACGACGCCTTCTTGCGATAGCGGGTAGTCGACGGTGCCGATGATGCTCGCAGCGCTGCCTGCGGTTGCTGTTTGGATGGCGTTGCGTGCCAGCTGCCCGGCCACGTCATTGGAATGGCTGACCACGATCCGGCTTTTCCCTTGGCTTGCCGCATAGTTCACCAGGCGTTGTGCCGCGCTGTCAAAGGTCGACCCGAGGATAAAGACATTGCCACCCGCAATGGTCGCGTTGTTGGAAAAGGCCAGAACGTTCACGTTGCTGCTTGCAACAGCCACGCCTGCCGCATTTGCCGCTTCTGCATAAAGCGGGCCAAGGATAATGCGCGCCCCATCTTGCACGGCCAGCGCGGCTTGATTGGCGGCCGTCGTCGGATTGCCCGCGGTGCCATAGACCCGCAGGTCAATTTCCACGCCATTGAGATCACTGATTGCCAACCGCGCTGCGTTCTCCAGGTTCTGGGCAAGCAATTCATCGCCGCTGGCGCCGGACCCGCGCGGTACCAGAAGGGCCACTGGCACCGGTCTTGCGGTGTTTATGGCAGGCCCACCAAGTCCACCCAAGGACAGCGCCGAGGGGTCGCAGGCCGCCACCGCGAGCGCCGCCAAAGGCAACAGGACAAAACGGCGGGTGGCCTTGCGCATGGACTTAAAAATGGCGAACATTGGTGGGCTTCTCCCGCTGTCAGAGCCGGTGCTGCTGCGCGTTGGCCCAAAATATCGTGAACGCGGATAATAAACGGAAGGTCAGGCGGGTCCAGCGTTGAATCACCGTAAAATCAAGCTGTCCCCAGGGATCTGGTTCGTGGGCGTGCCGATCGGAACGGCGCGTGACATCACCTTACGCGCGCTGGATGTGTTGGCCTCGGCCGACGTGCTTGTTGCCGAAGACACGAGATCGTTGCGCAAACTGATGGACATTCACGCCATCCCGCTCGATGGCCGCCGCGTCGAGGCGCTGCATGATCATAGCAAGGACGCGGCGGTGGCGCGTTTGGTTGAAAAGGCACACACCGCGAGCGTTGCCTATGCCTCAGAGGCCGGCATGCCAGGCATCGCTGATCCAGGGTTTGAATTGGCCCGCGCGGCGCATGCGGCTGGTGTGATGGTCACCTCCGCGCCCGGTCCATCAGCCGTGATCACCGCCATCGCAAGCGCTGGTCTGCCAACAGATGCGTTCTTTTTCTGCGGTTTTCTGCCTGCCGCGCGCGCCGCCCGACAAAAAGCTCTGGCTGAACACAAACACATCCCCGGCACGCTTGCATATTACGAATCGCCCAAACGCGTCGGTCAGATGCTGGCGGATGCGGCGCAAATACTCGGCCCTGACCGACACGCCGCTATGTGCCGCGAGTTAACAAAGCGGTTCGAGGAAATCCGCTCCGATACCTTGCAAAATCTGGCGCAGACATATGCCAAAGCCTCGGTCAAAGGCGAAATTGTCATTCTCATTTCTCGCGCGATTTCCGCGCCGCTCAACGATTTTGAAATAGATTCGGCTCTACGCTCTGCACTGCGCCATATGTCGGTCAAAGATGCGGCCAGCTTCGTTGCGCAAAGCTGCGATATCCCGCGGCGGCGTGCATATCAGCGCGCATTAGCACTTGATCGGGATGCTGCGCCCGACACGTAGGAGAGGCCATGACTTATCATTCGCGCGACTTCAGCACCACTATACCGGATGCCGTCAAAGCCGACCGCGGTCGTCGGTCTTATCATCACGGCTGCGCTGCCGAAGGTCAGGTTTGCGCGCGTTATCAGCGGGCCGGCTATCTCCTTTTGGCCACTCGGTGGCGCGCTGGTCGGGGTGAGCTGGATCTTGTCTTCGCAACGCCTGAAGCTGTCCCCGAGGACGTTGTGGTCGTCGAGGTCAAAAGCGCGCGCGACTTTGATACCGCGCTGTCTCGCATCACACCGGCGAAAGCGCAGCGCTTGTTTTCCACCACCCAGCAATTCCTCGACACACAGCCCAAACGCGGCCTGACGGAGTGCCGCATAGACGTGGCCCTGGTCAATCAGGCCGGTCAGATCGACATACACGAGAATTTCTTTGCTGGCGGCATCTAAAGTGCACTTGTAATATGCGCTTGAGCACTTCTGCGGCCCTTGCTCCTCTCTGCAAGCTACGTCATCAAGTGAGACGCCGCTGAGGCTGCGCAAGGTGACGCGCAACCCGTCCACGCGGCACAGTCGCGGGGAGCACAGCGTGAAAATTGCATTCCAGATGGACCCAATCGCCGGCGTTGACATCAATGCCGACAGCAGTTTCCGCCTTGCCGAAGCGGCGCAGGCGCGCGGACATACACTGTTTTACTATTCCCCCGACCAGCTCGCCTATGATGAGGGGCGGATCACGGCCCGTGGCCATGATATGGTTGTGCAGCGCGTCGCAGGCTCACCGGCCAAGCTGGGTGATGCGCGCACCATCGACCTCGCCAGCGTCGATGTTGTCTGGCTGCGCCAAGATCCGCCATTTGACATGCACTATATCACGTCGACCCACCTGCTTGATCGCCTGCACGGCACCACGCTGGTGGTCAACGATCCGTTTTGGGTGCGCAACTACCCCGAAAAACTGCTGGTCCTCGACTTTCCCGACCTCACCCCGCCCACAACGATCGCGCGCGACCTTGAAACCATCAAGGCGTTCAAAGAACGCCACGGCGACATCATTCTCAAACCGCTCTACGGCAATGGTGGCGCGGGCGTCTTTCGCCTGGATGCGCAGGACCGCAACCTGACGTCGCTCCATGAGTTGTTCACCGGTTTCTCGCGCGAGCCTCTAATCGTGCAAAAGTTCCTGCCGGACGTTTCCAATGGCGACAAGCGTGTGATCCTGGTCAATGGCGAACCCATCGGCGCGATCAACCGTGTCCCAGCCGCCGGAGAAACCCGGTCCAACATGCACGTCGGCGGCAGACCTGAAAAAATTGGCCTAACCGACCGCGACCGCGAGATCTGCGCTGCCATCGGACCGCTTTTGCGCGACAAAGGCCAGGTCTTTGTCGGCATTGATGTGATCGGTGATTACCTGACCGAGATAAACGTAACCTCTCCGACGGGGATCCAGGAATTGGAACGTTTTGACGGCACCGACGTTGCTGGCGCCATATGGGACGCGATCGAGGCAAGGCTGTCGCGATGACCGCTCGCAGGGTGGGAAGAGCGTCGGCTCAGGCCGGTTGCAATGCGCTGCCCAGACGAAACCCCACGGCTTCGGCCACATGCGGCCGCCGCACTTCAGCAGATGCATCCAGGTCCGCAATGGTCCGTGCGACCCGCAAAACGCGGTGATAGCCGCGCGCCGACAATCCAAACCGCTCCGCCGCGCGCAACAGCAACGCACGCCCGTCCGGGTCAGGCTGCGCAATCTCGTCCAATTGTGTGCCCATCAGGTCCGAATTCTGCCGCAGCCCACTGCCGTCATAGCGCGCCGCTTGGACATCTCGCGCGGCCGCGACGCGGGCGGCCACCACCGCAGAGGCTTCGCCGTTTGCGGGCAAATCCAGATCGTGAAATGACACCGGCGGCACATCCACGCGCAAATCAAACCGGTCCATGAGCGGACCTGAAATGCGGCCCAAATAGTCCTCACCGCAGATCGGCGCCCGTCCACACGCCCGCGCTGCATCGCTCAGATACCCGCATTTGCATGGGTTTGCTGCTGCCACCAACATGAACCGACAGGGATATTTCACGTGATTGTTGGCGCGCGCAATCATCACCTCACCGGTTTCAATGGGTTGGCGCAAGGTTTCCAATACAGTGCGCGGAAATTCTGGAAACTCGTCCATAAACAGCACACCGTTATGCGCCAATGACACCTCGCCGGGTTTTGCACCGCGCCCACCGCCGATGATCGCAGCCATCGATGCCGTGTGATGCGGCTCGCGAAATGGGCGTTCCATCGAAATTCCGCCTGAATCCAGCAGCCCAGCAAGCGAATGGATCATCGACGTCTCCAGCGCCTCCATCGCCGTCAGCTTGGGAAGAATACCAGCAAGTCGCTTGGCCAGCATCGATTTGCCGGACCCCGGTGTCCCGACCAAAAGCAAATGGTGCCGACCGGCTGCCGCAATTTCCAACGCGCGCTTGGCCCGCTCCTGCCCTTTGACATCAACGAGATCCGGTGCAGTACCGTGTGACGTCACCCGCCCCGCAACCGATGGCTCCAGGGGCGATTGTCCGGTGAAGTGTCGCACAACGTCGCCCAAATTCGCCGCTGCCAGAACGCGCGCGGCGTCGACCCACGCCGCTTCCGGCCCTGATCCTGCCGGGCACAACAGGCAACGCTCCTGTTCGGCCGCCGTCATGGCCGCGGGTAGGGCACCGACCACCGGGACCAAAGTACCGTCGAGCGACAATTCCCCCAACGCGACCGTCTCCATCACAGCGTCTTCGGGCAGGATGTTCAGCGCCGCCAACAATGACAGCGCGATAGGCAGATCAAAATGCGACCCCTCCTTGGGCAGATCGGCGGGTGACAGGTTGATGGTGACCTTTTTCGACGGCAACGCGATCGACAGCGCGTTTAATGCGGCCTTCACCCGGTCGCGCGCCTCAGAGACCGCTTTGTCGGGCAGTCCAACAATTGAAAAGCCCGGCGTGCCCGGTGTCACCGCGCACTGCACTTCAACCTCACGCGCCTCCACGCCCTGAAATGCAACTGTATACGCCCGCGCCGACATGCTCTCACCGCCTACCAAATATGGTTAATCGATAGGGGCAGACGGTTTACGGATGGTTAATGTCAGCGCTCAAGCGGGCCATCGGACGGTTTCCAGGTCCATCGCGTAAGGCACCGGGTCATAAGACACGTGCAAGCCATCTGCGCGCCAGGCTTGGAAAACAGGATCGCTGATCGTGGTCTGGCAATATGTCCGCGCAGCCTGGGATACCGGCAGGTCATAGCCGACGATCCGCGCGCAAACCGGTGCGTAAAACGCGTCGACCAGCGAATACGCCCCAAACAGCCACGGACCGTCCACGGCATAGCTTCCGGCATGCGCCCACAATGCCTCAACACGGGCCAGATCCTTGGCCACCGCTTCGGTCATGGGAAAGTTGACCTTCACGTCCATCAACTGCATCGGGCAGGCACTGCGCAGGGCGGCAAAGCTCGATGCCATCTCGGCCACCAGCCAGCGCGCAGTGGCGCGCGCGGCAGGATCGGCCGGCCACAGCCCCGCATCTGGGTGTCGCTCTGCCAGTGTCTCGGCCATGGCCACGCTTTCGCCCACCACGGTGCCATCGGGCAGGCGCAGCGCAGGGACCAGGCGTGCGGGAGCGATCTGCGCCATTTCCTCGGCCATTTTGCCGGAATAGAGCCCGACCATATGCGTGCGATACGGCAGACAGAATTTCTCTAGCATCAGCCAGCCACGCAAAGACCAGCTTGAAAATGTCCGGTCACCGATAAAAAGGTCATATGTCATAGCCTGCAGGCTACGTGCAAAGCGGCCAGGCCCACAAATGGCGATTTGTGTGCCCTTTGATCACGGACGGTCATTGATCCGCTCGACGCGCCCTTCGGCGGGACACAGCACCGTTAGCCTCAGCGGGTCGATCTTGTGCGCAAGAACCTCTGCGGCCGACACGCCTAAAACGAGCTGCAATTGCGACAGGATCACCCCGAAATGCGCGACCGCGACGATGTCGCGCGCGTTATGCGCTTCGATCCGGCGCACGGCTGCCGCCACCCGCGCCGCCGCAGTGTTCCAGCTTTCGCCGCCGGGTGGGGCATGATCTCCGGGCGTCTCCCAATAGGCGCGGCTCAGGGTTTCGTCTCTGTCCGACACGTCGCTGAAATGGACCCCGTCCCACGCGCCAAAATGAAACTCGCGCAGCCCCGGATCATGCGCCAAGCGGCGCCGCGGTCCGGCAATCGCATCCGCGGTGCGGACGGCACGGTCCAGATCCGATGACACCACCAGCGCATCCTCGGGCAGCGCCGCCGCCAGCCGTTCAATTGCACCGCTGTCTGAAAGATCGGCTGGAACATCGCGCCAGCCGGTAAAGGTTTTCTGATGCGTCGGTCCGTGCCGGATCCAATGCCACCGCGTCACTGCATCTGCCCCTTGCGCACCTGCGGCAACCCGGCCAGCACGTGAATAACACAGTCAGCATGCGCCGCGAGCGCGATGTTCAAGCGCCCTTGCGCCTCGCGAAATTGGCGCGCTAACTTGTTTTCGGGCACGATCCCCTGGCCAACCTCGTTCGACACCACAACAACCGATGCAGGTGTGGCGACACAGGCCTCCAGCAACTCCTCTTGCGCCTGCTTCAGATCATGGTCTGCCAGCATAACATTGGTCAGCCACAAGGTCGCACAATCCAACAGAACCGCCTGCGTTGCATCGAGGCCTGCCAAGGCCGCCGCGACATCAATCGGCACTTCGTGTGTTGTCCACCCCGATCCGCGCTGCGCCACATGTCGTTCAACTTTTAGACGCATTTCGTCGTCACGTATCTGTGATGTCGCGATGTAAATTCGATCCAAACCACTGGAAATTATGAGGTTTTCGGCCACAGCCGACTTCCCCGAGGCCGCGCCGCCTAGAACAAGGCTCAAAGAAGACAACATTTTTTCGCCTCAAGAGTGAACCGATCTCTGGTCCGTCGCGTAACAAAGACAAGTGCGCGAAACAAGAATGCCATCCAGGGAGACGAGAATGGCTTTGGATAATGTAAGAGACATGTCCCTGTCGCGTACAGCCATGAAAGCAGAACTGCTGGACGCCGAAACCGAATTGCGCCTTGCGTATGCCTGGCGGGACGAACGTGACGAAGCAGCGCTGCACCGGCTGATCACAGCCTATATGCGGCTCGCAATTTCAATGGCATCAAAATTCAAACGCTACGGCGCCCCGATGAATGACTTGATCCAAGAGGCGGGTCTCGGCCTGATGAAAGCGGCGGACAAGTTTGATCCGGACCGCGGTGTGCGCTTCTCCACCTACGCCGTGTGGTGGATCAAGGCGTCGATCCAGGATTATGTGATGCGCAACTGGTCCATGGTCCGCACCGGGTCCACCTCATCGCAAAAGTCGCTGTTCTTTAACATGCGCCGCGTCCAAGCGCGCCTCGAGCGTGAAAGCGCTGCGGCCGGTGAAACCTTGGACAAGCATCAGTTGCGCCAATTGATCTCGACCGAGATCGGCGTGCCGCTGCACGATGTCGAGATGATGGAAGGGCGCCTATCCGGCTCCGACTACTCCCTGAACGCGACCCAATCGGTAGATGACGAAGGGCGCGAATGGATCGATGCGCTTGAGGACGACAGCGAACAGGCGGCCGAAACCGTCGAGCACCGCCATGACAATGATCAGCTGCGTGAGTGGTTGCTGCAAGCGCTGGGCGCGCTCAACGAACGCGAGCGTTTCATCGTGCGTGAACGCAAACTGCGTGACGAACCACGCACTCTCGAAAGCTTGGGCCAAGAACTGAGCCTGTCCAAAGAGCGCGTGCGCCAGCTCGAAGCCGCCGCTTTTGGCAAGATGCGCAAATCGCTTGAGAACCAAAGCCGAGAAGTGCACCACTTCCTGGTATGACCAGCACTTTCGCCAAGATTGTCTCTCCTTGGGCCGCGCTGATTGCCAGCGCGGCCTTTTGCGTTGCCAGCCCCGATTGGGACACCGTCACTGCGGATGTCGTCATCCTCGGGGAATATCACGACAATCCGGCGCACCATGCCGCGCAAGCGGCTGCCCTCACTGCGCTGGCCCCCACGGCTGTCATCTACGAGATGTTGACGCCTGATGAGGCCTCGTCGCTTGCCGACGCGGCGCGCAGCCCGGTGGCGATGCGCGACGCAACCCAAGACTTCGACTGGTCCAACATTGCCGACTACAGCGATGTGCTTGCGGGCAGCCCGATAATCGTCGGTGCCGCTCTCACACGCGCGCAGATGCGCGGCGCATTCACCGACGGTGCCGCCGCGATTTTTGGCGACTTCGCTGGGACCTACGGTCTTACCACTGCGTTGCCCGAGGACGAGCAGACCGCGCGCGAAAACATGCAGTTTGATTCCCATTGCGAAGCGATGCCGCTGGCAATGATGGGTGGCATGGTCGAGGCGCAGCGCCTGCGCGACGCGCACTTTGCCCGTACCGTGTTTGACGCGCTTGACCGGTACGGCGCTCCGGTGGTGTTGATCACCGGCAACGGTCACGCCCGCACCGATTGGGGCGTGCCCGTCTACCTCGCCCAAGTGCGCCCCGACCTCACCGTCCTGAGCCTCGGCCAAGGCGAAGGGGGCACGCCGCCACCAGGCAGCTTCGACCACATCAACACATCCGCCCCTATACCAGATCGCGCTGACCCCTGTGCGATATTTAGCCAATAGGCCTTCTTCTGGCTAAAAATACCTATCTGACACTCCATTCCGCATCATCGGTTCAAACCTAACAGGCAACGGTCTCGGCCCGCGTCCATAGCCGCGCCACACCGCCCTCTGGCGCCCGCACCGCCATCCGCCTATGCTGCGCCGAGCAGACCAGCAAGAGCGCGCAAAATGCTGCAGGACAAACGCATCCTCCTGATCATCACCGGCGGCATCGCGGCGTATAAAAGCCTCGATCTGATCCGTCGCTTGCGCGAACGCGGCGCTGCTGTCACCCCGGTGCTGACCCGTGCCGCTGAGCAGTTTGTCACCCCGCTCGCCGTGTCGGCATTGGCGGGTGAAAAGGTGTACCGCGATCTCTTCGACCTCACCGATGAGGCCGAGATGGGCCATATCCAACTGTCCCGCTCGGCGGACCTGATCCTGGTGGCACCTGCCACGGCCGACATCATCGCCAAAATGGCGCAGGGCCGCGCCGATGATCTGGCCTCCACCCTGCTTTTGGCCACCGACACGCCGGTGCTGCTGGCGCCCGCGATGAACGTCCGCATGTGGGACCATCCCGCCACCCAGCGCAATCTGACACAGGTTCAAGCCGACGGCGCGCGCCTTGTTGGGCCAAACAAAGGCGACATGGCCTGTGGCGAATTTGGCCCCGGGCGCATGTCCGAACCGCTCGAAATCGTGGCGGCGGTTGAGACACAGTTTGGCGCAGGCCCGCTGGCGGGCCGCCACGTCCTGATCACGTCCGGACCCACAAATGAGCCCATCGATCCGGTGCGCTACATCGCCAACCGCTCTTCGGGCGCGCAAGGCGCGGCCTTGGCCCGCGCCGTCCTCTCGCTTGGGGCAGAGGTCACATTTGTCACCGGCCCCGCCGATGTGCCACCGCCGCACGGGGCCAAGGTGATCCCGGTACAAACCGCCGAGGACATGGCGCATGCCGTGGACGAGGCTTTGCCCGCCGACGCCGCGATCTTCGCTGCTGCCGTCGCCGATTGGCGCGTCGCGCGTGCCTCAGACCGCAAGCTCAAGAAAACCCGCGATGGCTTGCCCACGCTAACCTTCGCAGAAAACCCCGATATCCTCGCCACAGTGGCGCAAAAGGGCGAAGGCCGCCCGCACCTTGTCGTGGGTTTTGCCGCCGAAACGGATGACGTAGAGGCCAATGCCACCGAGAAACGCGCGCGCAAAGGCTGCGACTGGATCGTGGCCAATGATGTCTCCCCCGAAACCGGGATTATGGGCGGGTCCAAGAACGCCATCACTCTGATCACCGCCGACGGCGCCGAAAGCTGGCCGCGCATGGGAAAAGACGCGGTGGCAGAAAAGATCGCGCAGCGGATCGCGGACGCCCTAAACACGGGCTAACGCCGCTGGCCCCGAAGCGATTAGAGTCTATTTGGCAAGATGAAGATGCAGATACCTCCGCTCCAGATCATGCGCCTGCCCGGATTTGACCCCGATATCGCATTGCCCGCTTACGAAACCTCAGGTGCGGCTGGCGCTGACCTGCGCGCCAATTTCGAAGATCGTGCAGGCGTCACCCTCGCCCCCGGCGCGCGTGCGCTGATCCCTACCGGTCTCGCCATGGCTATCCCCAGCGGCTTTGAGGTGCAGGTGCGGCCGCGCTCGGGTCTCGCGCTGAAACACGGCATCGCGCTGGTCAACAGCCCCGGCACCATCGACAGCGATTATCGCGGACCGGTTGGCGTCATCCTGCTGAACACATCTGACATTGCGTTCACCGTTTCCCACGGCGACCGCATCGCGCAGATGGTCATGGCACCGGTTGTGCAAGCGACGTTCTGCGAGGTTGACACACTCTACACCACCACCCGTGGCAGCGGCGGATTTGGGTCCACGGGCAGCGCATGATCTTTGTCGGCATTCTTGCAGCCACCCTGTGGGGCATTGGCAGGCTTATGGGTGCGCCCACATCAGCGCGCTGGCTGATGATCGGCCTGCTCTACGTGGCGGTCCTCGCCGTTCAGGTCGCGCTACCCGCCACCCATCCGCTGAGGCTTGCCACCGGCGAAAGCCCAGCACAGTGGCTGATTATCGGCGCCTTTGCGGGCCTTGTCTGGCTCTACTTTCAGGGGCTGACATGGCTGCGCAGCGCCGCCAATACGTCGCGCGAGCCGACCCAAAGCGACGACACGGCCACCGGCCCCTTCTCCGATACTGAGCTGAAGCGCTATGCCCG
This sequence comes from Pseudomonadota bacterium, assembly GCA_039026855.1. Lineage (GTDB taxonomy): Bacteria > Pseudomonadota > Alphaproteobacteria > Rhodobacterales > Rhodobacteraceae > Tateyamaria. The sequence goes on along the minus strand of JBCCLL010000009.1, from coordinate 81,699 downwards.
ACACATCGTTCTGCGCGAGGTGGGCGGCCCCGGCCAGGTCGCGCTGAAAAACGCCAAGGTGCTGGTGGTGGGCGCGGGCGGGCTGGGCGCGCCCGTTCTCCAATATCTCGCGGCAGCAGGGGTTGGCACTATCGGGGTGATCGACGACGACACCGTCGACGGCTCCAACCTGCAGCGCCAAGTGATCCACCGCGACGCGGCCATCGGCATGCCCAAGGTATTCTCAGCCAAATCTGCGATAGAGGCGCTAAACCCTTTTGTCACCGTCCGACCCTATAACCGTCGCCTAACCGAAGAGATCACAGCTGATCTCGTCGCCGACTACGACATCATCCTCGACGGCAGCGACAATTTCGAAACACGCTATCTGGTCAACGCGGCCGCTGTGCGCGCCGGCAAACCGCTGATCTCCGGCGCGCTAAGCCAGTGGGAGGGGCAGGTCAGCGTCTTTGACACCGCGCAGGGCACCCCCTGCTATCAATGCGTCTTTCCCCACGCCCCGGCCCCGGGCCTTGCCCCCAGCTGCGCCGAAGCCGGGGTAATCGGGCCGCTGCCCGGTGTCGTCGGTTCCATGATGGCGCTCGAAGCGGTCAAGCTGATCACCGGCGCCGGCACGCCGCTGCGCGGCCAAATGGCGATATATGACGGGCTCTACGGTGAAAACCGCACCGTGCGCCTGAAAAAGCGCCCCGATTGCCCTATCTGCGGTGGGATAACCTGATCCCCCGCGACCCAAGGAGACGATGATGACCAATCCGCTGCTTTCGCCCTGGACAACGCCCTTTGGCCTCGCGCCTTTTGACATAATACGCGACGACGACTTCGCCCCCGCCCTGGATACGGCGCTGGCAAACCACAGCGCCGAGATTGACGCCATCGCGCAAAACCCGGAGGCGCCGAGCTTTGCCAACACGATCGAGGCGCTCGAAGCCGCGGGCGCCGATCTCGACAAGGTGCTCGGCGTGTTCTTCAACGTCGCCGGCGCTGACAGCAATCCGGCGCGCGAGGCGCTGCAACGCGACTTTTCACCCAAGCTTGCCGCGCATTTTGCCGAGATCGCCGGGAACAAGGCGCTCTTTGCCCGGGTTCAAGCGGTCTGGAATGCACGCGACGATGCCGATCTGACCGATGAACAGGCGCGCGTCCTGATGCTCACCCATCGCAGCTATGTCCGCGCCGGGGCCGCGCTGACCGGGCCAAGCGAGGCGCGCATGAAAGAGATCAAGGGCCGATTGGCAGAGCTTGGCACCTCCTTTACCCAAAACCTTCTGGCCGATGAACGCGATTGGTTTATGCCCCTGTCCCAGGAAGACATGTTGGGCTTGCCCGATTTTGTCGGCGATGCCGCCCACGCGGCCGGGGTGGAGAAAGAGGCCGATGGCCCCGTCATCACCCTCTCGCGGTCCCTGATCGTGCCGTTTTTGCAATTCTCCCCGCGGCGCGACCTGCGGCAAAAGGCTTACGCCGCCTGGACCGCGCGCGGTGCCAATGGTGGCAAGACCGACAACCGGGCCATCGCCGCCGAAATCCTCAAACTGCGCGAAGAACGCGCGCAGCTCCTCGGCTATGAGAATTTCGCCACCTACAAGCTTGAAACCGAAATGGCCAAAACGCCAGAGGCCGTCCGCGATCTGCTGATGTCCGTTTGGGCCCCGGCCAAGGCGCGCGCTATCACCGATGGCGCAGCGCTCGAGGTGATGCTGCACGCCGACGGTTTTGACGGCCCGCTGGAACCCTGGGACTGGCGCTACTACGCCGAACGCCGCCGCAAAGAGCTGCACGACCTCGAAGAGGCGCAGGTCAAACCATATTTCCAGCTCGATCGCATGATCGAGGCGCAGTTTGACTGTGCCTCTCGCCTTTTTGGCCTGTCCTTCGAACCGCTGGATGTGCCGCTCTACCACCCGGACTGTCGCGCATGGGATGTCACCCGCAACGGCGAACATGTCGCGGTGTTCATCGGCGACTATTTCGCCCGCGGCTCGAAACGCTCGGGCGCGTGGTGCTCGGCGATGCGCAGCCAGGCGAAATTCCCAAAACCCACCACGCCCATCGTGGTCAACGTCTGCAACTTCGCCAAATCCGATCCCGCCCTGCTCAGCTACGATGACGCCCGCACACTGTTCCACGAATTCGGCCACGCTCTGCACCAGATGCTGTCAAACGTGACCTATGACAGCATCTCGGGCACGTCTGTCGCGCGCGATTTTGTGGAACTGCCCAGCCAGCTTTACGAACACTGGCTCGAGGTGCCGCAGGTCCTGCGAGACTTTGCCACCCACGCCGACACGGGCGAGGCGATGCCGCAGGAGCTGCTCGACAAGGTGCTGGGCGCCGCCACCTATGACATGGGCTTTCAAACCGTTGAATACGTCGCTTCCGCCCTCGTTGATCTGGCCTTCCACGACGGCGCCGCACCCGCCGACCCGATGCAAAAACAGGCCGAAGTGCTCGAAACGCTTGGCATGCCCCGCGCCATCGGCATGCGCCACGCCACGCCGCATTTCGCGCACGTGTTCGCAGGCGACGGCTATTCGTCCGGCTATTACAGCTACATGTGGTCCGAGGTGATGGACGCCGACGCCTTCGCCGCGTTCGAAGAGGCGGGCGACCCCTTTGACCCCGACCGCGCCGCCGCGCTCGAAACCCACATCCTCAGCACGGGTGGCTCGGTTGATGCGGGCGATCTTTACCTCGCCTTCCGCGGCCGCATGCCCGGTGTCGACGCCCTGCTCAAAGGCCGCGGCCTAGCCGCCTGACACAGAGACCAGGCGCCCGGTGTCAGGAAAACGGCTTCGGAGGACTGGTTCATAACCAAAGCACTACGCAGGATCCGCGCGCGCGATCCATCCTTCATTTCGCCAAATAAACCGTCCCCGAAGGGCCGGGCAACCACCCGTGTGCCCTTCATCTTGCCAAATAAACTCCTCCCGGAGGGCCGCTCAGCCACCCGCGTCACGCGCGTAGATCAATACCCGGCATCCCGGTCCACCACATGCAAAAACGGCTCCCCCGCCTCGCCGCGGCGGATGTTCTCCGCCAGCGTCTTCACCGCATAGGCGGGTCGGGTTTCGGATGCGATATGCGGGGTGACGGTGATCTTGGAATGGCGCCAGAACGGATGCGCGGCGGGCAGCGGTTCTTCGCGGAACGCATCCAGCGTTGCATGGCCCAGATGCCCGGCATCCAGTGCGGCAAGCAGCGCTGCGTCGTTGATCAGCGGCCCGCGCCCGGGGTTCAGCAGGCAGGCGCCCGCGGGCAGCATCGCCAGTGTTTCGGCGTCGATCACGCCGTCCGTCGCGGGCGTGTCGGGCAGTAACAGCACGCAAAACCGCGCGTCCCGCAGCGCCGCAGCCAGCCCGGCGTCACCCGAAAAACAGGTCACCCCCGTGATCTCCTTGGCGCTGCGCGACCAGCCCGCAACCGGAAAACCCAGCGCGGCCAGCGCCTGCGCGCAAGCCGTGCCCAGCGCCCCGAGGCCGAGGATCGCGACCTTGGTGTCAAAAGACAGCGGTGGCGCCACCGGATCCCACGTGCCGGGGGCGGCGTTGATATGCGCGTCCATGCCCAGATGCAGACGCATGATATGGCCCACAACCCATTCGACCATCCCTTGGGTCAGCGCCGGGTCCACCATCCGGCACAGCGGCACGGTCAGTGTCTCATTGCCCACCACCGTCTCGACCCCAGCCCACAGGTTCAAAACCGCTTTGAGACGGGTGTAGGGGGTAAAGTCCTGCAACGTGGAATTCGGCGCATAGACGATGTAATCGACCTCGCCCGGCGCCATCTCTGTTGCCACATGCGCGTCTACCCCGGCGGCGGCGAGCGCCGCAGGCAACAGGCCGCTATAACCATCCCACCGCTCTGCCGTCGCGGCAAAAAGCACATTGACCGTCATGCCGCGAATGCCCCGTCCAAATCGGACATACCCTTGATCTCGATTGGATTTCCCGACGGATCGGTGAAAAACATGGTGGCTTGTTCGCCCGGTTGCCCGGCAAAGCGGACCTGCGGGGCCAGGATGAAATCCACCTGCCCGTCCAGCCGCGCGGCCAGTGCGCGCCAGTCCTCCATCGCCAGCACCGCCCCAAAATGCGGCATCGGTACGTCCTGATCGCCCACTTTGCCGGTGGGTGCCGCGGCAAAGGGCGTGCCCAGATGACAGCTCAGCTGATGCCCAAAGAAATCAAAATCGACCCATGTGTCCGTGCTGCGCCCCTCGGCGCACCCCAGAAGGCGGCCATAGAACGCGCGCGTGCTGTCCAGATCGGTGACGTTGAATGCGAGATGAAACAGAGCCATGCCCGATTGCTAGAACGTCGTTAACCAAGCTGCAACCGACCTGGGTATCTCATGCCGTATGCGCCTTCTCATGCTCGTCCTGCCGATCCTGCTGCCAGCGTGGCGGTTTTTCCAAACGGTTGAGGCGTCGCCGCGCATCGAATGGTCGGGGGAATGGTCGGGGGGGCAGGGCTGGCAGCCCCTGTGCCAGCCGCCTGCCCGGCTGAGCGTGGCGCGCATGATCGGGTCGCTCTTTTGGAATCCGCAGCGCAATGATGCCCTGTTCATGGTCAGCTGCGCCGAACGGCTCGACGCGCGTCCCGCGGATCACAGTGTTGCCGAGATCCGCGCCCGTGTTCGACGTGCGGCGGGCGGCGCTGCAACAGCGCTGCAATTTCGCGTGGTCTTCGTTTGGGAGGCGGACGGCACACCCGCGCGCGAGGTGACCTACCTGTCCGATCCGTTCCCTCCATGACCCTCGACACCGCGTTGCGCGCGTCCGAGGTTTTGCTGGCGCTCGCCTTTTTGCAAAGCAGCGCCGAGCACATGTTCGGCCCGCTGCGCCAATGGCGGCTGATGGCGCCGCGCGCCGTTGCTGCGTTACTGGTGCTGCTCGGGACCGCGACCGATGCGGCCTTGCTGGGGCTGACCCTGCATTCATTGGTGCCGCTGCACCGCTTTGACGGGCCGTATAATGGCGGCAGCGACCGGATGGGCCTTTTGGTCCTCTATGGTGTGACGCTGGCGGCATGGGTGCCCGGGGTCGCGCCCGTTGCGATTGGCTATGTCGGCGTGCAATTGGTGCTGTCTTATGTCGTCGCAGGACTGGTGAAACTGCAAAATCCCGCGTGGCGCAGTGGACAGGCGCTGCGCGATGTCTTTGCCTTTTCCGCGTACCCGGTTGCGGAAAATCTGCGCCGCCTGGCGCGGCAGGGGCGCCTTTTGCGCGCGGCATCTTGGGCTGTCATGGGGCTCGAGGTGCTTTTCCCGGTTGCTTTGTTTTTTCAGGGCACGCTCTTCGCTGCGCTCATCGCGACGATGGTGTTCCACCTCGCCAATGCGTGCCTTTTTGGCCTCAACCGCTTTGTCTGGGCCTGGGCTGCCGCTTACCCGTCGGTGATCTGGTTGCAGAGCGCAGCCTTTGCTTAGCCGCGCTTCATCTGCATCGCCGCTTGGGTATAGCCGCCCGCAGCCCCGTCGATGAAATGCACGTGATCATCCCGGTCGATTGCGGGGACAATGCACGTCATCATCGCCTCGTCCTGCATGTGCAGGCCGTAGCGCACAATGCCTTCGTTCCGCTCCAGCACCGCGCGCAGCGCCGCGACTGTGGCGGCATCGCAGTCCAGCGTCATCTTCAACCCGTCATCGAATTTGCGGAAATCCGCATTCATGCCGACGACGCGCCTGTAATGCGCCGGATCAAAGCCGCCGAGCTTCATGTTGAAGCGCAAAAACAGGAACGCAAGTGCCACCTGCAGCGCAATCTTCCAGCGTGCGGTGCGCGCGCCATCCGCAGCGGTCACTTTGGCCTCTAGCGTGGCGCCGCCGCGTGGCCATTGCAGGCCGGGACCCTCGTCCGGCACCGGATGCCCGCCGCGGTCCAAATTCTGCAGGATGCCCAGCACCTCTTCGACCACGGCCGCCACATCCGCTTGCGCGGCCCCAGGTGCAGGCGCGATCAGCACCGACAGGATGGTGCCTTGCCGCGCTTTTATGTGGCTCCATCGGCAACTCAGGCCGGTCAGATCCGGCGCAGTCCCCGGCGCAGCCATTGAGACAGTGCGCCTGCCGGCCTTCATCTGCGCTTCGGCCCATGCCATGCCGCCGCCTGCAAACATGGCATAATCCACCGCTGGGCTTGCCTGAAAGCGGGCAACCGCGACTTCGTGGCCCGCGGCGCGGATATCTGCCACCCGAAACAGGCCGACCCGCAGGTCAACGCCAAACGCTTCTTTGGCCCAGACCTGCACCGCTGCGAGGGCGTTGCGCGCGGTCTCGGCGTATGCGCCCGGATGGGCAAAGCCCGCCCCGTCGCCGCCAAACACATAAGGAAAGGCGCGCCCAGCGCTGGCGTTGATTTGCGCTGAAATCACAGCAGCGCCGACCATATTCACGGTCTTGTACCGCCCTTCGGCCACGGCGCGTGTTGAGCCCACGATATCTGACACGCCCACGACCCAATCGTCGGGCAACGGGGCATAGGCGGCATCCGTGGCCAGCGCGGCAAACTGTGTCTGCCGTGGCAGGTCATCGTAGAACATCGCACCCCCCTGTTGCTATTTGGCCAGCCTTATCACGGTCCGCGCGGCACTGTCTCTGCATTGCAGCGTGATCCCCCTTTCCCCGCGATGGGATTCGGGTGTAAGGCGCGCCCACAGACCCAAAGGAGAAGATTATGGGCTATCGTGTCGTCGTCGCGGGCGCCACTGGCAATGTGGGGCGCGAAATGCTGAACATCCTGGCCGAGCGCCAGTTTCCCGTGGATGAGATTGCCGTGCTGGCAAGCCGCCGCAGCCTGGGGACAGAAGTGTCCTTTGGTGAGCAGACATTGACGACCAAAGACCTCGACACGTTCGATTTCACCGGCTGGGACATGGCGCTCTTTGCCATCGGGTCTGACGCGACCAAGAAATACGCGCCCAAGGCGGCGGCGGCGGGCTGCGTGGTGATCGATAATTCGTCGCTCTACCGCTACGACCCCGACGTGCCGCTGATCGTACCCGAAGTGAACGCCGACGCGATCACTGGCTATGCCAAGAAAAACATCATCGCCAACCCCAACTGTTCGACCGCGCAGATGGTGGTGGCGCTCAAGCCCCTGCACGACCGTGCCACGATCAAGCGCGTGGTGGTCAGCACCTACCAATCCGTGTCCGGCGCAGGCAAGGACGGGATGGACGAGCTTTGGGACCAGACCAAGGCTATCTACAACCCCACCTCGGACCTCGAAGTGAAGAAGTTTCAAAAGCAGATCGCCTTCAACGTGATCCCGCACATCGACGTCTTCATGGACGACGGCTCGACCAAGGAAGAATGGAAGATGGTCGCCGAGACGAAAAAGATCATCGACCCCAAGATCAAGGTCACAGCCACCTGCGTCCGCGTGCCAGTGTTCGTGGGCCACTCCGAAGCGATCAATATCGAGACCGAAGAGTTCCTCGATGAAGACGAGGCGCGCGACATCCTGCGCGAAGCCCCCGGTGTCATGGTGATCGACAAGCGTGAGGACGGTGGCTATGTGACGCCGATCGAATGCGTCGGCGACTTTGCCACGTTCATCAGCCGCCTGCGGCAGGATTCGACAATTGATAACGGCCTGAATTTCTGGTGCGTCAGCGACAACCTGCGCAAAGGTGCTGCGCTCAACGCAGTGCAAATTGCCGAGCTTTTGGGCAACCGGGTGCTGAAAAAGGGCTGAGATTCTACACGCATTTGCCGTTCAAAAGGGTTCGATGACCTCAAAGTCTTCGGGGTCATCGACCAACAGGTGTAGCATTTGATTTGGATGACCGGGCATGGCAGCTTGGAACCGCTTGACCAGGCGCGCGTAGGCAAACCCAAGTTCCGAGCTTTTGCACATCCGTTTGCCACCGGCATCGACCACAACCAGCCCGCCGCCGGCGGGCTGCACGCCAAACCCCTTGGCGGCCAAGGACTGATCCAGGTCGTCCCAACTGGTCGCAGCGGCAAAGTCGCCAGCGAGGAGCCGCTGCAAGCGCGCGACGAGCCCCTCATCCGCGCGTGTGCGCGTCTTCGGTGCGGCGCGTTTCAACTCTTCTTCCAGTGCGTGGCGCACCAGATGGCCAAAGGTGACATCCCGCCGTCGCGCCAAAGCCTCGGCCGCGGCGCGCAAGGTCGGCTGCAAGGCGATGTCGACTCGTTCAAACTTCATGCGCCCACCCTGTTGTGTCACGGTTAACGCCAGCCTAACGCGCAGATTTCTGCTTTGCGTCCGGTCTCTAATCGCGGCACCTTGCGCGCAGTTCAGTCTGAAAGGCTCCGTTTCATGCGTGCATTGACCCTCTGCCTCGCGCTTTTGCCCTTGCCAGCGTTTGCCGACCTCCTGCCTGTCACGGCTCCGATCACAGATGTCACTGTGTATTCCAGCGGTGCGCTTGTGACCCGGAATGCCGCGCTTGATCTGCCGGCGGGCGATCATGTCCTGCGGATCGAGGGGTTAGATCCAGCCCTTTCGGTCAACAGCATCACTGTGGCGTTGCAGGGCGCGCAGATCACCTCGCGCACATGGCGCCGGGATGGCACCGGTCCTTACCGCGCGCCGCGTACGCCGGACTGGCTTGCCGCGCGCGCCGCCCTTGATGCGGCCGAGGACGCACTTGCCGCCCATCGCGACGCCATCACCCGCGCCCGGGCACAGGCGCAGGCGGCGCAGGATCAGATTGAGTTCCTCACAGGTGTCCAGTTGCCAGATAACGCTGCCCCGGACGCCGATGCGCTGCGCGCCATTGGCCAACTCATTGCCAGCGATGGTACCGCGGCCCGCGCGGCGATCACCGCCGCCCAAGCGCAGGTGCGCCTGCTCGATCGGCAGACCCCCGATCTGATCTTTGCGCTGGAAGCGGCGCAGGCGGCGTTGGATGCGGTCACCCCGCCCAATGACCGGCCCGCGACCCTCGATCTGGCGGTTACGGTGCCCGCTGCTGGTCCGGGCAGCGTCCGCTTGACTTACGTCGCGCGTGCGGCGGCGTGGCAGCCGTTTTACACCGTCACGCTGGCAGATGATGACCGTGTTGAGATCGACCGCAGCATCGGTATCAGCCAGTGGGGTGTCGAGCACTGGACCGACGTCGCCATCACCGTCTCCACCCTGAACCTGAGCGAACGCACAGAACCTGGCCGCTTGCCCAGCCTACGCCGTCGGATCGAGGACAAGGCCGACCCCGCCATCACCGTGCAACGCTCGCTCGGCGCAGCCGATATGACGCTGGATGCGCCCGTGATCGTGGAAGAAGCTGCAGGCGTTCAGGTTGATCTCAGCGGGATCGGCGTCAGGTACACGCTGCCGGACCGCGTCACCGTGCGCGCGGACGAGGACGTGCTGCTCGTGGCGCTTGATACGCTGACGCTTGACGGTACCCTGACCGCCCGCGCTGTGCCGTTGCGCGACGATACCGCCTATCGCGACGTGACACTCACCAACACCAGCGGGGAAATCCTGCTGCCGGGCGAGGCGCAACTCTATGTTGGTGCGCAAAACATCGGTGCCACGGTGCTTGAGTTGTTGCCACCCAATGCCGAGACCGAGATTTTCTTTGGCGCCATCGAGGGCCTGCGCCTAAAACGCACCCTGCTGGACCGCAACGAAGGCGACCGCGGCCTCATCACCCGCTCGAACGAACAGCGTGAGACGGTGCGGCTCGAGGTCGAAAACCTCACCGCCCGCGACTGGTCGGTCGAGCTGCGCGAGGCTGTGCCGTTTTCCGAACAGGAAGACCTAGTGATCAATTGGACCGCCACGCCTGCTCCGGATGTCGACGGCATCGACGACCGGCGCGGGAGCCTCGGTTGGGATCTCGACGTGGCAGCCGGTGAAACGATGCGCGTGACGGTGGACACGGTGCTGACCTGGCCGGAGGACAAGGTTCTGCGGTAGGGCGCGGTTGGCAGGTCGGCCCTCCCCTCTCGGCGGCGAAAGCCGCCTGCCGGGCAGTGGGGGGCGGTTTACTTGGCGAAATGAAGCAGGGGTCGCAGAAGGTATGTCGGCGCGCCTGATGGAGGTTGACTTGCAAAGCGAAGAGCGCGCGGCACTGGGCCAAAGCGAAGAGAGGCCGCGAGGCCTTGATGAGCGGACGGGTCAGAACCGCTCGGCGCGCAGCACTTCGCAGTCGCTGACACTGACCACGCCGATGTGGCGGTCCACCACGGCAAAGGCTGCGTCGAGCATCTCATCCAGCCGTTCAGGTCGAATGATGCAGACAACCTGCACCATGCCGGTGCCCCGGCCCACTTGCCCCTCACGGCTCCACGCGCCCGACCGGCCCGATCCGCCCAGCACCGGCAGGATGGTAAAACCGGTCACGCCCGCCTCTTCCAGCGCGTCGGTGAGGCGCGACTGCATGACCTGTTCGATGATGATCGCCACGCGTTTGGCCTTGTGGGTCTGCATTGCGCTATCCTTGCGTCACGGCTTGGGCCACCGCGACGTATAACGGCAGGCCCAGTGTCAGGTTGAACGGGAATGTCACGCCCAGGCTGAGCGTCAGATAGATCGACGGGTTGGCCTCGGGCAGGGCCACGCGCATTGCGGCCGGCACAGCGATGTAGCTGGCGGACGCCGACAGCGTCATAAACAGCGCCACACCGCCCGTGCTGAGGCCCAGCAGGATGCCCGTGGCCAGCCCCAGCGTCGCGCCTACCAGCGGCATCACCACGCCAAAGGTCAGCACACCCGGCCGCAGCACGCCAGAGCCGCCGCGCAGACCGCGGCCCGCCACCAATCCCATGTCCAACAGGAACAGGCACAGCACGCCCTGAAACGGCGACACGATGAACGCGTCAATCTTGGCCATCCCCTCGGCGCCGGTGATCCAACCGATCACGAAACTGCCCACCAGCAGCACAATCGACCCGTTCAGCATGATCTCGCGCAGCAATTCGCCGTCCATGCGCCGGCTGTCGCCCCCGCGCGACACCAGCCAAAGCGCGGTCAGGATCGCAGGCGCTTCCATCGCCGCTGCCACCGCCACCATGTAGCCTTCCGAGGTGATCCCCGCGGTTTCCAGCACCGAAGTGCCCGCCACAAAGGTCACAATCGAGATCGAGCCGTAATGCGCTGCAACCGCGGCCGCATCCAGGCGGCTGAGATTGCCCATGACCTGCAACAGGCCAAAGGCGATGATCGGCAGGATCGCCGACAGCGCGATCCCCGCCAAGAGCGATAGCGCCAGCGTCCCGTCGATGCCGTGATCGGCGACGCTGACGCCGCCTTTGAACCCGATGGCAAACAGCAGATAGATCGACATGCCCTTGGCCACGGCTTCGGGAATGTTGAGGTCGGATTTCGCCAACGCCGCCGCCACACCCAAGGCAAAGCTCAGGATAATGGGCGACAGCAGGTTGGCTGCGGCAAGGGTCAGGATCTGATCCATCCGGCTCCTTTCAGATGCTTTTGAACCGCTGCGCGTCGAAACAGAACTCGGTCAGGCTGGCATCACCGATATCGGTGCGCACTCCGTGCAATGACAGCGACCCGTCATTCATCCGCGCCTCGACAAACGGGTAGGTCATCAGGTTTTCCAACGAGGTGATCACAGCCAGTTCCTCCATCCGGTCGGCCTGCTCGGCAGGGTCTGCGATATCTTCGACCTGCGGATATTTTGGCGACAGGATGTCGATCCATCGCCCGACAAAGCTGGTGTCGTCCTTCAGCTCGGGCGCGCGCCCCGCACACATGTCGATGCAGCCTTGCACCCCGCCGCATCCGGAATGGCCCATGACGATGATATGCGCAACCTTGAGTGCTGTGACCGCATATTCCACAGCCGCCGAGGTGCCGTGATGCTTGCCGTCTGGCTCGTAGGGCGGCACCAAGTTGGCGACGTTGCGGTGCACGAAATATTCACCCTGATCGGCCAGAAACATGGACGTCACATTCACCCGGCTGTCACAGCATGAGATGATCATTGCCTTGGGCCGCTGCCCCTCGGTCGCGAGCCGCTGAAACCAGGCCTGGCTCTGGGTATAGGTCGTCGCCTTCCACGCTTGATAACGCTGCAAAAAATAGTCTGGCAACGGTTTGACGCGGTGCATGGGCGGCCTTTCCTCGTGGTCTTGATCGCCGGATTAGCCTGTATTCATTGAAAATTCGAGGGAAAAGAACCGGCGCGCATAACCATTTGAGAACACTCTTTGTGTCACACGTGCAGTCGCCGTGGGGGCGCGCCATTGCATTGGCAAGACAAGGTGAGTGATTGATGGAAGTAACTTATATCAGGCCGCAAGAGCCGGTGCATGTGGACCATGACCAGCTTGGCACGCTTTATAATGATATGGGCCATGTCGAAGCAGAAGACGTGGTGTGTCGCGCGATGGAAGAATTGGCACTGCGCATGGCCCATTGCGACCGGCTGTACCGTGCCGGCGAGATGGAAGAGCTGCGCAAGGCGGCCCGCTCGCTTATCGCCATCTCCGACCAGATCGGCATGCATCTGCTGGCCCGCGTGGCCGGTGATGTGACCACCTGCATTGACCAAGGCGACCCGGTGGCGCTGGGCGCCACGCTGGCGCGGCTGATGCGCACCGGGGAACGTTCGCTGACGGCGATCTGGGATCTGCAGGACGTCACCATCTGATCCGGCTTGCAGCGGCGGGCAAAGCGACTAGGGTCTGCGACAGTCCCACAGATTGGTGCCAAAATGCCCCTCACCTTCGCCGCTGCTACTGACCGCGCCATCCCGCTGCACCTTGTCTCAGAGAATGATGTCGACGCTTTTGTCACCGGCCTGCCCGCCGATCAGGCGGCCTGGGCACAGGCGATGGGCTTTACCGGCGCGCTGGGTCAGGTTCTGACCCTCCCTGGGGACGGCGGCCAGATGGCCGCCGCAGCAGTGGGATACGGCAACCAAACCGCGCGTGCGCGTGGCCGCTTTCACCTTGTCGCTGGTGCCGCCAAACTGCCCGACGGTGACTACCACATCGCCACGTGGCCGCCGGACGCCGCACAGGCGGTCGAGGCGCTGGGCTGGCTTTTGGCCAGCTACCGATTTGACCGCTACAAGGATACCAGCCCGATGCGCGCGCGCCTGATCGCGCCTTCGGGTATCGACGCGGATGAGATCGCCGCGCTGGCCAATGGGGAGGCGCTGACCCGCACCCTGATCAACACGCCTGCCGCCGATATGGGCCCGCCGGAACTGGAACACGCGGCGCGCGATCTGGCCCAGCAGCACGGCGCGCAGATCACCGCGATCTCGGGCGCAGAACTACTCGACCAGAACTTCCCGCTGATCCACACCGTTGGCCGCGCCGCCGAAAAGGCCCCGCGCCTCATCGACATGTCTTGGGGCACTACCGGGCCAAAACTGACGCTGGTGGGCAAGGGCGTATGCTTTGACACCGGCGGGCTCAACCTCAAACCCGGCGCCTCGATGGGCCTGATGAAAAAGGACATGGGCGGTGCGGCCAATGTGCTGGGTCTGGCGCACATGATCATGGCGACGGGCATGGCGGTGCAACTGCGCGTGCTGATCCCGGCGGTGGAAAACAACGTGGCGGGCAATGCGTTTCGCCCGGGTGACATCCTGACCAGCCGCAAGGGGCTGACGGTCGAGATCAACAATACCGACGCCGAAGGGCGGCTGGTGCTGGCCGACGCCCTCGCGTTGGCCGAAGAGGGCGCGCCCGATCTGATCATCTCGATGGCCACGCTCACCGGTGCCGCCCGCGTCGCGGTGGGCCCTGATTTGGCGCCCTATTACACCGACAGCACATCGCTGGCAGCAGCACTTGAACAGGCCGCTGCCAGCCAGGCCGACCCGGTCTGGCGCCTGCCGTTTCACGCGCCGTACGAGGCGATGATCGAACCGGGCATCGCGGACCTCGACAACGCGCCCAAGGGCGGGTTTGCAGGCTCGATCACCGCCGCCCTGTTCCTGCGCCGCTTTGTTGAGACCACGCGCTACGTGCATTTTGACATCTATGGCTGGCAACCCACCGCCGCCCCGGCCCGGCCCAAGGGCGGCGTGGGCCAGGGCACCCGCGCCCTCTTCGCATCCCTGCCGTCAATGCTGGACCTATGACCGACCGCCGCTTCCTGGCGGCCAACACCCGCGTCGCTCATAGCACGCTCATCGGTACGGTGCAGGCAGCGCGCTTTACAGATGGCACACCGCAGACGGTGAGGGTGCCCTGGGCAGACCTCTGCGCCCACCCCGGCGAGGGCCGCGACAAGCAATTGCTGATGGGCCAGGCTTTTACAGTGCTCGAGGTTCACGACGGCCACGCCTTTGGCTTCGACCCCGTGGACGGCTACGTGGGCTATCTCCACGCCGAAAGCCTGGGCGAGCCGGTGACCCCCAGCCACCGCGTCACAACGCGCCTCGCGCACATCTACGCTGCCCCCGACATCAAATCGCCCGAGATGGCCTTGCTCAGTTTCGGCAGCCGCATGGCTCTAACCATGGAAAACGACGACTTCCTGCGCCATGCCGGCGGCTTCATCCCCTGCCAACAGGTCGCCCCCCTCACCGAAACGCCAGATGATCCCGTCGGCATCGCCGAGCTGTTCCTCGGCACCCCCTACCTCTGGGGCGGCGACACCGGCACCGGCATCGACTGCTCCGGCCTGATCCGCGCCGCGCTCACCGCCTGCGGCATCCACTGCCCCCGCGACAGCGACCTGCAACAGGCGGCCTTCCCCGCCACCGACGCAGGCACCCTACAACGCGGCGACCTCGTATTCTGGAAGGGCCACGTCGGAATGATGCGCGACCCTGACACGATCATCCATGCCAACGCTTACCACATGACCGTCGCCACCGAACCGCTCGAAACCGCCATCAAACGCATCGCCACCCAATACGGCGAGGTCACCGCTTACACGCGCCCAACCGGTCAGAACGCATGACGGAGCCATTGTTTCTTTTGGGCGTAAGAAGCCGTATTTTGAGCGATACCTGTTTTGGGGGCGTGGCTTGAAAACAACCGTCGCACGGACACCAGCACTTTGCCCATGCTGCCCGCATCCAACGTGATAGCGTTTCGCATGTCGCGCATGTCGCGCATGCCGCGCAACTGGAAAGGTCATTGGCAGAGAGCCGCTTAACACAAAATAAACGTCTCTGCCTTAATGACGACACATTCATACCTATCATATTGATAGGCTCATGAGCAGAAAGCCGGACACCGAACAAAAGGTTCTTCCGCTCCGACAGCGCCCGCACGTATTCTTGCGGCTTGTTCTAGAGTTGGCAGAGGATACAAGCAACATAGCGTGGTCCGCTCATTCGCGTGAACGGTTTTCGCAGGGGGATATAACGAACGGGATAGCTCTTAGCGTTTTACGCAACGGCCAAATACGCGATGAGACAACCGCTGGGAGGAATGCGGGAGAATGAAAAGCTAAGCTGGTTTTTCCAATACCCGGCAGACGAGAAGTGGGCGTAGCAATGATACTTGTAAAAGGAAAAAGGATCTTCGTGAAAACCGTTGAGTGGGAAGACTAGGATGGAACGGCAAAACTTCTGCATACCGTGTGACGATCTCAAGGAAGAGGTCTTGCACTACACCGATTGTGGTCTGGACAACATCTATCTCTCAAATGGGTTTGAGATAGAATACGTGGATGATGAACAATACGTCACCATCCATAACCTTGATGGGCTACATGAAGCTATTGGTCTCCATATTGTATTGGAGAAGAAGGCACCGAACGGGCAAGAGATACGATTTCTGAGAACAGAGATGGGCCTATCTCAACATCATTTGGGCGCAAAGCTTGGCGTTTCGGATCAGAGCGTTGCCAGATGGGAGAAAGGGCAAACAGACATTCCGGGAACAGCCGTGTTCTCTTTCAAAGTGCTGTACATATTTTCGTTGCTTCCTGAGGGGCAACGAAACGAAATCATGGAAGAGTATATCTGTGCTCTTGATGACTTGGCTAACTCAGATGAAAACGGTGATAACATCCGTTTAGCTTACAAAAATGAAAAGTGGGCCGACGCTGCTTGATTGCTTGCTGGTGCTGCAGAGCCAGCCACTAAACGCTTCTTCTGGCTAAAAATACCTTCTGGGGAGTTTGAGGGGGCAGACAGCCCCCTCATTTTCACATAGATAAAACGCGCGCTAGCGCACATTTGGATCACTCCACCGCCCGGATCAGCTTGCGCTCCAGCACCCGCAGCACCGTCTTCAGGTCATGCCCGCGCCGCAGCACCTGACCTTCCATCCCGTAGACCGCGTACATCCCCTGCTTGCCCCGCAGGCTGGGCCGCTTCTCGATCTGGTAAAGCGGGTGTTCCGCCGTGCGCCGGAACACCGAAAACACCGCCACATCCTTCAGACAGGATATCCCGTAATCGCGCCACTCCCCCGCGGCAACCATGCGGCCATAGAGCGACAAAATGACGGAAAGCTCAGTTCGGTGAAACGCCACTTGCGGGCTTGGTATCTCGCGCACATTGGCGGGGGTCTGCATGTTCATGCGCACAGACTTGCCCGACCCGCGCCTGATTTCAAGGCTCTTGCAGCACCCGCCGCGCAAAGGCACTGTCGCCCCCAGGGAGACAGACGGATGACAGAGGATGAGCGCGCCGCCAAAAGCGCCGCCGCCATGTGGGCAAGCGACCGCACCAGCCAGGCGCTCGGCATGGTGATCGACGCCGTCACCCCGGGCCGCGCCACGTTGTCCATGCCGCTACGCAACGACATGCTCAACGGCCACGGCATCGCCCATGGCGGCTTCATCTTTACGCTGGCTGACAGCGCCTTTGCCTTTGCCTGCAACAGCTACAACACCCGCACCGTCGCCGTGACGAACCAGATCACCTACGTCACCACCGCGCAGGCAGGCGATACGCTCACCGCGGAAGCGGTCGAACAACACCGCGCGGGCCGCTCCGGCACCTATGACGTCACCGTCACCAACCAGACGGGTGCCACCATCGCGCTGTTCCGCGGCCACAGCCGCACCATAAACGGCCAGCACTTCGAGGAAGACTAGATGCAAGACCTCACCCCAGATCGCAGCACGCTCGATGCAATCGAAATCGCCAGCCCGGACGAGATCGAAGCACTTCAGCTCGACCGCCTCAAATGGTCCCTGCGCCACGCCTATGACAACGTCCCGCATTACCGCGCCAGTTTTGATGCCGCGGGCGTGCACCCCGACGACGTGATCGACCTTGCCGATCTCGCCAAATTTCCGTTCACCACCAAACAGGACCTGCGCGCCAACTACCCGTTCGGCATGTTCGCCGTCCCGCGCGATCAGGTGGCGCGGGTGCACGCGTCCTCGGGCACCACCGGCCAGCCCACTGTGGTGGGCTACACCGCCCGCGACCTCGACACATGGGCCACCGTGGTGGCGCGAAGCTTGCGCGCCGCGGGCCTGCGCCCCGGGGACCTTCTGCACAACGCTTACGGCTACGGCCTCTTTACAGGTGGGCTTGGCATCCACCTCGGCTCGGACAAGCTGGGCCTGACCACCGTGCCAGTGTCGGGCGGCATGACCTCGCGCCAGGTCACGCTGATCCGCGACTTCCAACCCCGCGGGATCACCGTCACCCCATCTTACGCGCTCTCGGTCCTCGATGCCTTTCACGAGGCGGGCGTTGACCCGCGCGACACGTCGCTGGCCGTGGGCATCTTTGGCGCTGAACCGTGGACCGACGCCATGCGCGCCGAGATCGAAAGCGCCTTCGACATGCACGCCGTCGACATCTATGGCCTGAGCGAAGTTATGGGCCCCGGCGTCAGCCAGGAATGCGTCGAAACCAAAGACGGCCTGCACATCTGGGAAGACCACTTTTACCCCGAGATCATCAACCCCGACACCGGCGCGCCTGTGGCCGACGGTGAAATGGGCGAATTGGTCTTCACCTCCCTGACCAAAGAAGCGTTCCCCATCATTCGCTACCGCACCCGCGACCTCACCCGCCTGCTGCCGGGCACCGCCCGGTCCATGCGCCGCATGGAAAAGGTCACGGGCCGGTCTGACGACATGATCATCCTGCGCGGCGTCAACGTCTTTCCCAGCCAGATCGAAGAATGCCTGCTCGCCACCCCCGGCCTCGCCCCGCACTTCCAACTGCGCCTGACGCGCGATGGCCGCATGGACGCGATGGAGGTGCTCTGCGAAGGGTACTCCGATGGCACAGCGCTCGCGACCCGGATCAAGGACACCATCGGGATCACCGTATCTGTCACCGTCGGTGAAACCGGCAGCGTGCCCAGGTCCCAAGGCAAGGCGGTGCGCATCGTGGATGAGCGGTGAAGCTTCAAGATACTAGGCGATTGCTTTCTGCATCATCCGAAATATAGAAAGAAAAAGCGAATTTCTTTACATATGAAGCATGATGTTGAAAGAAACCTATGAAATACCTGCATTGCCGCCCAATGCAGATTTCGAAACCGTGAACGTCCTCAAAGCGATGAACACGGCCTCCCGCTACCTAGCCGAGGTCAAGGGCGAAGCGCGGGCAATTCCGAACCAGGGCATTCTCATTGACACGCTGGCCTTGCAAGAAGCCAAAGACAGTTCCGAGATCGAAAATATAGTCACTACGAACGATGAACTTTTTCGTTCAGGCACCGAACGTGAAAGCCAGCTACGCGGCGCCGCCAAAGAGGTCGCTGTATATCGAGACGCGCTTGCTCTGGGATACTCCTCTATGCTGCAGGACAACCTCATCACAAACCGCGCGCTCATTGAAATGTTCCGAATTCTCAAGAACCGCAGCGATGGCTTCCGAACGCTGCCTGGAACCGCACTTGAAGGCCGCGCCGGAGAAATCGTTTACGTCCCGCCACAAGACAGCGTCGACGTCATTCGTCACATGACTGCGTTAGAACAGTACATCAACGACGAAACCGGGGGGCTGGATCCGCTCATCAAGATGGCGATCATCCATCACCAGTTCGAATCCATCCATCCTTTCCCGGATGGAAATGGCAGGATCGGGCGCATGCTCAATGTGCTCTATTTGACAAAAGCAGGGCTGCTGGGCGTGCCGATCCTTTACATGAGCCGGGGCATCAACGCTTCCAAGTCAGATTACTACAGGCTTCTGCAAGCGGTGCGTGACGAAAACGCTTGGGAAGACTGGGTGGTATACATGTTGAACGTCGTTGCGCGCACATCTTTGCTAACACTCAGCCTTGTCCGCGGTATCAGGCAACAAATGGCGGAAATAAAATCCGCGTTGCGGAATGATCACGCGCGTATCTACTCGCAGGATCTGATCAACAACCTGTTCAAACACCCCTATACCCGGATCGAATATGTCATGACTGAATTGTCGGTCTCGCGCCCAACGGCTGCTTCCCACTTGGAAAAACTCGCCGCTGATCCCGATTTGCCCATCGTGAAGTTGGTCGAAGGCCGCAACAATTATTACGTGAACACTGCTTTGGTTGACCTGTTGTCCGATACAACTTTGTAGA
Organism: Pseudomonadota bacterium; assembly: GCA_039026855.1. Taxonomy (GTDB): domain Bacteria; phylum Pseudomonadota; class Alphaproteobacteria; order Rhodobacterales; family Rhodobacteraceae; genus Tateyamaria. The sequence goes on along the minus strand of JBCCLL010000009.1, from coordinate 62,292 downwards.
GGGGATGAGGGGGGCAGGCCGCGGCCCGCCCCACCCAGATCACTTGCGCCCGATCCGACGGATCTCGCCGTCAAAGGTCGGCACCGACAGCACAAAGTCATCGGTGGCATAGCACAGCGCCTGCTCTTCCAGCATGCCGATGGCGATCTCTTCGCCCATCCGCAGACTGTCATAGTAGTCTGAGAAATAGTGCACCCCGGCCATATTCCGCCCGATGGAGATATTGGCCGCCAGCTTGTTCAACTCGCCTTCCAGCGTCAGCGGGCATTTCGGCGTGCTGCAATCGAGGCTCGCGCCTTCATCGATCGCCTCAAAGCACCGCGGCGACACACCGTGGTAAAACCCGATGTCCCCGTCACCACAGCCATCCGTGCTGCGCTGGCCAAGCACCGTGCCGGTGTCAAAGAACGCCTTGACGATGGTGGTGCAGGCACCCGCCACAGTGGCGTGACCGGCACCATAGGTCGGGTGCATCGGCGATCCTTCGGCAAAGGCCATCGGCAACAGAAAATTGCCGTTGGGCAGGTTTGCATCCGCCGGGTTGGCCTTCTTGACGTGGCCTAGTGTCCCCGCCATCTGGTCGCACATCTTGCCCATTGCGCCGCACAGCTGCGGAAACTCCGCGTCCAGCTCTTGCGCCTTGGCAATCCGCCCGGCCAGCGCCTCGGGCCGCAGCCGCAGGTGGTTGTTGAACTTCTGGAACCGCACCGCCTTGAGCGCGCGGGTCGCCACCTCGGTCACCAGCGACAGAATGTGCGGCCCACCATAAAGCGCAAAGCCACCGGCATTCAGCCGCCGCCCGGACGCATCCCCGGACGGATCGGTTTCGTTCATCGGCTCAAAATGACCGCGCATGCCCGACAGATGGGCAAAACCGGGATCAAACGGCGTGCCCATCGCCAGCAGGATCAGCGTCGCATTCAGATAGGCCTGATAGAGCGCATCAAAATGCACATAGGTCGCCAGATCGCGCGGCGTGTAGATGAACCGCTTGGGATGGAACCGCTGACCGGGGCCGCAGGGCTCATCGTCGACCACTTGGCCCACGCCCGCGTGGTTCACGTCAAACCCGTCCTGAACCCGGATCCAGTCATCCCAGGTGGTCATGTAATCGACCCCGGGCCGCGCCTTTGGCACCGTTTGTTCGATGCACTGCGCGCCGTATTGGATGAACCCATCACCGACCTTTTTGCCGTCCAGGGTCTTGTTGCCGATCCACATGAACTGCGACAGGTAGGGCCCCACATCGACACCCGGGCTTGAGCCGCGGAACGCGGTTTGCGGTGTCAGCACGCAGTCACCGTCGCTGTTGGTTTCGGTCTTGCGTGGCCGCCCCTTGCTGCCGCAAGTCTCGGCAAAGCCATTGTCGGCATAGGGCATGCCCTGCAGATTGCCGATGGACTTGCTCAGCCGATCTTTGGCGTCTGCCAGATCAGCCTCGTCTTTGGTATGATCGGCAAAGGCCGACAGCGGCGTGTCGCGCAGCAAGGCAAGCTCATAGACCTCCGCCATCTCAAACGCCAACTCGTCGCTGCACAGCGCCGGTGCGGGCGCCATGGTCACCGCCTGCGCGTCCGGTCCTTGCAGGTCATAGGTGGTGCCCGCTGTGGGCGCCTCCCACTGCCGGCGTCGGATATCCGGGTCCATCGGCGCGGGCACTTCGGTTGTGAACGGCTTCACATAGCCATAGTCGATCGCGTGGCGCATCGCCTCGAAATGGTTGCGTACAGCAACCACACCCAGGCCATGGTCATGGCGCAACCCTTTGGTGAAACTCATCAGGTAATGGGCCGACGCGTACCGCTCCTCGTCGCCATTTGCCTTGTGAATGGGGTGGACCCTGTGGCGGGCCAATTCGGCAGCGCTGACGCGCACACCATAAGAACTTTCAGCACGATTGTCTGACATCAACAGTCTCCTAAAAATAACTTTTGGACAAAACACCGGCAGAGTGAAAATGAGGCCGGCGCAAAGCATCCGCTAACTTATGCGAGAAATGTTCGCGTCTTTGGTGTGCGCCGAATCACCTGTTTCGGTCAAGGTTGGGTTTTCCTGACCTTCAGCAATCGCGGAAGGCGACGCCGCGGTCTCTGCAGCGTCCAGAGGTTAAACAAAAGTTATCGCGCCCGGATAAACGTTAACGAAACGCATTCGTGAACAATGGGTTAACGCTGGCCGGAGGGGTGTTTTGTACAAAACGAGGGCCATTTTCATCAAAACACGCGAAGAGGGCCGAAAAGGCCCCGATGAGCGGTGCAGTTTTGTACAAAATCCAGGCCATTTTCATCAAAAGCGGCTCATGCCCCCACCGCACGCTGCGTTAACCGCCGCCTCTCAGGCAAAGGATCCGTGACAAAACCACCCCGCCGACATGGTCCCGCCATGCGCATAAAACAGCCACAGCCGCTGCCCGCATTCCGTGTCCGTGACCCAGTAATCCCGCGTGCCGGATCGCCAGTTCGGATCGTCCAGCCACCACTCCGGCGCAATCCGCTCCGGCCCCAGCGCCCGCAGCCGTTTCAGCGTTTGCCCGCGCCAGCGAAACGTCTCGGGCATGCGCGGGTCCGCCGGGGCATTGACCGGTTCGGGGTGCCACATCAGCAGCGGGCGCGGATTGGACGGCAGGGGCCAGGGCCCCTCATGCGCCTTGGTCCATGCGGCACCGGTGATTTTATGTGATTTTTCAGGGATATGGCTGTCCGCCGGTTGAAAGCGGCGGACGTGATCCAGCCCGATCCGCGCGCCCAGCCGCGCGATCAGATCATCCATCCCGCTGGTCTCGGCCAGCCGTTTGCGCACCGCTTCCCCAGCCTGCATATGGCCCACCGTCTGCACGTCGTGGACAGGTTCGACCTGCACCGCCTGCAGCCGCATCATGTCGATGCCAAAGCCCGCATCGATATCCGCGATCTTCATCTCGATCAGGGGCCGGATGCGGTGCGGATCAAACCCGGGCCGCGCCAGACCCACGGTGACCACCTCGACCTCATGGTCGCTGCGATAGGCTTCCAACCGCAGAGTTCTTACACCTTTTCCCTTTGCTTCCAATGCCTTGCACAGCTTCGGCAGCAGCCGGTCCACCGCCGCCATCACGTCTTCTGCCAGCCCGATAGGCTCGGGCAGCGTCATCCGCACCGCGAAATGGTCGGCCGGTTTTGCCGGTGACACCGGCTCGGGGGCGCTGCCCATCGCTTGATCCAGTCGCAGCACCAGACCCCGCCCAAACCGCCGCGCCAGTGCGGCCCGCGGCTGACCCAGCAAGTCACCCACCCGGCGCAGCCCCAACCGGCCCAGTTGCGCCACCATGTCCGGCTCCAGCCGCAGCGCCGCCATAGGCAGCGGGCTGAGGCTGCCATAGGTTTGCCCGGGTGGCGAAATACGTGTGATATCAGCGCCTTGCAGCTTGACCGCCAGGGCGGTACCGCCTTTGGTCCAGTGCCGCCTCTTGCCCGCCCGGGCGCGGGTGGCGCGCGCCTCCTGGTCGATGGCATCGCCGCTGCGATCCGACCCTGCCGCCTGCCCGGCAAAGCGCGCCAGCGCCCACGCGGCCCCCCGCGTGTCCGCCAGCCCCATCAGCACGCTCAGCCCCAGATCGGCACAGTCCTGTTCCACCACGCCCATCACCTGCGCCTCGCCACCAAACAGATGCGCACAGCCCGTCAGATCCACCACCAGCGCGTCGTCATCCTCGGGCGCGACCCACGGGCTGAACTTGCCGGCCCAGCGTTGCAGCGCCGCCAGAAACCGCCCCTCTGCCACCGCGCTGCGGGTCTGCGTGACCAGCCCCGGGCACATCGCATGGGCATCGCGCGCAGGCTGCCCCACGGTCAGGCCATAGCCTTGCGCCACGCCGTTAAGTGACGATAAAACCTGCATATTCTGCTGCTCTTCGACCACGGCCACAGGGGCATCCGCCAGATGCGGCTGCATCCGGATCAGGCGTTCGGCCCCCAGGCGCGGGAACCAGATAGACAGAATACGACGGTCGGACATGCGGACAAATGTTCACAATTTGTTCTCACACGTTCTAGCCTGAGTCGCCCGCCAGAGTCACGCCCCATAGCGCGCCAAAAACGTCTCGACCGCGCCGTCGACCACGCGCTCGATATCCGCTTGATCCACCTCGGAAATCACCCCGAACATCAGCCGCGGCCAGATATCAGCCTTGCACATCTCGGCAAACTGATCGCAGGCCAGCGTCACGTCATTGATGCGCAGCTCGCCCCGTTCTATTGCCGCCTCGAAATAGGCACCCATCTCCGCCCGCATACGCTGCGGCCCCGACTGGTAAAAGGCACGCCCGATCTCGGGAAACCGATCCGATTCCGCCACGCAAATGCGAAAGATCTGCTGCCCGAATTTCGACGTCAGAAACCGCAGGAAATGCCGCCCCGCAGCACCCAGCACCTGGCGTGGGGGATGATTTTGATCAATGAAATCAAGCGCATCTTGGCTCTGCCGGTCGCATTCCTGCCGCGCCACTTCGACAAATAGCAGCTTCTTATCAGAGAAATAACTGTACAGCGTCGCCTTGCTGACGCCGGCTGCGCGCGCAATGTCATCCACGCTCGCGCCTTCGAACCCATCCGTCATGAAAACTGTCCGTGCGCCTTCCAGCACCTGGTCGAATTTGCGGCCCTTACGGACAAGCGGACTGGCGTCGTTCATGCGGGTTCCTGACAACTGAGCGCTCCATAATATAAACCGTTCGGTTCAGAACCCATAGCAAAATGCGCATGTACCTCACCTATGATGCGCTATAGGCTTTGCGCATGCTTCCTATCCTGCTCAAAACGCTCCCCTTTTTTGCGCTGATCGGGATCGGATACGGCGCTGGGCGCAGCGGCTTTTTCAGCCCGGCTGCAACTGCTGCCCTGACCAAATTTGTGTTTTACTTTGCCCTGTCTGCGATGCTTTTCCGCTTTGCCGCTTCGCTTGAGATTGCAGAGATCTGGAACGGCGCGCTTGCCGCCGCCTACCTCACGGGCACGGTCGCGATTTACTGTGTGGCCACACTTGTCGGCCTCGCCCGCCGCCTGCCCGCCGACGAAACCGCGATCGAGGCGCAGTGCAGTGTGATTGGAAATGTCGGATTTCTCGGCATCCCGATGCTGGCGATCCTACTGGGTGACGCAGCGGTGGCCCCCGTAATCATGGTCCTCTCTATTGATCTCATTGTCTTTTCCAGCCTGATCGTAATTATCATTACCGGCAGCCGTGACGGACGCATGTCATGGTCGATTTTGCGCACAATCGGCCTCGGACTGCTCAAGAACCCGATGATTGTCGCAATCTCGGCGGGCCTAGCCTGGTCCGCGCTTGACCTCCCGATCCCCGGCCCAGTTGACGAGTTCCTGCTGATGCTGGGGTCAGCAGCCACTCCCGGCGCGCTCTTTGCCATTGGCGCGTCGCTGGCCAGCAAATCTGCCGAACGGATCAGTGTTGCGGCTTGGCTCAGCTTTGCCAAACTGGTGCTGCACCCCGCCGCTGTGGCCCTTGCGGCGCTGCTGTTCTTCCCGCTCGATCCCTTCACCTTCGCCGTGATGGTGGCCTGCGCCGCAATGCCCGTTGCGGGCAATGTCTATATGCTGGCCCAACACTACAACGTTGCCCCGACCCGCGCTTCTGCCTCGATCCTGCTCTCGACGGTGATCAGTCTTGCCACCCTCACTGCGGTGATCGCCTGGGTCAGCCCCTAGGTCTTCTTCTGGCCGGAAATACCTCCGCCGGAGGCTCCAATCACTTGCCCCGCGCGCCGACGCCCGATAGCGATAGACAAAAGCGGAGACAGCCATGATCACGAACACGCAAAACGCCTGTTTTGGCGGCACGCAAGGGGTTTACACGCACAGCTCTGATGCCTGTAGCTGCGAGATGACCTTTGGCCTGTTTCAGCCTGCCGAGGCGCAGGATGGTCCGGTCCCGGTGCTCTGGTATCTCTCGGGTCTCACCTGCACCCACGAGAACGCGATGACAAAGGCCGGCGCGCAGGCCTGGGCCGCCGAACTGGGTGTCGCGCTGATTTTCCCTGACACATCCCCCCGAGGAGACGGCGTAGCCGACGACGAGGCATATGATTTGGGCAAGGGCGCAGGGTTCTACGTCAACGCCACCCAGACGCCATGGGCGCCGCACTTCCGCATGTGGGACTACGTGATGGAAGAACTGCCCGCGTTGGTGGCGCAGCATTTCGCCCTCGACATGGACCGGCAGGCGATCACCGGCCATTCGATGGGCGGGCACGGCGCACTGACGTTGGCGATGAACACGCCGGGCCGGTTCAGGTCGGTATCGGCGTTTGCACCCATCTCCAATCCAACCGGCAGCGACTGGGGCCGCAAGCAGCTCAAAGCGTATCTTGGCGATGATAAAGCGGCTTGGAGCAAACATGACGCAAGCCTTGTGATGGCGGAACGTGGTTTTGCCGGGCCTGTGCTGGTCGACACCGGGACGCAGGACCAATTTCTCGATCTTTTGCGCCCTGAAAAGCTCGCCCAGGCGGCCGCGGCGCGGCGCCAGCAGATAACGTTTCGCATGCAACCGGGCTATGACCACTCGTACTTTTTCGTGTCCACTTTCATGAAAGATCACATCGCCTTTCATGCCGAGCATTTATGGGCGTGACCCTGTTCATCGACGCGGACGCCTGTCCAGTCAAAGCCGAAGCAGAGCGCGTGGCCACGCGGCATAAAGTGGACATGAAAGTCGTCTCCAACGGTGGTTTGCGCCCGTCGCAAAACCCGCTGGTCGAAACAGTGATCGTGCCCGAAGGCCCCGACATCGCTGACATGTGGATTGCCGAGCGTGCCGGCCCTGGCGACGTGGTCATCACCGGCGATATCCCGCTGGCTGCCAAATGCGTCGCGGCGGGCGCGCGCGTGCTCAAACACAATGGCGAGGCGTTGACGCAGGCCAATATCGGCAACGTGCTCGCAACACGCGACCTGATGGCCGACCTGCGCGCCGCCGATCCGTTTCGGCAAGGTGGTGGCAAAGGCTTTACCAAAGCCGACAGATCGCGTTTCCTCGACGCGTTGGAACGCGAGATCCGGGCGGCAAAAGCATGAGTATCCAAGCGGTGGTTTTCGACATCGGCAACGTGCTGGTGGAATGGTCCCCCGAAGATTTCTACGACAGCCAGATTGGGCCCGACCGCCGCCGCACCTTCTTTGACGCCGTTCCGATCTTGGCGATGAACGCCGACATGGACCGCGGCGCGCCTTTTGCGCAATCGGTCGCCGCGCTGGCACGGGCACATCCGGATTGGCATGATGAGGTCATGCTGTGGCAAACCGGGTGGCCAAACATGTTTGCGCCACAGATCGATTTGTCTGTCCACCTGATGCAAGCGCTGCAGGCCAAAGGCGTTCCGGTGTTTTCCCTGACCAATTTCGGGGTAGAGGTCTACGAGATCGGCGCGGACATGTACCCGATCATGCGCGCATTCGATCGTGACTTTATCTCTGGCCACATGCGCGTGATCAAACCCGATCCACGCATCTATGAAATGGTCGAAGAGGCTTCAGGCCTGTCCGGTGATGCGCTGATCTTTACAGATGACAGCGCTGCAAACATTGCAGCAGCGGATGCGCGCGGCTGGCGCACGCATCTCTTTGAGGGTCCGCAGGGCTGGGCAGACCGCTTGGTAGCCGAAGGGTTGCTAACGGGCGAAGAGGCCCGGCAGGGCTGATGAGCGCGCCATTCATCTCCTTTGACGCAGGCGAGGCTTTGCTCGAATGGATTGATCTGGCGCAGGCTTTGGCCGACGGGCACGCGGCGCCCAAGGCCGAGATCGGCGACACCTTTCTCTACCGCGGCGCCGACACGCTGCTAAGCCGCGCGGCATGGATCGACGGGCTGGGCGCGTTGGTCAAAACCGCCACAATATTTCCGGGCAATACCGATGCGCCGCCGATCAACGGGGCTGTCTCGCTTTTTGCAGATCGCACCGGCGTGCTTGAGGCGATGATTGACTTTCATTTGGTCACCAAGTGGAAAACTGCCGCCGACAGTCTGCTGGGCGCCCTGCGTCTGAAACCGCAAGCAGATCTCATTCTGATCGTGGGTGCCGGTGCGGTTGCCTCGAGTATTCGCGCGGCGTTTGGCGCCGGTTATCCAAATGCGCAGTTCACCATTTGGAACCGCACCGCTGCGCGCGCCAACGCGCTGGCCGGGCGCTTTCCCGACACGGACGTTGCCGACGATCTAGCGGCGGCGGTTGCGGCGGCTGACATTGTCGTTGGTTGTACAATGTCGACGGCTCCGTGGCTGCAAGGCGCTTGGTTACGTCCCGGTCAACACGTCAACCTGATCGGTGCCTATCGCCCAGATATGCGCGAGGCCGACGATGCGACGCTGTTGAAATCTCGCATCTTTGTCGACAGTTTCGACACCACCATCGGCCATATCGGCGAGATTGAGATCCCGCTCGCTGCGGGCACGATCCGGCGCGCTGATCTGGTCGGCGATTTCTACGATCTCAACGCCTTCACGGCTGCAGCAGGGGACATCACCCTGTTCAAAAACGGCGGTGGCGCGCATCTGGACCTGATGACCTGCCGCCACATCCTAACCCGGTGGCAAGGCGCATGATGTGGCTTCTGGTTGTGCTGTTGGGCCTTTTGGCCGTGCCACTGACCATAGAATTTATGCGCACGCCGATGACCGGGCAGCGACAGGCAGAGGCGCCGGGCAAGCTTGCCACCCTGTCCCAAGGGGTCACGCATTACGCCTGGATTGGCCCCGCGGACGGGCCTGTCGCGGTGTGCGTGCACGGGCTGACCACGCCATCTTTTGTCTGGCATGGGCTAGCCAAGGGGCTGGCGCGCATGGGGTACCGGGTGCTGATCTATGACCATTACGGCCGCGGCTACTCCAGTACCGTGTGCGGTTTGCAGGATGCAGAGTTCTTTGTCACTCAGCTTGAGGATCTTCTTGCCCACGAACGCGTCGAGACGCCGGTTCTGCTGATTGGCTATTCGATGGGTGGCGCTGTTGCCGCGTGTTTTGCGGCCAAGCATGCGGGCCGTGTGTCGCGACTGGTTCTGCTGGCCTCTGCCGGTATGGCGCTGGTCGATCCGCTTCTTCTGCGGTTGGCGCGGGATGTGCCGGTAATCGGCGACTGGTTGTTTTTGGCACTCTACCCGATTGTCCTGCGACGCGGGATCACCGCCGAGGCGGACCTGCCCAAATCCGTCGAAGGCATGACCCACATGATGCGGACCGAAACCACGCGGCGCGGGTTTTTCCCGTCCGCCCTATCATCGCTACGCGGCGTTTTGCGCGCGCCGTTGCAGGCCGAACACGCAACAATCGCCGCCAGCCAAATACCGGTGCTGGCCATTTGGGCCGAAGCTGACGCGTTGATCCCGCCCGCTGCACAAGATCAGCTCGCTACGTGGAACGCGGACGCCACCCAAACGGTTATCGCAGGGTCCGGTCACGGCGTGACTTACACTCACACCGACGAGGTCGTCGCGCTGATCAAGGCGTGGCTTGCCTAGGCTGCCTGTGCCAGAGGACGTTCCCGGATCGGCAAATGCACAATCGCGCTGAACGCGCCAATGGCGACACCGATCCACCAGACCTGCTCGTAAGAGCCGTAGAGGTCATACATCCGCCCGCCTAGCCAGACGCCGACAAAGCTGCCCAACTGGTGGCTGAAGAAAACAATGCCATAAAGCGTGCCCATGTAGCGCAGACCGTAGATATGCGCGACCAGGCCCGAGGTCAGTGGCACAGTGGCCAACCACAGCGATCCCATCGCCACCGAAAACAGCACCACGGTTGCAGGGGTCATCGGGAACAGGATGAACATCCCCGCGATGATCGTGCGCGCCGCGTATATCCCGGCGAGCAGGTATTTCTTCGAATAATACTTGCCCGCCCAACCGGCCAAGAGCGTGCCGCCGATATTGGCCAACCCAATCAACGACAGCGATATAGCCCCCAACGCCGAGGTCGTCGTGATCCCGAACCCATGCAGCATGCTGCCTGGTTCAATTGGGCCGCAGATTTCGGTGACAAAGGCCGGAAAATGCGCCGTGACAAATGACAGTTGATACCCGCATGAGAAAAACCCCAGAAAGATCAGCGTGTAAGACGGATCGCGGAACGCTTTTTTCAGGATCTGGCCCAGGCTTTCTTCCAGCTCCGCTTTGCTGGCCACTGTGGGACTACGCATGAATGGCAGTAGCAAGAGCAAGGCGACCACTGCCACCGCAAAGACGAGAAAGACCCCCTGCCAGGGCATCACACCCAACAGTGCCTCGGCAGTAGGGGGGCCAACGACCTGACCGCCTGACCCCATCGCCGTGACGATGGCCAGGCTCATGGACCTGTTTTCATCGGATGCGGCGCGTCCCACTACGGCTAGGATCACGCCAAACCCGGTGCCTGCGATGCCAAAACCGACCAACCAGGAATAGGCCTGATGTTCCAGCGGCGTCGTGGACCACGCCGACAGCACCAGCCCCAGTGCGTAGACAAACGCGCCTATGACAATGGCACGCCGGTCCCCGATCTTTTCCGCCAGCGCGCCAAAGATTGGCTGCCCGATACCCCAAGCCAGGTTTTGGATAGCGATGGCCATGGAAAACTCGGTCCGCAGCCAGCCGAATTCGTCGGCAATCGGGATCTGGAACACGCCGTAAGACGCACGGATGGCAAAGCTGACCAGCACGATAATTGAGCCGACCAAAAGAACGGGCGTCATGAGCGGTGCAGCGCGGGCGGTCATGTTGGTACTTTCTTTGGATGTCGCGGCGACCCTAAAGGCGCGGGCGGTGCCGTCAAACGGCAATTTATGAAAGGATCCGTCACATTCCGTGATGGGCAAAACGCGACACGCTGGGTAAAACCGGCAGCGATGAAAGACCTGATTGAAGCTTATGCGGACCGCGTGGCGCGCGGCGACTTGCGGGTCGATGCTGCACAGCAGGCCGTGTTGCCGCAGTTCGAACGCATCCGCATGGCACTTGCTGCGCCGGTCAAAAGGGGATTTTTCCGCAAGGCACCAGAGCCGCCCAAAGGATTATACCTGTGGGGCGGGGTGGGCCGCGGCAAATCCATGTTGATGGATTTTTTTGTCGATCAGCTTGCTGTCCCAGCGCGTCGTGTGCACTTCCACGCCTTTATGCAAGAGATACATGCAGCGCTGCACGCCGCCCGCCAGCGCGGGGTCGAGGATGCGATCGCACCAGTGGCAGCGGATGTTGCCTCGCAGGTCCGGCTTTTGGCATTTGATGAAATGCAGATCACCGACATCACTGACGCGATGATTGTCGGGCGGCTCTTTGAAGCTTTGTTTGCGGCCGGCGTTGTGGTCGTGACGACGTCGAACCGGGTGCCGGAGGATCTCTACAAAGACGGGTTGAACCGGCAGCTGTTCCTTCCATTCATCGCGCTACTGACGCAGCGGATGGAGGTGGTCGAGCTTGCATCAGCCACCGACTACCGGCAGGACCGGCTTTCTGGTTCACCAACCTATTTCACGCCGCTGGGACCAGATGCGACGGCGCAGATGGATGCGATCTGGACGGACTTTGCAGGTGGGCAAGCCGGGCCATTGGATCTGCCGCTGAAAGGGCGCGTGGTAACCATTGCGCGTTTTCGCAGCGGAGTGGGCCGGTCCAGCTTTTTTGATCTGTGCGCCAAGCCTTTGGGGCCGGGCGACTACCTTGCCATAGCCGAGGCATGCCGCGTGCTGATGATCGACGATATCCCGCGTCTGGGCCGCAGCAACTTTAACGAAGCCAGACGTTTCGTGACTTTGATCGATACGCTGTATGAAGCGCAGGTAAAGCTGATTAGCTCGGCCGCGGCAGCACCTGAAATGCTCTATCTCGAAGGCGAGGGGACGTTTGAGTTTGAACGCACAGCGTCGCGCCTGCGCGAGATGCAAAGCGCGGGGTGGGGTGCCTAGCTCCGGGCGCCCAAGAGCATCGCGCGTAAGAGCGCCTGCGTGTCGAGCCGCCCTGTCGGAAGGGTCAGCGTTCGGGGCGGTGTGAAAGCACCGCGTGCCAGTGCCGTATTCAGCAAAGCATCAATGTACGCGTCAGATTTCTGGTTCGACAGCGCGCTCACCAACATACCGTGCAGCCGGTCACCGTCGCGCACGGTGTAGCCAAACTCGCCCAGTACGGTGCGCGCCAGTTGCCGCAAATCGATCGGTTCACCGTTGGCGGAAGATTGGCGCAACAGGTGACTGGCGTGCGAGGACAACACCGCCTGGCGCAGTTCCAGCAGCGACGCATCGGCGCGCGTGACTTGCGATTCAACTACGATGGATTGGGGTTCGGGCGGCTGTGATGCCGGAGCTTCGGCTTGAACAGTTGCGACCTCAGCCGGCGGCTCAGTCTCCGGGATCGGCGCGGGTGGTGCCGGAGCGACCCGCACGGGCTCTGCTATGATTTGTGGTGCGTCTGATGGCAATCGCGGCTGCAGCGAAACGATGGCGATGGTGACCAAAAGAAACGTCATCACCAACATCATGATCGCAACTCTTGTCGATGATGCTGGCTCTATGTTTGACCCTGACGTTGAATGACGTCTGTCGGGCGCACGATCCTCGCGCCATACCATACCGCTTCCCCCAAAAGCATCAGGCGCTCAAAAACACCCTACTGGTCTATTCTCACAAGATATAGCGTGCTCCGCTTAGGACGGTCAATACAAAGTGATCCATCCACTGTCAGGAGTGGTTTTTAAGCACCTGCCCCGCAAGATACAGCGACCCACAGATCAAAATTCGGGCATGCGGGGCGACGGTTGTGATCGCGCGCAGGGCGGCTTCAACCGTCTCTGCCTCATGGGAGTCTAGGCCTGCCATGTGGGCAGCGGCCGCTGTATCGGCGGCACTCAGCGTATTGGTCTCGCCCGGGATGGGCACTGCATAGAGCGCCTGCGCGTGCGCCGCGAGCGGGGCCAGATATCCCTGCACGTCCTTCGTGTTCAGCATCCCGCAAATCAGAAATGTAGGCCGGCTCGTGTTTTTTCGGAGCACCTGTGCCAGCGCTTGGCCTGCGGCCGGGTTATGACCGCCGTCGAGCCAGATCTCCGCCTCGGGTGCGGCGTCGACCAGCGGCCCAGCCGAGAGCCGTTGCATGCGTGCGAGCCAATGCGCGCGGGTCACGGCGGCAGTGCATGCGGTGTTGTCACAACCCAGCGCGCGTAGTGCGGCAATGGCGATACCGGCGTTCTGGATTTGGTGGTCGCCAGGCAGAACCGGGCGCGGCAGGTCGAGCAGGCCGTGATCATCCTGAAACACCATGCCGTCGCGTTCCGCAAATGCGTGCCAGTGTTGCGCGTAGGCAAGGATCGGCGCGCCCAGCTTTGCGGCGCGTGTTTCGATCACTTCAAGCCCGGCATCCTCTTGCGGGCCGACGATGCACGGCACCTGCCGTTTTATGATGCCCGCCTTTTCGCCCGCTATGGCCGACAGCGTGTCACCGAGGAATGCCTCGTGATCCATGGACACGGGCGTGATCACGGTCAACGCCGGTTTGTCGATGACATTTGTCGCGTCAAGGCGCCCACCAAGGCCGACCTCGAGAATGGTGTAGTCGGCGGGCGTGCGCGCAAAGGCGAGGATGGCCGCACATGTCGTGATCTCGAAATAAGTGATGTCGTCCCCGCCATTGGCCGCGTAGCATTCGTCAAGCAAGGCGGTTAGCGCATCTTCCTCAATCAAGGTGCCAGCCAGACGGATGCGTTCGTGAAACCGCGTCAGATGTGGTGAGGTGTAGGCGTGCACGCGATGTCCTGCCGCCTCAAGGCCAGCGCGTAGCATCGCTTGGGTCGAGCCCTTGCCATTGGTGCCCGCGATGTGGATCACCGGTGGCAGGTCGTTTTGCGGATTGCCCAGCGCCTTCAGCAGACGCCAGACCCGGTCCAGCGTCAGATCGATGATCTTGGGATGCAGCGCCATCATCCGAGCGAGAATGGCGTCGGACCCTTGGTGGGTGGTCATGTGTTGGGTTGCGGTTCGGCGGCGGCCTCTTCAGGCTGCGCTTCATCGGCCTTTTCCGCTGGCGCAGGCAGATCGCCTTTGACCGCTTGCGGCATGCCCATCAGCATGCGCACGATCGAGATAAGCTCATCGCGCATCTCGGTCCGCTTGGTCACGCGGTCGAGCATGCCGTGGTCCAGCAGGTATTCGGCGCGCTGAAACCCCTCGGGCAGCTTTTCGCGGATCGTTTGTTCAATAACCCGCGGCCCGGCAAAGCAAATGAGCGCATTGGGTTCGGCGATGTGTACGTCGCCCAACATCGCATAGCTCGCCGTGACACCCCCGGTTGTCGGATGTGTCAGCACGACGATATAAGGCAAACCCGCCTCTTTGAGCATCTGCACCGCCACCGTTGTGCGCGGCATTTGCATGAGGCTTAGGATACCTTCTTGCATGCGCGCGCCGCCAGCAGCCGAAAACAGGATCAAGGGGCGGTTGAGCTTCACGGCTTCTTCGGCGGCGGCGATAATCGCGTTGCCGACATACATGCCCATGGACCCGCCCATAAAGGAAAAGTCCTGCGCCGCGGCTATGATTTGCGTGCGGCCAATCTCGCCCGCTGCCACCAGCATTGCTTCGACCTCGCCCGTGGTCTTTTGCGCGGTTTTCATCCGGTCGGGGTATTTCTTTTGATCGCGGAAATGCAGCGGGTCGCCTACGGGCTCCGGCACGGGCACCTCGGTAAACACGCCGCCGTCAAACAAGCTGGCAAATCGGTCGCGCGGCGTGATCCCCATGTGATGCCCGCAATTGGTGCAGACGTTTAAATTGTCCGACAACTCGCGGTGAAATAGCATCGTGCCGCATGCGTCACATTTGGTCCAAAGGTTGTCAGGCGTTTCGCGTCGCGAAAAGATCGAGTTGATCCGAGGCCGGACGTAGTTGGTGATCCAGTTCATGTATTCTTCCGCGTTGCGCCGCTGTGGTGCCAGTTAATCGGGCACAGCGGCAATTGCAATCAGGCGCGGATGGCCAGTCTGGCTCCCAACCACGCCACCAACATCCAGCCCAGATCGACCGGTAGCCACTGCGCCATCATCGCCTCATCACCCAGACCAAACGGAAGAACGTAGAGCGCAAGCCCTGACATTTCGTCTGGCGGGCTGCTGATCAGTATGGGCTGAACGTTGTTGACGAAATGGAGTGCTACGGCAGGGCCTAAGGTGCCGGACCGCGCCGTAAGGTCGGCGGTGATCAAGCCAAAAACACCGGCGAGGGCGGCAATTGTCATCGCATTGCTTCCTGCACTGCTCGGGGCATAGTGCAGCGCGCCAAAAAGTGCCGAAGGCACGATCATCCAGACCAAAGGCGATGTGCTGAGCGCTGCGAACTGTTGCTGCAGGTAGCCGCGAAACAGCAACTCCTCGGCACTCACCTGGATGAACACAGCAATGAGACCAAAGGGCAAAAGCAAGAGCCAAACTCCAAGCCCCATATTTCGCTGCATCGGGTCATCAAAGCCGTAGGGTGGCAGGATGAGCAGTGCCAAAACGATGAGAGCGAGCATGGCAGTCACCGCAGCAAACTGGCCCAGAGCCCGGCCTTTTTGTCCGATCAGAGTCGAGGGCGCGCGGTTATGTGCAACCACGCAAACGAGCCCAGCGGACACGCCCAAAAGCCCCAGTTGAACCAAAATCAGCAGCGCCTCACCCGGTGTCTGGCCCATTGGCGCATCCGGATCGGCGAGGCTCAGCCCACTGTCGCCGGTGAGAGACATCACCGTGTTTACCAGCATCTGACTAAGCGCCAGGAAGAATGCGGCAACCAGAATGATCCCGATCAACAGCCGCCATAGCTGTCCCTTGGCAAGGGCAGGGGCCACAAACTCGGCATGTGGGGCGTAGTCAAAGCGCCAGATGCTCATGATGGCTGTTCTTCTTTTTCCTTTTCGACCGCCTCATGCGGCGGTTCTTCTTCGTTGCGCGCAATCTCGACATTAGCTTGGCGCAACAATTCGGCAGAGTTGGCGAGGTAGCCCGAGACCGTTTCCAAGAGGCTCAGCACCACGCCGTTGTCGTTTTCTAAAACTGCGCGGAATTCCGGTCCGCCGATGCGTAGGAATGTTGTGTCCTCGTCAGCGGTAAGGTGCAATTGCCGCTTTTCGCCCAAGATGATTGCAAGATCTCCGATCAGTCGCCCCGGCAGCACTTCGGTCACGTTGCGTTCAATCCCATCGGCGCCGTCATAGGACAGTCGCGCCTTGCCAGAGGTGCACAGATAGGCAGCGTCCGCTTTTTCGCCGATGGAGAACACACGCTGACCGGCTGGTGCATCGTACCAGCGCGCGGCAAAGGCCAATAGGCGCTGGTTGCGGATCGAGATGCCGGAAAACAGTTCGGTTCGGGCAATCTCGCGCAGTTTGCGCCCCAGGTCGTCGCTGTCTTCTTCGTCCTCGACCCGGCTGACACCGTCGATGCGACCGTCCTCGATTTCGACAAACAGATCGAACATGTCGGGGTGAGGTATCGTTTCCTCAAGCACGATGATCGTGCTGTCGGGCAAAAGATCGCGCAGCGCGGTCTGGGTTTTGAGGCGTACTTCTTCGTCGAAACTGGCCAGCGCGCGGTCCATGATCATGATATCGGGCCGCTTGATGCCCGCGCGCACAAACGCGATGCGTTCCATGAAGGTATCTGGCATGCCACTGCCGCCGATGCCGATTTCAACGTCAAAGACCGTTTGCGCCACGGCTCTCCGCAGCCCGTTTTCCGACACGATCCGCGTGACAAGCGACACGATTTCTTCGGCTTTGGCGCCCGCCACCATAGAGACGCGCCCGTAAAGCGCGTTTTCCATTATGGTCAGGCGCGGCAGATATGTTTCTGGATCAATCGGTACAAACAGTGTCTCAACCTGCTTGCGCAACGCGGGCCCGTTTTTTTGCCGGATCTTGACGATTTCTTGTTTGAAGCTTTCTGGAAATGCTGGTCCGATCTGTTCGGCAGTGAATGCGAACGGCACGGTCAATAGCAGCGCAAATTCATCTTCGCTTAGCGCGACATCGCCTTTGTCGCGGCGCCGAGAAGCAATGTCGACGAGACGTTCGTATACCGCTTCTTCGATGCCCAAGGCGGTAAAGAGTGGGTGGTTGGTGCCGTCCTTGCCAAATGTCTTGTTCAGGGTTTCGATAAGTGTTTGCGAAATGGCAATGCCCTGCTCTGCCAGGCCTTGCTCAAGCAGCATTCCCATAAATCCAATGTCCGAAATCAGTTCATTCTGGGTCAGGGCGCGGCGGGGGGCGGCGAACATCAGGTTACCACCCAACGGCACCGACGGATTGAACGTGTCAGGGTCAAAGCGGTGCACGTATTGATCCAACTCGGCCTCTTGCAGCGCTTTTTCGATCTCAGGCCGCAGTCTGACGATGGCGGCGGTTAGGTCTGGGTCGACGCTTTCGTCGATTTGCCGTTCCATCATGCGGCCAAAGATAAAGTCGTCGATGCCCATCGCTTGGATCAGTTCGAACCACCACTCGCGGATGTCGTCTTCGGTTTCTAAATCTGCTAGGCTTGGCTCGACCCACTGATCGTGCAATCGGTCAGAACTATTGCCCGATCGCGCAGCCTCATTTGCGAAGCGGTCGCGAAACGCTTTGGCGTTTTGCGGGCGCGTGCGCAGCGGCATAAACACATTGTCGCGCAAGGCGCCCTGAAACAGGTAAGGCGCAGAATGCGCGTAGCCGATGCGCGAAGCCAGCACTGCCTGATGCAAACCGCCAAGATCATGACCGGCGAGAGATATCTTGCCCCTGCTGGGTAACACTTCTCGCATGATCAGTTCTGCCAGAGCGTCCCGTTCGCTTTGGTTTTTGGCTTGGATCGCGACGCTTGTGCCCTGCGGTATCGTGAGCGAGATGTTTTCGAGGATGTTGCGCCCGTCCCCGTTGCGCACCGTGACATCGTCCAAAACGATGTCACCGCGCAGACGCGGGATCGTATCAGGCGCGCCGTCAAACAGTGCCTCGCTCAACTCGCCCGGGGGCGCGAAACGTTCGGTCACGACCTCCCAGCGCAGCGCCATGTCTTGGGTCTGGTTGTAGTAGGTCAGCAGCTCTTTCCACGGGCTCGACAGGTCTTTGTACGCCGCGAGCGCGGCCACCAACGCACCCACGGTGATGTCTCCGCGGATCGCCAGCAAACCGCCCACGGAATAGAAGAAAAACGGCGTGAGCTGGGTAATGAAGTTGTTGAGAAACTTCATAAAGAACTTTTTCTGGTAGATCTGAAAGCGGATATCAAACAGGCGGCTCAGCCGGTCGGTCAGCTGCGCCAGTCGGTAGCGCAGACCGCCGTTGGTGCGCAGATCCGTTATTCCTGCAGCGCTTTCTCCGATTTCAGCGGAAAAGGCGCGGATTTCGCGAATGCGTTCTTTGTTCAGCAGGTTGATGCGACGTTGCAGCATCGGGATCAGGTAGGCTTGCAGCGGAATGAGCGCGATGCCCGCCAGCCCGAACCACACAGATTGCAGAAACAGAAAGAACACGATGATCAGCATCTGGCCTGCCTGGAACACGGGCTGTGCAACCATGTCCCCCATCAGCCCGCCCATGGGCTCGGCCTCGGACGTGATCATGCTGACCAGTTCGCCCTGGCTCGTGGCGCGGAAATAGCTGTTTGGAAAACGGTGCATCCGGCTGAGCAACTGATACCTAAATCGCCGCAGCATACGTTCGGCGGTGATGCCCTTCATCGTGTTCAGCCGCATTTTCAGCAAGCCGTGGATCAAAACCGCGCCGAGATACCCAAAACACAGCGCCATCAGGAACTGGACCTGGCTAAACTCCATACCCAGCGCGCGGACAATACCCCCCTCCGCGCCGATGGCGTCGTTGATGATACGCTTGGGCATCTCAAGCGTGGCATAGAGGAAGGGAAACGTGATGATTGTCAGCCCAAGAAGCATAAGCTGATCGCGCTTCGAGTGCTTCCAGATAAAGGCGAAAAGGCTGGAATCCATGTGGCGTCCCGACGGCGTGCTCCGCGTCCATATAACCCGGGCCCAGGCCCCAACGCGGCGTCACGCAAATCTAGGAGGTGAAACAGGCTATTACAACAGGCCGTGGCGCTTGCAGGTGGATGGGGGTCGGGCTATTTCCTGCGGACCAAGTCCAGGGAGACCCAGATGCTCAAAGGTAGATTTGACAAATCCAGGCTGCCCAGCCGCCATGTGACCGAAGGCCCCGAACGGGCGCCGCATCGGTCCTATTACTATGCCATGGGCATGACAGAGGATGAGATCCATCAGCCTTTGGTCGGCGTTGCCACGTGTTGGAACGAAGCCGCGCCGTGCAATATCTCCCTCAATCGTCAGGCGCAGGCGGTCAAGATGGGCGTCAAATCGGCCTACGGCACCCCGCGCGAATTCACCACCATCACGGTGACAGACGGCATCGCGATGGGGCACGAGGGTATGCGGTCGTCGCTGGCCAGCCGCGAGGCGATTGCCGACACCGTTGAATTGACCATGCGTGGCCATTGCTATGACGCGATTGTGGGCCTTGCCGGTTGTGACAAGTCGCTGCCCGGGATGATGATGGCGATGATCCGCCTCAATGTGCCTTCTGTGTTTCTTTATGGCGGGTCCATCCTGCCGGGGCGTGCGCCGAATGATCCGGTTGTGCCGGTTGAATACGCGGACCGCGACCTCACTGTTCAGGACATGTTCGAGGCGGTTGGCAAACACCAAAGCGGTGGACTGAGTGATCAGGCGCTTGAGGTGCTCGAACGCGTGGCGTGCCCGTCAGCTGGGGCCTGCGGCGGGCAGTTCACCGCTAACACGATGGCTTGTGTGTCCGAGGCGATTGGCTTGGCGATCCCGAATTCGTCCGGTGCGCCGGCCCCCTACCAATCCCGCGACCAGCATGCCGAAGCGTCAGGTGCTGCGGTTATGAACCTGATTGAAAGGAATATTCGCGCCCGTGACATCTGCACGAGGCAAGCGTTCGAGAACGCGGCGCGCGTCGTCGCCTGCACCGGGGGGTCTACAAATGCGGGCCTGCACCTGCCAGCAATGGCGCATGAGGCGGGGATCGACTTTTTCCTCGAAGATGTGTGCGAGATTTTCCGCGACACACCCTATTTCGTCGACTTGAAACCCGGTGGCCAATACGTGGCCAAGGACCTCTACGAGGTGGGTGGCGTCTATGTGGTGATGAAAGAGCTTCGCAAAGCCGGCCTCATCCATGAGGATTGCGTGACCGCAACCGGATATTCCATGGGCGAAGAGTTGGATCGCATAAGCCTGGAGGCAGACGGCAAGGTGATCTACCCGGTGGAAACACCGATCACCAAAACAGGCGGTGTGGTTGGCCTCAAGGGCAACTTGGCCCCGGAAGGCGCCATCGTAAAAGTGGCAGGCATGGAGACGCAGCATCAGCGCTTTGTCGGGCCTGCCCGCGTTTTTGAGTGTGAACAGGACGCGTTCGAAGCGGTGCAGAAGCGCGCTTATAAGGAAGGCGAAGTGATCGTCATCCGCAACGAAGGTCCCGCCGGTGGCCCTGGCATGCGCGAAATGCTCGCGACCACGGCCGCCCTGTCGGGTCAGGGTATGGGCAAAAAGGTGGCGCTGATCACCGACGGTCGTTTTTCGGGTGCGACGCGGGGCTTTTGCGTGGGTCACGTGGGTCCGGAGGCTTACAAGGGCGGCCCGATTGCGCTGCTCAAGGATGGTGACGTCATCACCCTTGATGCCATTCAAGGGGAGTTGAGTGTCGACCTCAGCGACGAGGAACTGGCCACGCGCAAAGCGGCATGGCCTGGGCCACGTGAGACCAATTACCAGAGCGGCGCGCTTTGGAAATACGCGCAGCTGGTGGGTGACACCTATCTGGGCGCGGTCACCCACCCCGGCGCCAAGGCCGAGAGCCATGAATACATGGATCTCTAGCGTCTGTTTTGTGATGGCCTGCTTTCTGGCTGGCTGTTCAGGCGATTTACTGACCCCGCGCGGCGCATCGGACGGTGTCCAATCTGCTTCGTTGAGCGATGGCGCTGTCCTGCTTGCCGCGCCAAACGGTTTTTGCGTTGATCCAAGTAGCATTGAACGCGGCTTTGCCCTGATGGCGCGATGCGACACGCTTGGCGCGACGGGTTCGGGTCGCGCGCCGCTGGCACTCATCACCGCAACCACGCTCGCCATCTCATCCGAAGCGCTGCCCGAGCAAGAGGTGCTTATCGGCAGCAATGAGCGCGTTGTGAACCGGCAGACCCGCGATGCGCTCGCGCTGGTGCAAGTGCAGGGCGCCCCTCCTGATCCGAGCTTTGATGACACGTTCTGGCGCGGGCGTGGGCAAGTTGGCGATCAAATTCTTGGCTTGGCGATTTACACGCCCAAAGGCGCTGCATCCCTGGGCCGTCAGGGTCCCGCGATTTTGGCGCAGATCATGCGGCGTACATTGGCACAAAGCCCGCCCCAGCCGGGTAAATCTGCAACGCAAGCGGCAAGTGGGAACCTCGCAGGTTTATTTGAGTGAAACCTTTAGCGTAGTTATATTCGAAACGACCGCCGCAAAATGAACAAGAGCGCATGGCAGGCAGCAAGATCATCGACAAAATTGCCCATACCCGCGCGATGCGGCGGTGGGCGCAGGCCGCTCGCAATGCATCTGACATGGAATTGGGCGATTTGCGCGGGCAACGAGGCGCCGCGCGCATGTTGCGCACACATCTTGATCGGCTGATCCATACCGCAGACGAGCGTTTGGGATTGCCGGCAATAGGCTCGCAGTCATTTCCAAAGCCGTTCAATGCGGACTGGTCTTGGAGGCCAGAGTTATGGCGCGGTCCGCTGGCCACCCCGGGCATGTCATCGGTGCAAACCAAGTCCATGCTGGGCCGGGAAGTGACACTATTTCACGATTGCGCCTTTTCCGAATTGACCCTGCGCCAAATTCGCAATCTGCGCGAAGAGGACCTTGCCCCCTATGGCGTCCGGTTGGACGTGTTCAAATTTGACGGCTCTTTTCTGTCGCTGGTGGTCGATCTGCCGGACGATGCGGTGCAGGGCTTGAGCAAGTCGCATTTGGTCAGCGTTAACACGATCGTCGAAATGGAAAAACCGCTCGAGATTTTTGCGCGGATCAATATCCGCCACGGTCCCAACACCGAACAAATCGTCCGCGAGCTGCCACTGAACGAAGAAGACGTGACGGTTGAGTTCGATCTGGCCTATTCCAAATTGAATGAAAAGCGTGTGGAGAAAGCGTGGCTTGACCTGATTTTTGAAGGACCAGAGATGAACCAGATCACCCTTCGCGACTTGACACTGGCCCGCCGTCCGCGGGCTGCGCTGTAAAGGAACACCGCAGGCATGAGCACACTTGTCCTGACACCGACGAAGATGCGCCACGGAATTTGGCAGGGCATTGTTCAACAGACAGGCACCGGTGTGCCTCAGCTGTCTGTGACGCATCTGGACGAAGAGGTCCCCGATGTTCAGGTCACCGAAACTGGCAAAGAGGCAGAGTGGCTATTGCAGGTACCCGTTCCTGCGGCAGCAATCGCCGATGGGGTGCAGGTATTTGTTATCACCGACCGGATTGACGGCACCCGCTTGGGTCAATTCACCCTGATTGCGGGCGAGGCGCTAGGCGACGACATCCGGGCCGAGGTGGAGCTTTTGCGGGCGGAATTGGATATGCTGAAACGCGCGTTTCGCAGGCACTGTGTCGAGACATCTTGAGGATCGGACGGGCAAGGCCCATCCGACCAGGGCGAGTGGCGCTGCCCATCGCGCTCCTCTAGGTGTCGCAGGCAAGAATAAACCTGTGCCGGGTCATCGATTTCAAAATTAAACTCTAACCGCCGCTAACCTGATATTAGCCTTGCACTGGCTTCGAGTTCGCGGGTCAGGGACTACCGAAACCGCGCAGCACGGAGCGGGTCGCTGCAACCAGCGGGGCGTGTGTGTCTTTCATGATTTGCACGCGGTCGAACCGTGACGGGTCCATGTTAACAGCGGCGCGCAGCGCGTCGCCGAATGCCATGCGCAGTTCGGTGCCGATGTTTATCTTGCACACTTTGGTGGTGCGCGCGAGATCGGCGCGTTGGGCATGCGGCACGCCAGAGCCGCCATGGATCACCAGCGGCACCTCAGTCACGGCTTCGATCGCGCGGATGCGGTCCATGTCGAGGCCTGCACCCGCGCTTTCCTGCAGGTGCACGTTGCCAACAGATATCGCCATTGCATCCACGCCCGTGTCGCGCGCGAATTGTGCGGCTTCATCCGGGTCTGTGCCTGCCGAGGCCTCGCCCCCGGTGTAGCCGACAAAGCCGATCTCGCCTTCACAGGACACACCAGCGGCGTGGGCCATAGCGACGATTGAGGCTGTTTCATCAATGTTTTGTGCCAACGGCTTGCGTGAGCCGTCAAACATTACAGAGCTGAACCCGCTGTCTATGGCGATGCGGCAATCCTCAGCGGTGTAGCCGTGGTCGAGGTGTGCAACCACGGGGATATCGGTCTGGTCGGCGAGATGACGAAACATCTTGCCCAGGATTGGCAGCGGCGTGTGTTCGCGGCACGATGGTCCTGCTTGCAAGATCACGGGCACACCTTCGGCCTCGCCCGCCTCGACATAGGCGCGCATGTCTTCCCAGCCCAAAGTCACCAGGCCCGCGACGATCCGCCCTTCGGTCAGTGCGGGCTGCAGGACTTCGGCGAGGGTGGCGAGGGTCATTTGAACTTGGCCACCATGTCCATGATGCCTGGAATGGTGTGCAATTGGTCGGCATGGCTGGGCTGGAAATACTGTTTCAGCGACCGTTGCGACAGGCCGCCAAGGATAGTGAAATAGTACATCTCGTATCCCGGCAGCACGGCGCAGGGGTGGTAGCCGCGGTCGATCAGCATCGTGGAGCCGTCGACGATGTGGTAGGCGTCGCCCGGCTGGCCATCGGCGCGTTGCAGCATTTGCAGACCCGAGCCGTGGTTGGGCTTGAAGCGAAAGTTGTAGGTTTCGTCGTGGCGGCTCTCTTCCATATCCCCCCCGGGGCCAGCCCGGCGGTCGGTGTCGTGTTTGTGGCTGGGAAAGCCGGACCAGCCGCCTGCGCCCACGGTAAACAGCTCGGACACGAGCAGGCGGCCCACTTTGTCGTGCTGGTTGGCGCCGAGGATGTGTTTGATCTTGCGGTGCGTTTTGGTGTCGTCCGAGCCGTATTGCACCAGGTCGAGGTCGGGCACGCGGACGTCGAAGGGCTCAAGCACCTTGTCGTATTTGGCGCCTGCGATGAAGGTTTCGGTGTCGTCTGACACGCAGGTCAGCCGCACGCGGGCGCCGGTGGGCACATAGACGCCTTCGGGTTCGCCGCCCCAGACATCGTCTGTGCGGTTTCCCAGCCCCTCGAACACCGCGCCGTCCACATCCACTTGCACGGTGCCGGTGGCGGGCACCACGCAGGTTTCATAGCCGGGCACGGCGTAGTCAAACGTCTCACCGCGTTTGAGTTTGACGATGTTGAAATAGTTCAGCGGCACCAGATCGTGGTCGACATCGACGATGGGTGCGTTGGCGTTGTCGTAGGGGGCGATGTGCATGGCTTACTCCTTGGCCATTGTCGGGCCGGGGTGCGTGGCGAGGAAGGCGTCGAGCTGGTCTGTCGTGGGCATGGCAGGCGCGCAGCCGGGGTTGGCCACAACGACCGACGCGCAGGCCGAGCCGCGCAGCACGCTGGTTTTCAGGTCGTACCTGGCGGCGATGGAGGCCAGCAGACCGGCCATAAAGCTGTCGCCCGCGCCCACGGGTTTGATGGCGCGGGCGGGGTAGATGCCGGTGCGGATTTCATCCTCTGCGGTGAGGGTGATGGCCCCGTGTTCGCCCATTTTGTAGATCACGACGCGACCGGGTTGCGCGGCAAGGGCGCGGGCTTTGTCCAGCCCCTGGGCCATGTCACCGGCCATGAAACCAAATTCTTCGTCGTTGCCGACGATCAGGTCGGACGCCTCGCCCGCGCGGGTGAGCACGTCGGAGGCAATCTGCGGCGAGGGCCAGGAATAGGGGCGGTAGTCGATGTCGAAGATGATCGGCAAACCGGCCGCTTTGGCGTGATCCATCGCGCGGAAGGTCGAGCTGCGCGAGGGGTCGGCGGCAAAGACGGTGCCCGCGGTGATCAGTGCGGAAAAGCGGCCATAGTCCACCGCATCGACATCCGCGTCGCTGACCTGAAAGTCGGCGGCGTTGTTGCGGTAGATGACGTTTTGGAAGTTATCTGTGCGGCTTTCGTAAACGGCGAGCGAGGTGCGTTCTTCGCCCCGGATCGCTTTGACGTGGGTGTGGTCGACGCCGTAGTGGGCCAGCCGGTTGACGGCAAAGCGGCCCACGGCGTCGTCGGAGACCGAGGTGACCAGCGATGCCGCGCTGCCCAGTTTGACCAGCCCGGCGCAGATGTTGGCTGAGGACCCGCCGAGGTCAGCGTGAAAGGTGGTGGCGTTCTCGCTTTTGGTGTTCACGGGGTCGGCAAAGAAATCCATCCCGGCGCGTCCAAACACGACAAACCGGTTGCCTTTGATGCCGTCCATCAATGCTGTCATGGCCCCTCCGCAATCCAGCGATGTGCGGCCCCTGTGAACTTGTGCCTTGTCGTGGATTTGCCGCGAGGCTACAGAATCTGGGCACGGGCGCAAGCCTGCCCCGTGCTAAAGGGGGGACAGCATGGCCGAGATCGGGATCGGGATTGTCGGGGGCGGTTACATGGGCAAGGCCCATGCCGTGGCCATGTCGGCGGTGGGGGCGGTTTTTGCCACCACCCTACGGCCCCGTCTTGAGATGGTCTGCGCCTCAACCGATGCCAGTGCCGAAGGGTATTGCCGCGACTATGGCTTTGCCCGGGCCACGTCTGACTGGCGCGTTTTGGTGGATGATCCGGCGGTGGAGGCGGTGGTGATCGCGACGCCGCAGTCGATGCACCGCGAGATTGCGGTGGCAGCGTTGGGACGCGGCAAGCCGGTCTTGTGTGAAAAACCGCTGGGCGCGTCGATTGAGGATGGCGCCGCGATGGTTGCAGCCGCTGAGGCGGCGGGTGTCGCCAATATGGTCGGGTTCAACTATATACGCACGCCGGCGAGCCGCTTTGCGCGCCAGTTGATCGCTGACGGGGCCATTGGTGCGCCGACATGGTTCCGCGCCGAACATACCGAAGATTTTCTGCATGACCCGGAGACGCCTGCAAATTGGCGCACGTCGGGGATGGCAAATGGATGCATGGGCGATCTGGCGCCGCACATTCTGAATGCGGCGTTGGCGCTGATGGGGCCGATCCAGAGCGTGATGGCGGATGTCGAGATCGTGCACGATACGCGGCCAGGCGGGACTGTGACCAATGACGATCACGCGCAGATCATGTGCCGGTTCGACAGCGGTGTGATGGGGCACATTTATGCCAGTCGTGTCGCGACGGGGCGCAAGATGGGCTACGCTTATGAAATCCACGGCACTCATGGCGCGATCCGGTTCGACCAGGAGGATCAGAATGCGCTGTGGCTCTATCGTGCCGAAGGGCCCGAGGCCACGCGCGGTTTTACCAAGGTGCTGACCGGACCCGAACACCCCGATTATTTGCCGTTCTGTCAGGGGCCCGGGCATGGCACCGGCTATCAGGATCAGATCATCATAGAGGCCAAGGATTTCCTGCACGCCATTGAGACCGGGAAGGCGGTGTGGCCAACCTTTGCGGATGGACATCTGGTCAACCGTATTGTGGCGGCGGTGCATGCCTCGTCCACGGCGCGAGCGTGGCGGGACGTAGCGGATTTTTGAGATCGAAAGGGGCGTGCAATGGCACAGCTGAAATGGGGTATGATCGGCGGTGGCGAAGGCTCGCAAATTGGCCCGGCACACCGGCTTGGGGCGATGGCAGACGGGCACTTTGCGTTCATCGCTTGCGCGCTGGATGCGGACGCTGAAAAGGGGCGCGCTTATGCGCAGAGCCTGGGCATCGCGCCTGACCGTGCCTATGGCGATTGGCGCGAGATGCTGGCGAGCGAGCAAGGCCGGGACGACCGGGTTGATCTGGTGACCGTGGCCACGCCAAACGCAACGCATTTTGAAATCACCAAGGCATTCCTTGAAGCTGGATTTCACGTACTGTGCGAAAAGCCGATGACCATGACGGTCGAAGAAGGCGAAGAGATCGTGCGTGTCGCGCAAGCCGCAGGGCGGATTTGTGCGGTGAATTACTGCTATTCTGCTTATCCGATGGTGCGGCAGATGCGGGCCATGGTGGCCGCGGGTGAGATCGGTAACGTGCGATTGGTGGTGGCCAATTTCAGCCACGGACACCACGGCGATGCCACTGATGCCGACAATCCCCGGGTGCGCTGGCGTTATGATCCGGCAATGGCAGGTGTGTCCGGACAGTTCGCTGATTGCGGCATTCACGCATTACACATGGCCAGCCTTGTCGTCGGTGACGACGTTGCCGAGTTATCCGCAGATTTCGCGTCAACGATAGCATCTCGCCAGTTGGAAGACGATGCGATGATCAACTTTCGCATGGGCGGCGGCACGGTGGGTCGGCTTTGGACCTCGTCTGTGGCAATCGGGCGGCAACACGGCTTTGATATTCAGGTTTTTGGTGAAACCGGCGGATTGCGCTGGGCATCGGAACAACCAAACCAGGTTTTTTACACCCGCGTCGGTGGCAGGACCGAAATCATGGAAAAAGGCGAGGCTGGCCTGTCGGACGAGGCAAGCCGCCTGAGCCGCGTTGCCATCGCGCATCCAGAGGGCTTTCCGCTGGCGGTGGCAAATATCTATGTCGATCTGGCAGCAGCCATTCGCGGAGAGGCGCGCGGCAGCCTGCCCCTGGCCGAAGATGGGTTGCGATCCGTTTCCGCGATTTATGCTGCCGTGGCATCAGCCGGTGAGCGCGGCGCATGGATCGACGCGCGGCCGCCCATGTTCAGGCATGCGATTGGGTGATTTTGCTGCAGCCCAACGGGCGTGAGATAAGCGAACCCACTTGATTTGGCGAATGAGTTTCGATTTCTCTGATATTGTCTTTCTTTGGTGAGTTGACGCACCTGTATTGTGACGTGCAAAGTAACTGAAATTTGAGGACTTCCGTTATGACCGTCACGGATGAAGATTTGGATCAAGATCAAACGATCCCGCCGTTACGTACCTTGCGGCTGGACAGCCCATCGGACCTCTATCGTGACATTCCGGTTGTCGGTGATTTCACCAAGCACCGCCCGGAAGCTGGAGAAGACCCGCTCCAATATTTTGAACGGTTGCGTGGGTCCACGACGCCCGAAGACGCGATCACATACACTGCGTTTGCCGCGGAACCGCAGGTGGCAATCGGTTGGGGTGTAGAGGCGATACGGATCACCTTGCCCGATTTGCCGCCCGATGAATTGCAACTGATGAGTTGGATTAGCCAGTGGATGGATAACCCAACCTCTGACAATCGTTGGCGCACGATGCAGGTGGCGCTGTTTGCGCCGCGTCGGTCCGCAACGGTTTATCTTGGGCTGGCAGTTGGATGGTCTGGTGGTGCTCTGGCGCCAAACGATCCTGTGGCGGTGCCTGCTTGGAGATCACCCAAGGCAGTAAATGCTGCAATTTTACGTGCTTTGGGTCAGGTAAGTCTTGAACAAAGATCGGTTTGTCTGGCGCGTGTCTTGGACCTCGCGGCCGGGTTGTTTAGAGTGTACTGAACTCCAGACCGGTTCTTGATCAGGATTCTTTTCACACGATGACCACGTTGATGTTGCGCATCGAAAACCATGCCACGCTGGATACCGGCGGGCCGGTGACGCTGAAGTTGCTGGGCAAAGGGGCGCAAGTCGGCCGCAAGTCTGGCAATGACTGGGTGCTGCCGGACCCGTCACGCCATATCTCCGGGCACCATTTCGACATCACCTTCCAAGGTGGTCAGTACTTCCTTACGGATGTCTCTAGCAACGGCACGTTTCTGCATGGTGAGCGGTACCGCATCGACGGACCGCATCAGATTGAAGACGGGGATCGATTCACGGTTGGTCAGTATATTATACGGGCGGAAATCGTTGCGGATGGCGAGCCGGCGATTACAGACCCGCCCGCTGCGGTACCCGAAGCTGCTGCCATTCCAGATACCCCGCCGGCACCGATGCCGCAAACGCCAATGCCTGCACCGGCACCGATGCCCCAAGCGCCGGCACCCGCATCGGCCGACGAATTTGATGACATTTGGGGTGATTTCGGTGGCTCTGACAACGATGTGCAGGTGCCACCTGCAGTACAAGGTGCGCCATCGGTTCAAACACCTGCTCCCTATGGGGCGCCTGGCGTGGCTGGGGCTCAACAGCCTGATTTCAGTCAGTTGAGTGCGGCGCCCGGTGTGGCGCCCACAACGCCGCCGCAATTCGCCATCCCAGGCGGAGGTGCTGTATCGGCCCCGCCGGCCTTTAATAACCCGCAAACGGCGATACCTGCGCCGGTGCCGACCCAAGCGCCCGTGCCGATGCCCGATCCGATGGCGCAGCCACCTGCTGCGCCCATGCCTGCGTCGGCACCTGCCGCACCGCCCCCTGCTGCGGCGCCGGCGCCCGCGACACCGGAACCAATCGCATCGGAAGGGTTTGGCATAGGGCAGCCACCAGCCGCGACACCTTATCCGGCCCAACAGCAAGCAGGCGGTGCTGCACCTGGTGGCGATGCCTTTATGCGCGCATTTATGGAAGGGGCGGGCATAACGGACGCCAGCCAGCTGCAAATACCGCCCGAGGAAATGGGGCGGATCATGGGGCAAATCGCCAGGATGGGCACCAATGAGCTGATGCGCATGCTGCAAGACCGTGCCGCAGTGAAGCTGTTTGTCAGCAATGAAGACCGCACGATGCGCGTGGCCACTGGCAACAACCCGATGAAGTTTATGATCGACAGCGAACAGGCGTTCGAGGCGCTGTTTCTCAAACCCCGCGATGGGTACCTGACCGGAGCTGCGGGATTTGAAAATGCGTTAACCGATATTCGCCGTCACCAGGCTGCGGTTATTGCTGCGTTGCAGCCGGCGCTCGCCGAGATGCTGGGTGGACTGTCGCCCGAAGACATCGAGGCGGATACCGGCGGCGGCATCATGGGGGGTGGCGCGCGCAAAGCTTGGGACGAGTTCACCAAACGCTGGGAGGCGCGCGCAGCGCAAGGCGAAAACGGTATGCTCGACGCCTTTATCAAAGCGTTCTCGCGCCATTATGCCGATGCACTGCGGAAGATGTAGGCGTCAGCAAAGGGGGTAGGCGATGAGTTTGGACTGGATCAGGGACCCTATATCAGATGACGCCCCTGCAGGCGCCGACCTTTGGGAAGACGGCGACGCGGAATTTGACGAATATTATTTTGACGCGCTTGGTCGGCTGCCAGAAACAGATGACTATGTGAAACTCGGCCGCGCGATGAGCGGTTCGAACAAGCTGCCGGATGAGATCTTCGATCCCAAATCGGTCGATTTGAAAGCCGAGTTAAGCGCAATCGATGGATTGTTGAAGCGCACGCGCGACACACGGCTCATAACTCTGCGCGCACTGTGGTCGGCGCTGGCTGGCAATGTGGAAGAACTTGCCAACAGTCTTGAGGCGATGGCGGATGTCATCGAAGAGATGCCCAATGACGTGCATCCAGGGTTTGCCGACGGCCCGCGCGACCGGTTGGAATCGATAAATGATCTGACGCAGATGGGCGCGATGATCTTGCCGCTGCGCTACTACAATATCGCGGGCAGCGGGGCGAGCCGTCGGCGCATCATGGTCTGCAACGGTGATGTGACGCCGCATGACGGCGAAGATGATCTGAGCATTGATTCCATGCTGGCCGATCTGGCGCATAACAGTGAGGAGGCCGAAGCCGCACACGGGTTCCTGACCCGCGCGCGCGATGCGCTTGCCCGGATCGAGACGGGGTGTCTGACCTGCAGCACGCCGCATACGCCGCAACTGAACACGCTGAAATCCGAGCTGGGTGCCGTTATCGACGTGATCAATTCGGCCAATCCCGAACTGGCCAGCGACGACAGCGATGATGCAGATGCAGAGGACGGCACTGCCGCTGCGGCCACACCCGGATCGCCCGGGATGGTACCCGCCCCCGTTGTCACCGAGGTCAAAGATCACGAAGAGGCGCGTAAACGGCTGATCGCGGTTGAGACGTATTTTGGCCTCAAAGAGCCGTCATCGGCGGCGGTGTTGCTGGTCACGCAAGCGCGGCTTTTGATCGGTAAAAGCTTGATTGATGCCTTTGACACCCTGGCCCCGATGACATCGGACCGGTCCAAGGTTGAATTTATCGCCGACAACGGGTTTCAACTGGCCCACCAGCAACTGCGCAACCTGGCCGATCAGGTTCTGATCGAAGAGGTGGAAGAGCCCGAGCCAGAGCCCGAACCCTATGTGCCCCCTGCACCAGAGCCTGAGCCAGAACCGGAGCCTGTTCCGGAACCCGAGCCAGAGCTGGATGCCGCAGCGGAGGGTGACGGCGAAGCGCCCATAGCCGAAGAGGTGGCAGATACGGACGCAACGGTCACAGATGAAGGTGAAGTTGCGGAGACCGAAGAACTGCAAAGTGAAGCAGAGCCGGAGCCGGAGCCGGAACCAGAGCCTGCGCCGCCCCCCGCACCGGTCGAGCCCCCCAAACCCGAGGTGTTCATTGTACGCGACCAGGCGGCCGCCACAGCGCAAATCCAAGCGGTCGAAAGCTATTTCCGCGCGGTCGAAAGGTCGTCGCCTGTGCCAATGCTCTTGCAGCGGGCGCGTACTTATATCGGCAAAGATTTTGAGAGCCTTTTGCGCGAATTTGTTCCTGAAATGAACTGATCACGGCCCAGTGACCGTTACTGTGTCGCGCAGCGGCGTGGGCGGATACCGCAACTTGCCCGGTGCACAGGGTTTTTCGTGTTTCTTGGAAAAAAACCTTTGGAACTAATCGAATAATCCTGCACGATCCGTGTTGTCAGATTGAAACCTGACGACGGGGAGCTAGCGAAGTGTCGCGATGCGCAAATTTGATTACTTGTCAATAGCGCGATTCATGCATTGAACGAACGCCCCTCACCAGTCACCTTCAACCCAAGTTTTTCGGGAGTTTACAAAATGGCATCTGATACCGGCTCGGGCCACATACGCCGCAACCGCCCGCCGCGCGTGCACATTGCTTACACCGACCCACTCGATTCTGAGAAGAACGTAGAACTGCCCTTTGTCATGGGCGTCATGAGCGATCTGTCCGGCAACAACCCCGGCGTGGAAAAAGCGCCGATTGATCAGCGCGAATTTGAGAAAGTCACCGCACACACCCTCGACAGCTACATGTCGCAAAAGGTTCAGCCGGGCGTGTCGATGATGGTTGAAAACAAGCTCAAGGGCGGCGACGGCCAGAAGATGGGCGTGAACCTGCGCTTTAATTCGATGGACGATTTTGAGCCTGCGAACATTGCCAAGCAGGTGCCTGCGCTCAACGAGCTGTTACAGGCGCGTCAGCAGCTGGCAGACCTGTTGTTGTACATGACGTCGAAGCCGAAGGCGCAGGAGCAGATCAAAGAGCTGCTGAACGATCCAGAAAAGCTGAAAGTGTTGGCCGAACAAGCCAAAGCCGAAGCAGACGCAAAGAAAGCCGCAGAAGAAGCGGGCCAAGGTGGCGAAGACGCGTAAGCGGTTCGTCACTCACTATGGGGAGTGATTAAATTGGCAGAAGAAACACAAGTCCAAGATGGCGGTGGCCAGGGCGCGCTGAGCGAACTGGAAGATTTTTCCGCGATCCTGAAACAAACGATTAACCCGACGACCGAGAATGCCGAACGCGCAATTGACAGCGCGCTGAGCACGGTTGTCACAACAGCGATGGCCGACCAGAGCCTGATCGACGAAGATGTCATCGACACACTCAACGCGATGATTGCCGGTCTGGACAAAGAGCTGAGCGCGCAGGTCAACGAGATTTTGCACGCCGACGAGTTCCAAGAGGTTGAGTCTTCGTGGCGCGGTCTGGCTTACACGCTGAACAACTCGGAAACCGGCGCGTCGCTGCAGATCGAGGTGTTGAACACCTCGAAAAAAGAGCTGGGCGGCATGATGAAGCGCTATCCCGGCGCCAAGTGGGATCGCTCGCCCCTGTATCGTCAGATTTACGAGCGCAAGATTGGCACCCTGGGTGGTGACCCGATGGGCGCGATGATTGGTGACTTTTACTTTGACCATTCGCCTGCGGATGTGGCGCTGCTGTCGTCGATCTCGAAGATTTCCGAAGCGTCGCTGGCACCGTTCATCAGTTCTGTTGGTCCGCGCTTGTTGGGCCTGGACAGCTGGAACGAACTGGCGAACCCGCCTGATGTCGAGGAACTGTTCACCGCGTCTGACTATGCCGGTTGGAATTCCCTGCGCGAAAGCGAAAATGCGCGCTTCCTCGGCCTGACATTGCCGCGCGTGCTGGCACGTGAGCCTTATGGCCCCGACAGCACCATGAGCGTGGATGAGTTCGACTTTACCGAGGATACCGATGGCCACACCGGTCAGAAGTATTCGTGGATGAATGCGGCCCACGCGATGGGCGTCAACATCAACCGCGCGTTCAAAGAGCACGGCTGGACCGTTCGCATACGCGGCGTGCAGTCGGGCGGTGAGGTGGCACAGTTGCCCACGCACCACTTTGACACCGGCTCGGGCGAGAAAGACCTCAAGTG
Organism: Pseudomonadota bacterium; assembly: GCA_039026855.1. Classification (GTDB taxonomy): domain Bacteria; phylum Pseudomonadota; class Alphaproteobacteria; order Rhodobacterales; family Rhodobacteraceae; genus Tateyamaria. The sequence continues at coordinate 28,635 of JBCCLL010000009.1, read as the reverse complement.
TCCCACCGAGGTCAGCATTGACGACCGCCGCGAAGGCGAGTTGAGCAAAGTCGGCCTTTTGGGTCTGGTCCACCGTCAGAACACGGACAAGGCTGTGTTCCTGGGTGGTCAGTCTCTCTACAAGCCGAAATCTTATGTCGATCCCGAGGCGACTGCTTCGGACAACATGTCCTCGCGACTGCCCTACATGTTCGCGGTCTCGCGCTTCAGCCACTATCTGAAGGCGATGATCCGTGACCAGATCGGGTCATCCAAGGACAAGAGCCAGATCCGTCAGGACCTGCAGATGTGGATCGACCAGTATGTCACCCTAAACCCGGAAAACGCGTCCGAGAAGGAAAAGGCTGAAAAGCCCCTTGCAGACGCCCGAGTTGAGGTTGTCGAGGATGAACTGAACCCCGGCTACTATATGGGCAAGTTTTACCTCAAACCGCACTTCCAAATGGAAGGCATGGATATCGGGATGAGCCTGGTATCTAAAATCCCCCCGCCCAAATAACCAAACGGGCTTTTCTCTCTTCACCACACCATTTGATCAAGGAGATAGATCATGGCAGTCGATATTTTCCTCCACTTGGACAAAATCAAAGGCGAGTCGGTTGACGACAAGTACGCTGGCGAAATTGATGTTCTTCAGTGGTCCTGGGGCATGTCCCAGTCGGGCACCACGCACCTCGGGCCAGGCGGCGGCGCCGGCAAGGTCAATGTGCGTGACATCACGCTGACCAAGTATGTGGACATGGCCACACACGAGCTGCTGAAGGCCTGTGCCAAGGGCACACACATCGCTGACGGTTGGTTGGTTGTGCGCAAGGCGGGTTCGGTTCCGCTGGATTACTTCCGCATCGACATGACCGACATCATGATCTCGTCCTACGAGACAGGTGGTTCGGGTGACGGCATGGACCGCATCATGGAAACCGTGTCGCTGAACTTTGCCAAGTACAACGTGACCTACGCGTCGCAAAAAGCCGACGGGTCCAAGGGCCCCGAAGGCAAAGCTGGTTTCGACATCGCCAAGAACGTCGAAGCGTAAGCTACGAAATACCCAATGCGGCCCGGAATTACCCGGGCCGCATTTTTTGCGTTTTAACGACCCGGACAGGCGCGCATGGCCTCTCGGTCCTCGAATTCCAAATCTGCGCGGCAACGCGCAACGCGGCGCATTCACGAACGCTCGCGCATCTCGCTTATGGATGTGTTTCGCCAGTCCTTTGCCGAAAAGGACGCCAAAGCCACCGGCACCTCGAACACCGAAGCGGGTGGAATGAACACCGTGGCCAACGTCAGCGCGCGATCCAACGCCCGGCGGCTGGGCGTGGACGAAGACACGCTGCGCGATCACGTGCGCCAGCACCTTGCCATTTTGATGAACACCATCCGACTGGATGCGGCCATTGATTTAAGCGACACGCCACATGTCGCGCAATCGGTGGTGAATTACGGGTTTCAGGATCTTAGCAACCTGAACCGGGACGAATTGACCGGATACCACATCGCCCAATCCATCAAACAATCGCTCAGCGATCATGAACCGCGGCTTGTCAAAAATAGCATCGAGGTTAAAGTCGAACTGCTAAAAGGGGATGACTACCAACGCGTTGCCGTCCACGTCAGCGCAGATCTGATCGCAGACCCCGCCGATATCCCGGTCGAGTTCACGGCAGATGTCGACACTGGCGCAGGCAAGGTGGTGCTCAACGCCAAGCGCATTTGATCGGGGTAATGGACGCGGATGAAACAGGCCTTCAAAGAGTCGTATGAGCGCGAGCTTTTGCTGCTCAAGGAGCGGGCTGCCCTGTTTGCCAAAGAGTATCCCGGACTTGCCGATCGTCTGGGTGGTTTACTCGAGGAAAACCTCGATCCGTCAATCGCGGGCTTACTGGAAGGCTCTGCGTTTCTCGCTGCCCGCGTGCAGCTTAACCTCGATCAGCAATTCCGCACGTTCTCGACCGAACTGCTGGAACAAATATGCCCGGACATGACTGCGCCGATACCCTCTGCGATGTTGGTGCGAGGACAGACACCCGATAAACCCGCCGAAATTGTTGACGGACGCACCATCGGGACTGGTGCGTACATTGAGGCGACGTTTAGCGAGGCCGCGCGCCGTGTGGCGTGTCGTTTTCGCATGGCTGAGCCGATCACCTTTTGGCCGCTGGCGATTTCTGACGCGGTGTATCACGGCACCGCCACGCCGATGAATGCGCTGGGCTGCGATGGGCCCGGCATGGAACGCACAGGCGAGCGGACGGCTGCAGGCCTGGTTGTGACGCTGGCGCGCACAGATGATGCGCCGATGGACGGGCTCAAGACTGACGTGTTGCCCATCCATTTTATCGGCCCGCAACAAGAAGCGGCTGCGCTTTATGCGCAGATCTTCAGCCGGCTGACCCGCGTGTCGCTGCGTTGGGAGGACAAGGGCGGCAACGCGGTGTTCCATCGCATTCCGCTGGAAGATATCGAACAGATTGGGTTTGACAGTGAATTGCCGCTGTATGGCCGTGACGAACGGCTATTTCCTGGCGTCAGCACTTTGCTTGAGTTTTTTTCGTTCCCGCGCAAATTCATGGGCCTGCGTATCCGCAATCTGGCGGCGCGGGCAAAACGGATTGAGACGCCCACCGCGCAGATTGTATTCGAGTTTTCCGCGCCGGACAAACATCTCAGCGCGCACTTTGATCCCAAAAATCTCGCGCTTTACTGCGCGCCTGCGGTCAATCTGTTCGATGATGACGCCAAACCGATCAGCCTGGACAATCGCACGCACCAGATGCCGGTGTCGCCGAACCGAACACCAGGCACCAATTTTGAGGTGCAGCGTATTCTAGAGGTGCGGGCGCAGTATGACGCAGCACGGGACAAGACCGAGGTGCTGCCGCTTTACGGTATCCCAAGGAATTCCAGCACACCGCGGGAGACGCTCTATTATACCTACACGCGCGAGCGGCGCGGTCTGAGCCAGTCTGAGCGGCGCGTTGGCGGTACGCGGTTCCGTTACGAAGGGACGGAGACTCGAATCACGTTTTTTGAGCCTCCCGAGGGCGAGCCGGCCCACATGTTGTTTGTAAAAACGCTGTGTTCGAACCGACACCTGCCTGAGGTTTTGCCGATGGGCGAGGCCACCTTTCATCTTATTGAGGATCGGGTGGTCACGCTGACGCCAACCGCGCCGCCCACGGCCCCGCGCGAAGCGGTGGCCGAGCTGGAAGCCGAAAGCCCGCACCGTATGCAATCGGGCGACAATTACTGGCGCCTCATTTCGGTCCTGTCGCTGAGCTATCGGGGGTTTATCGGCCCCGACGGAACCGGAAATGTCGAGGCCCTGCGCGAGGTGATGCGGCTGTTTTCCGATGTCTCGGATCAGCTGACCGAGGCGCAGATTGGCGCGCTGATCGAAGTGACCGCCACCCCGCGGACCCGGACCATCAAACGGCCCGACGGATTTCACCCCGCCCGCGGGATGGAGGTCACGCTGCGCTTTGACGAAGACCTGATGGATGCGTCGATGATTGTGCTGGTCAGTGCCGCCTTGGACAGGTTTATGGCCGATTATGCCGCTGTGAACACATTTACGCAGACTGTTGTGGTGAACGCTAAGGGCAAGCTTCTTAAACGTTGGCCGCCGCGCGGCGGATCTGGGCCGCTTCTGTGAATATCAAGACCGATGCCGAACACGCCCAGCAGCGCGAGAAGTGGGGGTTTTTGCAAGCCATGCGCGTGCTGGAACGTCGAGCGGGCAAAAAACCACGCATAGGCAAAAGCCGCAGGCTTGGTGAAGAGGTGGTGGACACCGGGCAGGACCCTTTCACTGGTTTTGCCTACGAAGAGCTCAGTGAAATAGATATGGCTGCCAAACCGCCAAAGGTGCGGCCAAGGTTTCTTGGGTTTTTTGGCCCATTTGGTCCGTTGCCACAGGCAACCAGCCGTGAGGTATCGCGCTGGCAACTCAATGGCGACAATGCCTTTGTCCGTTTTGCCGACATGTTTGTGGCGCGATTTCAGCAGCTCTTTTACCGCTCTTGGAGCGATGCGCGCCCGATCACGCAATTTGATCACCCTGGCAGCGGCGATTTCCCTGGCTTTCTGCGCGCGCTGACGGGGGATGCGCACGGCTCTTATCGTGGGTTGTCGCCTGTCGATGACATCGTGCGTCTGCGATACACCGCATTGGGCATGGACCGCGTGCGCAGCCCGGCGCGTCTGCGGCAGATGTTGCACGCGCATTTTGGCGTGACGGTCCGCGTCGAAGAGTTTGTGACCTCATGGCTCGAATTTGCCCCCGAAGACCGCTCGCGCATGGGGATGCAGGGCATGGGGCTAGGTCGCGATCTTCGCGTCGGTCAACGCGCGCCCAGCATCAGCGAAAAGATCATTCTCCACGTCGAATGTGACAGCTTGGCCGAATACCGGAGCTTTCTGCCCGGTCGCGCGCGCCAGGCAGAGCTCAAGGATCTTGTTATTGGTTATCTGGGCGCGTTTTTCGAGATTGACGTCGCACTTTGGCTGCCTCGGTCAGAAATCGCACCGGCGCGGCTGGGGCAAACAACTGAGTTGGGCTGGACCAGCGCCATGCCCATGGGTCAGAGTGCGGACAAGACGGACGCATTGGTCCGCGCAACACAATACAAGATTTCTATGGAAATAGCTTAAGGGGGATTGGACATGGTTGCAGAGATTCAGGTCGAGAAATACGCGGGCAAACTCAACCGCACCGGGTATGACGCTTTTATCCAGGCGATGAGCCTGTCGCGGGGCGAAGGGCATCGGCACGTGGACGTGCTGCACTGGCTGTATCACATCGTGTCGAACAACCAGTCCGACATCTCGGTGATGTTAGGTGAGCTCAAGCTGGACCGCGCGGATGTGCTGCGTGACCTGACGGCGGCCCTGGGCAAGCTCGACAAAAACGTGACCGAGATCCCTGCCATTTCCGACAGCATGGCGCAGATGCTGAAAAACGGGTGGGTTTACGCCACCTTGCTCTTTGGTGAGGTCCAAGTGCGTTCGGGTCATGCATTGGTGGCGCTGCTGTCATCGTCCGAACAAAAGCGGGTGCTAGAGCGGCTTTCGCCGACGTTGGGCAGCTTGTCGGCAGACCAGCTGGCCAAGGAGGCCACAAGCCTCTTTGCCGACAGCGAAGAAGAAGACATGCGCCCGATGGACGGCTCTGGCCTGTCGGCCGGACCATCGGCGGTGGGCGAAGAGGGGCCCGGCGCTTCGACCGCGCTGGGCCGGTTTGCCAAGGACATGACAGCCGCCGCAGCCACGATGGACCCCATCGTGGGCCGCGACGACGAAATCCGGCAGATCGTCGATGTGCTGTTGCGCCGCCGCCAAAACAACCCAATCCTCACCGGTGAGGCCGGGGTGGGCAAAACGGCCGTGGTCGAAGGGTTCGCCCAACGCCTCGCCGCGGATGACGTGCCGCCGCTGTTGCAAGGCACCAAGCTTTACGAACTGGATATCCAGTCTATGCAGGCTGGTGCGTCGATGAAAGGCGAGTTTGAGCAGCGTTTGAAATCCGTGATTGATGAGGTGCAATCCTCGCCCACGCCGATCATCCTGTTCATTGACGAGGCGCACACCCTCATCGGGGCTGGTGGTGCAGCGGGCACCGGCGATGCGGCCAACCTTCTGAAACCAGCGCTGGCGCGCGGCACGTTGCGCACCATTGCGGCGACCACCTGGTCGGAATACCGCAATTATTTTGAGAAAGACCCGGCGCTGACCCGGCGGTTCCAACCGGTTAATGTGGATGAGCCGGATGTCGAACGGTGCTGCTTTATGCTCCGCGGGATCCTCGACCCGATGGAGGCGCATCACGGCGTTCGCATCTCTGACGAGGCGATTGTTGCGGCGGTGTCGCTGTCGGCGCGCTATATCCCCGCGCGGCAGCTGCCGGACAAGGCGGTGTCGCTTCTCGATACGGCGTGCGCGCGCGTCGCAGTGTCCCAGGCGTCGACGCCTGCGCGTATCGGTGATCTGCAACAAGCCATCCGCGCCCTTGAGACCGAGATCGCCTCGAAAGAGGCTGAGCGCGAATTGGGTTCAACCAACGAAGAGCGTTTGACCGAAGCCGCCGAAGAAAAGACCAAGCTGGAAGCCGAATTGGCCGAGTACGAGGCCAAATACGCAGCCGAAAAAGATATGGTCGACAGCATATTGGACCTGCGCAAAAGCATTGCAGAGGCCAAAGGTGCCGATGCCCGCCCCGATGAGGAAGCCGACGCGGAGGTTGCTCCAGCCAGCGATCCAGATGCCGCCCATGCCGAGCTGGCCGCGAAGATGGCCGAATTGGAAGGGGGTAACCCCGACGATCGCATGGTCTATGCCCATGTCGACGCGCAATCTGTTGCGACGGTGATCTCGGATTGGACGGGTATTCCCGCCGGTCGCATGGTGCAGGACGAATTGGCCGCGGTTCTGACCCTCGCAGACCGCTTGCAAGAGCGCGTGATCGGGCAGGACCACGGCCTGCGCACCATTGCCAAACGGATCGAAACCAGCCGCGCAGGGCTGGCCAACCCTGAAAAACCCATCGGCGTCTTCATGCTGTGCGGCCCGTCGGGTGTTGGTAAAACAGAAACCGCGCTTGCCTTGGCTGAAACGCTTTACGGTGGTGAGCAGAACATCATCACCATCAACATGTCAGAGTTCCAAGAGGCGCACTCGGTCTCCCTGCTCAAAGGGGCGCCTCCGGGCTATGTTGGGTACGGCGAAGGTGGCCGCCTGACCGAAGCGGTGCGGCGCAAGCCATACTCCGTCGTGTTGCTAGACGAGATCGAAAAGGCGCACCCCGACATTCACGAGCTGTTTTTTCAGGTGTTCGACAAAGGCATCATGGAGGATGGCAACGGGCGGCCGATCAATTTCAAGAATTGCCTAATCTTGCTGACATCCAATGTCGGCACAGACGTCATCATGGAGATGGCGGAAGGCGGAAATACAGAGCCGGATGTGGACGAATTGTCCGCAGCGCTCAAGCCGTTCCAACTGGACGTTTTCCCGCCAGCATTGCTGGGCCGTATCGTGTCGATCCCGTATTTCCCGCTTGGCAAAGCAGCGCTTGCGGATATCACAAAGCTAAAGCTGCGGTCCGTGGCCAAGCGCGTGAAAGCGTCTCACAATGCTGAGATGGTCTATGGCGACGACGTGTTGGATCACATTACCGAGCAGTGCAAAGATCCCGACAGCGGGGGCCGTATGATCGACAACATCATCACCAATTCCATCCTGCCGGAAATGTCGCGCAAAGTGCTGGAGCGCATGGTGGCGGGCGACGAATTCGACAAAGTCGTAGTGACCCACGGTGCAGACGGGTTCGGTTACAGTTTTGAGTAGGAAAAGCTAGGCCGGCGCAACACTAGCTTGCGATGCGACCCTCGTCGTAGCAATCGACGTTGGCGACACTCACAAACCAAATCAATTAAATCGATTAATGATCGGCACGCAGGTTCATTCTCCGGAAGCTGCGTGGCGCTTATCAATTGCTTTGAAGGCTCTGAACTTCATAAGCATCGGAAAGAGAATTTCTCTGCAGATCTATTCGCACGGTATCTCTTTTTATTCTTAAAAAGTGGTGGTACTAACCTCAATTCATCCACGCGAAACGCAATCTCGTGTCGATGAGGCACGCAATCAAGTGAGCAAGTCTGACGAAGTCGTGCGGCAAAGGTCGTCGCAGTGAAAGTTGCGTGCAAGTCCCTGAGTCAGATGCTTGCTCAGCCGTTTTTATGGGCCCTGCACCCACAACATCATCCAGGCAAATTGCCCTGCGGATAATCAGCAGATCAGCAACTTTTTTCCCCGCAGCCAAAGCGGAAAATACAGAGCTGCAGCGGCCAAAAAGACGAACGAAAGTCGAGTAAGGAAATCCTGACGCAGCGCGAAATGGCCTAAAAAAACCGCCTGTTTTTGCCAGTTTCGGCGTGTTTCGACCCATTGAAAAACAATACCGAATAAATCCTTCAACTCGGGTCCGACGCTGTCTACGTCGGTATCACAGAGATTTATTTTGAGGAAAAAACTATGAGTACACGACCCCTGAAATTGCACAGCTCCGTGGGTCGGCGCGGGCGCAATATTCCATTTGACGTACGTCTTGTTCAGGAGCGATTGAATGAGTTGGCCAAAGGCCGCCACAAGCTCAAGGTGACGGGCAGAGTCGGTGCACGTACTTTAGCAGCGCTGTGGGATTTCCAAAAAAGCGTTGTCGGCTTCAAGATACCGGACACCAAGGTCGACATGACCGGCAAAACGATTGAGGCACTGGAGACCCGCGCCTCGGCCTGGAAATGGGCGCAGACGCTCAAACCGCGGCCGCACGGCAGCATATACAATCCATAAAAACACTCCGCCTGGCGCGTGCCTCGATTAAGGCACGTGTCACAGGGTTTCGAGCAGTTTGCTAATCCCTTCCTTGTACCGTTTCACCTCTGCAGGCGTAACGGCGGGGGCTGTGGGCGCGTTGGTTACCGCGATTGCGGTAGAGCCCCTACCGACGCGGTTCATTTTACGATCGGACCAATCGGTCATCCAGACGATCGTCTTGCCCTTGAGGAAGGGGTTAGCATTGACAACGCCTGCACCCATAACGTCGAGAACCGTTGCATTAGGATCGGCGCGCAACGCAACATCGGCGCCTGACGGTCCGAGGAAGTGCGCAAGGTAGAGCCTGCCGGGCGATATCGCATGGCCTTTTGAACGCAAGAACGCCTCGTTTTCTCGGGCAAGGTTGGTCACCATGGCACGGCTGAGCGCCGGATCGAAACGCAAATCGAGCAATTCTGCCCGGTTCAGCGAGGCGACAAGGTCTGGCCGGTACGTGCGCATCATACGCAGCCATGTGCTTTCGATAAACTGACCCAGACCTGTTGCCGTGGATCGCGTGTTTTTGGCGCGCGCGTCGCCGGCACTTTCAACGCGAATGATTTGATTAACGAGCGCTTCGACAGCACCAGAAGCACCGCTACCTGCCACGGCCACTCCCCTCAGCGCCAGCGGATCAACCGGGCTGCCGCCAAGGTGCAATTCGAAATGCAGATGCGGACCTGTGGATCGCCCTGTGGTGCCAACATAGCCGATCACTTGCCCCGGCTGCACCTCAGAGCCTAGCGTGATCCCTTCGCTAAATGCATCAAGGTGGGCATACCGGCTGTGTGCGCCGCCGGGATGGTCGATGTAGACGATGTTGCCATAGCTGGAAGAGAAATTTGCACGCGAGACTTTGCCTCCCGCTGTGGCCCGCACCGGGGTGCCAGTGGGTGCGGCCCAATCAACGCCGTTATGGTTTACGGTCCGGTTCAGGATCGGGTGATGGCGCGGGCCAAAGCCCGATGTTTTTGTGCCCGATACCGGAATGACAAAGTTGCTGCCACCAAGCCCGGTGCCCCCGCCGCCCCCGATTGCGTTTGGATCAAAACAGCCGAAGGGCGATGTGCTGTTGTTTGGGCGCACCACAAAACACTCAAACTCCGCTGTTGGCCCACTCAACGCCACATAAAGGATCTGTCCCGCAGGCGCGACGCCGATGCCATCATTGCTTAGGATCAGGCGCAGTCGGTCCCCTTCAGACGCGATCCGATCCAGGTCTTGGACCCTGCTGAGCATCACCATCAACTCGCCCACGAGTTCAGACGACATTCCGTTGCGCAACGCAGTAGAATAGATCGCGTCCTTGAGCTTGACCTGGCCCTGCCCGCCGCGATTGCGCACAGCGATATCGGCCTTGCGCAACAGGTTGCGTTCAAACCAAGGATCTGCGCTGCGCTCAAATCGTCCCGGTCCCGGTTGCGCCACGGTGACGAGGTAGCGGTCTGGCGCATAGATCGACATCTGCAGCAGTTGGGCTCCGATCCGGTCTGGCTCTTTCCGCAAGGCAATTAGACCGCCGGTGGCTACGTTGGTGAGCGTTTCAACTGACAATTCCATTTCAGCGGCCATACGCGTGACATAGCTGAGCACGCGGGTGATCTCATCGCCTGCCAATCCCTTGTCAGTGAGCACGGTTTGAAGGTCGCTGTCCTTCTCCAGCCGTGTGACGCTGTCACGAAAAAGCGGTGCACGTTCTCTCGCGGACAGGCTGAGCGCTTCCGTTGTGGTGTTTTCTATGACTGTCTCAACATAAGAGACTTGGACCTCGCCGCCGTCGTTGCCCACGACCGCGCCCCAACTGCCTTCGTCGTCGTCGACGACAACCTGCGACCCGGCCTCAACTGCGTCGGCCGCGGGCAATGTGGCTGTGTCGACGATGGCGGTCTCACGACGTGCTTGAAAGGCAGCAAGGTCTGCGCTGGAAGACGGCAGGGTCAGCTGCACCCGTTGTGTGGCATCAAACAAAGCATCGTCTATGATCGCGACATCGTCGCCTTTGCGTGCCCGTTGTGGATGCACCTGATGATCCAGCCGTACGGTGCGCGCGCCGAGGCTTGAGCCTTCGGGAAGGTTTATGATCATCGGCGCGCCGCGAATGTCGAGGAATGCTTCCGCAGCGGCTGCGGCCAAAACGATGCCTGTTTCCGCCGCACCCTCTGATTGAACGAGAGTCAGGTTGTCCCCTTCTGCTTCGTTGTTTGTGAAATCGGCGTCACCTGATCTCAGCGACCAGAAAACCAGCCCACCGCCGACGATCAAAACCGTGCCGCCGACAAAAAAACCGATGCGACGCAGCAATCTGGCGCGGCGGCGCCGCTTCCACGCCTTGCCTGAGCCGGCAAAACTGGGGTCGATTTTGATTTCAGCCATGGCGTGCCGTGGTCACGCAGCCGGTTAGCGGAAAACGCCGATGCCGCCCCCGCCAGAAATCCTGGGTTTGTTGGCGGGTTTCGGCGCAGGCGCAGGGGCTGGTGCCGGCGTTGGACGTGTTGTTGTGGTGCGCTGCTGCGTAGAACGTGTGGTTGTGGTGCGCGCAGGCGCTGCCGCAACCGGCGCTTCGCACGCAACATCTGGGACGGCAATAATGGCGCGGAATAACTGCATGCTGGGTTGCTGGTCAGGCCAGCTTGCGCCATCAGCCCGTTCCCCAAAATATTCGCCGACAGATCGAGCGGATCCGCGTCCCCAAAGGCCGTCGATGGTCGAGCGGTAGCAATTCATTCGTTTGAGTTCGGTCTGCAAAGCGACATTCAACTGATCCGCGGGCGGGTCAATGTGGCCCTGTTCAAGCAACTGCCTAAAGAGATCCGGGTCGCTGTCGCGCATAGCAACGCGCGTTTCGAGGTCGTCAAAGGCAAAGCCCAACTGTGCAACAGTATCTGGCAGCAGCGTTTCAATGCCAAAATCTGCTTCACGGCCCGGTTCGACACGGCCGAGTATAATCGACGGCGCTGGCAATCCGGCGTTTGTCACCGCGGCGGAACGATCAGAACCCGCACCCGCAAAGCTTGGGCGCGCATCGGGGGTAGGCTCGTAAGCTGCGATCAGAACAGGGCTGCCATCAGCCAGCTCATCGCTCAGGTCAAACGCAATCGGTTCCGCGGAAAAAGACTGAGCGAAAGCCGACCCGCTCAACAGTCCCGCCAGCGCTGAAACAACTAATACCTGCTTGGCACGCATAATCTGATCACCGTTCCGAATGTCGCGTCGCGCTCACAATAGTTGGCGCATGTGTTGTGAAGCAAGTTATTCCAACCCTGCACGCAGAAAGAAGGTCCATCGTTCAGATCTGCGCGTGTCGACCTCGTGAAACTGTGCAGATATGTGCCCGCGGATCAAACAGTCTTCGCGTCCTCGAATCCGAAATTCCCCAGGGTCGACGCACATCGTCGTCGTTCCTTGCAACATCGATGCGTTAAAGACGTCTCTCGCGTAGACGTATATATACCGCGACGTCAGGGTATCTTCGATTACGTTAGCACACTGATTTGGACCAACGGTCCACCAACCGGCGGTTTCCCATGCATCAGTATCGTATGCGCCTATAGCGACGTTTACGACATCCAGAGTTTGGTTACAAAATTGGAAATTTGCGCGCGCTGTTGAGGGGTTAGCTACAATCCATAAGCAAAAAACCGCGCAAGCGAAAAACTGCCACAACCGCCGGTTTGCGGTTGGTCCGCTAAGTAACTGATAAGATGTAGTAAAATTACCTGCCCCCATAAGGGTGTTGTCCAGATCCTGCACTTGTCGTCTGCTCTTGATCATAGACAGGTGAAATCATCAATGTCGCGTGTTATATCACGTCCACGATGATCAAAACGCTGCTCATATCTATATCTTTGGTAGGCGCGTCCGCCGCAGGTGCAATTGCATTGGCGTCGTTGCACAGTGCCATTGCTCCGCAGATTGCCCGGCTGGCAGAGCCAGAGCCGAAAGTGGTGCCCGTCAAAGCCAACCGATTTGTGGCGCCGTCTTACGTGCCCGTACCCACGCTTGCCAGAGTTACGCCAAATGGCCTGCCAAATGGACCGGCTGCAGTGGGTAGCGAACCGCTGGTTTTGACCCCATTTGCGACTACGGCTGATCCGAGTGTTTTGGCACCTTCTGTTGACGATGATTTGATCCCTCCACAACACATGACCGTTCCAACTCCTGCTCCACAGCGGGTCGTGGCACCCAAACCCACGGTTCGTAAACAGCAGGTTGCCCACATTGAGCCAACCGATCGGTCGCAAAGGCCGTCAAAGCGCGCCAAACTTAGGCCCGTTATCGTGGCGCAGTCGCCGTCATTCCTTCAGTCCGGTTCGGCGTCTGCTCCAGATTACGTGATCGGTGTTTATCGCTGATCGCCACAGAATTCTCTAGTTGACTTGAACCGGCCTTCCGCCGCTAATTGCGCTGTTGGTACGGCAATTGGCGATCGGAGAACAATCATGTTTCGCAATATTTTCATGGCTGCTCTGACGGTCAGTTTGTTGTCTGTGGGCACCGCACGCGCGCAAGACGACTCCGGCAAGATCTCACTTGAACTGAATAAAGCAACTGCGACCGAGGACGGGAAATGCCAAGTGGTATTTTACGCGCGCAACGGGTTGGACGAGGTTTTGGACGAGATTAGCCTTCGGGTTGCGTTTTTTGATGCCGAAGGTGTGTTCAAGAACCTGTTGGCCTTATCACTGGGCAGCTTGGACGTCGGAAAGCGGCGCGTCCTGCTGTTCAATCTGCCAGGCGGCTGTGCCGAACTCTCTGAAATTGTGGTAAATGACGTCGCCGCGTGCAAAGTGGCTGGCGGCGGTGCAAGCGATAGTGATATCTGCCTAAGTGAACTCTCCGTCACCTCGCGCACGGATATTGCTTTCGGCCTGTAGGCCTCAACAGCCCACCACTCGGGCGCAAAATGTTGTGTTGAATAATGGAAATAACAGTCTTTCAGCTGGCGTCTTACGTCATTTACGGTTTTCTCGCCGTGCTGTCTTTGTTCGCGCTGAGTATCGGACTTTTTAAGCTCGGTCAGTTTGCGAAGCTTGGGGTTGGGCGCCGGAAAGAGGCGGAAAAAATCCTTGATGACTGGCTGAATGGTCGTGTCGAACAAGCCATTCGGACGGCTGGGCGCCGCAAATCAGTGCTCAGCCGCGTCTTGCAGGCTGTGTTTTCGGGGATCCAAGCTCGCCCCGGAGATACCAGCTATGCCGAAGAGCTGAGCCGCCAAACCGCGATAGTCGAACTGGCCACACTGAGTGAACGCATGCGGTCATTGGACATGGTGGTACAATCTGCGCCAATGCTCGGCCTGCTTGGGACTGTCGTCGGTATGATTGATGCTTTTTCGGTACTTGCTGTCACTGATGGCGCCGTAGACCCCACCGCGCTTGCGTCCGGTATTTACATCGCGCTGATCACCACTGCGGCAGGTCTCGGTATCGCACTTGTTGCATTCTTTATCGCCACTTTCCTTGAAGGTCGCATCGACCGCGAACGGAACATGATGGAAGCGGTCATGTCCGCTGCCATTCACGGCCGGGTCGATCCGAATTCGGGTACCGGCTAGGGGAAATCGCGGGCCATGGGCTCTTCCTACGAACCCCTCCCCGAACGGCCACGCAGTTACCGTGTGGCGCTGACACCGCTTGCCGATGCGATGTTTCAGTTGCTGATCTTTTTCATGCTTTCCACCAGCTTGACACCGTATTCGCTTGTCACTTTGAAGACGACCCCCGACGAGGTTGAGGAAAGCGAGGCGCAGAACGAACCGGTCGGGCCAGAGGATGAAAATGCCGAAGTGCCCGCGCCCGCTGCGGTCGAAGACAGCGGCGTGACCATCTGGGAGCTGAGCAACGGAACCGCCACAACCAACGGTCAGGTCTTTGAAATCGATCAATTGGCATCACTGGCCGAGGCGATCGGCAGTCAGGATGACCCGGGTCAGGTGATCATCGTCGTTGGGTCTGAGGCGCGCGTGCAAGATGTGGCCACCGCGCTCGAGGCGTTGGACAGTGCCGAAGTGGAGGCGGTCCAGTTGGCCCGGAACCGCAGCCAATGATCCGTGGCAGCCGTCTTGCCGTTCGCCGGACGTCGCACCGAATGGACAGTGCACTGGCAATTGTGAATATCGTGCTGTTGCTCATCTTCTTCTTTTTGACGACGGGTTCGCTGTCAAATTCGACCACAGTCACGGTTACGCTGCCTGATACCACCGAACTGCCGCTTGATCTGCTGCCTAAGCCGTTGCTGACTGTTTCACCCGAGGGCGACATGACCCTGGACGGGGTAACGGTGCCACAGGGTGGTCTTGCCGAAGCGTTGATAGACGATCCGATATTGCACATTCTCGCCGACAGAGAAGCAAATGCCGCCGCGCTGTTTGATTTGATAGACGCGGAAAACCTGATTGCTGTTCAAGTTCGCCTCGTGACTGTGCATCGCAAGGATGTGGAGGCAGAGCAATGAGCTTCCTGCCATATGCACCGGTGAGCAGTAAGGCATGGTTCGCCTCGATTACCGGGTCCACGGCTTTGCACGGATTGGCGTTGACAGCGGTGCTCACCTCTTCTGTGGCGATGCTTCCGGAACCGACGACGCCAGCCGTGCGGGAGCCAGAGTACGAGATCACACTGGAAATCATTGACGCGGATATCATTGAGCTTGAGGATTTCGAACCCGAGTTGGAGGTGCCGGAGGACGCTGTAGCCATCGCCGCTGAGGACGATGCAGCGTCATTGGAAGAGATCGATGACGCCGAGCTGCTCGCCGAAGAGGAAGCGGAGGCACTTCTACCGGACGACACAGCTTTGGAGGCCGAGCCAGAAGTTCTTGAGGCTGAACCCGAAGAAATTGAAACCGCCCAAGCCGAAGAGATAATTCCCGAAGAAGAGCCGGTTATCGAGGAAGAAGAACTGGCTTTGCTCGAACCGGAAGAAGAGCCGCTTGTTCCAGAAGTTGAACCCGAAGCTGAGGCACTGATCGAACCCGAGCCGGAACCTCTTCTTGAGCCAGAGCCCGAAATTCTGGTCGAACCTGAGGAAACACTGCCTGAGCCTGAGCCGCAGATTGCCGAGGCGTTGACCCCGATCCCCCAAGACGACCCGGATGATCTGACCATTGATGACCTGAGCCTCGTCGATGACACTGTGATCAATCCTCTTGCTGAATCTGTTGCGCCGGCGGCACCGTCGGACACAGCACTCGCCGCAGATGTGGTCGTTCCAGACGTCATTGATCCGGAACCCCAGATTGTCGAAGAAGATATTGCCGCGCTTGTCCTGCCCGAACCTGAGACGGTTTTGCCCGACCCGACGGTCATTGAGCCAGAGCCGGAACCGGTAGAACCCGTTGCGCTGCCAATCGAGGAGGAACCGGTTGAACCAGAACCAGTGGCCCCCGAGCTAGAAGAAGCGCAAGAGAGTGACGCAGATCCAGAAATTGCGCTTTTGCCCGACGTCGACGCAGCGTCCGAACCCGCCCCCGCCGCGTCAGCTGCGCGCCCCATCGCAAATCCATCTCCGGCAGCCTTGCAGATTGGGGCACTGTTGCAGCGCATCCGTGCAACACCTGCGCCGCAATGCACCCTGGCGCTGCCACGCCGCGCCGCAGGAGGCGGGGTTGGTGTTTCATTTATCGGAGCCACGCCCAGTGACCTCGACACACTTGCGACCCGCATAGTTGAAGGTCTCGATATTAACCCGGCGCAAACGCGTGAGATCCTCGATCCACGTCAATGTGCCGTGTTGGACGCGGTGCGTCAGGCGTCGGCATATCCTGCGAGCCGAATTGGGTTGGCGCTGGAAAGCACAACGCTCAACAGCGGCGACAGCTTACAGGCGCGGGTTTTGGGGTCGGGCGGTCTGTTTCTGACGCTGGTGCTGATTGACGATAATGGTGTGGTGCAGGATCTGGCGCGTTTCACGACGCTGGATGGGAATGATCCTGTTATAGATGCGCCCGTGGCACGGTCCGGACCGGCACGCGACACAAGGCAAGTTTTGGTTGTGCTTGGCTCCCCCGATGCGCCGATTGACCTATCTGGCGGCATCGGCTTGCTGGCCCAGGACGCTTTCGCCGCGCTGCCAGCAGAGGTTCTTGAAACCGCATTGTTTGGTCTGGCGACCTTCGACGTGCGTTAACGGGTGATTTCGACGACGCCGATGTCGACCGCGCCCAAACCGTCATCCGCCAGTTCTCGTGTCATCAATGGCAGGATCTCAGAGGCCGCCGTGCCGTCTTGCATCGCTGCTGCGCGTACAAGCGCCTCGTCCGAGGCTGTCGCGATGAGCACATAGGTACCCGGTTGCGCCGAAGGCAGGCGGAAAGAGAATGTCCGCTGTTCGCCAATCGGATCGCCAAGCTGGCTCATTAGCGAAAATACCCGGCCATTGGGCGCCACAAGCGCAAGCCAATTTTCACGCCCCGCGCTGCCATGGATCGTACCGACCACGCCATCTGCGCGCGACACTGTGCTTTGGTCCAACGCCATTTCGATGGCACCACCTGACGTGCCCTGGAATGTGCGCGCAAATTCCAGCGCGGCACATTGCGATTGCCCGACAAGTCGATCGACAACCGCCGGGTTGGTTCCAAACTGTTGGCTCCAGCCTTCGCCCACACCGGTTAGCGTGGTGGGGTCCTCCGCAAAACCTTCAATCATGCCCGTGTTTGGACCTTGTCCACGGCGGGCGGCGTAAGTGCAGCCTTCTGGGACTGCCTCAGCAAGGTAGGTTTCGCGGCTTCCTTCTACGCGCGCAAGCCCCTGATCCTCGCCAGACGCATCGCCGTCACCGTCTGCGGCGGTTGAATTCATGTAATACCAGCCACCGCCACCCGCGACCGCCGCGATTAGGACCAAAGCCGTGACAATGCCAAAGCCGCCGCCAGACTTCTCGACCACCGCGGGGCTGTCATCGGTGCCATCGCCGGGCGATGTCGCTGCGGGCACGCTGGTGACAAAGCTCTCTTGCCGTGCGGTTGGTGCGGCTTGCAACCCCGCGACGGTGCGGTTGGTCGCTCCGATTGTGCGTTGGTACAGACCTGCGGAGGTTGCAGTGGGTTCGTCGCCGCTGATCGCCTTAAGCCCGTCGATCACTTGCGTCATGGATTGCAAACGCTGGGTTGGGTCCGGTTGCAACATGTTGTGCAGCAGAGCCTGAAATGCGACTGGCATCGCGTTGAGATCTGGGACGCCCTGGCGTTTTTGCACCGCCTCAACAATGCTGTCGCCCATGTTGACTGCTTTGCCCTGCAGACAGGCGATGATCAACAACCCCAGCGAATAGACATCGCTCGGCCCTTCGGCTTCACCGCCATAGGCTCCGAGCTGTTCGGGCGACACGTATTTGAGTTTGCCGGCGAATTCGTTGCCGATTGTCACGTCCTTGATCTTGGATGAACGCGAGATGCCGAAATCGATTATGATAGCTTTGTTGATATCATTGTCGGCCAGCATCACGTTGTCGGGGGACAAGTCGCGGTGAACGACACCAATCTTGTGCGCGCGTTCCAGCCCGTCGGCCAGACGGGTGAACAGGGTGCACACATCATCCGGCGACAATGGGCCATCATTTTTCAGCTTGTCGCTGAGCTTGTTTCCTTCGATGAAACCCATCACCAGCACGTGCAGGTTCATATTTGCGTCTGGCGGGACATAGGCAAAATAGCGAACGATCGCATCATGGTGCAGCTGGCGAAGTGTCCTTGCTTCGCGCCGGAACATTTGTGCGACCCGAATGTCTTCGGCCATCTCCGGTAGGATCACTTTGATCGCAACGCTTTCGCCGGTGCCGATTTCAACCCCGCGATAGACGCGACCCATGCCGCCCTGATCAAGCCGCTCTTCCACCCGGTACATGTTGTTGATCACTGCACCAGGTTCGAGGTTGCTAATGGGTTCCTTGGCTTCGGTTCCGGTAACACCACCTGTGGTTAGTTGCGTCGCTTCCAAGCCGTCGTCATTTTCAAGGTCGGGCGCGGTGGTCGAGGGTGGGGGGGCAACGCTCGCCACCGCTGCCACCGCCGCTGTTGCTGTTGGACTGGGCTGCGGCTCTGGCTGTGCGACGTCGTCCGATGAAAACGGTCGATATGTCGATCCCGAACCGCTTTCCGAACTTGTACTCGGACCTGGTGTTTGAGGCTCGCCACCAATGCCGCCGATTATTGTTCTGTCACCGTCATCAACAGATGCGGCAGATTCGGATTGCAGAGGGGCAGCAGGTGCGACGCCGCCGATGATCGTTCGATCAGCGTCCTCTGGCTCGGGTTCAGCAGCGGGTGCCGGCTCAGCCACAGGCATCGGCGCGATCAACGTGCGATCTTGGTCCTCGTCAGGCACCTCGGGCCGCTTGGGCGGCTGGGTATTGTCTCCGGTGCTCACAGATACCCCCCAAATTCAGGAAAGACCCCTTCGGCCTCCAATTCGGGTAGCGGGATCTGGTGACATCGTACCACAATGACCGTCACGTTGTCTTTGCCACCGCGTTCCAGAGCCCGGTCAACCAAATGACGGCAAAGAGCGTCGAGGTTCGAGCTGAACTGCATCATCACGCGCTCAAGCTCTTCGTCGTGGAAATACTCGGTCAGCCCGTCCGAGCATAGTAGAAAAGTGTCCTTATCGTTAAGAACATCTTCCACCATGTCGCATTCCGGTTCTGCGGTGACCCCAATGGCGCGGGTGATCACATTCTTGCGCGGCCATGCTTCGGCTTCGGCGGCGGTAATAGAACCGGCGTCGAGCAGTGCTTGCACCTCAGTGTGATCACGGGTGACTTGGCTCAAGACACCACCGCGAAGCCGGTAGACCCGGCTGTCTCCGGACCAGATGCCTGCATAGTGCCCTTGGCTGACCAGCAAGGCCGCCACCGTCGAACCAATGGTGCCACCGCCTAGGTCCGCGGCGTGTTGCAAAATCCGCTGATTGGCCGACGTCAATCTTTCCATGAACCTGGATCGCAGATCGACCGCGCCTCCGGGCACGCCAACGGTACTCATCGCGCCGACGATTGATTGGCTTGCATAGTCACCTGCCGCATGACCGCCCATGCCATCGGCGACCAGCCACAAACCGCTGTCCGGCGATGCCAGAAAGCTGTCTTCGTTGACCTTGCGTACACAGCCGACGTCGCTCAACGACGCGGTCTCAAAGGCGAAACTGGGTTCGGATCTCTCACTCATTGCCAGAATCTCTCGCCTCGCGGCCACGTTCTGTCAACAGCCAGCGCATCCCGGTTAGATCGGGAAGCCCATTTGCCCCCAACCATCCCGCAGATCGTGTCGGTAATGCCTCATGCCACCAATGCGTGCGGGCCAGTTGCGCCTTGTCCGCGTCAGCACCGATTGCGTCGGCAAAGAGCCGCGGCAGGTCCCCGTCGTCGCGATGACCCCAAAGCGCGCCGTCTTGCCCCGGTTCAAACTCTACGCCCTGAAGCGCTGGTGGTTGGAACTGTTCGATCAGCGTGGTGACCCCCCGCGTCCCTTCTTTCGGTACTTCAAACTGCGCGATATGCGCTGCCAGCACGCGATAAGGCCCCTCGTCATGGGCCGGATGCAGTGGCGGTGGCGTGACGATACCAGTTAGGCCAAAGATCAACGGAAAACGCCGCCCCACTTTGTCCTGCGAGGGCAAAAACAATCCCATCAGCGGCGCTCCGATGACGTCCGGACCCATCCAAAAACTCAGTGGCGGCGCAGCAGCCCATGCGGCCTCCCACGCATCGCCAAGGCCCTTTTTGAGCGGCGGCAGGATCCCTTCCAGCCAAGTGTCGAAATGGGCGAGTAAATCGTGCTCCATGCCATGAGCGAGGAAATCACCGTATGCGGGATGCTTGCCATAGATCACAGTCGTCGGCGCAGTCACGGGTCTTACTCGATTGTTGTAGGGCAGGAAAAGTCAGACAGTTCGCGCATCAGGAACGGGATGGCGATACTGTCAAACTCAAGCCTCAGGGTCACCGAACGTCCACCGACCTGGTAAGTGACGTCTGCCCGCGTGCCAGTCGTTTTGTTTCGCCCGCGCGAAATAAACTCGGAAAGCGACCAGCGACCGCCACCAAACCGCAGCCCGTTGTCTGCATTTTCCGCCTGCGGCAAGAGCACAACTGTGATGTCTGCCGTATCATCTGGCCAGGTAAAGCTGGCACCCGAAGAGTTCGGGAAAAGCTGAACTTCGCGCCCACTCATGTTGATGTTAGTGCTTTCGACCGTAGGTGATGCTGCCACCATAGAAATGGCGAAGCTGACCGATGGGGCCGAGCTATCGGGTGCAAAGAACGCCTGTCTGATGCGTTCAGCCCGAGCAAACTGGCTCAGTGTCGCGGAGCTGAGGCGTGCACCCAATGGGCTGCCTTCACGGGCAACGATGCTGCCATCAGCTTCGCGCTGTGTGTGCTCTCGCAGATAGGTGTCGTAAAACGTCTGCATCCTTCCGCCATAGCCGAAGAACTCCCCAAAGACTGAGGTAGACAGATGCCGCGCGCCGCGCCCCGCAAATGGAAACGCGGACGATACATTTTGCGTGCAGTAAGATGACACTTCCTCGGAGAGTGCGCGTTGCAGTTCGCCCATTGACGCGTTGGCAGTGATGGTCAGGAACTCGGATTCGATGGAGTTGACGAAACCAACAATCGTCTCCGGGTAAAACGGCACCCCTTGGCTCAACGTGTTCAGCGCGTCTTGCATGCCACGTTGATCAAGCAGTGTATTGCCGCCACGGCCCGCCAATTGGCGGTTTGTCAGTAATTCGCCCATGCCTGCCAGCATCACATCCACCGGCCGGGCATTGCTCGCGCCGCGCACAAAGGCGTGCCATTTTTCGAAACGGCGTTCGATTGTTTCGAGGGTACGACGTTGCGACGGGGCAGAGGCGTTGGATACCGCGCGCTCTTGGAATTTTGCCTTGTCCCGAAGTAGGTTGAGAAAGATCTTTTGCATCGCGCCAGAACGTCGTTGCGCCTCTGAGAAGCCGACATCTGCCATTTGCGAGCCGACATCGCCGCCAGAGGCGATTAACTCGCCAGGGCTGTCGATCCCCTCAACCGCATCGAGAAACCGGGTCAGCCGCGTTTCGCTGTCAACGGCGATTGCCAGTTTGAGGATTGGGGATGCAAAAGGCGCCGACGCTACAGCAAGGCCAGGAAATTGCGGGGCGCCCGCAGACATTGGCACCAGTTCGATGCGGCCCAGCATGCCATTCCACTTTTCGGCAAAGTCTGATGCATAGAACGCGTGCAGGTCGCGGTTTAGACCCAAAAGTTGGCCTTGGTAATCTACGCCTTCTCCGGGTTTACCCAACACCCAGCGCTCTTCTTCAAGTCGTTCTGCAGCGTTTGCAACGGCGTCCTGAAAAAATGACCAGTAGCCGGTGAAGGTAAACAGGCCGGGGACCTCAAGACTTTCGAGCGGTTTGCCGTCGGTGGTGCGGAATACCACGTCAGCCTGCACATCCGCCAGCTCATCTGTCAGGCGAAATGGTTGCAGTGTGGCTGCTTGACTGAGGATTGAGCTATAAGCTTGCTGCGCGAGGCTGAGTGTCGCGATTTCCTTTTGCGTGCGTTCGACCAATTCCGCGTCGGGCTTGAGTGTGGGCTCAATTGTCTCATCCAGTTCGAGCATGGCCGCGAGATGTTCGTTGATCTCGCGATATTCACCATCGAGTCCCGGCTCCGAGTATTCTGGCCCCCACGCTTCTGCGAAATAGGCTTGGATCGCGACATCGTCGGACTTGCCCGGCTGTTCCTTGGCCAAAAGGATGTAAACCTTGAGCGCGCGATAGGCCTCTTCGGTGTTGCCTTCGGTCAAAAGTCGAGGCAACCGGTTTTCTAGATAAAGCATCATCCGCGGACGCAAGAGCCGTTCGAGGCTGTCGGAATAAGACTGCAGTGCGGCGGACCGGATTGATGACCGGCGAGATAGGCCCACACGTTCGGCAAATTGCTGTTCACGCGGATCGGCCCAACCGGCGGGGATATCGCGCGCAAGCGCCAGAGATTGCAGGATTTGGCGCGTGCTGGGGTCGTCGATGATATTTTGACGCAGCAGCCCCTGCGCCTCAATTTCGTAGCTGTCAGTGGCCGCCGCAGCCTCGCGGATGAGCGATGCATTTTGCCAAAAACTGAAACCAAATAGGCCAAACGCACCCAGCACGGCGACAGAGATCAATCCCACAACGCCGGTGCGGAAAATCGCGCGCCGGCGCATCGCTTTGAAGTCGTAGCCAACCCAGTCACGTTCCTTGAAGATGACCGATTTCAAAAGGTCGTGCAGGAAGTAACTGCGACCTTTGCCGGACATGAAATTGGGTGTGAACCCACTGTCGCTGCCCGCCATTGCCCCCAAGACCTGATCAATCGGCGTGCCTTCTTGCGTGCCAGAGGTGAAATAAAAGCCACGCAGTATCGCGTGCAGATCCGTGCCCTTCTGGAACACGCGACGCAAGAAGTCGGAGACGTTCCGCTGCAGCAAAACCAATTGTCCGGGAAAGCCGAACATGGCGATCCGGGCAACGGTGTCCGGTTCCTCGTTCATGCGGTCGGTGACTTCGTCGGACAGGCGGGAAATCAGCTTGTCAAATTCAGATGCAACCGAGCGATAGGTTTCTTCTTTGCGGTCCTTGGTCTGGAAGGTGACGCCCCACACCGCCTTGCGCCGCTCTTCGTTGTAATGACCGAAAAACTCGCGGAAGCCCGAAATCAGGTCCGCCTTGGTGAAGAGCACGTACACCGGAACGTCGATGCGCAGCGTCTCGTGCAGTTCTTCCAATCGTTTTCGAACGGCCAGCGCATGCGTGTCGAGGGTGTCATCCGTCGCGGTCATCATATCCTCGCATGAAAATGCGAGGATCACGCCGTTGATGGGCTGGTTGGTGCGCGCCTTTTTCAGCTGGTCCAGGAACGCCTGCCAGCTCATTTTGTCGGCGCGTGCGTCACTGTCCTGCGTGGTATAACGGCCTGCCGTGTCGATCAGCACTGCTTCTTCTGAAAACCAAAAATCGCAGTTCTTGGTGCCACCAAACCCCGCAACTGCACTTGCATCTGTACCCGGAAATTCGAGGCCTGAATGGACCAGAGCGGTGGTTTTCCCGGCACCGGGAGGGCCGATAATGATGTACCAGGGCAGATCGTAAAGATACGTGGCGCCGCCTGATTTTTTCAGTTTACCCAACGCCTCGTTCATACGGTCATGCAAGATCGCGCCGTCGCCGACAGGCTGTTCCATGAGCGATTCTTCAAGCTCGGATGCGGCCTGCTTGCGTTTGCGATAGTTCAGAAAGCTGACGACCGCGATCGGCGCCAGGATCAGCACGATGAGCAATGCTCTGAACCAGATCGACGCCAACCATGGCACGCCAAAGATCGGCAGCCCGAACCAGATCGTTGCGCAAATACAAAGGATGCCCAGACCAATCATGATCCAGCGCAGCCATTTTACACCCCACCAATTGATAGGGTTGAGCCATTTCAGAACAACTCTCACAGTCGTTCTTCCTTCTGCAGGAGGATTTCGACGCGCCGGTTTTTAGCGCGCGCTTCCTTTGTGTTGGCGGTGTCGAGCGGTTTGGCCGGGCCAACCCCGCGCACCGAAATACGGGTGGGATCAGTCAAATGCGGCTCAACGAGGGCGCGGACGGTCTCGGCGCGCGCTTCGCTCAGCGCTTCGTTGGTTTTGTAGCGGCCGCGACCGCTCGGCGGGATATTGTCGGAATGCCCTTCGATGATGATGCCGCCCGGCTCGGCTTCGAGGACGTCGGCAATGCGCTTGCCAAGACCGCTGATGTCGTTGGTCAAATCCGCAGAGCCAGAGCCAAAGCGCAGTGCTTCGCGTAGTCGGACCGCGATGTAGTCACCGCTTTCGTTGACCTCGACCTCTCCCGCTTCGATTTCGGCGGCGAGCCGTCCTTCTATCCGCTCAAGCTGACCTGTTGGCGGTGCTTCGTATTCGATCACCTCTTCGCGGCGTTCTATGACCACCTCGCTGAGGTTGGCATGCAGGCCGATAATGTCGTCTTGCGCAGCTTGGGCGTCGCCCGACAAAAGCCAGGACAGCGTGACAAAAAGCGCGAGCACCATGGCAGCAGCAACGCCGCCGACCAGCCACAACGGCACGCTGCCTTGCTGTCTGCGACCACCCAGCAGAACGGGCACCCATTTGTGGCTGAGCTCTTCGGGCGGGCGGTCATTGGCAGCGCGGAACCGCTGGTAGACTTCCATGCGTAGCCGGCTGAGCATCACCTGCCCGTTTGGTTCGGTGCGGTATTTGCCTTCAAATCCCAGCGCAAGGCATACCAGCATCAACTCGAGCGCATTGGCACGCTGGTTGGGCAATGCGATGACTTGTTCGAGATGCGCAAAAAAACCAATACCGGCGGTGCGATCCCCGAGCAATTCGGCGGCCATCGAAAATTGCTGCCAGTACTGCGGGTCATTGCCGGGGATGGTTTGCACAATGTCATCCGCGGTCGCGGCCAGCGCATAGCGTGACACGTCGATGTCATCTTGCGGGACGCCCGCCTCCTGACATTTCTGCACAAAACCAGAGATCTCTCGCACCACATGGTCGCGCAGCGGGATCGCCTGCATCTCAACCATGCCAGTGCGTAAACGGCCCAGGAGAACAAGCAGGTCGGACGCAGCAGCGATGATCGGGTTCGAAGACGAACCCACGTCGAGCCCTGAACCACGCAGTGCGTCGGTAAAGGCGATCTTGGGTCCTGCGCGTTGCGGCTGCGGCGCGCGTTGTGCATGTGCCGCATCCGGGAACTGGCCGTCTGGCGTTGGCGCTACGGGAGTGTACCCGGGTTGCGGCGGCTGCGCGTATGGGTCTGGGTACGCTGGCGGATAGTGACCTGCTGGCGGTTGCTGCGGGGGATAGGGTGCCTGCGGCGCGGGATAGCCCACCGGTGGGGCCGCCGGTGTCGGCGGCGGATAATAGGGCTGCTGCGGCGGATAAGGTTGCTGCGGCGGTGCGACTGGCGCGCCGGCAGATGGGGTCAGACGCCCGCCCAGCCAAGTGTCTTCGGCGCCCGGCGGCGGCCCTGCTGGCGGCGCGGCCTGTGGAGGTGGCGCCTGCGGTGCAGGTTGCTGCGGCCGCGGGGGCTGTGGCGTTGGTTGCTGCGGAGGGATCCGTTGGCCAAAGATCGTGTTTTCACCCTGCGGCGCGGGCTGCTGCTGCGGTGGCGGTGGTGCGGCGGGCTGGTGCGGGGGTGCGGCCTGGGGTGGCGGCGGTGCTGGCTGCGGCGGCGGCGGCGCAGGACGCGCAGGCTGCGGCGGCAGCTTTTGCCCGAATACAGTGCGCTCTTCGTCGTCTGACATAGCTTAGCGCTCCTCCGGTATGGCCCACAGCTCCAGTTCGAGGCCAGGCCAAACCCCTGCGAAATGCATCCCCATCGCCGGTGCGACAGAGAAATCGCGCCACAAAGGGCTTTGTTTGTCCACCACAAAGTAGACATGGTTTGCCACCACCCGGATCTGCGGTGGCGGGTTGGGTGTATGCACGAGCGGAATGCCGGGCATATTGTTCACAATAATCTCTTTCATCCGCGTTGATGGACCCACCTTACACAATTGCGGGAATTGTTGCTGGATTTGTGTGAGCGGCAGAGCGGCGGCGACCTCTATGATGAACGTTGCCTGAGCAAAGAGGTTGGGGTCGTCGACAAGCGCAGCAAAGCTGTTTTCGCGCCGCTGGTCCAACGTCAAACGGAGTGCACGGCCAACATCGCGGCTGAGCAAGCGACGGATGTCATCGACCAGAGGTTTAAACGTCTCTTTGGGTTGGTCGTGCCGATAACGCCCATAATCTCGGACACGGCGATCACGCTCTTCGAAAGTTGTCAGTTCTCCCGCCAGCGAAACCAACACCTCATAAAGTCGCTCGGGATGCACTGAGGGTAGTCGGCGCAAATGCCGAAGGACCGGCAATACACGGTTCAAAACCATCAGCATCAAGTAATCTTTGTCCTGCATACCGCCGCCCGATGTCGGGTCCGCCGCATAACGCTCTAACACTTCAAGTCGCGCCTCAACTGAGCCGGTAACTGCTTTGAGGTACCCCTCGTACGCGCGATGTACGCCCAGAACAAGACCGGTCGGAGGCACTGCTTGGTCCAGCGTGACAACCGTACCATCGCTTACATCTGCTATCCGGCCTAAGCATATGCACTGATACCCTTCGCGTGGCTTGTCACGCAGAACCAATTCTAAACGTGGCACGGCAATCTCAACGCTTTCTTCGATGCGAGACGCCGCGGTGGTGTCGGCCACGCCCTGTTCTTCGGCCAGAACAAAGCGCATGCTTGCGTCATCGGCGATGCCGACATCACGATCGTTTTGCGCCTGGTTTGGCAACGTGAGCCAAATGAGCTTGCCGACCGCGTCTTCGGGCACATCAACTTCGCGCGGCAATGGGCTGGAATGCGGCGCATCAAACGGAGTGCCATCAGGCATAATTCCGGACACCTGTTCAAGCTCAAGCCGCCCCTGGCGCAGCTGACCCTGATCAAAGCCAAGTTCTGCAATTCCCCATGGGAACGGGGTCAGATGCGCCGTGCGTGATGCGACAGTACGCTCCATGTATCGGTCTGCCTGTTGCAGATGCTGAGGCTTGATAAAAAGCCCCTCTTTCCAAGCGACCTTGCTGAAACGCGACATTATTTCTTGGGCTCCAAAATTTGCTGTCGCATCCCCGCCCGGATCCGACGCTCAGACTTTGCGATTATGTGGGCGAGGGGTCAAGCGATACACGACTTTCCAAGGGTTTACCGCTGGGCCTGACCCACTCGTTTGTTCTGACAGGTTGCGAACAAAATGCTGTCGTTGCCAACCTAAGCGTTTGTGCCACACCCCTTGACTCAAGTGCGACTCAGGGCGCGTCGAACATTTGAACCGGTGGCAAAAAAGTGCTCAAACTGCAACCAACGGGATTCGAAGGAATGTTTGGGGTTCAATTTATGAATTCTTTTCCGACACGTGCTGCGCGGGCGCATCGTTGTGCCAGCGCCCTTGGTGCTTTTGTTACCATGCACAGTTCCGTTTCGACGAAATCAGAAGTTTTTGTGCATGCATCGCTCTGCGTGCGCCTTGAAGGAAACCAAGATGTTTGAAGCCAAGCAATTCACCCGCAACGTTGGTATCCGACAGCGTTCGCTGCGCAAACACTGCCGGTTTGGTCGGGCAACAGAGCTGGTGTATGTGCTTGCGACTGGGGTGGCGCTGACCATTGCTGGTAGTGCAGACGCTCAGGACACACAAACCTTCACGGGAAATACCGATCAGAACTGGAACACGGTTGTCGGATCGGACAACTGGACAGGCGCAGGGGGCAATGACTTTGCCGCTGGCGACAATGCTGTTTTGGCAGACACTGACCTTGTGATCACCGTCAACGAAGGCTCCCCGATCTCAGTCGGTGATTTGACCGTAACCGACGGAGATGCAACGCCAGGCGGTCTCGTGGTGGTTGACGGCGCCGCGCCAAATGCGTTGGACATTTCTGGCACAATTGACGTGCAGGCCGATGCTAGTGCTGCGATACAGGTCGACATCGTTAACAACGCCGACGCGGTTGGCGCGGGCGGTCTGTCTGTCGGCAATGTCGGGGGTAATGTATCAAACACAGGCTCCGGTTTCGTCACAGTTGCCGGCGCGGTCACAGGAAATCTTGACAACCAGTCGGGGACCACAAATGTCAACTCGGGTGGGTCGATTGGTGGCACTGCAAACATTAGCGGTGGCACGTCGACCGTCGCTGGCACGATCACTGGGACAACAACTGTTACAGACGGTGTCCTGGCATTGTCCAATGGCGATCTTGGTGACCTTGTGGTCAGCGAGGCCACCGCCGATGGCGCAAATGACGCGACACTGTCATCCGGGACCGTAGCAACCTTAACCAACACCGCGGGCACCACCCTTGTTTCCGGTGCGACTGTCCAGGGCGCAACGACAGTGACAGGTGGTACGGTCCAGGTGACATCTGGTACGCTAACAGGCGCCTCCTCTGTGTCCGGGGGAGTTTTAGATGTAGATGGCGGTGATATCGGCACTGTTGATACATCTCTGTCTGGCGTTGCGGATATCTCTGGCGGGACGGTGGCGAGCCTGGATCAGGGCTCGACCGGGACGTCGTCGCTGACCGGCGGGACAATCACGGGTGATGTGACGGTGTCTGCGGGCACGCTGAACGTGGCTGGCGGTACGATCTCTGGCACCAGCGATGTGTCCGGCGGGACGCTGGACGTGGACAGCGGGACGGTTGCGGGCGTTGATGTGTCGAGCTCGG